>JAHEYP010000040.1 GCA_023251535.1 Bacteroidota bacterium
TGGAGGAACATAGGCACAAGAAAAATAAATCTTATCATCGGGCCCCCTTTTTAGCGCACCTGCAGTAACTTTAGGGAAGTAGGTTGCCCATAAAGTATCCATTGTGATATTGTTGGGGTAATTTCTTAAATTAACTTGAATTAATCTCGAGGAGTCGGGTATAATGGGGCTAGCGCTAATGTAAAGCACATTCCCGCTATTTGAAAATTCACACGACCATAAAGCTGGAGCTGGATTAACTGTAACAGGTTGGCGAACTGTTACAGGATTTGACAATAATCCGGTACACCTGTCAAAATCATATAATTCAATCAATCCCGCATAATTTATCATTGCCATTCTATCACCTTGCTTATTCCATTTAAACTCCACAAAACCCGTTTGAGATCCCGTGCCAATTTGTTGAGCCGGCATACTGTCAATCCCACTAGGGCTTACTAAATACCGATAATATTTGTCGTCGAAATTGTTTGCCGCAGTACGCATTAGTAACCACCAATCCCTGCCATTGGCATGCTTAATTGCTTTTATGGTACCTGCCCAATAATTCGAGTTTAAATTGTGGTTTTTTAAAATTACATCACCTAACCCTCCATTTAAATTCATGTCAATTATTGAATAGTACAATCCAATATCAAAATTAACATCAAGTGTAAATAGATAATATTTGTTTACATTTGAAGGCATTGGTACAATAGTTAATTCATTATACCAAGCAACTCCTTTCAAACTATCTCCATTGGGCATTTGTTGATGCAAGCTATTATATACATTGGTCGAGAATCCCAGATCATAATAGTTTATTCCCGCATAAAACAATAAATTACCTAAGCTGTCAGCAATTGAGGTGCAACTTCCTCTTGAGTCCATTGCGCTTTCTATTGCTTGCGGATTTGATAAATTATTAAAATCAATTCCTGCGGAATCTCCGAAGGTCCAAACGTAACCAGACTTTTGTGCGTCGCTATTTAAAAAAGTTGTTAGCAATACTAATAAAACAAAAATTTTCCTTCTCATTGTTTTACAAAGTTTGATTGATATTGCTAATGATTTTCAGTAGTTAAGAGTTTATTTTTATAACCAATACTCTTTCCTGACTTAATGGAATTGTTTAAGTTGCTTTTGAAGTGATTTTTTTTTTGGACTTCGAAGAATTCAAAATTCAAAATCCAAAATTATTCTTCAAACTTCACTTCTTTATCCACCGAATCGGGAAGTATCAAAAAAATATCTTCGTTGTCCTTTTTCATGAGGTAGCGTTCGCGAGCGTATTTTTCGAGGTGCTCCGGGTCCGACATCAACTCTTTCATGTCTTCTTTGTTGCGCGCTATTTCTTGTAAATAGTATTCCTTATCGACTTGCAATTCTTTTAATTGTCGTCGGTAACTCAATTGAGAAAATAAATCGTTTTTGTCGAAAAATAATAACCATATCACAAATGCCAATGAGGTAATAAAGTACTTATTACGCAACAGTGGCGCCCACTTTTTGAAATCGGGTTTTCTGATCTTCATGCGGTAAAAGTATAAAGGTTTTCGAACAATATAACGATCTTTATGCCGTATTTTACATACCTGAATGTGAATTTCTTTTGGGGTTGAACAATTCTCTTATTCGTTTGTTCTAAATGCCTGTAACCTGCCTATGTTTCGTTTAACTATCACCGAATTGGTGAAAATAGCCGCCAAACCCCGAAGTTATATCGGGTTAATTGCCATCACTGTTATTGTGGGGCTGATTCATTTGGCCATGTTTCTCGATGGATTAAATTATATCAGCTTTATTACCAATCCCTTGCAAATGGCATTCTCGCTCGAAGGGAATATTCTGAATGGTAATCTGGTTTGTTTTATCATCTTACAAACCCTTATCATTCAAATCCCGCTGTTGGTGGCTTTGGTGACGGGCGACCTCATTAGCGGTGAAGCAGCCATGGGCACCATCCGACTCATTGCAACGCGTCCCGTGAGCCGTACACGATTGCTCATGAGTAAATTTCTCGCCGGCGCATTGTATGTGATGATGTTGCTGCTTTGGTTGGGGATTTTGTCGCTGGGATTAGGACTCTTATTCTTCGGACATGGTGATTTGATCGTTTTGAAAAGCGAAGAACTGATCATCATTCAAAGTGATGATACCTTCTGGCGATTTATGGCAGCCTTCGGTGTTGCCTTTTTGAGCTTATTAGTGGTGGCTTCGTTTTCGTTGATGTTATCGTGCTTTGCCGAAAATTCAATTGGTCCTATTATCTCTACTATGGCCGTGATTATTTTGTTTACGATAATTGGCACGATGGAAATTCCTTTCTTCGATTTAATAAAACCTTTTCTGTTTACTACGCACATGGTGATTTGGCGAAATTTCTTTGATAATCCGCTGCCGGTAGAACAGATCCGAGAATCGTTATTGATATTGGCGGCGCATGTGATATTGTTTCTTTCCGTTTCGGTGTATACGTTTAATAAAAAAGACATTTTAAGTTAATGAAACTCAAATTATGGTTGGCATGTTGCCTATTATCGGTTAGTCTTTCAGCGCAAGTCCCTGCCGATGCTAACGCGATCATCAAAGCTGTGAATGCAAAGTATATGAAGGCGAAAGATTATCGCGCAGATGCAGTAATCGACACGCGCATTTCCTTCTTGAAAATATTGCCACAAAAGGCGAAAGTGTTATTTAAGCAACCCGATAAATTTCGAATAAAAGCTACGGGAATTGCCATCCTTCCCAAACAACAATTCGATAATTTGTTTGTGTTGTTGAAAGATGAAAGTTCTTACGAAGCATTTGTGAGTGGGAGTGAAGTGATCAACGGCGTTTCAACAATGCTCGTAAATGTAATTCCGAAGAAAGATACAGGTGATTTAGTGTTCGCGAAAATTTGGGTGGATGTAAAAGCTAGTTTGATAATGCGGTCGCAATTAACAACACGTACTAACGGAACAGTATTGATTGATTATACTTACGGAGCTTTCGAAGCCTATGCTTTACCCGATAAAATTATGTTTACGGTAGAGGTGAAGAAGTTTAAAATCCCGAAGGCTGTTTCGGCCGATATTAATTCAACCGCATCGAAAGTTCCTGCGGGAAAAGAACCCAAAACTGGAAAGATAATTATCAGTTTGAAGAATTATGTGCTGAATAAAGGCATCGCGGACTCTGAATTTTGATGTTGGGATGAGATTTAAATAGAACACGGATGAAAGGATTTGAAAAGGATTTAAAGGATTTTGATTCTTGAATTTCGAATTTCGAATTGCTGACGCTTTTTGTTGAGCGCTACGCTTTTTGGCGCTTCGATTGAAATGCGCTTCGCTTGATGGGCCGCAGATTTTTATGATAATTAAGATATTTTATGATTAAGAGCGCTTCGCTTTAAATGTGCTACGCTTGATGGATTGCTAATATTTATTAGCTCTTCAATTAGGGGAATCTTCAAATGGAACTATTCAAAATCATAACAAATCATCACGATCATAACAATCTGCGGCCAATAACAAAAAAGCCGCAGCATCTCACGACGTGCGGCTTTTAACCTAACCTGACAAACTTAACGCTATGTTAATTTTCTTGTATTAATTTTTGGCTGCTTCGAAGGAATTAGATTGAATTCCGTTTACTGCTACTGCATTGTTCGAGCTGTTTAATTGAATTTTGTATTCGTAGTTAGTGTTTTTCTTCCACACGAGTACTACATCGGTTGTGATGGTTTGTTCGGTGCCGTTTTTTACTGAAGTAACTGTCCATTTTCCTAATTGATAAATGACTTTACCATTTCCTCCCAATTCAATGATTTCTGATTTTAAAGAAGTTGCTGTTCCTAGTGAATACCAGTATTCGGCGATGGCTTTACGGCCTTGGATTTTCTTTCCTCCCGGAGCAATAATAGTTGCATCGTCGGCATATAAATCTACAATGCTTGAAAAGTCTTTGTTAGCAACATCTTGCTCGATATTCTTATTTAACTTTTCTACTTCTGCACGTACGTCTGCCGATATTTCTGAGTTGCTTTGCGCAAAGCTTGTTGCTGTTAGCGATAACATCAGTACGCAGGCAGCTGCGAATTTTTTTAGTGTCGAAAATTGAAGTGTTGTTTTCATGTTGTTGTTTTTTTATAGGTGGTTTTTTTTCGGTTTGGGCAAGAGTTTACCCGGCGATGTTTTGATCGCTTTTTTTTTGAGTGTTAATTTTTCAATTGGTTTTCCCTCGGAAATGTGGGAGTACTTGTATGTGACGCGTTCCGGTTTGGTTTTGTTACACGCTACATGTTAAATTTTTGTGAACGGTTTTTAAAGCTGTTTGATGTTGCAAATATCGACTCGAATTTTAAAATCTGTGTTAATATTCTGCTAAATGTGTAAGAAGCTTTACTGAAAGGAAATTTTCGCGGTTCGAAGCGTTTTCTTTTAAAAAAGGGGAGAGGATCAGATGTTGTTCCTCTCCCTTTAAATCAAAAAAATCAATTACTTTTTCTCTTTTGCATCAATCACAACACCTTCTTTGTTGATGTGGATTTTTACATCTTTATTATCCCAGTTGATGGTGTCGTTGTCGTTTTTAATGTCGACATTTTTTCCATCGATACGTACGTGTACGTTTTTGTCGGCTTTATCATCGGGATTGTCGCTGTAGTCTTTGTTCTCGTCAGGTAAATTGCAGTTTAAGCATTCTAATCCTGTTTCAGTCATCGTCCAAGTATGTCCAATCATATCGAGATCATAAGTGTTTGTTTTGTTTTTGATATCGTAGATTACATCTCCCATATCATTTCCTAAGTAAACACTTTTTCCTACCGGCACCTTCAATAACATCTTGATTTTTTGTCCGCGGAATTTCACTCCTTTGCTAAGCGTATAATGATCCGATACTTTTAATGTATTCCCTTCTTGCGCATAACGGTAATCGATTCTTCTAAGGTTATCTTCTGCTTCGCGTCGGCTAGATCCTCGTCCTCTGGCAATCTCTTGCAATTCGAAACGATCACCTTCAGCTTTCACGATATCGAGTTCAACCATATTAAAGTTGATTGAATCGGCACCCGCACCTACAGTCCATATATCTTGATTGATAGTTACATCATCATACCATGATACATTATAATCTTCGTTCGGAATTTTTTCAAGCATCAACGTATCACCACTTGGTTGTGATATTGGCATCTCTGCTCTGTACTCTTCGCGCACTCTGAAATCGCGACTAATTTTCATACCCACAAAGAAGCAAAGAACAACACCTGCAGCCCAAATAATTGATGCAGTATAGCGAACTACATTCGACTCAGACTTAATCTTGAACAATGAACGAATGATGCGATAAAGCAACATCAACACAGGCACACCAATTACAATTCCGATTCCGATAGTAGCTAATGTAAGTTGAGTGCTATCGAGGAATACTGAACTTAAGAAGACTGGAATTTGTGCATCGCCAATAACTCCTGTGATTCCTAATAATGTTACAAAGAGTGCAAACAGAATTACGATAAGAACAAAAGCTAATACGCCTCCAACAAATTTGATAAGAATGCGAAGGATTTCAACGAGTACGGAACCAACTCCTTCGAAGAATCTTGCGATACCGGAGGTTCCTCTCTTAAAAGCCGGTCCGTTACCGTTTAAACGACTTTTAATATCCTCTACTTCCTCTTCAATTGTTTTTTTTATGTTATCGATGTTAACGGCTTGACCTTTCATCTCTAACTTTTCAGAAGTTGTTTTAGCTTTCGGCACAATCACTAACAAGATCAGATATAATAAGAACCCTGAACCGAATACAAAGAACGCAACCGCAAAGATTAATCGTAACCAAATAGGATCGATACCTACATAGTGACTGATACCGCTACAAACACCACCAACAACTTTATCATCAGGATCGCGGTAAAGGCGACGATATCCTTTGTCGTTAATAGTAGAGTTGAAGTTACCTCCGCTATAGTTACCATTGTTCGACGAAGATTTTGCATTTCCATCATCATCGGCACCCGCAACTTGCTCTGGGCGACCCAATGCGTTCACTACAAAATCAACATCAGCTTCGGTAATTACTTGGCGGCTGTTGCCAATTCTTTCAGCAAACATTTCAGCGATACGGCTTTCAATGTCTTGAATGATTTCGTCGCGTCCGTCAGATGTTGTAAAATATCCTCTGATCGCTTCAAGGTACTTTTTAAGTTTTTCGTAGGCCAGCTCTTCAATGTGGAAGACCATGCCTCCTATATTTACTGTTACGGTCTTATTCATTTTGCGTTAGGATTTAAGGTGGTTGTGTTAACAGCGATTACTAATTCGTCCCATGTTATTCGGAGTGCTGCTAAAAATTCAATTCCGATAGGGGTTAAGGTGTAATACTTTCGTGGCGGACCACCGGTCGATTCTTTCCAGGTATATGAAAGGAGACCTTGATTCTTGAGTCGGGTGAGGAGTGGATAGAGCGTTCCTTCTACCACCATCAGTTTCGCTTCTTTCATCTTTGCAATGATATCGGAGGGATAAACTTCTCCTTGTGCAATGATGCTGAGGATGCAAAACTCCAACACCCCTTTTCTCATCTGCTGTTGGGTGTTTTCTACATTGCTCATTTTCTTGGTTTTTTTATTTCCTGATCTTCTTTGTGCTGCCGGCTGTTCGTTGTTCGCTTACTATTGAGATATATGGGCAACAATGCGATTTTCAGTATTTGATGATGCAAACATATGCATATTCAATAGTACTATGCAATACATAGTACTAATTAAAATCGTAATCTGTTGAAAAACAGCGGGAAAACTTTCAAATTATTTTTATGGAATTCCAGAAATGGAGGGTTTAATGTCCAAATAAACTTTTTTTCGGGACCCTTTTTCGACTTTTTTTATCCTTTTTACGATCTTTTTTTTGTTAGGCGACTCCTTTCCCTATATTTGTTATTCGCCGTTGTATATGCCGGAATCAGTTTTTCAGTTCAAAAAGTTTTCTGTCTCCCAGGATAGGAGTGCCATGAAAGTCGGCACCGATGGGGTTTTGCTAGGTGCTTGGGTGATGCCAGAAGCAGCAAGTTCTATTCTCGATATTGGCACAGGCACGGGGCTTATAGCGCTCATGTTAGCACAGAAAAGCACTGCCTTTATTGATGCTATTGATATCGATCGCGATTCCTGTTCTCAAGCAATAGAGAATGTAAGTCAGTCGCCATGGCCCGATAAAATCAAGATTGTAAATTGTCCTTTGCAAGAATTTCGTCCGGGGAAACGTTATGACTTAATCGTTTCTAATCCCCCGTATTTCATCGACTCCTTTGCTGCCACCGACGAAGCCCGCAATATAGCACGCTCTGCCTCTGCATCATTATCATTTGCGCAATTAGTAGATGGAGTAGTGAGGCTGTTAAGTGCATCGGGACGCTTTTGTGTGATACTGCCCTCAAAAGAAGGAATATTTTTCAGAGAGCTAGCCGAACAAAGCGGACTATTTTGCAATCACATAACGCATGTAAAAACGAAAATGAGCAAACCCGAAAAACGAGTGCTCATGGAATTCGGCAGAAGCGGAGAAGAACTACAAGAAGACGAATTAATCATCCACGAAGAAAAAGACGATCGCGTATATACTGATCAATATAAAATGTTGACGAGGGAGTATTATATGGGGTTTTGAGAAGAAGGGCGCTTTGCTTTTTTGAACGCTGCCTTTTTTTGAACGCGATGCTTTTTATTTAACCACAGAGTTAACGGAGGCGCGATGCTTGGCACAGAGCGCACAGAGGCGGCGAAGCCGAGGTGTGAGGGCGCGTTTAAAGGAAACACAGCTTCAACTTTTAAATAGTTTAATCTCTGTGAACTTTGTGTGTTCTTTGTGGTTAGATATGGTTTTTAACTATAGAAGGCGCTTTGCTTTTTATTTAACCACAGAGGTAACGGAGGCGCGATGCTTGGCACAGAGGGCACAAAGGCGGCGAAGCCGAGGAGTACGGACGCTTTGGTTAGGCGCGATGCTTTTTATTTAACCACAGAGTTAACGGAGGCGCGATGCTTGGCACAGAGGGCACAGAGGCGGCGAAGCCGAGGAGTACGGACGCTTTGCTTAGGCGCGTGCTTTTTATTTAACCACAGAGTTAACGGAGGCGCTACGCTTGGCACAGAGCGCACAGAGGCGGCGAAGCCGAGGTGGGATGACGCGTTTAAAGGAAACTCAGCTTCAACTTTTAAATAGTTTAATCTCTGTGAACTTTGTGTGTTCTTTGTGTTCTTTGTGGTTAAATAAAACCTCTCATCGAACCGAAATCAAAAAATCCTGCACCCTGCGTCTTGTATCTTTCATCCTTTTCAATAATCTCGAAATGATAAAAGAACAAATCATAACAAATCTTCACCATCTGTGCTCCCGTTTTAACGGGATCTGCGGCCAATTTTTATTCTTCAAACTTCACCCCGCAACCCGATAGCTCAGTTAAAATAGGGGCGTAAATTTCTTTGTGTACTGGAATTTGCACTCCTTTCAAGGAGATCTTGTTATGCAATATCATACGAGCTGCGATTCCCAGAGGTAATCCTACTGTTTTTGCCATCGCAGTATGCGTGGTGTCGCTGCCTTTTACTACTAAAGTTGATATGATCTTTCCTTTTTGTCCGCTTACCGTATATTCAAATTGATGCTGCATTACAATCATGTCTTTGTCGCCCGGTTTTAATAACCATTTGCCCTCTAATACTTGTTGTAAAATTTGCGCTGGCGTAGCATTTTTCATTCCCGTTTTTTGGTTTTCAAAAATGCCCGTGTATGCAATCATTTCCATGCTTTCGTCATTCGCATTCATCCCGCATAACTTGGCTAGTTTCTCGCGTGTTGTTGCTCCTTCGATATGCGCAGGAATTAATGCTTCCACGATTTCGGCATAGGTCAAGTTCTCAGAATCTTCAATAACGTATGTGTCGTCAGTGAGTCCTAGTGTGACAAATATTTGCCAGGCTTTGCAGTATCCGCCTTGGCGTAATGTCCCGCGAATTAATGTGGGAATATTTTCAATACCGTAATGTTTTCGGTAAGCTAGTGAATCGCGATTCGCGTATCCGTCGAAGCTTCCTAGTCCCTCAACCGATATAGGAGTGATTTCAGTGAAAAGTCGGCTGTAAGGGGTATAATGGTAGCGTCCGTTTTGAATGAATTTCGCAGTGCCTTGTCCCGCTACAATCACGTTTCTCGGGTTCCAGGTGAACTTATATCCCCACGGATTATCATTCGACTCAGGAGCTACTAGTCCACCAGTATATGACTTAAACGAAGTGATATCAGCACCCTGATCTTGTAAGCGGTGAATAATTTCCATCGCCGACATATGATCGATACCCGGATCTAGTCCGCATTCGTTTAAAAGGATAATATTTTTAGCAATAGCATCATCGTGGAGTTGCTGAATTTCATTCGAAACATAACTAGCGGTCACCAAATTTTTACCAAAACGCACGCAATCCTTGGCTGCCAAAATATGAAGGGCAGGAGGGAGGAGGGAAACTACTAAATCGGCTGCTGCAATTTCTTCAGCTCTTTGCGACTCATTTTCAATGTCGAATGCGAAAGCAAGGGCAGAAGGGTGATTTTCAGTCTTTTCTAAAGCCAATTCCACCGAGCGGTCGCCAACTTTCACACAATAGCCATCGGCAGCTGCATGTTTTAACAAATATTGAATTAATGATCCTGAAGATCGTCCGGCGCCTACAACTAACAAATTTTTCATATCCTGATAATTGGCTGCGAAGTTAGAAAAGTAAAGTTCATCGGACCTAAAAACTGATTTAAATAAGTTATAACTTTACCTTCGCAAAAATTGGCATAAAGGTTGCCTGTGGGCAATCAAACATTAAATCATCAACTTATGTTAAAAAAAGTATTTCTATCAACCGCATTATGCTTAGTGAGCTTCTTAATGATGGCTCAAAGCAGTAATGTTATTTTGTTTACCGAAAACGGTGAAAAATTCACTGCAATTTTAAACGGAATTCGCCAAAATGATCGTCCTGAGACAAACGTAAAAATCACGGGATTAAACGCAGAATTTTACAAGCTAAAAGTGATTTTCGACAGTCAAGCATTAGGCGAGAAAAATTTTAATCTAGCGATTCAATTAGGCAATGAAACATCGTATTGCGTAAAGAAAAATAACAAAGGCGAATATGTGATTCGTTTTGTGAGCTCGGTTCCAGTTGCTCAAGCACCAACAGCACCTGCAACGCAATCGGTTGTAGTTTACAATGCTAATCCTGCGGCGACGCCAGCTCCAACAGAAACAACGGTGGTACATCAGCAAACAACCTCAACTACCACTAATGGCACTGGAAATCCCGATAATGTGAATATCAACATGGGCTTTAACATGGGAGAGAATGGAGGAAGTATCAATATGAATGTATCGGGAATGGACGGAGAGACCCAAAGTTCTTCAACAACGGTACACTCAACAACTACTACTACCACAACTACCACTTCATCCAGCGGATATTCAACGCCGCCACCGCCACCTGCGCACTCACATCCGCATCAAGATCCACCACCACCGCCACCGGCACCAGTAAATTATTTGCCTGGTTACAACGGACCAATTGGTTGTCCGATGCCGATGTCGACAAATGATTTCAGCGACCTTAAAAAATCATTGATGTCGAAATCATTCGAAGAAACACGATTGACCATTGCAAAGCAAGTGGTAGGAAGTCAGTGTTTATTAACGGGACAAGTAAAAGAATTAATTGGCTGTTTCACCTTTGAAGACTCAAAACTACAAATGGCGAAATTTGCTTACGACCATACATACGATATCGGAAACTACTTCAAAGTAAACGATGCATTCACCTTCGAATCATCGATAGAAGAATTGAATGAATATATCGAATCGAAGAGATAAGACGAGATAAAAAATTGGGAAAGGTGGGATCGGAAGGTTTCACCTTTTTTTGAGGTTCGGGGTTCGAGGTTCGAAGTTCGAAGTTACGCGAAGCGGGTTTAGCGGTGAGGGTAGAGGAGGATAGTTCATGGTTTTTGGTTTATAGTTCGTGGTTCATGGTTTATGGTTCGTGGTTCATGGTTTATGGTTCACGAAGCGGGTAGCGAGAGTAACAATAATGACATCCCTCCAGGATTTTATTGGGATGTATAAAGAGCTTCGCTCCCAAAACCGAGCTTCGCTCCAATCTTCAAATCTTCAAATCTTCAAATTATCACATTTTCAAATCGCCCGAGCTTCGCTCCAATCTTCAAATTGCCCAATTTTCAAATCTTCAAATCGTTATTTCTCTACTTTTGTCCCATGAACGCAAAACAAGTACTTCGCATAGCCGCCATATCGGGTGCCATCGCAGTTGCTTTTGGCGCCTTCGGTGCTCACAAACTGAAAGAATTAATCGATGAAAAATCGGTTTTGAATTGGGAAACTGCCGTTAAATACCAGATGCTGCACACGTTGGCAATGTTGATTTGCGGGGTATTATTGATGTTGCAACCTGTAAAACAGTTAAAAACCGCTGCTTCATTGTTTTTAGCGGGCATATTTTGCTTCAGTGGGAGTCTATATTTATTAACGACTCGCACAATAACGGGTATCTCGGCAACGTTCCTTGGTCCTATAACCCCAATTGGAGGATTATTATTTATTGCCGGATGGCTCTTTTTATTCGTTGCAGTGAGTAAATTTACCGTTCCAAATAAACAGTAATTATGATGAAAACATTGATTATCGGTGCCGCCTTTTTGGCTGTGTCGTGTCATGGAACAAAAGAGGCAGCAACCGCCACTTCTGATTCTACTAGTTCACCTGCAAAAGAAACCGCTGTGTCAAATACGCCTGAAGAATCTCAAAAAGAGGCTTCTCCCAATAAGCAAGCTGCCGTTATTCGATTGGCAGTCAACTTTATAAGTATTGGAGCAGGCACAGATGTCGATGCAAAAAGAGTCCTTGATGAGTATATCAAACAATATCGCGAGAAATCGGGTAAAATGGTGTCGTACGTAGCGCATCCTTGGGGACGCGAAGGGGAGGTAGAGAACCAATTTTCGCTATCTGAATTGTCGGAAAAAGAGCAAAGTGAATTTATTTCAGGGTTAAAATCGGCCTTAAAAGGACGGGAACTCATTCAAATCGAAGAGAATAAGGCAAATCGTTTTAAACAGTGATAGCAATCATATAAAATATCAATTGACGGAACACTAAAAATTCCGTTTCTTTGCACAAACTTTCAGGAAAAATTATGAACGAATACGGAATTAAAAACCCTAATGCTTCTATTGCTGATTTGGGTTTAAAGAATGTAGCGATCGCGCACTGGAATTTAACTCCAGCCGAATTAGTTGAAGAAACTATTCTGCAAGGCATGGGAACGCTTACCGATACTGGTGCGTTAGCCATCGATACCGGCGAATTTACAGGCCGCTCGCCTAAGGATAAATTCTGTGTGGTTGACAGCGAAACCGAAAATACCGTTTGGTGGGGCGATATCAACTTTAAATTCGATGCGGCCAAATTTGACCATATCTACACACGTATGCAAGCTTACCTTACTAACCGTGAGGTATATGTGCGTGATGCTTATGCTTGTGCTGACCCGCGTTACCGCTTAAATGTGCGTGTGGTTACTGAGTATCCTTGGCAAAACCTTTTTGTAAATAACTTATTCCTTCGTCCTAATCGTCAGGAGTTAGAAACATTTACTGCTGAGTGGACAATCGTTAATGCTCCTGGCTTCTTAGCTGATCCTGCAATCGACGGAACTCGTCAGCATAACTTTGCGATCATCAATTATACTAAGAAAATGATCCTTATTGGTGGAACTGGTTACACTGGCGAAATCAAGAAAGGAATCTTCACTGTATTAAATTATGTGCTTCCTCAACACAAAGGTGTTTTAAGTATGCATTGCTCTGCCAATATTGGTAAGGATGGTGATACTGCATTGTTCTTCGGTTTATCGGGAACAGGTAAAACAACTTTAAGTGCTGATCCGAACCGTGGATTAATTGGTGATGATGAGCATGGATGGAGTGATGATTCAGTGTTCAATTTCGAAGGTGGTTGCTACGCGAAATGCGTTAACTTATCTGCCGAGAAAGAGCCTCAAATCTTCAACGCTATTCGTTTCGGTTCATTACTTGAAAATATCGAGTGTTATCCTGAAACAACTACTGTTGATTACGATAATATTTCTAAAACAGAGAATACACGTGTTGCTTACCCGATTAACTACATCGACAATTCGGTTGAGCCTTCGGTAGCTAAAACACCAAAAAATATCTTCTTCCTTACTTGCGATGCTTTCGGTGTATTACCTCCGATCTCTCGTTTAGATAACGGACAAGCGATGTATCATTTCATCTCTGGATATACTGCGAAAGTAGCCGGAACTGAAATGGGAATTACTGAGCCTACAACTACATTCTCTGCTTGCTTCGGTAAGGCATTCCTTCCTTTACATCCTGCTAAATATGCAGAGTTATTAGGAAAGAAATTAAAAGAGAATCCAGATATAAAAGTTTGGTTAGTGAACACTGGATGGTCAGGTGGTTCTTATGGAGTAGGATCACGTATGAAGTTAAGCTATACTCGTGCTATGATTTCTGCAGCCTTAAATGGCGAGTTCGATAATACAGAATTCGAAGAGTTGCCAATCTTCCGTTTACGTGTCCCTAAAACTTGTACAGGCGTTCCTGCAGAGATTTTAAATCCTCGTTTAACATGGAGCGATAAAGCTGCCTTCGATCAAACAGCTGCAGATCTTGCAGGTAAATTCGTTAAGAATTTCCAGCAGTATGCTGATGGCGCAAGCGCTGAAATTTTAGCCGCTGCACCTTCTGTTCCAGAAGTAGCATAATCACTAATACTATATTGAAAGGGGCGATTTTTTCGCCCCTTTTTATTTGCCTATGCATCTGTTTTATTGTCCCGAGTTATCGCCTGCCGACGATCAACTTCTTCTTCCTCCCGATGAGTCGTACCATGCTGCGAATGTGCTTCGCTTGCGCGTTGGTGATGCCATTGGAGTGACTGACGGAATAGGACATCTATACAACGCTGCGTTAGTAGAAGTGCATGCCAAGAAATGCTCTTATCGCATCATCGATGAGGTGCCGCAAAAAATTAGAACGAGGGAATTGCATATCGCCATTGCGCCCACCAAAAATATCGACCGCTTTGAATGGTTCCTCGAGAAATCAACTGAGATAGGAATAGAAACAGTAACTCCGCTTTTATGTCGCTATTCGGAACGAAAAGAAGTGAAGCCCGATCGGCTATCGAAAGTAATCGTTGCCGCTGCTAAGCAATCGATGCATTGTCGCTTTCCCGTATTGCAGCCAATGATCACTTTTAAAGAGTTTATTGCGAATGCACCCGATAATGCCATTAAACTTATTGCGCATTGCGAGGACAGCGTTAAAATGCCAATTCAACGAATGCTCGATCATGCAGAAAACGTTGTTGTACTGATTGGTCCCGAAGGTGATTTTTCACCCGAAGAAATTCAACTAGCAATCGACAAAGGATTTAAACCCGTTTCACTTGGCGAATCACGATTAAGAACTGAAACTGCTGCTTTGTATGCCACGATGGCTTTTAATTTATCGTGGGATAAGGATTCGTTTTGATGATCGATGGTCGATGATTGATGATCGATTATCGATTTTATGCAATTGGATCTTGGTTCTTAAATATGAACCGCGATAATCATGTATCTTGGACCTTTCATCTTTCACCTTTCACCTTTCATTTTGATCCTTATAAACGGACCGCGAACAGCTTGCATCTTGTATCTTGGACCTTTCATCTTTCCTCGTGTATCGATTTTCGATTTTATACAATTGGATCATGGCACTTGAAAATGAACCGGGTTCATCTATCATCGATCATCTATCATCTAACAACTTTCACCCTTCATCTTGCATCTTTCTTCTTAAAAAACCTACCTTTGTCTTATGATAAAGAAATTAATTTTCTTATTGGCTATTCCGGTTTTGCTATGCAGTGCTGCGGGTGCTCCTGAGCCTTCGATGAAAATCGCCTTGTTGAAATACAATGGTGGTGGCGATTGGTATGCTAACCTCGAGACTTCCTTGAAGAATTTGGTGAATTTCTGCAATCAGAATTTAGGTACTACTATTAATCCCGAGCAAGCAATTGTGGAAGTGGGTAGTCCCGAGTTGTTTAATTACCCTTTTGTGCACATGACAGGACATGGAAACGTTGTTTTCTCGACAGCTGAATCGGATAATTTGCGCAAGTACTTAACCGGAGGAGGATTCCTTCATATCAGCGATAACTACGGACTCGATAAGTTTATTCGTCCACAGATGAAGCGGGTATTTCCTGAATTAGAATTCGTAGAAATACCATTTTCACATCCTATCTATCATCAGAAATTTGATTTCCCTAACGGATTGCCAAAGATTCATGAGCACGACGGAACAGCTCCACAAGGATTCGGATTGTTTTATAACGGACGATTGGTTTGCTTTTATGATTACGAATGCGATTTAGGCGACGGATGGGAAGACCGTGAAGTACATAAAGACTCCGAAGAAAATAGATTGAAAGCATTGAAGATGGGTGCAAACCTCATTCAATACGCTTTTCGTAATTAGAAGAAGATGCAAAAGTTAACGATGCGTAAAAGTTTAGCATGGCTGCTGCTGGCAATTTGCTTGCAGTGGATGTTGCCGCGCGAACTTTGGCATGAGTTAACACATCATCATGATACCGATGATCACCACGTTGTTGGGAATGCTCGTCTAAATTTTAGTGAGCAACACGAACACTGTTTAATCCTTGAACTTTCATTACCTCCGGTAGTTCACGAAGAAGCGCAAGAAGTAAATTTCGAGCAAGCATATAATCGTGAATTTTTCATTGCAAAAACTCCTGCGCCGGTAACCATTTTTATAACTAATGATCACGCACGTGGTCCGCCGAGCGTAAAAGCGTAATTTTTATTTAATGTGATATCGTTGTCGACTAGATTAATTTTCAGCAGGCAATAGATATGCATTTTAATCCAACAGTTTACAAATCTTTGCCCAAAAGCAAATGCAGTTTGAATTACGCTAGAAGTGATTCAGAATATCGCGTTTGATTTTCTGCTATCCATAAACGTTAGTAGGAAAAAGGCAATCAATAATACTATCAAATGAAAATCATATATCAACTCATATTTATTTTTCTATTACTTCCGGTATTGAGTAATGCTCAATCGTCGTTAGAGGGGAAGGTCACCGACAAAAAAACAGGAGAACCAATTGTAGGAGCGGCAGTTTATATTCCCGATACAAGAACGGGAGTGATAACAGACGTCGACGGACATTATTCAATCACTCAATTGCCATCGCGCAAGTTGATGGTTCAAGTGAAGTTGATCGGTTATGGAGTCCTTACAGAAATGATCGATTTGTCGACAACGCATAAAAAAGATTTCTTATTATCAGAAACCATACTCGAAAAGAGTGAAGTTGTAGTAACGGGATCGGCCTTCACCACCGACCATGCACGATCGAGTTTATCGATAGAACCACTCGAGAAAAAGCAACTACAAACAGTAGGAGCCACCAATATCACCGATGCGATAGCGCAAATTCCTGGAGTGTCAGGAATCACTACAGGTGGAGGCATCAGTAAGCCTGTTATACGCGGATTAGGCTATAACCGAATAGTCACTGTGAACGAAGGACTGCGTCAAGAAGGGCAGCAATGGGGCGATGAACACGGACTAGAAATTGATCAATTCTCGGCTGACCGGATAGAAGTATTGAAAGGACCTGCCAGTTTGATGTACGGATCAGATGCTTTAGGAGGGGTGATAAATATATTAGAGCCTGTTCCAGCACCACAAGGCACCATCAATGCAGAAGTGAATTCCCAATACTCCACCAACAATAAGATGAGTGCAAACAGTGTGATGGCTGAAGGAAATCAAAAAGGTTTTGTGTGGAGGATTAGAGGAACCTATAAAGATGCTGCAGCCTATAAAACGCCGCAAGAAGCAGTTTATAATTCAGCCTTCAATGAACAAAACGGGAATGTGATGCTGGGACTCAACCGCAAATGGGGATATCAGCATGTACACATAAGTACATATCATGCAAAATTCGGACTCATAGAAGGCGAAAGAGACTCCGCTAGCGGACAATTTTTAAATGCCATCGGAGAGATTGTTCCTAACGGTGATGCCTATACGAGAAGAATAGATTTGCCATTTCAGAAAGTCGATCATTTGAAAATTTCGTCGGTGGGAAGTTATTTCATAGGCAAAGGGAATTTAAGAACTGTAATAGGATGGCAGCAAAACGACCGAAGAGAATTTTCGGAAAGTGAAAACATCCCAGGACTATTCTTCCGTCTAAATACATTCAGTGCCGATTTGAAATATTATTTCAACGAAATAAAAGGAATTGAATTAGTAGCGGGAATTAGCGCTTTGCATCAAGAAAATGAAAACAAAGGAGATGAGTTTTTAATTCCCGAATACACAATGCAAGAAGGAGGAGGGTTTGTCTCGGCGAAGAAAAATTTCAACCGCTGGACCGTCAATGCGGGCGCAAGAATCGACTATCGTGAAGTAAAGGGCGAACAACTCGATTCATTGTTTAATGCGTTTAAATCGACTGTAAGCGCAATATCAGCATCGGCGGGAACAACCTATGAAGTCAATGAGCAATTGCATTTGAAATTTAATGTCGGGCGTGGATTCAGAGCGCCGAATATATCAGAATTAGCTGCCAATGGCATCCACGAAGGAACCTTCCGTTACGAAATAGGAAATACCAATTTGAAGCCAGAGACAAGTCTGCAATGGGATATAGGCATGGGGTATGAAAGCGGTAAAGCAGGAGCAGAACTATCCCTCTTTTACAATGACATCAATGACTTTATTTATTACCGCAATATAGGAAATGAGACCAAAGAAGTTGAGGGAACAGACTATCCTGTTTATCGATATATTCAAGGTAATTCTGTGCTTTACGGTGCAGAATTTATGTTCGACTATCACATCACCGATCCATTGCATTTTGAAAATAAACTAGCCTTTGTGATCGGAGAAAACAAAGATCAAAATACGGCATTACCATTTGTTCCGCCCTTACATTGGAATTCTGAATTGAGCTATTCGATCATTAAAAAATCGGCAAGTGCACTCAAGCAATTACAAGTAAAAGCGATGTTAGACGTCTATTCAAAGCAAGACCGAATCGATACCTTCGAAACAGAAACGAAAGGAGCTACAATCTTTGGAGCGTCAATAAATGCAGATATTAAAATCGGAAAGACACTGTGTTCACTTTTTGTACTAGGTAACAATCTTGGAGATATTACCTATTACAATCACCTCAGCCGACTAAAAGACGCTGGAATTGCGGCAATGGGAAGGAATATTACAATCGGGCTAACGGTACCCCTCTCCATAAAAAACTAAATTAGTAAACGACATCACATTAACCACAAAGCCCGCTGAGAATCTCTTAGCGGGCTTTTTTTTTGTGGTAATTAGTAAATTAAAACTTTCGATTTAAAGATTTGGTTTTCTGTTGTAATTCGAACGAAATAATATCCTTTTGCAAATTCAGCTGAATTAATTATTTGTGATTGGCCTTCAAAAGTCGAACTATGAACTATTCTTCCCACAGCATCTGTAAGTTCAACTTTACTGATTTCTGATGTGCAATTATTGCAGAAAAGTATCATTTGATTATTTGTTCCATCATATGTTAAGCCCAAAGAATTATTCGAAATATTTTGAAGAGCAATTATTCGTGAATAATTAAATGTCCCGTCGAAATCTGTTTGCTTTAATCGGTAATAGTTTATTCCGGAATAAGGATTGTCGTCGTTAAACGAATAGTTATGAATGATAGTGCTATTCCCTGCGCCATCTATTTCACCAATCGAATTGAAAGTAATCCCATCTTTTGATTTTTCAAGGTTGAAATAATCGTTGTTAGATTCGCTAGCGGTTCTCCATTCTAATAAATTGTAATTTAATTTTGGTTTGCCAGTGAAAGATAAAAGTTCAATTGGTAATGGACTTCCGAGTATCGTTAAGATGATTGAGTCCTTACAACCATTCGCATCAAGCACACGAACCATATAAGTCCCAGCTGGTTTACACGGAAATTGATTGTTGTTTTGATATGGATCAAGATTGATATTATATTGGAATGTTGAAGTGCCTCCCGTTTGTGTAACATTTATTGTATCACCGCAAAGTGAATGCGATGTTGTAGCTGCAATGATTGGACCTTGAACCATTCCGACAACCACATTTGAAGTTGTTAAGCAGTTTTTCGAATCTTTTACAGTTATAGTATAGGGTCCAGGAGCTAAATTAGTGAATACTGGTCCTGCTTGAAATAGGACACCATTTTTACTATACTGCAAAGCTCCTGTTCCTCCGTTAGCAACAGTTGTAATCGTGCCGTCGTTAGCAAAGCAAGAAGATAATGTAGTATTCGTATTTGCGATTGTTGGTCCTGCTAGATTAGCGACAGTAACATTGAAAACCTTGGTGCATAAATTTGCATCACGAACGGTGAGTGGATATGTTCCTGATACTAATGCAGTAAATGAGGTTGATGCTTGGAAAGCAACGCCATTGATACTATATTGTAATGGAGCGATGCCGCCCGTTGCAGCAGCAATTAAACTTCCGTTGTTGTTTCCGCAACTCGCATTGGTGATTGTAGCTGTTAACGTTTGAGGGACGTTCGGCGATTGAATTAAAATACTTTTTGTATTAATACAACCATTGAAATCTTTCACATAAACAGTATAGTTCCCACTGGCTAATCCTGTGAAAATATTACTCCCTTGGTAATTGATTCCGTTAATTGAATATTGATAAGGAGCAGTTCCTGCTGCTGCTGTTGATGTAATTGTACCGTTAGTAGTTTGACAAGTGGCCGCAGTAGAAGTTAATGTTTGTGTTGGTGCAAGCAAATTCCCTACCGACAATCCTGTGGTACTCGTACAACCATTAATATCTTTAATTGTTACTGTATAAAATCCTGCAGCTAATCCATTAAATTGATTACTACTTTGAAAATTAATTCCATCAACACTATACGTGTATGGAGAAGTTCCTCCAGATCCATTAATTAAAAGTGTTCCGTTATTATTATTACACGAAGCTGCTATTGGAATAGCTGTTACAGTCGGACCTGATACTGCTCCAATTGAAACAGATTTATAAGTAATACATGCGCCTGCATCACCAATGATTACAGTATATGCGCCGGCAGGCAATCCTGTAAAGACATTGCTGCTTTGAAATGCGATACCATTAACACTGTATTGATATGGCGCAGTGCCGCCGCTAGTAGTTAATGTTATTGTTCCACTTGCATTTCCGCAAGGAGCAGGAGTGCTAACCGCTGTTGCTGTAGCTGCACCGCTATTAGTAACTGTAACATTAATTGAATTCGAACATCCTGCGCCATCAAGAACTGTTACGGTATAACTTCCTGCAGCAAGTCCTGTGAAAACACTCGAAGCTTGAAATGCTGATCCGTTTATGCTATATGAAAGAGCACCTGTTCCACCGCTTCCGTTTGCTGAAATTGTTCCATTGCTTAAACCGCATGATCCTCCGGTTTGTGATGCTGTAATCGAAGGACCGTTTGTTGAAGGAACAATGATAGTTTGAGTTGTGATGCAGCCTCCGGGAATAATTGGCGGACCAATATCAAAGCTTTCATCATCGGCCATTAATAGAGTATAAGTGCCTGGAGCTAATCCTGTAAATGTATACGTAGGGTCAAATGTTACCCATGTCCCAGCCATTCCAGTAATGCTTGCATGATAAGGAGTTTTTGGTCCGATGCCAGTGAGAGCGATAGACCCTGTTGAAGATGCACAACTGGTACCTGTTACAACTGCGCTAGCTGTTGAAAGGACTCCTAAACCTACAGTGGCAGTTACTGTTTTAGTACATCCATTAGCATCTTTTGCTGTTATATAATAAGTACCCGGATTTAAATTCAAAAATAATTGAGTGGCATTAGGTACAAATGCTCCGAAGTTTAAACTATACGTACATGATCCGCATGTAGCACCATTTACTTTTGGATTGGTTATTGAACCTAAGGCAGTATTACACGGATATGCATCACTCACTTTAAAAGTAAATGCAGTTACTCCTGGACCTGTACCTGTTGTAGTTATTGTTACAGAAGTTGTACCAATGCAATTAGCAGTATCTTTTACATAAACTGTATATGTTCCGGGAGCGACATTGATAAATGTCCCAGATGATTGATATGCCACACCATTAATACTATAACGGAGAGGTGCTGTTCCTCCTGTGCCAGTAGCAATAATTATTCCGTTGTTGCCAGCGCAAGTAGCCCCTGTTCCAGTAGCTGTAACAGAAGGCGCTTGAGCAGAAATTATTGTTGTGCTAGTTGTAACTATACATCCGTTTGCATCTTTAACATACACTGTATATGAACCTCCTCCAAGAGTAGTAAAAGTATTGCTGGCTTGATAAGTAGATCCGTTGATACTGTATTGAAGAGGAGCTAATCCTCCTAATCCTGTTGCTGTGATGCTACCGCTATTAACTGAACATGCACTAGAAATTGTTGTTGTAGTTAATGATAATCCTGCTACATTAATCACAGTAGCATTTACTGTATTAGTACAACCAATAGCATCTTTTATAGTAATAGTAAATGCTCCAACGCCTAATCCAGTAAATACATTACTCACTTGATAGGTGGCTCCGTTGTTGATGCTATAAGTGTAAGGAGCAGTTCCTCCCGTTCCGTTTGCTGTTATAGTTCCGTTATTTGTTCCGCATGCGGTAGCAGTTACAGATGCAGTAACTGTTGGAGGAGTTGAACTTGGCACGACCACAATTGCTGCACCAATACATCCTGCAAGATCTTTCACGTATAAAATATAAGAACCTGGAGCTAATCCTGAAAAGAGTGTGCTTACTTGATAAGTTGCTCCAGTTAAACTATACGTGAGCGTTCCTGCTCCACCACTTCCTGCAGCAGTAATGGTACCGGTATTTGCAGCACAAGATGATGCAGTTGCAGTACCTGTCACATTAGGCGCATTAGAACTTGTTACAATGGCAGTGGTAGTGTTTGTGCAATTATTAGCATCCTTTACTATTACAGTATATGTTCCTGCTATTAATCCCGTAAATACATTTGTTGATTGAAATGTAACGCCATTTATACTCCATTGAAGAGGAGGTACTCCGCCAGTGCTATTTGCTGTGATGCTTCCATTTGCATTTCCACAAGATGCAGTTACTGTTGTTGCAGTTAGAGTAGGAGCTGGGAAATTCCCTATTGTAGCATTTGCTGTTGTTAAACATCCATTGGCATCTTGAACCGTAACGGTATAAGTTCCTGCAGGTAATCCAGTAAAGAGATTATTTGCTTGATAAGTGTTTGCATTAATACTGTATTGAAGAGGAGCAACGCCACCTGAAGCAACAACTGTAATTGTTCCATTCGGACTACTGCAATATGTTGAAGCGGGAATTGCAGAAACTGTAACTGTTGTAAAATTCAATATCGTAACTGATGTAACCGATGTACAACCAGTAAAATCTTTTACCGTTAAAGTATAAGTTCCTGCACCAATTCCTGGGAAAACATTACTTGTTTGAAAGTTTACTCCATTTATACTATACGTTAGTGGTGCTGTACCTCCAGATCCTATTGCTGTTATTGATCCTGAATTTGCTCCGCAGGAAGCATCGATTTTCGAGAAAGTAATAGAAGGGCCGTTTGAGTTAATTATATTTATTATTTGCGTGTTAGTGCAATTATTGGCATCTTTTACTGTGATTGTATAAAATCCAGAGGCGAGATTGGTAAATGTATTTGATGCTTGAAAAGTAACTCCGTTTATACTGTAAGTATAAGGAGATACTCCTCCTGATGCAGTAATAGTAACTGCTCCATCGCTGTTGCCACAGGTAGAATTCGTAATTGATGTTGCAATGGTTGGTCCCGTTAAAACAAATGTAGTCGTCGTAACGACTCCGCTACAAACTAAATTGATTGTTGCTTTAATTGTATAGGTAATATTTGGAGTGAGTCCTGTGAAAACTCCTGTAGTATTACTCGCAATTTGAGTGGTTCCATTGAATAAAGTAAAAGTAGTGGTTGATCCAGCAGGTGGTGTCGGACTAATAGTAGCCGTTGCAATAAATGTTCCGCAACTTGATCCTACATTTATTGTAAATGCATTAAAAGTACAATTGTAAGACGCAACATCGTAAGCAGCAACAAAACCATTTCCTGAAGCATAAAGTGTTTTTGTTGCTTCATAATAGGCTAAGTCATATACTGCACTTGAACTGAATCCTGCAATTGAAATGTCGGGTTTAGCAGCATCGTTGAAAGTAGATCCGTTGAACGAATACACTTTAATTAATCCTCCTGGCATTCCAATAAAAATATTGTTGCATTCATCTGCTATAATTCCGCCGCTCATCAATGCCGTATTCCCAACAAGTGAAATTGGAGTTCCTACAGTAGCTCCTGTAGCTTTGTCGATGGCTTTTAAGTTTAATCCATCCCAATAAAATAGATAGGATGCATTAATGGCGAATACATTACTCGAATTATCGATGTTCGGTCCCATTAAATAGGGACGATTTGCAATTTCTTGTATTGTTGTATATCCCGAAGGTACTGTCCATGCAACCGATGCGGCACTATAAGGTGCATTGTTTTTATAAATTTTATTCGAGAGTGAAGGAGTACCGATTAACGATCCATAAATTGTATATAGAGAGTTGTTAGATGGATCAATAATTGCATCAGATATATCTTGAGCCCATCCATTGGTGCCATAAGGAATTCCTGTAACATTAACCGATGAAATTGTTGCTGATGGAGGAGCGATTAATCCGAAATTGATGTTCGAATTTGTCCCTCCTCCGGCAATCATTAGTTGAGCAACACCACTATTGCAATTCCATAACATTTTCCAGTTTTCGAGGAAACTTCCATTAGCAGTAGAGATATAATTATCGTAGACTCCGATGGTATTAATTCTAATTACTCTATGTCCACCACTTGGCGAAAATCCTTGTCCTAAATAAACATTACCTGTATTTTTCTCAACTACCCAACCTCCGTAATAAGTTCCGAATGTCCATGCAGGAATAGTTAGCACTCCACTAAACGTCCATTGTAAAACACCATTTTGATCAAACTTGGCGAGTTTATACACGGAGCCATCGCCACCACCGGTGACATATACATTACCTGCATAATCGTAATCAACATCCTTAGCCTTACCTGCATTTGTACCCGGACTAGTTAAGTTACTAGTTCCGCTTACGAAAGGATCGATAGTGATGCCACGTGATTTATCGTAATTATCGGGAAAGTCAAATGATACAGTTTTACCTTTTAAAGAGAATGACGATTTAACATCGGCGATAGGATTGCCTGTATTTAATTTGTCGCTATAATATGTTATAGGTAATGATTCGATAGTAACCCCTGAAACAGATTTAATAATTAAATTTCCATTTGCATCACGCTTTAATCTTTTCAACTGTCCTGCAAAACTCATTTTTAACTTGCAGATATCAGCGTTAGGTTTTACGATTAAGCTGTATTCATATCCAATGCTATCTTTATTGGTGAATGAATAAACTAGATCAATGCCATCATAAAGGTTTTTATAAGTGATTTTCGTGTAGGCGCGAGCCTTTGCTGAAGAAAGTCCGTAAGTATGATACTCTTCAGTTAGTCCCTCCGCAATTACTTCAGTATTCACCGATTTGTCGAGCCACGACATAGTAATTGCTCTATCAACGACTTTTAATTCCTCAATTTCCTCTTCACTTTTCTTTTTATGTTTTCTTCTTTCCTCTTTTTCAATTTCTGTTAAAGTAGGACCAACAACTTTGCGGTGTAAATAAATAATCCCTTTTTCAGTAAATAAAACCGGAATGCCAAAACCCTCGTATGCATAAAGTATTTTACCCATTTCAGGATAGACGGGGTAATTTTCACCATACTGACCTACATTCTCAATAAAGCGGCGGGTGGTACCATAAAGATCTTTTTGATTTCCTTTAATATATCGCGAAACAGCTTCAGCTTCCTGAGTAGATGCATGAGCAATTATATTATCTGCTGAAAAAACGGAAAACAAAAGCAGTAGAAATTGAATTGATTTTCTAATGAAAGAATATGTAACAGTAAACATAGGCTAGGTAGGATGTAATCTTGTGAATTAATTATTTCTATTCACATTAGCATATTCTTCGATGAAGATAGATGCCACTTGTTTTTGATTGTGCAATCGCTTTATTAATATTAGATCATTTGTGATTATCAATTTGATTGTAATAAATCTTTTAGAATTAATCTAGACCGATAAATGATTGTAGATTGCTTGCATTGTCACTTTCTATTTTAGCGGAATTCGTTTTAAAATAGAAGTTGTAACATCATTATTATTCGATAACAGATAACAATATAGATGCAAAACTTTAATTGCAGATGTATTTTGGATCGAAATGGAATTTTTGGTGGTCGAGCGAGGCGAAAAATCATTTAAAAGAATTGTTGGATTTTATTTCATTGCTCTTTGGTAAATAAATTATAAATCAAATCTATTTATCAATAATTTGATGTTCAAACATGTATATTTATTGGAGATGATATTTGTCATATCTCTTGTGTCGTTGTTATTAATATTAAAAAAATATAAAAAAAGTAACGTTAACATTCTGCCAATACACAGAATTTAACGAGAAAGAAAATATTAATTCAATAACAAACACAACGCCCGCCAAGAAATTCTCAGCGGGCGTTGCGTTTTTACGATTATTTTATATCAATTATCATGTGAGCTTTGCTCCATTTCCAACTGAGCTTCGCTCCGAAAAAAGTGAGCTTCGCTCTATTAGCAAATTAGCAAATTGGCACACTAGAACATTATTCTTTATACAAATCCTTCTTACTCCCTTCAAACAATTCATATCCTAACAATCTACATTCGATTGGTCCGTTGAAGAGTTTTATTTTTCGATTTGAGCGTAATCCTACCGCTTTAGCGCCTTCAGGACTTCCCGTGAATATCCACGCCTTATATCCAGCGTAATGCTTCTTAAATCGATCGCCAATTGATTTGTAGAGTGCTTCTAAATCTTCCGGTTGTAATTTCTCTC
>JAHEYP010000041.1:0-4520 GCA_023251535.1 Bacteroidota bacterium
ATCAGTATAAAACCCAATAAACCCATGAAAAAGCAACTAAAGAACATAGTAGAAATCAAGTCACCAAGAGTTTTTCACGTTTTGCCGAAAAGCACGTCAATTTTACCTTTTAATTCTCTATTTTCGGAGTCCCATATCCAAAACAATTATGAACTACTGGCTCGTTAAGTCAGAACCTTTTAAATATTCGTGGGACCAATTTGAGAAAGACGGAAAGACTTTCTGGGATGGTGTCCGTAACTATTTAGCGCGTAACAATATGCGTGCAATGAAAAAAGGCGATTTAGTACTCTTTTATCATAGCAACGAAGGATTAGAAGTTGTTGGCTTAGCCAAAGTGGCAAAAGAACATTATCAAGATCCGACAACAGAAGATCCGAACTGGTCGGTTGTAGATTTAAAGCCCGTAAAAAAGCTTAAGCAGCCTGTAAGTTTAGCGGCGATAAAAAGTGAAAAGAGATTATCGGAGATTCAACTACTACGATTAAATCGATTATCGGTAGTATCATTAACTCCTTTTGAATTCGACGTGTTAATGGAAATGGGAAAAACAAAAATTTGATTCGCTTCAGCGCCCAAAAAATTATGAAAAAACATTTACTGCTTTTAATAATATCAACGTTTGCATACTTCTTTGCTACAGCTCAAACGGGCAGTGTTAAAGGATTTATATACGACAAAGACAATGGTGAGCCTGTGATTTTCTCTCCTGTTTTCTTAAAAGGAACGGGATATGGAACTACCACAGACATCAACGGATTTTATTCTATTACAAAAGTTCCCGTAGGGAATTACAAGTTAGCTGCCTCTGCCATTGGTTTTGACACATTGTTTGCAGACATTGTTATTACAGCTGATGGAGTTGTCTCCAAACAATTTCAATTGAGCAAAAGAGTAATCAACCTAAAGTCGGTTGAAGTATCTGCTGAACGCGAAGCACAAAAAACGGAAGTGAGAATATCGGTACAAAAAATCACGCCACGAGATATTAAAATTGTTCCTTCGGTAGGAGGAGAACCAGATTTAGCTCAATACTTACAAGTACTTCCGGGAGTAGTTTTCAGTGGTGATCAAGGGGGACAACTTTACATCAGAGGCGGTACTCCTATTATGAATAAAGTGTTACTCGACGGAATGGTTATTTACAATCCTTTTCACTCGATCGGATTATTCTCTGTATTCGATACTGACATCTTAAGAAATGCCGATGTATATACTGGAGGATTCAACGCTGAATATGGTGATCGCATTTCATCGGTAATGGATATTACTACCAAAGACGGAAACAAGAAAAGAGTATCAGGAAAAATATCAGGTAGTACATTTGGATCGAAAGCGCTTATTGAAGGACCGATTAAAAAACAAGACGATAATGGAGGAGGAAGTACATCTTTCCTATTATCATTCAAAAATTCTTATCTCGATCAATCATCAAAAACATTTTACGATTACGTAAACTCGAATGACGGAGGACTACCCTACTCTTTCCAAGATATTTACGGCAAAGTATCGATGAATGGAGAAAACGGAAGTAAGCTCAATGTATTCGGATATAATTTTACCGATGATGCAAAATTCCGAGACATCGCAACTATAGGTTGGAAGAGTAGCGGATTTGGCTCGAACTTCGTTCTTGTACCGAAAGGATCGAACACATTAATAGAAGGAGTATTTGCATTCTCACAATACAAAATCAAACAGCAAGAAGCCAGCGACAAACCCAGAAGCAGCGGAGTAAACGGATTCAACATGGGATTGAATTTCGTGAGCTACAATAACAAAGACGAATTGAAATACGGATTTGAAGTACTAGGATTCAGAACAGAATATTTAGCCTATACTATTACTGGATTAAAGAACGAACAAATAGAAAACACAACGGAATTTGGATCATTTATTAAATACAGAATGACCCGAAAGAAATTTGTATTTGAGCCGAGCATGCGTATACAATACTATGCGTCGCTATCGGAATTTTCTCCAGAGCCTCGCTTCGGATTTAAATGGAATGCGAGTGATAAATTCAGAGTAAAATTAGCGGGTGGAATGTACTCGCAAAATCTATTGAGCACGTCATCAGATCGTGATGTGGTGAACTTATTCTACGGATTCTTATCGGGACCAGAAACATTACCAAGCGAATTCAACGGCAAAGCAGTAACGTCGCACTTACAAAAAGCAAGAGATCTCGTATTAGGAACAGAATTCGACTTAACGAAGCATCTCGACTTGAATGTAGAAACGTATATTAAAGATTTCAATCAACTAACGAATATCAATCGTGATAAAGTTTATCCCGATAACGGCACTTACTCCAACGAACCCGACTACAAAACAAAAGATTATATTGTAGAATCAGGTAAAGCATACGGAGCAGATGTAGTATTAAAATACGAATACAAAAAACTTTACCTCTGGGCAGTATACTCATTAGGATTTGTAACGCGTAATGACGGCATTCGTACTTATAGTCCGCATTTTGACCGACGACATAACGTAAATTTAGTAGGATCATATACCTTTGGAAAACGATTGGATTGGGAATTCAACGTACGATGGAACTATGGTTCAGGATTTCCGTTTACAAAGACTGCGGGATTCTATGAATACCTAAACTTCTCAGGAGGACTTTATACCGATCCGAATACGGCAAATGGGTATTTAGGAACGAGCTATGGAGAACTTAATGACGGAAGACTACCAGATTACCACCGCATGGATGTTAGTGTAAAGAAGACATTCTATGTAGGTAAGAATTCAAATATTGAAGTGATTGGAAGTGTAATAAATGTTTACAATCGCGAAAACATATTTTATTTCGACAGGGTTAGATTTAAACGTGTAAATCAGTTGCCAACCATTCCTTCATTAGGTGTGAACATGAGTTTCTGATACGTTTAATACTTATTCCTGATTTTAAAAATAAATGGAAGAAGAATACAACATAAAGAAAAAAGACAATGTGCAATTCTATTGGCTCACAATAGGCATTGCCATTCCTTTGTTCTGGATAATTTTTCGGATTGTAGGCTTCAACGGATTAAACGGACAAGAAGCGCATGAATTTCATCGTTATTCGATGGCGGTTGCATCTTATCTTACTGGAGGTCCGGATCCCGGCACTTTCAGCTTCCCGATCATCTATTCGTTGGTAGGAGCTTTCTTTACATTTGTCATTCCCGACTTTATTGTTTTGCAAACGGTGAGCTTATTGGCTGCAGCCCTGACCTACGTTAACTTCTGCAAAATTTTAAACTTAGTATATCCCTCAGGAACTCAGCGACAACGATTTGCATTTCTGTTCTTCTTCTGTTGTCCCTATTTTTTAAAATCGGCAAGTATAGCGATGCCCGATATGTTGATGCTGGGACTAATGACTTCATCATGGCTAAAATTATTACAGTGGCAACAAAAGCGAGAAAGCCATTTACTATTACTTTCATTATGCTTTGGTGTATTGGCAATACAAACCGGAATTAATAGTATCATGCTCTTAATTCCGATGTTTCCTGAAATCATTTCGGCTATACGTAAGCGTTACACGATGGGATTAATTCTTTTAGCAGGATTAGTAATTACCATAACTCCAGGAATATTCTTCCATGCCATCGACTTAAAAGATATTGTTCATTATTCATGGATCAGCAATTGGTCGCCTATGAACTATTTCAAAAATGGATTTTCAACGGGAGAAGGACAATTCAGCTATAGCTTACCAAACATTGTCTTTATTTTTGCGGTTGTATTACATCCTATTTACATCTTCACAGGAGTATTTTTGTTGTACTACAATCTTAATAAGCAAGGTGGGCTTCCAAAAATCTGGAATTATGCTGGCATTGCTTATTTGCTTTTGATCGCGGGACTTCCTGTCCAAAGTTTAAGATTATTATTTCCTATTTTCCCATTACTTATGATACAGATGTATCCTGGGTACGAAGAAATGATGCGCACGATTAAAAGGAAAAAGCAAAAGCTTGCGCTGTTTTTTATTGCAACAGCAATACAACTCTTTATAGCTATCAAAGCTATAATTCCTATCTACTACACTCAACAGGAAGAAATAGCGATTGCAAAAGAACTTAAAACTCGTCCTGAGGCTACACTTTATACATTCAACATAAGTTCCGCCTTAAAGAACTACGATATACCACAAGAAATCATCAATATCTGGAATTTGAAAAACCCTTTAATCAGCGGTGGCAGCTTGTTTTTATACAATCCGATTCGTTTTCAAGAACAATTCAGGAATACAGATCCTGATAAGATCTATCGTAATCTAAAGCAAGAAACGCGATTGATGTACATTAAAACCCTTCCAAATGGATGGGAATTGTACCGAATCAGATAAAAATCGATTAAATATCGTTTTCGAGCAAACACTTTTCTAGTTCTGACGTAAAAACGGAATTAGGAATACGAAAAGCGATGAACATCATACTTTCCAATCAAGAAACGGAAGAACGATCTATCAAAAAGATCGGAAGGAAGGTTATATCCCTTTCGAATGCAGCTATTCC
>JAHEYP010000041.1:4620-25817 GCA_023251535.1 Bacteroidota bacterium
AATTTTACCTACCTAAAAAACAACTTCATCCCATTTGCAATAACATTTAGTTTACTTTTCAAAACCCGCATTGATCAATTGATTGCGACCTTCTGTTTACCGACAGAAATGATAGCGAACTATCAAGTTTTAATGACAATGCTATTGCTTTCTCAAAGTATTTTATATAGCTTAAGTTATTCGCAAATCAACAAACTATACACATTAAATTACGACTACATCAGTGAATCATCGAACAGGACAATTTTAGGAGGCATTATTCCTGTAACACTATTAGCATTGTTTGTACCGGGAGTTGCACTATATGTTTACTCCTATTCACTAAGTGCATCAATTATCGTTGCGACCTTCTTTATTTTATTAAGTCATGCATATAGCTTAAGTTACATTTACGCGCTATACAAAGCCAAAGAGGAAATGTCGGTGATACTAATCAATGTTGCGACCATCATTATTACAGGAATTACGATTCCGTTTATCATGCTAAACTACTCGATTGAAGGCGCCTTTATATTTACGGCGACGATGAGCATTGCGCTAGCTATTACTTTAAAATTGAGAGTCAGAAAACTTTTATAAAAAGAAAAGTCCCGTATTGCTACGGGACTTTTTATTAACTCTACTCGATTAACGAATAGTTACCATTTCACGATATTTTGGAAGTGGCCAAGACTCATCATCAACGATTAATTCTAATTTATCTACGTGATAACGGATCACATCGAAGTAAGCTTTTACTTTATCGCAATAAGCAATTGCACGAGATCGAATATCAACAATAGCATTCGCTTTTTTACGAGCCTCCACCATGTCATCGCAATTCTTTTTAATGATTGCTAAGTGAGCAGAAATTTCTTTGATCAACTCAACTTGCGCTGCATAAGTTTCCTTCGGCATTTTGATATCCATTAAACCTTCAACATTCTTCACTAACAAATGTTGATACTTGATAGCAGCAGGAATGATGTGATTCGTTGCAACATTCGTCATTACACGAGATTCAATCTGAATTTTCTTGATATACGTCTCAAGCATGATTTCATGACGTGCTTCTAACTCACGGTGATTAAAGATATTATTCTTACCAAACACCTCCATTGTTTTCTTCGACACGAACGCATCTAAAGAAACAGGAGTGGTAGTGATATTGTTTAAGCCACGTTTTTTCGCTTCTTTCTTCCACTCATCACCGTATCCATTTCCTTCGAAACGAATATTTTTCGACTCAACGATATATTTACGAAGCACTTTCAAGATTGCCTCATCCGACTTCATTCCTTTCTTAACAAGTCCTTCAACCTCATCATGGAATTTCTTCAACTGATCAGCAACAATAGTATTAAGAACAGTCATTGCATGTCCGCAGTTCGCAGAAGAACCCACAGCACGGAACTCAAATTTATTTCCAGTAAATGCAAAAGGAGAAGTACGATTACGATCAGTATTATCGAGGAGAATCTCTGGAATTTTACCGATATTCAATTTAAGAGCAGTCTTCTCTTCAGGCGTCATTTTTTTATCCTTCACCGACTTCTCGATTTCATCAAGAACAGCGCTAAGTTGTCCGCCAAGGAAGATCGACATAATAGCCGGAGGAGCTTCATTCGCACCTAAACGATGATCATTACTAGCAGAAGCGATAGATGCACGCATTAAGTCGGCATGCTCGTGTACTGCTTTAATTGTATTAACGAAGAACGTTAAGAACTGAAGATTGCTCTTAGGAGAATTACCTGGCGACAATAAATTTTTTCCGGTGCTAGTACTTAAGCTCCAGTTATTATGTTTACCGGAACCATTGATACCTGCATAAGGCTTCTCGTGCAACAACACTTTAAAATGATGTTTACGCGCGATTTTCTCCATCAAATCCATCAACAATGAATTATGATCAACGGCCAAGTTGATATCCTCAAATACCGGAGCACATTCGAACTGAGAAGGAGCAACTTCATTGTGACGAGTCTTTAAAGGAATTCCTAATTTCAATGATTCGATTTCAAGTTCAACCATGAACGACTGAACACGAGAAGGAATAGAACCGAAATAGTGATCTTCCAATTGTTGTCCTTTAGCTGCTGTAGCACCGAATAATGTACGTCCTGTCATTTCTAAATCGGGACGAGCATTAAACAAATCGATATCCACCAAGAAATACTCTTGCTCAATACCTAATGTAGAATACACAGAAGTAACATTCTTATCAAAATACTGACAAACAGGAACGGCTGCTTGATTTAATGCATGTAAAGCCTTTAATAAAGGAGCTTTATAATCGAGTGTTTCACCTGTATAAGAAACGAAGATAGTTGGAATACATAATGTTTTACCTGAAACACCTTCCATAATAAATGCAGGAGAACTAGGATCCCATGCAGTATAACCACGAGCCTCGAAAGTATTGCGGATACCACCATTCGGGAAAGAAGAAGCATCAGGCTCTTGCTGCACTAAAGCAGAGCTGCTGAAACCTTCAATTGCACGACCATCGTCGCTTAACTCAAAAAACGCATCATGTTTTTCGGCAGTAGTTCCTGTTAATGGCTGGAACCAGTGTGTATAGTGAGTAGCGCCTAATCCTACAGCCCAATTTTTCATTGCTGCTGCGACTAACTCAGCTACTTTGCGATCGATACGAGTTCCACCTGAAGCTGACTCCATCAATTGCTTAAACACTTCACGAGAAAGATATTTACTCATCTTCTCTCTGTCGAAAACATTTACACTGTAATAATCCGACACCTTCGGTGAAGGAGCGGTTACCTGAACAGGAGCTCTGTTAATACTGCTCTCCAATGCTCTGAAACGTAAGATTGCCATTTTCTTTTGAATATTTTTTTTAACTAGTGCGGGTTACGAAACCAAGATCGAAATGTTTCGAATTCCTTGATTTCGGCAGCAAATATATTGCAAAATGAGGGTCAAAGTCAAAAAAAAACAGCATTTTTTTTACTTACCCCCCTATTTTTTAGGGGGTCTGCAAGAATTTTCCTGCTTTTTTCGGCAAATTCCGATAAAAAAGACAAAAATCGGGAACCATCGGCTAAAATTAAACGAAAAACAAATAATGCCATTTTTCCATTGAAGACCGTCATTTGTCAGTAAACCACGATAAAAATCAGAAAATAATTGAAAGTTATATTGCTAGTTGCCGACATAATTCGTAGATTTGGGGACAAATGTCGGTTATGAAAAAAGCAAAATACATATCAAGCATACAAGTTGCCTCTCATGCAGAAGAGTTAGCTCCAGGATATTTAATCAATTCTTCCCGAGAAGGCATCCTCTTTGCAGATTTCGTAAAGCTCATCGTTAACATTCCCATTCAAATTACTGAGTGGGCTAAAATGCTTAACCTTTCCGAGCGCACCTTCCTTCGTTACAAAAAAGAAAAGAAAGCCTTCGATTCTATTTACACAGATCGCATTCTTCAAGTAGTTACTTTGTATAAGCGAGGCGCTCACGTATTCGGCGATGCTGCTAAGTTTAACCAATGGATGGAGCTTCCCAACCTCGCCTTAGAAAACAAAAATCCCAAGTCCTATATTGATAGTTCCTTCGGCATTCAGTTAGTTCACGATGAATTAAGTCGCATCGAGCACGGCATTTTTGCATGATAGTTTACCGATTATCTAAAAAGGCCTTCGCTCACGACTTAACTGGCAAAGGTGCGGCTATGGCTGGGGGACGATGGAATAGCAAGGGTGTGCCTATCCTTTATACTTCATCATCGCGCGCTTTGTGTACTGCAGAGTTAGCAGTACATCTTCCTCTTGGCATTTTACCATCCGACTATGTGATCATTGCCATTCATATTCCCGATACATTAAGAGTTAGTAAACTAGCTGAAGCAAATCTCCCAGCTAAATGGAATCAGTATCCGTATTCAACGGCCACCCAAAAAGTTGGAAATGATTTTGTAAAAAGTGGCAAGTCGGCAATATTGAAAGTACCCTCAGCAGTGGTTGAAGGTGATTATAATTTCCTTATCAATCCATATCATCCTTCAGCAATAAAAATCAGGATTAAAGAGATCAAAGCATTTCACTTCGACTCACGATTATTCACAAGAAAATAGCAATTATCATCGTAGCGAAGGATTTAAGAATAATGGTCGTCTAATTATCGAATAGCAACTACGCATTCACTTGACGAACAATATTTAATGCATAAACTAATTTATTTCTTCGCACTACTTCCAACTTTTCTATTTGCACAAAACAACACACAGAATATTCGCGGAACTATTTCCGATAAGCTAACACAAACACCAGTTTACGGGGTAATCATTCAGATAAGCGCATTACAAAAAGGAACTAGCACCGATACGCTAGGTAGATATACGCTTTCAGAAATCCCTCCCGACAGATATGAAATAATTGTATCTAGTATTGGATATAAAAGCATTACCATTCCCAATGTTGTAGTAACATCAGGCAAAGAGGTCATCTTGGATATTGCGTTAGAAGAAAATTTCAGGACATTAAATGAAGTAGAAATAACAGCACATAACAAACAAGGAACCATCAATAAATTGGCTAGTGTAAGTGCTAGGACTTTTTCGATGGAAGAAGTAAATCGTTATGCAGGAGGGCGAAGTGACCCTGCGCGATTAGCGGCGAATTTTGCAGGAGTGAGCGCACCAGACGACAGTAGAAATGATCTTGTTATTCGAGGCAACTCCCCCGTAGGAGTTTTATGGCGTATTGAAGGAATGAATGTTACCAACCCGAATCACTTTGCATCAGTAGGGACAACAGGAGGTGCGGTGAGTGCATTAAACACCAATCTGATAAAAAATTCCGACTTTTTCACCTCTGCATTTCCTGCTGAATACGGCAATGCAACAGCAGGAGTATTTGATTTAGGCTTTAGAAATGGCAACAATAAAAAAAGAGAAACTACTCTACAAGCAGGAGTGATTACAGGGATTGAAGCTACAACCGAAGGGCCTTTCAGCAAAAAAAGTGATGCATCCTATTTAATAGGCTATCGTTATGCATTGGCGGGCATGGCACAAGCTGTTGGCATCGACATTGGAACAACAGCAACACCATCATATCAAGATTTATCATTTAAGTTCAACAGTAGTGAAACGAAACTAGGTCGATTCTCGATGTTTGGAATTTTGGCGACAAGCACAATAAAAATTGGAGGAAATAATACCAGCACATTATATGGTAATGGTAACCAAGTTGACTTTGCGAGTAAAATCGGCATATTCGGATTTAATCACTTCAAAAAAATTAACGCTCAATCATTCATCAGTTCAACTGTAGGGTTAAATTATTCGAGTACAGATCAAACAGGATATGCTACCGACAGACCAACCTTTACTGAATACATAAAAGAAACCAGCAACGTTGCAAAAACGGGATATACCATCAGCAGCACTTACAATTCAAAAATCAACCATCGATTATTTTTCAAAGCTGGCATACAAGATGAGATCATCGGTCTAGACTTATTTTACAAAACCAAAGACTTCATCTCCGACGAATTCAAACAGATATGGAATTATAACAGTAGCACCAATTTAGGACAAGCCTTTGTGCACTTCAAGTACAATATATCAGAAAAATTAACTTTAAACGCAGGTTTGCACTCTCAATTATTCTTCCTAAACGACGCTACCTCCATTGAACCTAGATTAGGAATCGTTTATTCGATTAACAATAACAGCAGTTTGAATTTCGGCTACGGTTTACACTCACAAATGCAACCTATAAATGTATACTTCCTTCAAAGTACAGATATCAATGGAAATATAATTTACAGCAACAAAAACCTCGACTTCACCAAGAGTCATCACTTTGTACTCGGATACAATATTCAACCATTAAACGAATGGCGAATAAAATCAGAGGTATATTATCAATCGATTTATAATGTTCCGGTTAACACCTTTTCAAGCAGCTACTCAATGCTAAATACAGGCTCTACCTTTAAAGCGGATTTAGAAGACAGCTTAACCAATTCAGGAACAGGAGAAAACTACGGCATAGAAATCACCATTGAAAAGTTCTTCAGCAATGGCTATTACGGGTTATTTACTTCCTCATTCTACAACTCTACCTACAAAGGAAGTGATGGCATAGAAAGAAACACTTCGTTCAATGGCAAATATGTAATGAACCTTTTGGCGGGGAAAGAATGGAAAATAGGAAAAGGAAAAAGAAATAAATTTTCAACTGATTTAAAATTCACTAATGCAGGAGGACGTGCGTATACCCCTATAGACTTAACATCGTCAAATCTAAGCGGACATGAAGTTCTTTCTACGGATGTCAACTCGCAGTACTATGAGAACTATTACCGACTCGATATAAAAGCTGGCATTACCATTAATAGCAGTAAAAGAAAAATCTCTAATACATTTTCATTAGACTTACAAAACGTAACGAATCACAAAAATGTTTTCTCTAAAAGCTACGACGACAGAGGTAAACGCATTCAATCGACCTATCAACTTGGCTTCTTTCCCAACATTGTTTACAAGCTTCAATTTTAACCTGGCGACATTTCAAGTCAATTCATACTTGAAATATTCTGCTAAGAAATTTGAGTGATAGAATTAACTTATCCGCTTAAGCTTCAAGCCTTCAATAGGCTTAACAATCAACGGAACTTTTTCTACTGTAACCGAGCTGGTATCAAGTCCGAAAGCACGCTCTTCAGGCAATGAAACTTTCTTGAGTAAGAAATAGAAGTCCATGATAATTTTTTGCAACCATGGCAATTCATTATCGAGACTCAAGAATTTCTCCATTACTACAAATCGGAAGTCGCCAACTAGACTGCGTTTATGTAAAGAAGGATAACGACTTAAAATATCGATCTCCTTATTATTCACCATATCGGTTACTACTTGACGGAACATTAAATTAACTCGAGGATCGATACGGAATCCGATACGGAAATCAACACGAATCAATTTCTCTTTCAACAACTCTGTAACTTTATACTCGAGCGTATATGGTTCATCGAGTACATCAACGTGAACAAACCAATACACATCGGCACGTTTAGGTTTTTTATGAAGGATACTATTAAAAACTTTCTCCTCTATCTCGTTCATGTTATTTGCACTGGTAAGATAAACAAGATGAGTTGCATATTTCGGAACAGTTTGATCATTACTCAACGCATTTATTAGCGGCAGATAATCATCAATCACTACGAATTCTACTAAGCTATTCCTGATTTTACGAGAGTAATAAAGCACCATCATCACCGTAAACAAAACAGATGCAACCATTAGTGTTACCCATCCGCCATGCGAAAACTTACTCAAGTTTGCTGCCAAGAAAGAGAATTCGATAGTAGAAAACAAGATCAAAACAAGGGCGATCAAAGAAACGTGGAATTTATTAAGATACAGATAATATGTTAACAACAATGTAGTCATTAACATGGTAAGGATAATTGCCAAACCATATGCAGCTTCCATTCCCGACGACTCTTTAAAATACAATACGATTCCCACACAACCCGCGAACAACAACCAGTTTACAGAGGGAATATATAATTGTCCGCGGAGATCACTCGGATACACCACCTTCACTTTAGGCCAGAAGTTTAAACGAATAGCTTCATTGATTAAAGTAAACGAACCACTGATTAAAGCTTGGCTGGCGATGATAGCTGCCATTGCTGCGATAGCGATACCGAAGGGCAAGAAAGCCGGCGACATCAATTCGAAGAAAGGATTTCTTCCTGCCAACAATTTTCCTTGTTGACCTAACAACCAAGCACCTTGTCCGAGGTAGTTCAACACCAACATTGCTTTTACGAAGATCCAGGAGATCCGAATATTACTTCGTCCGCAATGTCCGAGATCACTATACAATGCTTCAGCTCCGGTAGTACATAAGAATACTGCACCAAGCACCCAGAATCCATCGGGATACTGCGTAAGCAACTCAATACCATAAACAGGATTTAAAGCAGCAAGAATATGCCAATGATCTGATAGATGAGAAATCCCCAAAATACCGAGCATAGAAAACCAAATCAGCATCATTGGTCCGAAGAACTTACCCACGAAATTTGTCCCGAAACGCTGAATAACAAACAACGCAGCGATAATCACCAATACAATAGGAATAGTAGGAATTGAAGGATTGATTGCCTCGAGACCTTCAATAGCCGACGACACTGAGATCGGAGGAGTAATAATTCCATCGGCCAACAAAGTAGCGCCACCCAACATAGCGGGAAAAACCAGCCAAGGCGTTTTTTTACGACGCACCAAAGCATATAAAGAGAAGATACCACCCTCACCTTTATTATCGGCGCGCAGCGTTAGAATAACATATTTGACTGTAGTTTGAAGCGTGAGTGTCCAAAAAATAAGCGAAATACCGCCCAAGACGACCAATTCGTTAATCGGATTCTTCTCACCTACCACTGCCTTCATTACATATAAAGGAGAAGTACCAATATCGCCATAAATAATCCCCAGCGTCACCAGCAGGCCGGCTGCGGTGATTTTCTGCATGGAGGAATGATGTTGCACAACCAGAAATTTAGGCGGCAAAAGTACGGAAAGAAACAAGCAAGTGCAATGAAAGAAGGATAAACAATATAAATCCTTCATAATTGACTAAAAAGAACTCATTAGCCCTACGATTCTTAGCCAGAGGCGCTTTTGCCCAACGCGATTAGAAGCCAAAATGAGGCATTTAGTGGTGAATTTTACTTGTTTAAACACATACTTTACATCAAAAAAGCCTATTTCTTCCCGTTCAAATCCCATAAATTTGGGTTCAGCTTAAAAATCGTACAATTGGGCCAAATTGAAGATTATTTTGGTGAACGGCATTATTTTATTGGCGAATTTAGCGTCATCCAATTGTAATAAAACCTAAAAGTCAATAATTAACATGAAAAAAACACTACTAACAGGGGTCAGCCTCTTAGTTACGGTAAGTTTGTCGATCTTATCGTACCAATCGTCAAGTAAAATTTCGGGTGCTCCTTCTGGGGTAGCGAATGATCCTGCATCGGGAATGACCAACTGTACTGACTGCCACAGTGGAACGGCTGCTTCAGTTTCGGGCTGGATTACTTCAAATATTCCGGCAGCAGGATATACGCCTGGCCAAACATACACTATCACTTCAACTGTTACATCGGCAGGTAAAACGATCTTCGGATTCCAAGTAAGTCCTCAAAACAGTACCGGAACACAAAAAGGTTCATTAATTATTACTAGTACAGCTACTACAAAAGTTACAGGTACTAAATATGTAACGCATACTTCAGGTGGAACATCTCCTTCAGCACCAGGATCAGGAACACGATCTTGGTCGTTTAACTGGGTAGCACCGGCAGCCGGAACAGGAGCAGTAACATTCTACGGATCATTCCTTGGTGGAAACAACAACGGAAGTGAGTCAGGTGATTTAACATACAAAACATCAACAACAGTTAATGAAGCAAGTCCTTGTACTGTTACAGCTAACATTACAAGTTCAGCAGATACGCTTTGTCCGCAAGACTCTGCTATATTAACAGCTACTGGTGGCGTTTCTTACCTATGGTCGAACGGAGCAACTACAGCTACTATTAAAGTACCAGCAGGAACATATACTGTTACTGCTACTGCTGCGGCAGGATGTACAGGGACTGCTAGCAAAACAGTTATTTCACGTGCATCTGCTGCTCCAACAGGATTAAATGCATCAAACGTATTTGGTGTAAGTGCAAAAATTGGCTGGACAAAAAACAGCTGTGCAACAGGATACAAAATCATGTATCATGTATTAAATAATGCTACTTGGAAAACGATCACTTTAGCTGACACAAATGCAAAAACAATCAGTGCATTAACTCCATTGACTACCTATGAATACAAAATGGCTTCAGTATACGGAACTATAATTTCTGCATATGGAGCGGTAAAAACATTTACAACACTATGTAATTGCTCATTACCTGCATTAACAGTTTCAATAACTTCAAATACCTCAACAAATATCAGCTGGGTAGATGAATCATGTTCAGTAAAACACAAAGTACAATATAGAAAGTTAGGAGCAACGGCTTGGATCTCAAAAATCGTTTATGACTCAACAGGAGTAACCAACCAAATATTGACAGGCTTAACACCAAATACAACTTACCAATACAGAACACGTTCTGAGTGTAACTTAGCAGGAACGTTTAATTCAGGTTGGACAGGAATCAGCACTTTCGCAACTCCATTACGTTTAGGAAGTTCAGTAGCTGAAGGCTTCACTATCTATCCTAATCCTACTGAAGGTATTATTAACCTTTCAGGAGCTAATGCAGGAACATTACGAATTTTCGATATGCTTGGACAACAAGTATTTGAACAAGTAATTGAAGCTTCTTCAGAGACAAGAACTATCAACTTAAGCTCATTAGCTAAAGGCATGTACCTAGTACAAATGCAATCGGAAGAAGGAACCTTCACCGATAAAATCCAAATCATGAAGTAATTCGCAATTTATAATTTTGGAAGTCCCGGGATAGCAATATCTCGGGACTTTCTTTTTGTATTTGGGGGAAAATAAATTTCCGGTTTCAGAAATATACATAAAGTCTTATCTTCGTTCCATTGTACATAAGAATTCCCAAACTAAGGACATAATGAATCCATCGATTAAACCATTTTTAAACTGCAGTTTATTTCAGAATATCCCCGATAATATTATTGAGGAAGTACTCTCGGAAGCCGAGGTCACGATATACAAACCGGGACAAAAACTAATAGAAAAAGGAACGGTACCCAGCGGACTATTCATCATTGAATCGGGCACTGCAAGTATCTATAATGAAGATATTCTTTTAGCCGAGTTAGGATCGATGGCTATTATGGGGGAAAGTTTTTTAGCTGACGGAATAGCTACGGCTACGATTTTAGCGAAAGACGACTTAAAAGCGGTAGAGATCAAGAAAGACAAGTTCTACTCACTCTCACAAAAATATCCTGCTTTAGTATTCAATATTTTCACCATCAACTTTCAACGACTTCGCAACTCGAACAATGCAGCATTGCAAGAAGCGCGTACGAGAGAAGAAAAGTTAGAGCAATTAGTGCAAATTCGCACCAAAGAACTCAACGAAACGATGGAAGAATTGAAAACCACGAATAATGAGTTATCGATTACGCGAGACAATCTAATAGAAACGCAAAAGTTCAGAGATCAGTTCTTGGCGAATATGAGTCACGAGATCAGAACGCCAATGAATGCGATTGTAGGATTAACAAATCTCTTAACGAAATCACCTTTAACAGAGCTTCAAGATAAATACCTTAAAGTAATCAAGAAAAGTGGTGAGAACTTATTAGTAATCATCAACGATATTCTAGATCTTGCGAAGATAGAAGCAGGAAAAATGGAATTGGAGAATGTACCATTCCCATTGATTTCAGTAATTCATAATGTACAAGTTATTCTAAATCTGAAAACCGAAGAAAAAGGAATCGCTTTCAATACCGATATCGATCCTCAGATACCAGAATATGTATTCGGAGACGAAACACGCTTCACGCAAGTAATCATGAACCTTGCAGGAAATGCAATTAAGTTCACAGAAAAAGGAGCAGTGACAATATCGGCAAAACTGCTGGATATTGACGGCGATTACTATGAAATTCGCTTTGGAGTAAAAGATACAGGGATTGGAATTCCTGCGGATCGCATTGAAAAGATTTTTGAAAGCTTCGGACAAGCATCGGCTGATACCACAAGAAAATTCGGAGGAACAGGATTAGGATTAACGATCTCGAAACAACTTGTTGAAATGCATGACAGCAGATTACAAGTAACGAGTACGAAAAATGTAGGATCTGAATTCTTCTTCGTAGTTCGCTATAAAGTAGCAGCTGCTCCACAAAGCGATGAATTAGATGCAATGGGACAAGCATTCGATGTAAGCGACAAAATTATATTGTTAGTAGAAGACAATGAATTCAACCAAATGGTTGCGGTAGATACACTACAAGACTTATTCCCAGGCATCAAAGTTGACATAGCAGAAAACGGAACAGAAGCAGTAGCAAAAGTAGAAGCCAATGAATACTCATTTATTTTGATGGATATTCAGTTACCTGATTTCGACGGATTTGAAATTACGCGACGTATACGAAAGATGAACAAGCTTGATTTACGCATTTGCGCAATGACAGCGAGCGTAACAAAAGAACGCGTAGACGAATGCTTTGAAGCAGGCATGAACGACTACATGATGAAGCCATTTTCGCCGGATGTATTGCGTGAAAAAGTAATAAGAAACATTAACGGTTAATCTTTAACAAGAATTTATTATGAGCCGTTACGAGTTAACGAAAGAATTTATTTTGGGGAAAATCGAGCGCGAGTTATCCCCTACCCTCACATATCACAGCATTAACCACGTTAATGATGTACTTACTGCTGCGACCTATTTAGCTAAAGCTGAAAACATCAGCGAAGCTGAAACAGAACTATTACAAGTAGCGGTACTATTTCACGATTCGGGTTTTATAGTTTCATCTGAAAAACACGAGGAGCAAGGGTGTGAATATGCGAAAAAGTTTCTGCCCGACTTCGGATATAACGAACAAGAGATTACTGAGATTTGTAAGATCATAATGGCAACGAAATTCCCTCATAAACCGGAATCGCATCTACAACAAATAATTTGTGATGCCGATTTAGATTATTTAGGAAGAGAAGACTTTTATATCATTGGTGGTTTACTATTTCAAGAATTGAAATCTAAAAACGCAGTTGCTGATTTTAACGAATGGAATAAGATGCAAATTCGTTTCCTCGAAGCGCATACTTATTTTACGAAAAGTGCAAAAGCATTGAGAAGAGAAAGCAAGCTGAGACATATTGAAGAGATTAAGGGGAAGATTTTGGATTTTGAATCTTAAATCTTGAATTTTGGATTTTGGATTTTGGCTCCCATTCAGTTCTTTTCAACTTTAGAGATTTAATTAGAACACAGATTCGCTCTGACGATGCAAGCATGTCAGAGCTAAAAGGATGCCCTTCGGGCAATGGATTTAAAAGGATTTTATCTCGGTAAAATTAAAAGTCTCTACTTAATCCGAAAATTTCCTGTTTCCTGTATCCTGCCTCTTTTTTAGACGATCCGAAAATTTCCTAAAACTTGTATCTTGAGTCTTGAGTCTTCAATCAGCTGATTTCGTCAAAAAAAACAACTACCCTTTCGCAGAATCTACAAAGTACATATCAATTTGTCCTTTGTTTTTGGCTTCGATTTTACCGCGGTGGATGCAATTGAAATGGTCTTTTACGATTTCGTAAGTGGTGCCTGAAATGTTTACACGTCCTACTTCACCGCTACTTTCCATTCGTGATGCAGTGTTAACGGTATCGCCCCAAATATCGTAAGCGAACTTTTTAATACCTACAATTCCCGCTACTACAGGACCAGTATGAATTCCGAGTCGCAATTCGAAAAATGGTTGTCCCTTTGCTTGACGATCGGCTTTATTGCGTGCTATAAAATCTACCATCTCTAGTCCTGCGTGAATTACATCAATAGGATTAGTTGTATTGGCTATTGGAAGTCCTCCAGCGCACATATATGCATCTCCGATAGTCTTAATTTTCTCGATATGGTATTTAGAAATGATACGATCGAATTCGGAGAAGCAATGGTTAATTTCTTCTACTAACTCTTCGGCCGTTAAGATCTCACTTGCCAAAGTAAAATTCTTGAAGTCAGTAAATAATACAGTTACCATTTCAAAGCTCTTCGCCTTGGCGGTTCCTGTAGCTTTTAACTCTTCAGCTGTTTCTTCCGGAAGGATATTGAGCAATAACTCATCGCTACGTTTTTTCTCGCTGGCAATTTTATTACGCTGTTTAAACACAACTCCTCCGAAGATTAACACGACTGCGAATCCGCCGATGAACCCGTTACGCACTAATTTTTGTCGGCTGATTTCTTTCTCTTTCAACTCCTGATCTTTCGTAAGCAAATCAATTTGTCCTTGCTTTTTCTGAATATCGAAATCGAATTGAAGGCTAGCTAATTTCTTATCAGTAGCTACGTTATACAAAGTATCTTTCAATCCCGTCAAGAGCGATTGATATTTAAACGCATTGCTATAATCTTTCAACATTGCAAACGATGATGCTAATCCCTGATAAGTTTCTTTGAGTTCATCACCCTTTGATCCAATCTCTAGCGACAAGCTCTCTGATTCGCGGTATGCCACGATAGCCTTCTTATATTCACCAGAAGCCTCATACGCTACTCCTAAGCCAAGCAGTGACTGAATCATGTCGAGTTTTGCGTCCAACTTCTTGCCTAGCTCATAAGCTTGCAAATGGTTCTTTACAGCCAAGTCATAATTTTTACGCTTGGTATAAACACGTCCTATTTGATTCAACGAATATGGAACGGCCTCGGTACCTTGATAAGCTACTAGAGACTTATTGAAATAGAATAGAGCTGAATCGTAATTTTCCTTTTTAAAATACACCTCACCGATTCCTACAGTAGTAGTACCAACGATGTTTTGATCACCGATCTCTTCACTAATAGGCAATGCGCGAAGGTAAAAAGTCAAGGCTTTATCGAGCGTAGCTTTTTTATTCAAGTACACATTACCGATATTTCCCAAAGCAGTTGCAATACGCAGCTTATCACCGATTTCTTCAGATATTTTAAGAGACTTTAGGTAGTTTTCGAGAGCATTGGCATCATCACCCTGATCGAAATAAACAGAGCCGATATTACTCAAGATATTCGCCACCCCTTGACGATCTCCAACAGAATCGAAATACACCATTGACTGATTCCAATAATCGAAAGTCTCGAGGTATTTCCCTTGCATGTAATAGCCGATACCGATATTCTTTAAAGCGTAAGCTTCCCCCCTTTTGAATCCGATTTTATCGGCAAGGTCGCGGGCGCGAGTAGCAATTGTAATGGCCTCATTTGGCTCTTCATTAAAATACTTCTTGCTCAACAAGAGTAAAGAATTGACCTTATTAGAGTCTTCTTGAGCTTTACTGATAACTGATTTTATACTGTCGATCTGTCGATCTTGCCCTAACCCAATAAGAGTAACAAGGGTGAGCAAGAGGCAACAAAGAAGACCTTTCAGGTTAAAATTCATAAACGCTAATATCGTAATTATCAAACAAACTTAATAATGATTTCAATACGGAGGCAAATATATCCTCAAAAATGGAAATGGCGGCATAAATTTATTACGCCGCCATTTCAAATACAACTTTCGTTCTATTTTAATCTTTAAATATTCGCATGAACGAAACAGGTTGTTCTGGTGTTTCTAAGACTACCATATACACTCCTGAAGCTATCGCAGAAAGATCGATTTCGAAATTATTAGCACCATCTTGAACATCGATATTTTTAGCGATCAATGTATGTCCTGTGAAGTCGAGCACTTTCAATGTACCTTTCTCATCGGCATCAGCATTAAATTCAACATTCACCATACCTTTAGAAGGGTTCGGGAAAACATTAATTTTAAATAAATCAGACGTTAAATCAGGATTTGCTTCGCGGCATGAGAATGCTACAGAAATTGATTTATAAGAGTTAGATCCACATGCATTAGCAGCGGCCACTTTTACTGTACCAGCCTTCGTTCCGAATTTAACAGTTACCGTATTAGTATTCGCACCCGATTGAATTATAACTCCTGAAGGGAATGTCCATGTATAAAATGTTGCTCCCGGAATTGCCGGAGTACTGAACACTAACCCTGATTGATTTTTGCAAATCGATGAAGGAGCATTGATAACTGTAGGTGTGGCAGGTTTTGCAATTACTGTTAATGATCTAGCAGAACTAGCACCACAACTATTTGCAGCTGTAACAGATATTGTTCCTGAACCTGTGAAAGAAGAATTAAACTTCACAAATAAAGAAGTAGATCCTTGTCCTGATAAAATACTAACACCAGCAGGAACACTCCAATTATATGTAGTAGCCCCTACTACAGGTTGAATAGTATAATTTACATTTTGCTGTTGGCAAATTCCATTAACAGGCCCTGCAATTGATGATGGAGTTTGAGGTTTCGCTGTAACATACAACTTAGTCTCCTCACTTTTTCCACATCCATTAACTGATCTTACTTGAATAGCACAACTACTAGCTATTGCACCAACATTTACTGTTATAGAAGTTGTTCCTTGGCCATTAACGATCGTCATGCCAGCAGGTACAACCCATTGATACGAAGTAGCTCCTGCAACCGATGAAATAGAATATACTAGTCCGTTGGTACTGCAAATTCCATTTGAAGGTCCGCTGATTGCACCTGGCTTAGCAGGTAAAGCATTAGTTACATTAACTGTAACAGTTGATGTAGCGGTACAGCCTGATGCACTTGTTGCAAGTACTGTGTAAACAGTAGTTATTGAAGGGTGAACAGAGATTGAAGCACCATATAAATTACCGGGAGTCCAGAAGTATGTTGCTGCATTTCCTGTAGCTGTTAATGTAACATTTGATCCCGCACAAATTGTAGCATTTGCTCCGGCATTAACCGAAACAGGAACTGCATTGGGCATTACACCTGATACGGTGGATGTACATCCTTTATTATCGGTAACAGTGAAAGAATATGCAGTTGAAGCATTAACAGTAAACGAACCTGTTCCAGAATATGGAGTTGAACCTCCTACTGCAGAAACGAGTACAGTACCTTGTCCGCTAAGACAAGAAGGAGCTGTTACAGAAGCAGAAGCTACTAACAATGCAGGTGCATTATTAATAAGCACTGATTTCGTAGCTACGCAACCGTTAGCATCCGACACCTGATAATTATATGTTCCGCCTGACAATCCTGAAGTCGGAGTATTTGAAAAAGTATAATTTCCGGTTCCACCTGTAGCACTCAACTGAACCGATCCCGTTGTTCCGAAACAAGTTGGTTGAGTTACTGTAGCATTCAATACTAATTGTGCAGGTGCAGCATTAATAATTGCAGAAGCAGAAGCAGTACATCCTTTACTATCGGTAACGAGATAGTTATAAGTACCAGCATTCAGATTAGCCGTTGCATCGCCACTCAAAGTATATGGGCTTGTACCACCAGAAGGAGTTAACAGAACCGATCCTTTGGCATTGAAGCAAAGTGGTTGTGTTGCAGCTGCATCTAATGACAACTGAGGTGCTACGTATAAACTTCCGTTGACATAAACCGGTGTATAATTAGCAGGATTGAACAACTGTAATCCCGAAGGCTTGATGGTATAATTTCCACCAGGCATATTTTGCAATGAAGCTAATACATTGTTGCTATCATAAACATTTAATGTAGGAATTAAGCTAACCACATTGGCAGCTGAATCGGTATATTGGTATCCTGTGATTGTAAATCCTAGTGATGAAACATTATTACACAATGCAGAATCATCGAGTGCAGTTACTGTTAATGGAGCAGGTGTAATTATTAAATCGCCTAGTCCGTAAGTAACCTCGAAATTATCCGACAAGAATGCACCTGGAACAATCATATGTGTTCCCACATCAAGACCTGTCACCAAATTAATTGCTTGAATATTCGTTAAAGAATCATCAGGTGGAGCATTCACATCACCATCATCGATAATAACAACCATATTAGCATTAGTACTATCATTTACAGAAGAAGCATTAACGATAGCGCGTCCGTTAACTATAGCACGACCGTTAACTATAGCACGACCATTTACGATTGCACGTCCGTTAACAATTGCACGTCCGTTAACAAGATTCGTTTCATCAGAATCGAGTTGGTAATTAAACACAGAAGCAGGAGAAACATCAACAACAACATTCGTATCGCCAAATGAAACACCGTTTACAATTGCGCGTCCGTTTACAATAGCACGTCCGTTTACAATAGCACGTCCGCTAGTTAAGAAACTCATATTGATTAAATCAAGGTTCACGATAGCACGACCATTGATTAACGTTTGATCATTAATCAAACCGATTGCATCAGCGATTGAGTCGAGGTGTTCTGTTTCTAAAGCCGACAAGAACGCGGTACGATTAGCTAAAGGAATATTGGAATCGTCATAAGAATAATCGAACTTCAAATTCTTAATTGCACTACCGTACACAACGGTAGTATCGTGAGGAGTAATTACTAAAGGTAATTTATTAACGGTTAACACTCCTTGAGTGAACGTATACTTAAACTGCTCATTTAATGCAACATCAACACTATCATTTGGATCGAGAGGATCAGAAGAAGGAGTGATGGCATAAATACCTGTATTGCTAGAAGCATTAGCAGGAGTATTAAAATAAATATTTGACAATCCAAGATCAGATAAGCTAAAGCCAGAAGTAGCTAATGAAGCACCATCAACAGTAACAGTTGCTGTAAATAACGGTAATGCCTCACCGAACTTCTTCGCTTTATTATCAGCTTTCACTTCTACTACTTTTTTAACTGTACTAAAGAAATACAAGCTATCAGAATAGCCACCATCTTGTCCGCTAGGAGTAATTGGAGGTGTATATGCTACAAGCGAAGGATTCCCGATAAATGCAGGGATATCAACTGAAAGTTCCGACTCATTTACAAAACTTGAAGTAAGCATTACATTACGCAAGTAAACAACTGTTGTAGGTTTAAGATAGTTTCCTTTTACAGTTACTGTCATAGGAGCTGTGCCTGGAGTAACAGTAGTTAATGAAGAAGGCAAATCGATGCTAGTAATAACTGGAGTTGGAGAAGCGAACGACATTAACGCCTTATCAGCCTGAATTAATCCGTATCCAGTATTATAATCGAACCCTGCGGTTGACATATCTTTCGCAGTACTACGTAAGATTGAGCGAGTTTCGGCAGGGGTAATTGTTTGAGAGAAGAACTTTTGTTTTCCTTCTTTCAATAGAGCAGCAACGGCAGCAGCATGAGGAGCTGCAGCGGAAGTGCCAAAGAAATTAGGTAAGCCATCTGAATCGAAATCAGGAGCACCAAAATTCACTGAAGTGTTTCCTCCGTTAGGAGCAGCGAAATCAGGTTTTTCACGAACCACACCATATACTGGTGTTCCTCCTACAGACGAGAAAGAAGCGATAGTGGGAGGATTCACTCCGAAGCGAGGAGAATTTGCATAAAGCACAGCACCTACAGCCATAGCACCGGCAGCATTAGCTTGTCCGACGATAGTTGCATTACCTGATAGATATTCATCGATAGTGATATCACCTCTAAACACCACATACTTAAAGCGCACATTACCTGTACCCCAAGTACGATTAATCATGATGTTAGCATGACCTGCACCATTTACAGTAAACGGAAGCACCTCAAATGGATCACCCCATTTATTATTTCTGTTAAATCCGAACAATTTATTTCCTAAATCATCGGTTAAATAAATATCGAAATCATTTTGAGCTCCTGGCAATTGACCGAGAGAATAAATAGAATCATCCCATTGGAAAACGATAGTATAAGTTCCTGGAGCGAGCGTTACACTTTGGAAGATATCTCCACCACCGAAATCGTGAGCAGTACCTGTATAACCTGCAGGAGCAGCAACTGGATTATAAACAGCTTCATACGCTTTATTACCGAAGTTACCTGCAGCAGAGAAATAAGAAACACCTTGCGAAGCAACATAATCAACAGCTTTAGAAACGACACCATCTTGGAAGAAAGGCTCGGTGATATATGTAACATCATCTACGATGACATCACAACCACCTGTTTGCAGAGCCTTAATACCTTCGGCGAAATCGCCAGCAGAAACGAATCCTGTGCGGAACGCCAAGTTAGCCTTAGGAGCAACATCATGTATCAATTGCAACATTGCACGACCTTCATCGGAACGTTTACCGTAAGGATATTCTTTAAACACTTCAACTGGAGTTGCATTCACAGGATTTCCTACACCTGGCAAGTCACCATTATTAATATCGATTAGAGCAGGATTTCCTGAAAGCGTATTATAACTATCAGAGATAACACCCACTTTAACACCTTGTCCAGAGAGATTAAATACAGCACGAGCTGAATCAGAGAACTGCGCCATATCGCCTTTAGTATAAACCAAACCTGTATTAGAAACAGGAGGATAATAAGGGCGAGCATAATTTACTAACGTAGGAATACTATCAAGTTTCTTTAAGTTAGCGATTGGAAACTGTCCAGTAATAATAAAAAATTGAGCGCCATTATTTACGATGTTGGTCATTCCGTAATCAGGAGTTTGCAACAAAGCAAGTAATGCATTATACTGACCATCGTTAGCGATAACCTCAATTAAAACGCTATCGTTATTGATTAAGTAAATTTTATCGAGTGTGTCGGTAGAAAGAGGATCGTAATTATCGAATAAGGAATTCAACTCAGAACCAATTTTATCATCTACTTTACCATCGGCAGGTGGTGGATAATAAGGTAAGATACATGCGGTAGAAGATGTAATAAATACAATTGATGAATCGGTATTTTCGCAACCTGCATCATCGGTAACATAATAAACATAAGTACCCGCAGATAGATTACTAGTACTATCACCATAGATAGTATAATCGTTAGATCCGCCGGAGATAGTTAAGTTAACCGAAGTCGTATATCCGGGACATAATGAAGTAGTAACAGGAGTAGCGATGATTGAAATCGGCGAATTACTTCCTACAGTTACTTGCAATGAATTACTTGAACAACCATTCGGATCAGAAACCATCACTGAATAATCGCCAGGCAATAAATTCGTAAATAAAGAATCAGTTTGTTGATTGAAATAATCATTGCCCGAAAGCATGAAATTATATCCGCCGAACTGCATATTTCCGCCAGAAGTAGCACCAATAAAAATTTGCCCATCGGCATTACCACTACAAGTTGCATTTGTAACGAATGCAGTCCCGGCATCTAGTGGTGCAGGTTGAGTTAAGGTAATAGAATCAGTTGCAGCACAACCAGTACTAGTTGTAACTGTGTAAGTAATTGTAGTATCTAATCCGACGAAATTCACACCAGAGAAAACACCTCCGCCATAAATCCCAACATCTTCATTAGAGTAACCATTAACATAAACTTCGAATCCTGTTCCATAACACCATCCACCTTCATAAGAAATTTCGATAGTTGGATTGTCATGAATATTTAAGATAATAGAAGCGAAAGCGGTGCAGCCAGCACTATCAACTTCAACACTATAATACTGGCTATTAGCGAAACCGCCTTGCGAATAATTATTTACATCGGCATT
>JAHEYP010000007.1:0-38801 GCA_023251535.1 Bacteroidota bacterium
TCTTCTTTTGAGAAAAGCCATAAATTATTGAACCAACTTAAACAAGCTGTGAAATGAGTTGGAAGAGGGTAAAACTTAGTGAAGTACTTAAACAGTATAGAATTGAACATATTGTTCAAAACGATAAGATTTACAAACAAGTGTCAATTTTAAATAATGGTAGTGTTGTATTAAGAGGAGAAAAAATCGGAAAAGAAATTGGACGTAAGAGGCAGTTTGTAATTGACATTGTTAAATACCCAAACACCTTAATATTTACTAGACAGCTATTATTACAAGGTTCTATTGGTCTTGCAAATGATGAAGTCAATCAATGTATAGTTACCGAGAATATGCCGATGTTTTCTGTTGATATATCAAGAGTAACATTCAACTATATAGGGCTTTTTATAAAGTCTGATATTTTCAAAAGACAAGTGGGTAAAATTGAATTAAGTGGGTCAGCTCAAAAAAGTATTCACGAAAGGACGTTCTTAAATTTAGAAATTCCTTTACCTTCAATTCAAGAGCAAAATGAAGTAGTCGCAAATTTTTCTAATTCAAATTCTCATATTGATTTACTTTCCTCCGAACTCACCCACCAACTCACCCTAGTAAAAAAACTCCGTCAACAGCTATTACAAGACGCAGTTCAAGGGAAATTGGTAGAGCAAAATAAATCCCGAAAGCTTTCGGGAGAAACAGGAATCGAATTGCTTAAACAGATAAAAGCAGAAAAAGCAAAACTGATTGCCGAGGGAAAACTGAAAAAAGAAAAACCATTACCACCAATAAAACCCGAAGAAATTCCATTTGAGATACCTGAAAATTGGGTGTGGTGTAGGCTGGGGGAGATTTGTGAAACTCGGCTTGGTAAAATGCTAGATGGAATAAAGAATAAAGGAGAATTATTTCCATATTTTAGAAATCTAAATGTTCAATGGTACAATTTTGAATTAGACGATGTTTTGCAAATGAAATTTCAGAAGTTTGAACTTGAAGAATATTCAGTAAAAAAGGGTGATTTACTAATTTGTGAAGGTGGTTATCCAGGTCGTGGAGCAATTTGGGAATCGGAAGATGAATCTTACAAATTTCAAAAAGCATTGCATCGTGTGAGATTTTACAATAAAATACCAGCTAAACTTTATTTATATTACTTGGATTGGATATGTTCCAGCGGTATGATTGCCGAATACACAACTGGATCAGGAATACAACATTTAACTGGTATTTCATTAAAAAAAATGCCTATTCCATTGCCGCCCCTAAACGAACAAAACCGCATCGTTGAAAAATTAGATGAACTGATGCAATATTGCAATGAGTTGGAAGAAAGCATTAAAGAAAGCCAAGAGCAAAATGAAAAATTATTGCAACAGGTTTTGAGGGAGGCGTTGAGGAAATAGTTCAATTAGCTATAGCAAGGATTATTAGTATAAGTTGTTTTAACAATAAGTCGGATAAAATTGGATTATAGCGAGGCATGGAAATTTACATTTCTGGCTACATAGATGAGATTTCTACCGAAAAGCAATTTTCTATCGAGAAGCTTTCTATAGTGTTTTTCCAGCCCATGATGCCGGGACGCTAACCCCATGGAAATATATCCAGGCAGCCCCAATACGTCCCTTACAGCTTTCTTTTTGAATTCAAAGCTAATTCCGCCATTTTCTTATTAAAGCCAACTTAATGCCTTCTTTTGTGCCTCTAATGACATTTTTATATTAGTTATTAACACCGCCAATAATTGTTTTTGTTTTTTTGAAATATGGGGGCAAGTAGCTATGTTTGTGTAGTTGACAATTGCTTCAATTCTACAAGCAGATGCAGGGGAGATAATTTTGAAGTATCTATAAGTAAGTTAGCGGCCTCCTTAGATCGACAATAAATAATAATTGACAATATTACTAGAAAAATAGTTGTTTTGACAATAAAATTAGTAACAAATTGATTTTGACAAAAGTTTTAGAACAAGTTGGTAAAATCCAAATTAAGAGTATAACAGACTCTTTATTCAAGTATGGGATTTACATATTTGCGTTAGCAACTATATCTGGAGTTTTCAAAACGGATACTTGGATAACTATATTGTTATTTTCAGTTGGGGGTCTTTTTGAATTTATTGGATTAGGCTTCTATATTTATTTTGCTAAAAAAATCCAGATTACTTACGTTCGGAAAGTTTTCAGCTAAAGAAACAATCAATCGAAATGTTGGGAGACAAAGACAATATTCATAATCCTCATGTGAAAAATGTAGTGTTTATCGCAAGCCCATACTCTAAAGAAATTAATGAAAAGAAAGATCAACTGAAATTTGGAGAATAATGTTTAAAAAAGCATACATATTAAATTTTGACAAGGGCGGCTTGCTTGATAATTTCGACTACAAAAGTTTTCATGAAATTTTGACTAATGCAAAAGGAGTATTTGATTGGTGGCACTATCTAGAAAGTTCATACATAATTATTGTTGATAACCACATAACAGCAAATAACATTAGCGATTTTGTTCGCACAAGAATGTCGAACAAATATTTTATTGTAGTTGAACTTAACTTAAGTAATCACAACGGTTGGCTTCCTCAAGAAGCTTGGGAATGGATAAATAAATATAAACACCAATAAAATGGAAGAATTAAAATCAACGGATATAGTTCAATTAAATTCTGGTGGTCCAAAAATGTCAATACTCCGTTTCATTGGCACAGACAATACGAATATCAAATTGAAAGTTGCGGACGATGCATTAAAGATCTGTGGGTTTACAGAAGGCGATGTCATATGTCAATGGTTCGATGGTAACAAGCTGACAACTGGGACATTTAAACGTTGCACTTTAATAGTAATAAATCAATAAAAATTTGCCAGAACCTCTTACAATAGTTAAAAACGCCACCCACATTGGATGATTTTGAATTTATATCTTAGTGGTACACGGCGCATAGATTAGCTATATTATGTTGTAGGCAATTTTACCACCAATTACTAAAATTATGATAAACGTTAATTCCGACAAGGATTTTTTTGAAAAAGTAGATATTTCTAAAGCAAAGACATTTCCTTTTTTTTTAAAGGAATTAAAGTTTGAGCCATTTAGGCATATTCCTAAATTAGAAATCAGTTTTAATAATCCAATCTCAATTATATCAGGAACTAATCGTTCAGGAAAATCAACGGTTTTGATGGCATTAGCTTGTAGTCATTATGATTTTCTCAAAAGAAATCCTAAAAACGGGAAACTTGAACGACATACATGGAGTTCTTTAATGAAAACTACGCCTCATGATATACAAGTTAATGACTGGACATATCACATAACCTATAAAACTGGAAAGAAAACCGAAACAAAAAGAGGGCAAAGAAAAAAGGCATCAAAGAAATGGAATGGAATTGGGAAAAAAGAAAGTCAATATACTTTTAGACAAGTAATTTTTATAGATCTTGATAGAATAGTGCCCGCTAGATTTTATGGTGATAAAATCTATTTATTAACTAAATCAGCAACATTACAAGCAATATCCTCAACTAAAGTAGCTGAAATAGAAAAATATATGTCTTATATTTTGGAAGAAAGATTTACAATTAACAAACTGGCGCAATACCAAGATAAAGAAACTTTTAAATACAAGAATTCTAATCAATATTCTAGCTATAATGCTGCAACTGGTGAAGAAGTTTTAACTAGGATTATTATTGACATAGTTGAGGCGCCAAAAAGCTCGTTAATACTTATTGATGAAATAGAAATGGGGCTTCATCCTAAAGTTCAAAGACGTCTTTTGGATGTTATTAGAAATGTAAGTAGAAATGAAGAAAAGCAATTTATTTTATCTACTCATTCTGGAACAATTTTGGACGCCGTAAATGATAAGTCTAGAATCTTTATAGAAAAAAACTCAAAAGGTGATTTTAAAGCAATTCAAAATATAAGCGTATATGCAGCACTAACAAAAATGGATTCAAAATCTTATCCTTTAATGGATGTATATTGTGAAGATTTGGAGGCACAAAAGATAATCAAAAAAGCATTAAACGAAATAGAATCTACCAAAGGTATTACGAACTTTTCTGAACTTGTAAATATTATTATTTCAGGCAGTGCTGATAGGACTTTCACAAATTTTAATTCCCATAAAAACACATATGAATTTAAAAAAATTCGTTCTGGATTTGCTTGTGTTCTTGATGGAGATATGAAAACTATTAGAGACAGTAAAGGAAATTTAACTTATCAACCGTCTGATGATTTACATTTTTTATACTCCAACGAATGTCCTGAAAAATTTTTAACTAGAGAATATTTAGTAACTCATCCTAATGTATCTATTGAATATTACTTGGAAAATGAAAATCCTCATTATTTATTTAAAGCTATTGTAGAAAATTCAACTTTTAACGATGAAGCCGAAGTTTTTGATTATTGTTGGTCGCTAGTATTATCAACGGAGAAAGGTAAATTATATTTTGAATCATTGCAGAAATTTTTAATAGATATGGCAAAGAAATATTCTCCAGAATTATAGAAACTACCAACAATAGGGGTTTTGTGAAATTGTTGGTTTATGTTTTTATGCGTTCACGAAAAAATTTATCTTTAACAGGTATTAATCTTTTCGCTGACATCGAAATTATCCCGTAGGTGTATAATGATAACACCACAATAAGATTCTACTGGAAACCCAGTCTCAAAAAATCTCTATTTACACCCAATTTTTGACAGCCGCAAACCCTAGTAGCTCTAAAAGATCAATTTTAAAAGATTCCTGATTTATTTATATTTTCCGACTAGTTTATACTATTTTTATATTACGATTGTGGTTGAATGTTTGGAAATGTGTTGGCATCTAGCCTCGAAAACATTGGGATATTTGCCTTACCAGTAACAAATAGAATGACAATCGAACAATTTATTGAAGCCTACAATTTAAAGCCAGCTGATGCTATAGTTATAAAATAGGAGAAGTTTGGTATCCTTGATCACTATGTAATCGATCTTGGGAAGGACAACTTTGGAGAACATAAGTTTATTGCAAACTACACAAGAGGAATTAAATTCATTGAACATTGGGAACTTATTACTTTTCTTAAATGTTACGTTCCTGTTCGTTTGAACAAATTCCTAGGCAACGAATTTCAAAGAAATGCAGCAGTTAAGCGAGTATTACAAAGATTAAATGAGAGAGCTTACTATTTAATTCTAAACAACTGCGAACATTTTGCAAATTGGGTTCAAAAGAGACTCCCCCAAAGTGAACAAGTAGTAGATGTTGGCAAAACTTTAGTTATTACAGGAGCTGGTATTGGGCTTATTGGGCTAGCTTCTAAAGACAGTAAAGTTGCTATATTTGGTCTAGTTATTGCGGCAGTTACACTTATTACTATCGGAATAAGTGATCAAAATGAATTACGTAGAACAGTAATTATGAAAGATGGTTGCTTATCAATTTGTAAAGATTAATCTTTCCTAATATCTTTGTTCTAAGATCTAAATTTGATTGACCCGAAATCGTTACTTCATTTGGTTGTTGACAGTTAGCCAGAATACATTTTAATTATGACAAAAAACAAGCCATATAAAAGTATTGACGATTTTGCCGCCGAATTTAAGGGAGTATTGTCTGACAAACCAGTAACAACACTTGAAAAAATTTTAGAAAGGGCATACGATATTCGTAAATTTGAAATTGAACTTTATTGGAAACGAGCTAGCTACTTTTGGGGCTTTTTAGTTGCTACTTTTACTGCATACTTTATTGTATCAGATAGCTCTAAATTTGGAGACAGGACCGATTATGAATTTTTAGTAATGTGCTTAGGTTTCACGTTTTCACTTAGCTGGTACTTAGTAAATAGGGGGAGTAAATATTGGCAATCAAACTGGGAAAAAATAATAGACACCATAGAAGATAAGTTGCAAATTCCTTTGTATCGGACGAATCTGCACAATACGAAAGGACCTTGGAAATTATTTGACCGTTATCATTTTTCAGTTTCTCGGATAAATATAATTGTAAGTCTATACATAGTCTTTATTTGGCTAGGATTAATTGTAAGTTTCTTCCTTCGTGAACAAAATCGTCTGAATATAAATCAACCAATTAATCGCAGCATATTATATTTTGCAATATTAACAATGTTGGCAACTTATTATCTTTTAACAAAGGGTAAATCTAACAAGGACAGCACAGAAACTTATGCTTTAGAACAACGCTTTATGAAGTATATTTTCCCCGAACCAACAGATAAAAGGGAGTAAGATGGAAATGAGAAGTATTTATGAACCGATAGAACTTTGCATTCAAATCAACTCCTTGTACGTATGAAATGTGAGAGATTGGATAATGCGTATAGTAACATTTGACCTACTAATAAAAGTAAGTATTGAAAGACATATTTTGATTTTAAATACCCACCAACACAGAGCCTGAACCGTTAGTCCCAATTTTAAATAGGTAATATGATTATAAATTGTTATAGTAGTGATGTATTTATTTCAAGTCCTTCGAATGACAAACTTTGGGGATTGTTCTCGTATGACACGATATTTACTGTTCTTATCACTTTGTTTGTATTTGCTTCTGGAATACTTATAGACAGACTTATAAAGTTCTGTGATAGAAAAAAGGAACAAAAGGAATTACGTTACTATTTTAGACATTTCTTAGACATTATAACTGACAAAACCTGCCCTCAGCTAATTGAAATGTACGCTAACGTTTATAAATCAAACGGGATAAATGAAGGAATACCGACAGCTCCCCCCAAAATTTTAACTGGTAATTTTACTAGAATACGAAAAATTCAAGATAAGGAGTTATTTAGCGCATTCAATGACAAAGACTCGTTTTCAAAAATATTAAGCAATATAGATTTCCTTGAATTAATGATTGGAGAAATTGATAGTTTCCATAAGCGAATTCGAGGTGAAAGCGATGAAATCAGAAAGACGTTACAGGAAGATGTAAATAAGTACTTCGATACTCTTGCAAAATATGTGGAGCATGTTAGAATAAATAATCCTCAATATCAAGGTGTTACCGCCTTCCGAAATTTAGTAAACAATTCTATATTAATGTACCATCAACAACCTGGAATGAAACATAAATTTACGGAAGTTTATAAAAAAATAATTCGCCCTATCCAAGAACAAGTTGTGCAAACAAATATCTTTAGGATAGACCCTATAGGCTTTGAAATTGCTGAATTAGGGAAAAGTATTTCTTTACAATTCAGCTATATAAAACGTATGACTATTGATTTTAGAATAGATTATCGGAAATTTAGCCGTCATGTTAAAGACACGCAGGATTCATTAATTATGGTACGAAATAAAATAAACTGGGGCTAACATAGGTTTTGTGGTAGTTGGTAGAAAGCACCGATTATAACATTAGAGCAAACAAAAATCGGTGGTGTTGAATAGAAGTTTTCGGTTTCAAAAGTCCACCAAAGCAAAGCCCTAAATCGTTAATCATCAAACCCACATAATAACTTTCCAAATATTTTACCCCATGTCCCAACTCCAACAAATCAAATCACTCTCCAACGAGCTCTCTGAAAATGCTCTCTTTAATTATTCAAAAAGAGGAATTTTAATTTTGATGGAACTAATTAGCTGGCTAGTAACTTTTTGTTTATTTGGGCTAGGAATTAAACTACTAACATTTATACCGTCTGCAAAAATTGATGATAGTAATACTGTTTATGTTCAAAATAAGGATCTTGAATCATTATTAAGTATGACAGGATTAGTTTGTTTAGTGCTTTCTTTTTTAGTCTTACTTATTACCTTATTCATTCGCCGTACAAGAAGAAAGAAAACCCAAGTTTATCAATTAACGCAGCTAATTCGTAATTTGAAATGAAGCTCAAACTCAAACATCAAGTTTATCTCGGCTATGTAAGATATTTATTTAGAAGTTTTTTCAATTTATTTATTCCTAATAGGATATTGGCAGAACGAATGGCCAAGCGTTCAAGGGAGCGAATAAGAAAGCTACGAGAACTACATAAAAATATGATGGATCCTCATAAAAAAGAATGAAGATCACCTCATAAATAAAATGTAGAATTCAAAAAATTATTCTGTCATAATAAATTCTCTAAAAAATAGAAGGCTAAGTTATTTCACCATGTAAGATTTTTTTGGGAATTATTTTTCGGCGTAGGTTTTTAAAGTTTTTAATCCCCCCCCTTTGTTTTCTCCCAACTATTTTTATCTTTGTTAAACACGGTGAACTAATTTTAATATTTCACGATTGCGAATAATATGGGGATGGAATTTTTCGCGACGGATTTAGAAAGGTTGGTCACTTACACAAACCAAACTTTTAACTTATGAAATACCTTTTATTACTATTGCTCCCTTTTTGGGGATTCGCTCAAACGCCTTCTATCGAATGGCAGAAATCACTTGGTGGTTCGGGAAAAGATTATGCTAATTCTATTTGCCAAACTGTCGATGGTGGATATGTCGTTGCCGGCTATACCAATTCTGTCGATGGTGATGTGGTAGGTAATCATGGTGGCGATGATATCTGGGTCGTGAAGTTGTCTTCTGCAGGAATTGTAGAATGGACTAAGGCTTTAGGTGGAACAGGAAATGAGGTTGCTACTTATGTTATTCAATCTGCCGATGGCGGATACGTAATCGCTGGTTCTTCTTCTTCTAATGATGGTGATGTTACCGGTAATCATGGAAACGATGATGCTTGGGTGGCGAAACTCGATAATGCCGGAAATCTGCAATGGCAGAAATCATTCGGAGGAAATAATAATGATGCAGCTACGGCAATTCAACAGTTGGCCGATGGAGGATATATCGTGGGTTGCTATGCCATCTCTGAAAATAATGGTGATGTAGCGGTTGGCCATGGCGCCGCTGAGTATTGGGTTGTTAAGTTAAGTTCTATCGGAAGTATCGAATGGAATCTTTGTCTCGGTGGACAAAGCTATGATTATGCGCACGACATTCATCAAACAGCTGATGGTGGATTTATTGTCGGAGGAAATACTTTCTCAATTGATGGAAATGTGACAGGCAATAATGGTAATATGGATTATTGGGTGGTTAAAATAGATACGTTACAACAATTGGAATGGCAAAAAACTTTAGGTGGTACAGGAACGGATGTCCTTGCTTCAGTTGTTCAAACGAATGATGGGGGATATGTTACTGCAGGACATGTGTATTCTCAAGATGGTGATGTTGCAGGCTCAGGTTTTCATGGTCCGTTTATGAATGATTTTTGGGTCGTTAAACTCAATAACACCGGAGCGATTCAATGGAAAATAGCATTGGGCGGTTCAGCAAATGATTTCGCACAATCAATTCAACAAACTGCTGATGGTGGATATATCGTTTTTGGTTTTACAACTAGTAACGATGGGAATGTATCAGGAAATCACGGATATTTTGATTATTGGATGGTGAAACTCGATAGCCTCGGATCAGTGCAATGGCAAAAAACTTTTGGCGGCACCAATCAAGATGGATATAATTACATCACACAACAAGTAGATGGAGCGCATTCTATTCAACAGACTTCCGATTTAGGATATGTTTTTGCTGGATATGCAAAATCGAGTGATGGTGATGCAACAATTAATCACGGTGATTTCGATTACTGGGTGGTGAAAGTTGGATTCTCTACAGGATTAAATCAAGCTTTGTTTGATAATATGAATGTCTACCCGAATCCTTCTTCCAACAAAGTTTTTGTAAATGCTGGATCAAATATTAACATCAAAAGATTATCGCTCTGTAATACTATCGGACAAACACTAATAACTACAAACGAAAATTCAATTGATGTATCGAAATTTTCTCAGGGACTGTATCTGATTAAAATCGAAACAGATCACGGTAATGTTGTAAAGAAGATCTTAGTTAAATAAACACTTTTTCTGTGTTTCAATGTAAAAAATAACAAAGCCCCCAAATCGGGGGCTTTTGTTTTGTAAAATTATTTCTGCTCTAATTCCAATCTCCCTTCCACCAATTTCACTTTATCTCTCAACTTAAAAGAACGTATTTCTTTTGTATTGGGATGATATTCGAAGAGGATGGAGCTGTCGAAGTTTCGCTTTTGGATTTCTTCTCGAAGACATGTAAGGAATTTCGATCGAGCATTGTTCCATCCCGAGTTGCCTGCTTCGCGATTGTAACGATCGATGAGGGCCTTATCACTTAACTCTGCTAATTGTTTTTTCGTAGCGTTTACATCGTCGATGAAAGTGGCATTGCTTTTTACATCGTTTAGGATATCAATATACGCAGGATTAATTTTCTCCCATGCAAATTCTGGTCGCCCGAAATGTCCGTAAGCAGCAGTACTTCTATAAATCGGCGATTTTAATTTGAAAAGGATAATCGCAGAGTTCGGTGTGAAATCGAAGATCTTACTTACTCGTTTCGAGATCTCAAAATCACTGATCTTGCCAGTTCCATGTGTATTCACATAGGTGGAGACCGGTTGAGCTAGCCCAATTGCGTAAGAGACTTGCACAGTGCAACGATCTGCTAGCCCTGCGGCAACTACATGCTTCGCCACATTGCGTGCGATATATGCGCCCGTACGGTCTACCTTGCTAGGGTCCTTGCCGGAGAAAGCTCCGCCGCCATGCGGACAACTACCTCCGTAAGTATCAACAATAATTTTTCGTCCTGTTAATCCTGCATCACCTTTTGGTCCGCCGATGGTGAAACTACCCGAAGGATTGATCAATATTTCAGGATTAGGATTGTCGAAATATTTCTTCAACACCGGACGAATAATATGTTCAATAACCGCTTCGCGAATTTCCTTTTGCGAGTAACCTTCTTTATGTTGAGTAGATAGCACAACTTTTTCTACGCTAAAAGGTATGTCATCAATATATCGTACAGTAACTTGAGATTTGGCATCAGGCAATAAGAATGGAAGTGAATTCGATTTACGAAGTTGAGCATGTAATTGTACCAACTCATGCGCAATGGTGATTGGTAACGGCATAAGATGTTCTGTTTCGTTACAGGCGTATCCGAACATAAGTCCTTGGTCACCTGCTCCGCCATCACTCACACTGAAATTTATCTCCGGACTCTGTGAATGCAACAAAGAAATATAATTAGCAGTTGCATAGTTAAATCCGATTTTCTCATCGATATAACCGATATCGCGAATAACATTTTTAGCGATTTCCACTGCATCAATTTTAGCAGTAGACGTAATTTCGCCAGCGAGGATACACGAATCGTTGCTGATGAGCACTTCGCAAGCAACTTTAGCATTTGGATCTTGCGATAAATAAGCATCGAGCACAGCATCAGAAATTTGATCAGCTATTTTATCAGGGTGTCCTTCCGACACACTTTCACTAGTAAATAGAAATGAATTTGTTTTCATAGTATAATTAGTTTTTAAATTGTTATGAACGAATTATACATCAAGAGCGGAAAGTACTTTTTATTTTGACTGTACGTCCACATCATTTGACCACCGTGGAGTAGTAACTCTCGGCTGGTATTCGAAACGAATTCTTGATGTATTAAAGAAAGGGAAGAAGTTTTTTGTTAAGGAGGTTTATAAGTGTGATAAATCATGATTAAATTATTTTTGAAATAGACATAGCAATTCCCGCTCTATTGAAAGAGATAAATTTGAATGACAAGAAGCGAAAACAATAATGGAGAACTTAGTTGTTTTGGCTTTATGCCCGCATTAAACAAACCACCGCAGCATAAGAGGCTCGGTTGGTATTCGTTAGATTACGAATTCTGAATGCAATAATTTTTGTGATCCTCAATTATACATAGTATAAAAGAAGGACAGCTACGAGTAAGAACGCGCGCTTTTCGAAGTCAAACAATAAAATAGTAGGAGAGGGGATCCAATTATTTTGACTGTTCGTCCGCATCAATTTTTCCACCGTGGCATCGGCCGGCTCGGTTGGCTTCGTCAAAAGACGATTTCGAAATGCACTGCAAAGAAACGAAAAAGAATCGGGAATAAAAAAAATTATTTGTGAATTTTGGATTAGGAGCAGAATTATCAAGACTCATTTAGAGTAGAGCTGAATAAGCTCACTTCATGGCAAGCCGTAAACGATAAATGGCATCTGCCCCGATCAGCGTTGTTAGTGCTGGAAAAAAATGCGTAAAATTTGATTTTTTCAAAAAAACGTATATCTTTATAATATATAGTTTGCGAAAACAGACTACAATTGTAGATTTGATACTAAACCGAAAATGATATGAAGAGAATTATTCTACTCCTTGCTTTCTTAATTATTAAAAACTCTTTGAGTGCACAATCCATGTATACAAATATTTATACATGCCAAGATACAGCATTCCCTAGTGTTTCAATTGTAGATGTTAAAGCATCTACGTTTGGTTCAAGAGTGGTCACATTATTGAATAATGGCTTTCTTGCACCATCTCGCGTAGCTTTATGCGATTTAGATTCTATTGGTAATATTACCGTTTTAAATACTGTCAACACAAACACAGGCTCTATATATGTGAAAGCTATTATTACACCGGACGGAGGGTGTTTTATTGGCGCTGGCCCATCAATTGATGGGAAAAATATATTCATAAAACTTGATTCATTAGGAAATATTGTTTGGGAAAAAGTACTTCAAGCACCACAACCAATACAAGTGAGGTATGTAAGTTATAATATAAGTGGGAACGACACTATTTTATATGCGGGAGGAATATATTTTCCGGGACTAACCTACAATTTAAGAGACTCGTGGATGGCCTCTTTTGACACCCAAGGACATCTAATTAAAATGAAAGAAATTGGTGATGGAGTTGTTCCAATAGTCCATGGCTGGGAAAACCCTTCTTCTGGGAACCCTACTTCTGATGGTGGGATGTTAGTAAATTGTACTTTATTATCAAGTTCATCGGCATCGCAATATTATTATATAACGTATAAGGTAGATGCACAATTAAATTTGTTATGGGCAAAAAGGTATGCACCGTATTCACTTTACAATAATTATTGCAATGCCACATTAGAACTTCCTGGAGGAAGTGGATATCTCACAACTGTTCATTCCGCCGGATCTGGCATTTATAAAACGTATTTTATTCGTACAGATACTTTAGGAGAATTAATTTCTTACCAAATTCTTCCTGGTTATTTGCGTGTATCCGGTATGCAATTATTAAATGATAGTGTGATTTATTGTGGAGGAATAACTAACAATGGTTATGCAACAATAAAAGGAGATACTTCCGGACTAATTACTAGTATGTCATTTATGAAATCAGACACTAGTAGTTTCTTTGCAAATAATCTTACCTATGAATTTAATAAAAACAAATTTTTATTTTGGGGTACTAAATGTATTGCAGAACTCGATAGTATGGGTTCAGGTCTTTGCCAAATTGATACAGTCCCGAATCCGTCCACTTCTGTTTCTTCATTAGCAGTATTTAATTACCCTGCAATTGCTGTTGATTTACCTACCGTACTTAATGATACAATTTTAGAAAGTGGACCAACTATAATTACTTTCGTTTCGGCTTGTATTACAACCAGTGTACCAATTCTTGAGAATGTCAATACACTAAAAGTTTATCCTAATCCAGCTCATAGTGCTATAAATATTTTGGGAATTCAGGGCACTAGCAAATATTATTTATATTGTCTAGACGGAAGAAAGATTGACGAGGGTGTCATTAGTGAAAGCATAAATACTATTGCAATAAAGTCACTAAATGCAGGAATGTATTTGCTGAAAATTGGTGAACAAACTGTTAAAGTGTTTATTGAATAGGTAATTTTTATAGCGTTTTGGAAAAGCTTTTTCAAATTACAGCTCTGATTTAATATTAAGTTTCGGTTGATGATAATCATCCTTATTTCGATGACCACCGCTCAATTAACGCTGCTCGATGACCATAAACACCATAGTCAGGACCGAAAACGACTCTAACCTAAACCCTAAACCGCGCAAGCCTCATCGGCTTCGCCGAACCATACAGTAGAGCTGAATAAGCACACTTCATGGCAAGCCCTAAAGTAAAGTTGAAAAAGCACACTACATGACAAGCTCAAATTTCAAAGCTAAATTCAAATCGCGCTATTCGCTTCGCGAAACCATGCAGTAGAGCTGTTATAGCACACTGCATGGCACGCCTAGAACTTCAAACTTCAAACTCAAACCCTTTCCCTACCTTTGTCCCACAAAACAATCCAACAAACATGAATAAAATCTACGCTTTATTAGTTAGTGCAATCGTTCTATTGAATGTTCAAAATGCCTCGGCTCAATGCACCGCACAATTTACCCAAGGAACATCTAATTCAAACGGAAATGGATATAACTGGGGAAATGCATTTACGGCTCCTTGTACAGGCACATTAGAATATGTACAACTTTATGCTGCAACTTCAGGAACTGTTGCAGCAGGGACATTGCGCATTTTTGCAGGAAAGACTGTTTCCGGTACTCCAGTTTATACTCAGTCGTACTCTGCTTTTGCAGTGACTGCCGGATCACCACTACGAGTAGACTTAACGGGTGTATTTAATGTGGTTAATCAAACGCAATATACATTTGTGTTATGGGTCAGCGGAGTAAATATTTATTACTATCCATCATTTAGCATTTATCCCTTAGGAGGAAGTTTTCAAAATGGAGGAGGCAGCTATCAACATAACTTCAAAATTTCTGTGTTGAGTGCTACAGGAACTCAAGAAAACTCCCCTTCACTGTCAGCATCACTTTTCCCAAATCCAACTAGTGGAAAGTTCAAAGTCCTTTGCGATGATGCTTCTTCATTACATTGTGAGGTAATGGATCAATTAGGAAAAGTAGTATTATCAACTACGATACAAAGAGATCTAACAGATGAATTAGACCTTACAACATTTCCAAAGGGATTGTACCTCGTACGACTAACAAATGCAACAGGTACTTGTACCAAAAAGTTAATGGTAGACTAATTACGGATTAGAATAATTTTAAACGGAGATTGAATAATGAATTCGATCTCCGTTTTTTTTGCTCGGGAAATTAAAACGTTAAAACCGATTGATTTTTGTATGTTTGAGTCCCTTTTTTAAAATACTTTTTATGACTACTACTGTTATTATTTCTTTGTGTGTACTGTTATTATTTGCCTATCTATTCGATATAACAGCGGCGAAAACCCGTATTCCTACCGTTGTTTTACTCTTAAGTTTAGGATTTATACTGCATTTATTTGCTGAAGCATTTCAAATTCGCTTCCCCGATCTTTCTATCGTATTGCCAGCCTTCGGCACAGTAGGACTTATTTTAATTGTTCTCGAAGGAGCACTTGAACTAGAGTTGTCCATGAATAAAATGCCAATCATAAAAAAAGCATCGTTTATGGCTATCGTTCCATTGTTTTTATTGAGTTTTATTGTGGCCGGCATCTATTCTTATTTCAATGATTGTCCGTTAAAAACAGCATTGGCGAATGTTATACCACTTTCAGTTATCAGTAGCGCTATTGCCATTCCTTCTGCAAGAAATTTGCCACATTCTCTGCGAGAGTTTGTAACCTATGAAAGCAGTTTATCCGATATAATAGGTGTCGTGTTTTTTAATTTTGTTGTATTGAATAGTGAAATCGATGCCTCCTCTTTTGGAGAGTTTGTTTTACAGTTGATTGCTACTATCATTATTTCCTTTTTAGCTACCCTCTTACTTGGCTTTTTGCTGGGTAAAATTAAGCATCACGTGAAGTTTATTCCGATTATTCTCATGATTATTCTAATTTATTTCATAGCAAAAACTTTTCACCTTCCCGCTCTTATTTTCATACTTTTATTCGGACTGTTCCTCAGTAATACAGACCAATGGTCGAAATTTCGATTAGCACATAACCTACGTCCTGCAATGATAAAAAAGGAAATGCATCGTTTTCATGGAGTGATAATGGAAATTGCTTTTTTGGTACGTTCCTTGTTCTTTTTATTATTTGGATTTTCAATTACTACAGCTAATATTTTTAATCCTACAACTATAGTTTGGGCAATAGCTATTTGCATAGTGCTCTATTTAATTCGTTTCCTATTCTTGAAACTCTTTTCAATCAATGATTCTACGCTTGTAGCGATGGCACCTCGAGGATTAATAACTGTCTTGTTGTTTTTAAGTATCCCGATAGAGCAATCATTGCCTTTCTTCAATAAAGCTCTTGTCGTACAAATAGTAGTACTGTCGGCTTTAACAATGATGGTTAGTTTGATGATGGCGAAGAAGAAAGCGGAAGATCATGTTGATCAATAGTCTTGACCGCCGCTCGTTGTCCATGCTTCGAAAAATTATACCGCGTAAGCACATCTCGCGTTACCCCATTTCGCGTCAGCCAACCGTAAACCCTTCAGTAGTGCTGAAATAGCATACTTTCCTGACGATATCTTTCATGGCAAGCCGTGAATTCCAAACTCCATCCGTAAACCGAAAAACCAAAACGGCTTTAGTCAAAACCTTTTAAAATCGGATCTTTCTTTATGGAACTTATTTGTTTATTTCAATTTATTTATTACTTTTATTATAAGGCCATTGGCCCTTATGTCAAATAAAAATAGTATTATGAAAAAAATCTTTCTGCAAATAGTTCTTGTATTACTAATTGGAAATGCCGAAGCACAAAACCAATTCACAAATGTTTATACTTGTCAAGATTCTTTAACACCGAATCTAAGTATTTCAGATGTTAAGCCTTCTGCTAATGGATGGCGCGCTGCAATGTTTGCATATAATGGATTGTATGACCCTGCAAGGCTCATTTTGGCGGATATTGATTGGCTAGGAAACATATCGGTACTAAATACAATCGACTATAATACAGACGCTATTCACTCTAGAGTATCAATTACTCCAGATGGAGGATGTTTTTTATTTTGTGGTCCAGACATTGATGGGTGGCATACTTTTATGAGAGTAGATTCTGTTGGAGGCATTGTTTGGGCTAAGAAATTTTATGTTCCGAATACTCTCTTTGTTACATATGCAAATTATAATATCATAGCTAGTGATACAATACTGTTTGCTGGAGGTCAGTATTTTAGTGGAACAACAACTAATACTAAGGAGTCATGGATGGCAACTTTAGATTATCAAGGTAATTTATTGCGCGTACAGACTATAGGCGATGGCGGAAATGGTTACGAGCTTCCCAAATTGGTAACCCCTACTTCCGATGGCGGTATGCTGGTAAATTGTGCTTATTCTTCATCTGCCTCGTCATCACCATATTCGTATATTACTTACAAAGTTGACTCGCAACAAAATGTTCAATGGTCTTGGAAATTTACCCCATATTCAGGAGTAAATAATCATGTTAATAGAACCGTTGAGTTACCGGGAGGAAAAGGGTACCTAACTACAGTACATGCCGCTGGATCTGGAATGTCGAATACGTATTTTATTCGTACAGACACATTGGGACAATTAATATCTTACCAAACGTTACCAGGGTACTTGCGCGTAGAGGGAATGCAAATGGTAAATGATAGTACTGTTTATTACTCTGGCATTAACGACCTAGGCTATGGCATTTATAAGAGTGATACGAGTGGGGTAGTTAATGTTATGGAATTTATGGAAATTGACACATTAGGTCCAGGTTTAACAAGGCTGACATATAATGGTTCGGCAAATAAATTTCTTTTTTGGGGATCAAATACGGCTGCTTTACTCGACAGTACAGGCATGGGACTATGTCGTGTTAGTTCTACTCCTGCACCCATTGCAGCCCTCACTTCTTTAACAGTAAACCCATATCCGGTTTCCTCAGTCAACTTAACATTGACACTAAGCGATACGACTTTTAATAACGGGCCAACGAATGTATTAGCGACAGTAATTTGTCAAACTACTGTACTAGCGACTGTCGAAATCAATAATAACGTTAAAGTATATCCGAATCCTGCACACGATAAAGTTTACATCTCAGGGATATTCAACAAACAACCATATTCACTCTATACTATCGACGGAAGAAAAGTATTAGAAGGTTTTGTAAGTGAAAAGGATAGCAATATTACTATTAGTTCTCTTCGTTCGGGAATGTATGTTTTGAGAACAGAAGAAAGAAACTTTAAATTGGTAATTGATTAAAGTTTGTGAATTGGCTGACGCACTTTCGTCTTACGGCAAATTATTGGTGCGTCAGCTAATATCCCCATCGGGGAGAGACGGCTTTGCTGAACCTCGAGTGTTCAATTATTGAGCACAGCCCTAAACCGCTTTAGCCCAAACCGCGGCAGCCTCTATCATCTATCATCTATTTATACTACCTCTTCAACACCTTCTGCTGCTGATGTCCGTTTTCTTGTTGCACATCTAAAATATACATGCCAGCTGACAAGGATGAAATATCAAGCGTTTGTGTTTGTTCGTTGTTTACAGAAATATTTTCAGTGAGCACACATTTTCCATCCATCGATAGTAAACGAATCACTCCTTCTTGCATTCCTGTTTTACTAAAAGACACATGTAACTCATCGCTCGTTGGATTAGGATATGCATAGAAAGAATTTGCTACTAATGAGTTTTCTTCCATTCCTGTAATAGTTGATCCCAATCGCATAATAAACATATCGGTGCCACCAACAGAGGTCAAATAATTTGTTGCAGACATTGAAGGATTAAAGTCTACATTTCCGCTAAAAACTCCAGCTACGAAAACAGTATTGTTAGGCCCAATAGCAACTTCGTAGGCTGCATCACCACCAACGCCACCAATAACAAATTGCCATTGGAAAACGGATTGATTAGTCCATTTTCCAACAAATATATCGGTAGAACCAGAAGAGCCCAATGAATTTGAATTCCAACTCATACTTCCTGCTAGATACCCCGCCATGTAAATACTGTGTGATCCATCGCAAGCAAGTGATTGCATGCTAATAGCGGTTGCGCCAGTTGTAGCAACTCCCCAATAACCATTTCCAGCATTATCTCTTCGTGCTATTGATTCAATAGTTGAGCCGAAGTTAGCTGCTTGAAAAGACTCTCCATTTGCATCTGCAACGATATCTTCTCCTGTATCATTAGTAAGACTTTGTCCCCAATTATTTCCCCAATTAAAAGCACCAGCTGTTGTCATGCTCAACATAAAGGAATTGGTATTTGCTCCTCCCGAACTAAAAATATACGAGGCATTTGTCGGATTAACATCGAAGTCAGTACCTGAGAAAGATCCTGAAATAAACAAATTCCCTGCATTATCTAAATCCATTCCCGAAACATTTTCATCTCCACTGCCTCCAATATCTTTCGCCCATTGTAATACACCAGCAACATTTGTTTTCGTAATAAAAACATCAATTCCTCCATGTGTTCCTAGCGATGATGAACCAATTGTTATTGGATTGCAAATCCCAGTAACATAGACATTATGTGCAGCGTCAACGGCAATAGCATGAGCCGACTCAAAACTTGAACTCGAATAAGCAGCAGCTCTTAAGAATGCACCACTGCTAGATAGTTTTAAATAGTAAGCGTTATCAAGCGTGTTTGCGCCCAAATATTTTGTTCCAGAACCTGGATCAAAATCTGGGTTACCATTGTAATAACCACAAACATATATATTCGATGAATCATCAATAGCTAAATCATCTCCTTCATCATACCCTGTATCACCAATACGCACTGCCCATTGATATACACCTGATCCGCTATACTTTGCTACGAAAATATCAGTAAGGCCTGCGCTTGTTAAAGTATGTGTAGCAGCACTAGCATCAAAATCTAAAGTTCCACTGAAAAACCCAGTTACATAAACATATCCGTTAACATCAACTTTCATTCCTGTGATATATTCGTCAGAACCACTATTGCCAAACGACTTCGCCCATGCAAAAGGTGGTTGCGCATATGCAGATAAAACGATGAATTGAAGGGATAATAAGAGTAATAATTTTTTCATATGGAATAGGTTAGAGGCTGCAAATATCTTTGGTAAAGATAAGCAGAATTCTAATTTCGTTCGAATTGGTTGAAAGTGATGCGAAATTTTGGATTATGCATCTCGAATTTTGAATTAGCTGGCGCGGTTTAATCTGACGCAAACCATATGCGGTGTTAGCCCATCTCGGGTTCGCTGTAACCAAGAACTCTGCAGTAGAGCTGAAAAGGCACACTTCCCTGACGATAATTGTCAGGGCAGTGCCCCAAACCGCGCCAGCTCACGGCGTCAGCCTCTATAGCCTATAGTCTATCAACTAAAGTCAAAAAAAAAGGGGCTCGCTGTTACACGAACCCCTTTTACAGAAAACACCTTATAATTAATTTCCTGCAAAGCCTTTATAAATAGCAGTTGCTCCGTTTACTTTAAGTTTGATTAAGTAAACTGCTCCACTACCGAAGTTGACAGGAATAAAACTATTCACAGGGACACTTCCTGTTGTTGAATAAATAGTTCTTCCTAATACATCGATAATTTCTAATTGATCAGCGTGATTGAATGTTGATGATAAAATTCTAAGACCATCATTTTGCATCACTACTTTAACATCTGTATTACTTAATTCATTTACTCCAACAGTTACACATGCATTACATGTTGCCCATAAAGAACAGATTGTTGAGTCGCTAGTGCCTGTTGTTAAAATGCGATTAGTGAATTGCGTATTTCCGTTAGTACATGGCCATGAAGGATCTAACACTTCTTTAGTTGGAGTAGTTCCCCCATCTACAAATAAATATTCATAGTTGGTATTTGCTGTTAATGCAATTGTAGTTTCGTACATGTTGTTTCCAATCGAAGTCAACAACGTTCCTGGCCAGTTACCCCATCCGCTCCAACTTCCGAATACGAATACAGGTAATGAATCAGGACTTTGAACACGGAAAGTATAATTTACTGCTGCTGGAGGATTCCCACCGAATTCTACATCATCGAAATAGTAAATTTTAGTTCCTGCAGTTGCGCCGTCAACTCCGAAGTTGAAGAATACACTTAGCTTCTGATAAATATTTGCGAAGTTAATTGCTGCGGTACCATTTGCTTGATTAGCAAAATCGAATTCTAATGTTTCCCATGCATTCGCAGTTGTTGTTGTTGTTTCTGTTTCTACGCTAATAGTAGGATTAGAAGGATCTTCTGCTTTCATACGAATTTGAATTCCACTGTCAGGAGAATAAACACGCATTCTCATTTTTGTTGATCCTGCAGCGAAAGGAATTACATTGTAAAATCCAATGCTTCCTCCAATTGTTGTCCCTGCCCAAAGTTGCGCAGTATTTGTTTTTTCTACTCTAGCTACTGTATTCGATGCTCCAGTAGGATCAGCAACGATAGCACTGATATTTCCACCGAAATCTGTTAAACCATAAACCGTATTGGTATCTTCGAATGTTACTGGTAAATCAACAGGAACAGTAATAACTACGTTACATGAGTTACATGTATTCCAAATGGCACAGAAGGTTGTATCATTAGTACCAGTATTTATTACACGATTGGTGAATTGTGTATTTCCATTAGTACAAGGATCATTCGGATTTAATGCTTCTTTTGTAGGTACTGTGCTACCATTAACAAATAAATATTCGTAGTTAGTAGATGCAGTTAATGGAATAGTAGCAGAGTACGTTCCATTTCCTACAGGACTCATTAAATCTCCAGGCCAGTTGCTCCATCCACTCCAGCTGCCGAAAATGTATACCGGTGTTGAATCAGGATTTTGAACTTGGAATGATACGTTAATTGTAGATGGTCCCGCAGGCAACATCTGAATATCGTCGAAGTAATATGTTTTTGTTCCTGCCGTAGCACCATCAACACCAAAGTTGAAGAATACAGAAATCATTTGATAAACATTATTGAAGTTTATCGCTGCTGTACCGTTTGCTTGATTGGCGAAATTAAATTCTAATGTTTCCCATGCATTCGATGTTGTAGTTGTAGCTTCTGTTTCTACGCTGATTGTTGGATTCGTAGGATCTTCAGCTTTCATGCGAATTTGAATACCTGCATCAGGAGAAAATACTCGCATTGAAATTTTAGTTGCATTTGCAGCAAAAGGAATTGCTGTAGCTAATCCCGCAGGACCACCTACTGTTGTTCCTGCCCATAACTGCGCTGTGTTCGATTTAATGACTTTACATACATTGTTTGAACTTCCAGCAGGGTCAGGCTCAATAGTGCTCGCATTTCCGCCGAAATCAACTAATGAGTAGTTTGTATTTGCATCGTCGAATGTTACTGGAAGGTCTATTTGAGTTGTTACAACACCTGCGCATGAATTACAAGTATTCCATATTGCACAAATTGTTGTATCATTTGATCCTGTATTAATCACACGATTAGTAAACTGTGTGTTTCCGTTTGTACAAGGATCTGCAGGATTTAATGCTTCTTTCGTTGGCGTTGTTCCACCGTTTACAAATAAGTATTCGTAGTTGCTTGCAGGTGATAATGTAATGTCTGCAGTGTAAGTATTATTACCTACCGATGTCATTAACGTTCCAGGCCAGTTGCTCCATCCACTCCAGCTACCGAAAATAAATACCGGTGTTGAATCAGGATTTTGTACTTGGAAGGTAATTGTTATTGGTAAAATTACCGCAGGCATAAATTCGATATCATCGGCATAATAAGTTTTTGCTCCTGCCGTAGCTCCATCAATTCCGAAGTTAAAGAACATCGAAAGTTTTTGGTAGGTATTACTGTAGTTGATAGCTGCGGTTCCGTTAGCTTGGTTTGCAAAATCGAATTCTAATGTTTCCCATGCGTTAGATGTTGTAGTAGTTGCTTCTGTTTCTACGCTTATCCCTGGGTTAGCAGGGTCTTCAGCTTTTAATCGAATTTGAATTCCTGCATCTGGTGAATAAACGCGCATTGATATACGTGTTGATCCCGATGCAAATGAAATCGCATTTGCAAATCCTGCAGTTCCACCAATAGTAGTACCTGCCCACAATGCTGCCGTGTTAGATTTGTCAATTTGTACTACTTGATTAGTGCCTCCTGTCGGATCAGCTACAATACTTGACGTATTGCCGCCAAAGTCGACAAGATTGTATGCCACGTTTGAGTCGTCGAAGTTTACAGGCAGATCTACCGCTGTTTGTCCGAAGCTGAAAAACGACACAAGCACACCGACTAGCGTACTAAGTAATTTTGTTTTCATTTGATTTTAGTTATTAGTTTGTTGTTTAAGGTTATTCGCTAATGATGGCTTTGAATGTTGCTACTTCACCATCTATATTGCAACGGATAAGATACATCTCACCCGTTTTTAATGATACCGGAATCATATTGTTGATTGCTACCGATTTCTCTTGATTATAAATACATCTTCCAGTAACATCAAAAATTTGAATCGAACTTGTTTGAGTATATTGTGAACTCATGAAAAGAATTCCTTTTTTACTCACAATTATTTTTACATCACCATTACTGATAGAATTTAATCCAGCAGTTGAACAGGTATTGCATGTCGACCATATTGAACAAATTGTCGTATCGCTTGCTCCAGGAATAAATACTCTGTTAGTGTATTGAGCATTTCCGTTTGTACAACTCCATGCCGGATCAAGTACTTCTTTTGTTGGTCCAACTCCATTCACGAATAAATATTCATAAGGGGTTGATGATGTTAAAGGTATTGTAACCTCGTATGTGTTAGCGGAAATAGCAGTCATCATATCTCCAGGCCAATTTCCCCAGTTACTCCAATTGCCAAAAATGTAAACCGGTAAAGAATCAGGACTAGCAACTCTAAAGGTTACATTCACTGTTGATGATGCTACAGTACATGTATTACATGATTGCCATGCATTACAAACTACTGTGTCGGCATTTCCTAATGTTAAAACACGGTTCGTATATTGTCCATTACCATTTGTACAAGGCCAAGCAGGATCTAATACTTCTTTCGTAGGTCCGACACCGTTAGTATAGAGAAATTCATATACCGTGCTCGATGGTAAATATAATGTAGTTGCATAATATCCGTTGCCAATCGATGCCATTAAATCACCCGGCCAGTTTTGCCAGCCGCTCCAACTTCCGAATACATATACTGGCGTAGAGTCGGGTTGATATACTTGAAATGTTACCGCAACAACGCCGGCAGGCGCAGTACATGTATTACATGATTGCCAATCGTTACAGATCGTTGTGTCTGCAGCACCTATTGTTACAACACGATTAGTATATTGCCCGTTGCCATTCGTACATGACCATGCTGGATCTAAAATTTCTTTTGTAGGTCCAACGCCATTCACAAATAAAAATTCATGAGTGGCACTTGCCGGAATCGAAAGTGATTTAATGTAATAACCATTTCCAATATCGGTCATTAAATCGCCGGGCCAGTTGGTCCAGTTGCTCCAACTTCCAAATACATATACCGGAGTAGAGTCAGGACTGTGTACTTGGAAAGTCACATTAACATTTTGTGCCTGGCCAATCGACCATCCAAAACTGCATAGTAGAATGAGTAAGAGTTTTTTCATCGGATTAATTTTAATTTCTGTTATATGTTTTTTAGAGTGGAAGATATCTGAATGATTTTATTACTACTTCAGATTCACTACCGTTTGATGGAGCTTGTCCGTTTAACAACCATAGGTTGAATCGAACGTTAGTACTATCGTCGGGAGCAGGAATGATAATTGGTGCGGAAGTGATACCTCCTTCAATCTTTGTTCGCGCAGGATTCGTTTTATCGAAAGCCCATGAGGCTATAAGATTTGTACCGGGATAATTACTTCCTTCGTACGACTTCCAAGTGACAGAGTCAGGCGTCCATCGAAAAACATGTGTACTGGTAGTTTTTAATTTACTTACTTGCATTTGAGGTCGACGTGTTCGCTCTGAATAAGGAGCTGCATTGTCAAACCATACCGGTTGTACACTATAAGTTAACAAAGATGAATCACTAGCATTATTCCATCTTGCAAATTCAATATCGACTTCACTATTACCTTGATCGAAGAAAGAATAATCGTTCCAGGAAAATAGTCCGAATACTGCTTTTTCGTTTAGTGTTGTTAAATCACTTTGTGTGGTAAAGATGAATGTGCCATAACCGAATTCTTTCGTTGATATTACTTCACTGCAATACCACAATCCGTTGCGCTTGGTAATTTTTAAATGCAGCATACTATCTTGATCCAACCAAATATTATCACTTCCCGATGCAAATAAATTCGGACCTGGACCTACTTGATTGCCACTGCTATTTTTATATTTCCACTCGTAACCGGAGAAGGAGAAATCACCTTTCTCAGAAGTGTTAGGGGTAGGAGGGTCTGATTGTTTACACGAAAACAATAGTCCTACGCTCAAGGCTAACAGCCATCGGTTTAAATTGCTAATCGACATAGAATGATGATTTGAAATTGGCAAGTAGAAGATCAAACATGCCTGGTTCGGTGACGCGTTGCAACGTTTTGTTGATGAACGAAAGGTCAGTAGCGCGAACTATGAATTCTACTCTTTGTAATTCGCCCGCTTGCAATGTAATTTTCTTGAAGGCTAATAATTTCTTTACTGAAGGAGTAATTGATGCTACTTGATCATGATAATATAATTGTACAGCTTCAGCGCCTTGTATTCCACTGGTGTTTTTTACAAGCACCGATACTACTAATGAATCATTCTTTAATAATGTATCATTAGATACACTAAAATCAGAATATACAAATGTGCTGTATGATAATCCGTAGCCGAAATCAAATTCAGGACGATAAGCATTGTTTGAAAAGTCAATATCTAATTCTTCCGATGATTTATGATCATAATGAACAAAAGCATTTACTGCTGAAGGGTATGTGAAGGGTAATTTGCCTGAAGGATTAATTTTTCCGTTAATAACATCTGAAATTGCTCTTCCGCCCTCATCACCAGGAAGGTAACCATAGACGATGGCATCTACATTCTTACTGATAGAGTGAATTATTTGTGGACGATTAAAACAGCATACCAAAATAACCGGCTTTTTTAATTCCAATAAAGCATTTACCAATTGTTGCTGTGCAGATGATATTGTTAAGTCATTTATGTTACCGGGAATTTCCGTACACGGTTTTTCCCCTAAACAAACAATAATATTATCAGCGGTTTTAGCCTTTTTTATGCATTCTGAAATATCTACCAAAGAATCTAATGAAGCACCTTTTGCATATTCTAAAGTATTTTTAGGCATGCTTTGCTTCAATGCTTCGTAAATCGTTAGCTTTCCTTTTGTATTGAATCGGTCATCAACGCCTTGCCATGTATGTGTCCAAGCTCCATTTAGTAGATTGAGCGATTGCGCTGCTGGTCCGCAAACAAGAATTTTTTGTCCGGCATTGTTTAATGGTAAAACATTACGATCGTTTTTCAAGAGGGTAATCGATTCTCCTGCGATGCGATAACTCAAATCACTATTTTCTTTACTTCCGAATTTTGTGTATTGCGTACTAGGGTAAATCGTAGTGTTAAATAACCCCAACTCAGTTTTAAGGGTGAGAATACGTCTAACGGAAGCGTCTATACGAGAAATCGGAATACTTCCTTCTTTGATAAGTGTAATTAGGCAATCTGTATATTCGTAGTCATTTGGCGTCATGCTCATATCGATTCCTGCCATGATCGCCATTTTAACAGCTTCTTTTTTTGTAGCAGCTACATGATGTACATTTACTAGCTTGTAAATATCTTCCCAATCAGTAACAGCAACTCCTTTAAATCCGAGTTCATTACGAAGTAATGTAGTTAAGATATCGTAGTTCGCATGAACTGGTGTTCCATTAATCTCGCCAGAGTTAATCATGATTGTTTTAGCTCCAGCATCAATTGCCGTTTTAAAAGTCGGTAGAAAATATTCTCTTAATTCACGATCACTAATCCATGCCGGAGTACGGTCACGTCCACTTAACGGGAAACTATATCCTAAGAAATGTTTCATGCAGGCAGCTACATTTGTTGAGCTGTTTACATCTTTACCTTGCATTCCATTTATAGCAGCCTTCGCCATACTTGATGCCAACACCACATCTTCGCCATAGGTCTCAAAGAACCTCGACCATAAAGGTTGTCGCCCAAGATCTAGTACCGGAGAAAAATTCCAAGGAATACCGCTAGCACGTGTTTCATATGCTGTAACCGCATTTAATTGTTCTGTGAGCGCAGGATTCCATGTTGCGGCTTGTCCGATCTGTTGGGGGAATAACGTTGCTCCCATCGAATAATTAGCACCATGAATCGCATCCACGCCATACAAAACAGGAATTACATTTTTATACGAAGTATTTGCTGCGTGAATACCAGTAATAATCGATCGCCAATTTTCAACTGCAATAGTTCCACTGCCACATCCAACATTTAAGATAGATCCAACTTTATAATCGTTTAATGCTCGTTTTAATTTATCCTTATCGAGTTGTTGCGGATTTTTGAGATTACAAATATCACCTACTGCAATGACGCCTAAATCAATTTGCGTCATTTGTCCGGCTTTTTCTTCAACCGACATTTTCGCGATTAAGGCATCAATATTTACTCCGTTGATGGTTTGAGCCTTTATAGGGCCAATGAAAAAAACTGCAAATAGGAGGAGTGCTATTTTTTTCATAGTAACATTAATTGTTTACAATTCGGATATCATCAATATAAACATCTCCATCTCCTTCAAGTTGAATAACGAATTGCTTTATTTTACTCATTTCAGCACCATTCGATATAAAATTAAAATCCTTTAAAGGGATAGTAACTGTTGTCCACGATTTATCTGTAAATAATCCAGAGGCTTGCTTTGTATTGAACCCACAATAAGATTGAACTCCAGTGTAATCTTCAAATGCAAAGGCAACAGGAAAATTAGAGAACGAACCATTAACTGATCTTACTTTTAATTGTACAGCTACATTGTCGATTAGTCCAGTCATATCTTTGGCTGCCCATTCGTTCCATCCAAAACCAACACCGATCCATTTACATCCGCCTGTTACTTTATCCCACTTAACATGCAGTGAATTTTGTCCTTTAAATACTGTTGATTTTTCTTTGTTCATCGTTACGCAATTAGTTTCTGGAGAAACCCACACTTCAGAACCCATGTCTTCATCAAAAATTTGGACTTGCTTAAATCCGTTTACAGCAAGTGAATCTACATCACGATCTTTTTCATAAAGACCTTGACGTTTCACATGAATAAATGAATTTTCTTGCGCCGCACATTGTGTAATTGCAGCACAGAAGATGAGTCCGATGAAGAAATATTTATTCATTATGGTTCTAGTGGTGCATCGGTGAAGATGATATAATCAAGTTTGCTGCTTGCAAAACCATTCGCAGGATTTGCTAAGTGCAGCATAGAAATTTTCGCGAGTTTATCGGGATTATGAACGCTGTTTCCGTGTGGAGTAGCGGGTTGTCCGTTGCTTAAGCTTACTAAGTCGCTATATTTAATCGTAATCAATTTCCATCCGCTCCAGTTCACTGTAATCTGATAATCATATTCGTCATCAGTTGTAGCGTTGTTATATGTTCCATTGCCATCTTCGTCTTCCTTAAACTGGAATAGCACAAGTGATTCATTGGTATTAGGGACACCATATATTAAACAATTGAAGTAAACGTTATCGGGATTTGAGTTAAGTGGGAACGTTTTTGGAGTACCATAAGCAGTAGCAGGAAAATCGATCAAGCCAATTAGGTAATCCCAGTTCACTGTGCCGGCCATTTTTAAATATTTAGCGCCTTGCGGACAAAGTGAGTCGGTTTTAATGTTAAAGTCCATATTGGCCCCCGACTGCACAAATTTTGTCCACGAAGGATTAAATCCATTTTCGAAATCGGCAACAATAAATCCGGGATTTACTTTCACTGACTTTATATTAGTCGATACAGTGAAAGTATCTACAACATTGTCAATCGTTAATTGAGCAACGCAATGCTCTTTCGAGAACATTGGAAATTCAGTAGTAGATCCATTCCATTGACCGTTACTAACATCAATAGTCTTCGACTGACCTGTAATAATTTTTTTAGCTTTCGATGTTTGCCCTGTTATGGTGATAGTCCAGTTTACAGGCTTATTAAATTTAGCAGTGAATGTAGCCTTTTCGCCATTGGCAAAATCGACGCTATCTTTATCCACTTTAAAATTATCGAGCAATAAAAAGTCGCTGTAAAGCTCTTGAATGCTTACACCTTCATATGTATCGTTCTCTTTACGACAAGAGGTCAGAAACAATGCAAATACTGCTAGGAGGAAATATTTTTTCATGATTAGAACGTCATGTTATAGATAAGACTGAATTGGTCAACTGCATAATTCACATTTGTATGCATGTCATCTGTATATTTCGTATGTTGAAATAATCCGCAGATATAAATTTTACTATCGAAGCGATAGCGAACACCATAGGCTGTAATCGATTCATTCAATTTGTAATCTACTTTGTTGAAGTAATCAGCAACTGTATATTGGTTGCGTTCGGCAATGAATTCGTTTCCTTTGGTATCTAAACTCACAATTCCGAAAAGAAGATCAAGTCCTTTCGAAACTTCTACTTCGGCACCTACCTGATATTTGGTAGTTTTTAAGTCTACATCCTCCAAAGTTATATTCCCACTACGCGCTGTTGTCATATAGGTTACTCCACCTTGCACCTTAATCGTTTTCTTAAAGTTTAATAGCTTATTAACTTCTACGCATGCGTTGATTTCAGTTGAATTTAAATCTTTCAAGGCAGTTGTTCCTTGTCCTCTGATCTCATTCAGCATAAAGTGAGTTGCTGTTAAATAGTATCCTTTAGGATTAGAATAATTCAATCCTGCGAATCCTCCTACACGATTAAATGTTGCAATTCCATAAGGCATCACATTATTGATGCTTGCATCGATGGCGGCAGTTGAGGTAGAGATACCGGTGTTATAAATGGCATCATTACTTAACAAATCATATAAACTATAAGGACGAAGACTTTGGCTATTGGTATATCGCTCATAGTAATTTGTTAGTGCAGAATAATTCACATCCTTACTTTGAGCGCCGATACTTCTGAAATCAGGTCCTACATTTAAATATCCTCCGTTAATTGAAAGATGCTTAGCCTTCCAATTGATTTCACCTTTTGCATAAATAAAATAATCGGATAAGTCAGATTCATCAGGAGCTTCACTATAAGCATAATCACTTTGTCCTGCTTCACCACTGATCTTCCAATCAAGCGCACCGATCGATGATCCGTAAGAAGTATTGACTGTATTTACATTATTATGAAAATTATTGGAAGCGGATGCAGTTCCTTTTACATCAAATACGCTAGCTACATTGTAATTAATTTCGAAATGTTTACTTTGAACAATGTTAACTGTAGCTCCCGAAAACAAACGGTCAGGGATGGTGCTAAAGTTAGATGCATTTAAACGAGTTGTATAAGCACTAAAGTTTATTTCTTCTATCCATTTAGAGAAAGTAAATCCGAAATCAACATTAGCACCTTGTTGGCGCCATGTATTATTTGAATAAAACTTTTCGTAACCAACAATATCATTTTGCAGAGCGAATACCGAAGGTAATGAATCAAAACGATCAGCATGATGATTGTAAAACGTAAAAGGCGTTTGTTTTAAGTTCAAATCTCCAACTTGATAGCGAACGATATTGCCAATAATTCCTTTCAACCACAATTCACGTACATCAACAGTAACTCCGGCGCCCCAGAAACCGCCATAATTATTTCGGATGCGGAAAGTTCCTAATATTTCGGTTGTGCTATTCGGACGAATATTCACACCTAAATCAATTAGTGCATATCCACCTGTATTTCTTTTAACGGTAGAAGTATCGGCAAGCGAGTCATGTACCATCAACTGATTATTAGTCATGATGGATCGAGCACCGCCTACGAAATCAACCATACGTTGTTGCTGTGCTACTGCGGAATTCAGAATGAAAACCGATGCAAGTAAAGCAAAGCTTCTTTTCAAGTTCATCATTAAAAGAATATTTTTATTTCAACTGTTGATTCATAACCACTGTATCGATCTTTTTGGAATGAAGTATCTTCATAATTCATCCAACGTTGACGTAAATACAATCCGGCATTTTTACTCATTCGAATATCAAATCCTGTAGCAATACCAATTCCGGTTTGATTTTTCGGACGTTTTGTTACTACATCAGTCTCTGTTTGGTAATTGGCAATGATTCGTTCATACCCAAGGTAACTGCACCATACGATACTTCGATTTAACTTGATATAACTCTCGAATTGATGATAGTAGGTGCGCAAATACGCTTTTTCAGTAAACACGGTGATTGCAGAAGCTTCTGGCTGTGCCGAATTAAATTGACCGAGATAATACAAATAGCAATCCTTTCCGAAAACCGAAGTTTTATATTTCATATTTAGCTCAAGGCTATTGAAATATTTTTTGTTCATCGGCAGTAAAGTAGTGCCATCGATTTCAGTGATGTGAACTGTTTCGTATACTGAGCGATAGATCTTTGATAAGTTGTTATAAGGCCCTACGTTACTCGGAAAATCCCAACGCCAAAAATGTGCGAGCGCTAAGCTGTTGATTGGATGACTATAGGTAATCGATGATGAAATATTTTCGAGCTCGGCAGAAGTAGTATAACCGATCGAAGTTTTAACACGTCCGATATTTATTTGTCCGTTGAGATCTATTCCCTGACGATTATTGGTTAATTGTCCTACTGGTACCATTGCACTAGCAACAGCAGGTAAAACAGGTTGGGTACCTTGCGCAGTAACATCATTCGCCGTAAGATCATTCGAAGTATTGATAAAGGATCCACTATTATTTACAACTTTATCACTAATTCGATATACATGTAATTCTACTGGAAATAGATTCACAATTTCAGTTGATGCTTTTACAGAAATCATTTCGCCCCAATCGTTATAAACATCTTTTACAAATGTTCTTCCTGTTCCTACTTCACCTTTAAAAGTAAATGCACCTACTAATTGTTTAAATTCAACCGTAGCTACATTAAATCCTGAAAATTCTTTTTGAGTAGAGTCGAAATAACTGGTATTGTTGAAAGTATTTAAACTGATGAAATTCTTTCCGTATTCTTTTTTGATTTTTCCGCCATACGAATTGTTTGGCAGAGGAGAAAGACCTCCATTCAATTGTGTCTTTCCATACATGATTACTCCAGAAAAACCATGTGCTAATTTTTTAGCTTCGAGAATTAATCCTTGAAAGGCTTGTTGTCCCCAACGTTCATCTTGATTTATTGCTCCTGAGTTATAGAAAGTAGCATAGCGATCATCAATATTCTTTGTAGCAGGATCCCAAGGGTTGCGTTCAAAAATACTGTAGCGATCATAGCCTTTATTGGTTTGGAAGGTAAAAGGTGATAACGAATACCAATTAATACCACCTGTACGAACGGTGAACTCACCAGCATCATTTACATACGTTCCATATAAGCTTACACCGAGGTTTAATCCTTTTACATTTTCTTTTTGTCCAGCTCCCGTAAGTGGTGTCCACATGTATAAGTCCGTGCCAAAAGAAGTTTTTTTAGATACACTACCGCTGATGTTTAATGATAGCTGAGGAATCTGACTATCATCTCCAACAAAAATGGTATTTGGTGTTGATGATAGGTGAGAATAAGATTCGTCGAGATGGCGATAATTTGTTACAAATCGATAATATCCTGAAACGGAAAAATCGCGAAGCACGGATTTAGCTTGCTTCGGAAAATTTCCGAAATCACGAATGCGACTAACATAGTCAATCGGATGATTGGCTGTATCTGTAGTAACAACATTTTGAGCCGCACCTTGAAGTGTAGTTAATCCTGATAGGATCAGTGATAGGCAGAAGCGTGAAAATGTTTTTCTCATTTGCGAAACGAATCCATTGATTGACGTTTAAATTCAATAAACCGCGATTGACCTTCGGCTTCTGTTCTCTTATCAGCATAGAAAGGAATATTCGCATAAGCGACTTTACCATTCAAGTAAACATTTACAAATAAGCGATAAGCTCCTTCAACTTCTGGAACACGGAAAGAAACTTGTGATGCTTTAACATTTGAGAAACCACCATCAACTTCAGCAGCTTCTTCTTCTTTATCACCACCGCTTTTTTTGTCGCTACTTTCTTTCAAAATTTTCCAACGGTACGAAAGCGAATGAGCTGTATCGGGGAAAACACTTTTCATATTCACGGCAATAGCCGCTAATACATCGGCATTATATTTATTTCCAGCTTTTAAGTGGATATTATCTTTAGCCGACTTCCCATCTAAAGAGATACGCTCGATAGTTGGTCCTGCAACAACTGGGGCTTTGCCAGTAAAAAGCGATTCGAGGGCATCAACAGGTTCTGTTGGTAAATTATCTTTTGAAAATAATCCGAACCAAGTTTCTGTATACTCTTGTTTTGCTCCCCATAAAAAAGCATAAGACCCTAAGCACTTATCTTTAGAGGCGGCGATATAATTATTGTAACGATCATAAAACACTTGTTTTTTCTCTGTACTTGTTTGTTCAAGAGAAACTTTCCATGATGTAGTAGGCGATTCCCAATAACCATTGCACCCCCACTCGGTAATCATGTAGGGGCCATGCCAACCGAACTTCTCGATGTTAGCAGGAACATTGGCTATATCACCATAGGTGTTAACGCAATATACATCGATATCGGGAGCTCTTTCTGTGATGAGGCGAACCTCACTGGAATCGAGTCCAGCTGTTACTGTTGAGGTAGGATGGTTAGGATCATTTTCGTGAATGAACTTTGCAAGATCTTGAACAGCATACCAAACATTTGTGTTAGTGTATTGAAGATCTAACTCGTTTCCTACGCCCCACATAAGCAATGCAGGATGATCTTTATATTTTAATACAATCGATTTATAAAAATCGAATTGCTTACGCACTTTAGCTGTGTCGTTATAATCAAATCCATGGCGCTCATGTTGAAGCCACATGCCAAGCATCACGGTTAATCCTCTTTTTTGTGCCTCATCTAATACCGACTGAGCATTTTCTATTCCCCAAGTACGAATTGAATTAGCACCAATGGCAACAGCTTTATCAAGGTTTACTTCACCACCTACTCCTTTTACATAATAAGGGCTACCATTACGAATGAATGTATAGCCTGCAGGAGTCTTTTGGACAGAAGTTTGAGAGATTGACAAATAGGGAATGCAACAAAACCCTAATAAGAGTAATGTTCTTCGGAATGAAAAACAACTTAGTGTAATAAATACAATAACCTTTGCCATAGTTGCAAATATCGGAATAATTACATTCGTATTGCAAAAAAGCGTAAACAGTTGAATTACAGACTAATAAAGGTTATTTTTCGGTAAAATCAACAAGTTTGACGGGTAATAGGTTATAAACAACTGAAATGGCCAAATTGTTAACAAAAGCTTAAATTATCTTTCGTCGGACAATTGTCCGACGAAAGTTTTCTCATTTGTCAATAAAAACATTTGCATCATAACGATACGAGTTAGCGCATCGTATGATTTAAAATCTCTATCGTTTTCTGTTTCAAAGACGATGCGATGTACATTAGAACCGCTTTTCGCATACTTCGCATTATATTCATCTACGGCTTTTATTAATGCATCGTAAGCACTTTTCGCAGCAGGATAGTCTGATACTACTTGGTGAAAATCGGTGATACCGATCATTTGTTCCTCAGAATTAAAATTAGGATCAATAGATTTCTTTCCTGTTTCGATTTGGATAATTTCTTCTTTCATCTTCTCACAGAGATCGAATACTTTTTTCCCATCTGCTAACATAGGAACTGAGTCTGTTAAAGAGTTACTTCTCGATAAAGCCATTTCGGTTTTAAGTAGGTCGTCTTTCATTACATAATCAGAGGTAATTTGCGCCTCCATAATTTTCGTTCCTTGAGGAGAACGAACTAATGTGAGAATTAGTCCGCAAGCAGTAATGATTAGCACTGAATTTACGATTGTATTTGTTTTAGTATCGGGATTCCGTATTCCTGAGAAGAAATATACTGGTAAATACAAACACATTAGAAATACTAATGCAATAATAGAAAGCATATTCGCTCCCGGCCAATGCATCACCTTAAAGAGTACTCCTAAGGTTAAACATATTGCTGAGAGAGTACCTAATCCGGTAAGTGCTTTATCTTTTAACTGATTTTGTTCTTTAATTTTAAGTAAGAACATTAAAGGAAGAAAGACTAAACTTATAAGGCTTACGCCCAATACAATGCAAACTGCAGCACCGGGCCAATGTTGAAACTTAAGAACGATGCCTATCGTCATTAAGGCAACGGAAACTATTCCGCTAATTATCATTATTTTTTTCATCATGTAATAGTTTTTGTAAGTCATCAGAGATATTGTTTCCTCTTCTATTTCTTTCAGATGATGTTTATAAAACATTTTTCTGGTGGAGAAATAAAATTGCTCGAAGTCTCCGTTATCCTCGAGATTCTGCTCTATGATGCAACAAATATGATCCAGGAGGTTTGACTGCAGGTCCTCCAGCTCCACGCCATTACGTCTAATGTCGTCGAGTATAAAATCAATTTGTGTATCCGAGAGCGTATACATTTATGCAATGCCGGTTTTAATGTCGAGCAAGAATTTCATCGTATTGATAAAATCAGCAAACTCGTTTACTTTTTCATCCGAAACTTTATTTCCTTCACTACTCAAAGAATAATATTTGCGCACACGCTTCCCAATATATTCAGTTTCGGTGGTGAGAATCCCATCAGCTTCTAACGCATGAAGTGTAGGATATAAAGCGCCTTCGGTCAATTGAATTTTGCCGGCTGTAAGGTCCTTTACCTTTTGCGTGATCTCATAACCGTACATGCGGCTATTATCCTTTAGCAATTTGAGGATGATGGTTTTTAAGGTGCCCTTTATAAGTTCAGAAGAGTAATTCATGATCAGAATTTAAATACATAACGCAATAATACATTAGAAACTTATGTATTGGTGTCTTTTGGAATCATTAATTATCTAAACAATTGAAAATCAATTGGAAAAATAATCACGGAAAAAGAAGCCTAACAATTGAAATATGCTGAATCTCAAAAAAGACCTTCAAAACTCCCCTGCAATTGTTTCTTCATTAACTAACTAGTTAAGTTTTATGCAGATATAGAACTCCTAAACAACATTAATATCTTACGTACATTTTTTTGATCAATAATAATCCAATACCCCTAAATAAATTTTTTAGCCAGCGCCAATCAATTTTATTAAAGAAGCTTTTGAAGGAAGATAAAGTTTATATTCTTTGGCAAAAATTGTTCTATTCGTTTTTGGTAAAGTTATTTCTACCATTGAATTATTTTTATTCTTGCAAATGATAATACCAATAGTTGCTCGTTCCCCTTTTTGTTTTACAAAGCGATCGTAGTAATTTACATACATCTGCATTTGTCCAATATCTTGATGTCGGAGTTTTCCAATTTTTGATTCTACTAACACAAAACATTTTAAAATTCTATTGTATAAAACTAGATCTACATAAAAATTATCTGATTCAATACTTAATCTTACCTGCCTACCTTGAAATAAAAAGCCCTTTCCCATTTCTAATAAAAACTGTTCAATCCGATTGATAATAGCAGTTTCTAGATCAGATTCGTTATAATCCGATTTCTCCTTAATTCCTAAAAAGTCTAGTATATAATGTGACTTAACTAAATCTTCTGGTTTATGAATGATTTGACCTTTTTTAGAAAGCTCTTTAATCCGCTTTTTATCTTTACTTAAAACAAATCTTTCATATAATCCAGAGTCGATCTGTCGCTCTAATTCTCTTACGCTCCAATTGCCTTGTTTAGATTCTATTTCATAAAATGATCGTTCCTCAATGTTTTTTATTCGCAGCAATAGTGCATAAATTGACCATGATAACGGCATTCTTTTAACGAATATTTTAAAGGGATTCGCAATTGGAATATTTTTATTTTCAAATTGCGCAGACACTGTCTGCGCAATTGATTTATCTATTGTTTTATCTCTGTATGATAGATAAAACAATCGCATTAATTCTAGATTTCTTTTAGAATATCCATTACCAAATTTGCGTGTTAATTTTTTGCTCAATAGATTAATTGTTTCACTTCCATAATCAGCTTTTAGCTTTCCTTGTTGTTCCGACTCAACTATCATCTTACCTAAATAAAAATAAGTGAATACCATAATACTATTTGTTTGCTTATATACTTGGCTTTTTGCAGCATTAATTAAACTAACCGCATTTTGAAATAATATGATAGTTGTAGAGGTTAATCGTTTCGCCATATTTTTTATAAATTTAGACGGTAAATCTCTTAAAAGCGTAACTCAATATCCATTTGCAAATGTTTAATATCGGATATTTAATTTCCTCCATTCTCGTATTTGTGAATGCAATGTGATACCTTCGCATACTTTCGAAGAGCTAGTCATAACAATTACCTGTTTTGATTGTTGTGGATGAAAGGCCTTCATCAATGAAAATTTCTTCTAAAGAGTTATCTAAATACGATCGATTTTACCGAGCAAATCTGATAAATTCCCTTACGGGCTTTAAGAGCGTAAGTTTAATTGGCTCTATCAGTCATTCGAAACAGACAAATCTGGCAATCTTCTCAAATATTGTACATTTAGGTGCCGATCCGGCCTTGGTTGGATTTATTAATCGTCCTTTGGCAGCAGCTCCACATACCATTGCCAATATTCAATCTACAGGCTTCTTTACCATCAACCATATCCATTCTGGACTTATCGATGCAGCACATCATACGAGCGCTAAATATCCGAAAGAGGTAAGCGAATTTGATGCCGCAGAATTAACACCAGAATATTCTGAAACTTTTCCTGCTCCATATGTAAAAGAAAGTCGGATAAAATACGGATGTACTTTTAAAGAAATTATTCCCATTCGAATGAATGATACGTTTTTAGTGATTGGTGAAATCACCGAAATTCATTTGAATGAAAAAATAATTTCTACTGATGGATTTCTGCGAATTGAAGAAGCCGACAGCCTCTGTAGTTTAGGTATCGATGGCTATTACAAAACTGAATTTATTAAACGATTGCCGCATGCGAAATGCAATTCTTAATTTGCTATTTGCATAATAATGTATTGATGTTGTTTTATTGCCAGTAATCTTAATTACTCACAAATCGAATAGTAATTCTCTACCGATTTGATTTTTATCAGTCACAAAAATTAACGGTTATAATTTTGCGCTGAATAAAAAGATTTGTTTCAAGATTAGATTTAACTTTGTGTCAATCTAAAAAAAATTCTATGTCACTTTACATCGGTTCCGATCACGCAGGTTTCGAGATGAAAACCGCACTTCTTGAATATTTAAAGAAACATGGTTATGATTGTGAAGACAAAGGCACTTTCAGCGCCGATAGCGTCGATTATCCCGATTATGCCCATGCAGTGGCTACAGCAGTAGAAGCTCATCACGGTTCATTGGGGATTTTATTATGCGGAAGTGCAAACGGCGTTTGCATTGCTGCTAATAAACATCAACAAATCCGTGCCGCTTTATGCTGGACTCCCGAAATCGCTCAACTAGCTCGTCAACATAATGATGCCAATATCGTTTGTATTCCGGCTCGCTTCGTAAATACTGCCACTGGTATTCTTATTCTTGAGTCGTTTTTGCATGGGACGTTTGAGGGGGGGAGGCATCAGAGTCGAGTGGATAAAATTGCCTGCAATTAAAACGCTTTAAAAATCCTCGGATACTTCGTTGTTCGGAAGTTTTATTTTCCTCATTTACCTTTAGTAGACTCCGGAAATAAAACTTCCTGCCGCCTCGTCTACGAGTTTTTTAAAGCGTTTTTTAGGAAGAGTAAAAATCCTC
>JAHEYP010000007.1:38811-111689 GCA_023251535.1 Bacteroidota bacterium
TACTTCGTTGTTCGGAAGTTTTATTTTCCTCATTTACCTTTAGTAGACTCCGGAAATAAAACTTCCTGCCGCCTCGTCTACGAGTTTTTTAAAGCGTTTTTTAGGAAGAGTAAAAATCCTCGGATACTTCGTTGTTCGGAAGTTTTATTTTCCTCATTTACCTTTAGTAGACTCCGGAAATAAAACTTCCTGCCGCCTCGTCTACGAGTTTTTTAAAGCGTTTTTTAGGAAGAGTAAAAATCCTCAAAAACTTCGTTGTTCGGAAGTTTTATTTTCCTCATTTACCTTTAGTAGACTCCGGAAATAAAACTTCCTGCCGCCTCCTCTACGAGTTTTTTAAAGCGTTTTTTAGGAAGAGTAAAAATCCTCGGATACTTCGTTGTTCTAAGAAATTAATCTAATAAAAAAGGGCTCTTCAATTTGAAGAGCCCGTTTCTGGTCAATTTGTTTTGGCTACTGTACTATTATTTTCAAGCGACTCACATGCTTTGTAGTGGAGGTGAGTTCTACGGTATAATATCCCGGTGCTAAATCTTGTAATGATAATTGTAGGTCCGCTTCTCCAACATGGCGACTGACGTGCATTAGCTGCCCAGTTACGCTCCAAATTCTTACGCCTTCAATGAGTTCACTGCTGCTATGAATCATCAATTGGTCTTTCACAGGATTCGGATATGCTTGTAAATGTTCAATGGCTTGAGGCTCTTTAATGCCAACAGTAAGATCGTTGTACCAAACGTTTACAGTGGTGGTAGTATAAGTGATCGACTGCGACGAGTACGGCCACACAACAACTACGTTGTTTCCTTGACGGAAGAAGGTTGAATCTGCAATAAATCCCGATGTATCTACCAACGAAACCGTGTCACTTGGCAGTATAATTATAGGAAAACTGTTAAAATACAAGTAGGTGGTAGTTCCCCATGCTGCCATAGCAATCTGCAACGGACCCTGATAAGGAGTGTTTCCTGTGTTTTGTACAATTACATGAACAGGAATATGATCGCCAGTGCTTACCGTGTCGGGGAAGCTTATAAGCGCAGCGATCTGTAAATTAGGCACTTGTGCTTTAGAAGTCATGGAGCACATGACTAACACCAGCAGCATTGTTATTTGTTTTAGACGACGTTTCATAAAGGGGGTGTCTTGTTCAATATCAAAACTAAGGAGAAAATTCTGCGCAACGAAATGATATTTTTTGTAATCTTACGTGTTCAAAACATCAAAAATGGATCATTTAGCTAAACTGATCAGGGGACTTTCGAAGGAACAAGTGCGTTATTATAAGCTGTTTGCCGGCCGTACTAACCACGAACACGATCGAAAAGACCTCAAATTATTCGATGCTTACCGTAAAGCTAAGGAGGAAGAGCCCAATGAGGATGATTTGTCGAACTTGCTTTATCCTGGTGCAGGGAAAAACCCTTGGTACCGCTTAAAGAATAGGTTGCTTAGTGAGGTGAATAAATCACTGTCGACTTTACATTATGAAGAAGACGACTTTATTCATGCGTGCCATATGATGGCTTTATACCGATATTTTTCTAGTAGAAATATGCTTCAAGAAGCACGTTACTATCTGCGTCGTGCCGAGAAAGATGCAGAAACTATCGAGCACTTCGAACTCCTCGATATCATTTACGGCGAATACATCAAGCATAGCCACGAAACACTAAATATCAACCCCGAGTTTTATATCGAGAAACGCCGCAAAAACAAAGGCGAACAAGAGGCAATAAGAGCAATCGACGATTTGTTGGCAGTAGTATCATACCGATTAAAAACAACCCAGAATTTCTCAACCGATGAAAATCCTGTACTCGATTTATTAAAGAGTACCATCGATGATTTTATCAAAGATCGAGACTTGAAAAATAGTCCCGTTTTACGTTTTCGTATCTACGCAGCCGTTAGTCAGATATTATTGCAACGCCACGAGTATAAATCACTCGAACAATACCTCTTAAAAACGTATAAAGAGTTTGAACGTGATAAACTCTTCAATCGAAATAATCACGATACTAAGTTGCAAATGCTCACCTATATTGTCAACTCGCTTTTCAAGAATAAAAAGATGAAGCAAAGTTTGCAATGGGCCGATAAATTGAAAGCAGCAATGGAAGAGTTCCACCAGTTGCTGTTCGATAAATACTTCTTCTTTTATTATAATGCACTGGTGATTAATTATTCGGTGATCAATCCCGTACAGGCAATCGAAATTCTGGAAGATCTACGCGAAAACAATACCATTAAGTCAAATTCCTTTTACCAGCTCTTTGTCTATCTCAATTTGGCGGTGTTACGCTTTGATACCCAAGAATATAAGGAGTCAATCCGACATTTTACTCGCATAAGCCTCCTCGATGGCTATAAAAATGCAGATGCTTCGCTGAGGATGAAAATCAATATCTGCGAGGTCATTACCCGCTACGAGCTCAACCAATACGACGTGCTGGAATATAAGCTGGCCCAGATTCGAAAGGACTATAAACAGCTTCTAAGCCAAGATGCCCATGGTACCGAAAAGGAACTTTTGGGCATAATCAGGGATCTACAGAACACTACAGGAATCAAAAACGACAAGAAATTGCAAGATAAAATCGTTCGATTTATTGACTGGACGCGTAATAATACTGACCGCGATAATGTAATTATCGATTATCCGAATTGGCTCGATAGGATATTGGAAAGGGAGAAAATATCCCGCTAAAATCCTAAGAAAACGGCTCAATTTATGTAGTTTGGATGCGTAAGAACTAGTAAAAATGGGGTATGGGAAATAGCAACCTTGGAGTACATTTGTATCGTTAAGTAAGTCCAAGACAAATACAAAAATATTATGAAACCAAAATTTATCTATCAACTATTAGTGCTCTTCATGGCGATCATGTTGTCGGCATCTAATCAAGCTTCGGCTTGCACAGCAACGTTCACAGCAACGGCTGACTCTACAGGAGGAGTAACTTTCACGAACACTAGCGCAGGATGGTTTTACAATTCTACCTGGTCGTTTGGTGATGGAACTAGCTCAACACAAACAAGTCCGTTTCACCAATACAACGGAACTGGTTATTACGCAGTTTGCTTAACAATCTGGGATTCTACAGGTTGTCAGTCTACTTATTGTGATTCGGTTTATGTAATGGGATCAGGCTCTTCTACTTGCAACGCAACTGTTTCTTTGCAAACTAGCGGATCAACGGTTTCCTTTACGGGATATGGAACAACTTCTAATATTCTATTATACGACTGGTATTTCGGTGATGGAACTTACTCTTCATTAATGAATCCTAGTCATTCTTATGCTTCTGCAGGGGTTTATAATGGATATTTATTGGCTGGATTTGGTAACAATTGCTGGGATACAGTTTATTTTTCAGTTGTTATTCAAGGATCAGGATCAAATTGTACTGCTAATTATTCTTATACTCAAGGTTCAAATGGATCTGTAAGCTTTACTAATCTTTCTTCAACAGGAGTACTTTACAATTACGTTTGGGATTTCGGCGACGGAAATACATCTGGAGGATATTTCGCATCTCATAATTACACTGCTAACGGAACTTATTACGCATGTTTGACAGTAATTGACTCATTAAACAATTGCTGGGATACTTATTGCCAATACATTACTATCACTAACGTAAACAGTGGTGGTGGCTGTAATGCAGCATTTTCAGCTTATGATTCAATGGGCGTTTACTATTTCATTCCAAATGTTGCCTCAGGTGCTACTTATGCTTGGGATTTTGGTGATGGCACAACTTCTAATCTTGCTATCCCAACGCACGTTTATGCAAATCCTGGTACTTATGGTCCTTGTTTAACTATTGCTTACCAAGGTATGACTTGTACTAACTGCGATACTTTGGTTGTAGGCGGAACACCTAATTGCAACGCTAATTTTACAGCATCAGTTGATACTTCAGGAAATGTATCTTTCACTAACTTATCTGGTGGATTATTTACAAATTCATACTGGTATTTTGGTGACGGATCTACTTCTACTTTAGCTAATCCTAATCACACTTACGCTTCTGCAGGAACATACTTGGTTTGCTTAACAGTATACAACAATACTGGTTGCCAAGCTTCTTATTGCGATTCAATTACTATCGGTAACGGTGCAGGTCCTTGTACTCCGGTATTCTATGCTTACCCTGATTCTACAATCGGTAATGGTGTTGTTTACTTCGGATTAATCAATAACTGTACTTCAGGAAACTGGCAATATGTGTGGAACTTCGGTGACAGCACTACTGCAACAGGTTTATATCCAGTACACGTTTACAACGCTAGTGGTTGGTTCTATGTTTGCGTAACAGCATTCGATAATAACGGTAACGTTCTTACATGGTGCGATAGCGTAAATAGTAACCGTATGGGTTCAGTAGGCTTATTCGAAGCAAACAAGAAATCATCGGTAATAGCTTTCCCTAACCCAGCTAACGATCAGTTTACTGTAAAATATAATGCAAATAGTTCTTCTCAGGTTTTAGTAGAGGTATACAGCACAGAAGGTAAAAACTTCTATAGTTCTAAATTCAATGGAACTCAAGATGTAACTCTGAACACAGCAGAGTGGCCAGCAGGTCTGTATCTCGTTCAATTGAGAAATGGAGATCAAGTATCTTCAACAAGGATCTCGGTACAGCACTAAAAGGCTACCGTTGATCGATTTTATCGAAAGCATCCCGTGAATGGCGGGATGCTTTTTTTATTTAGTTCGGTTTGCATCCCTTTTTCCGTTTATTTTGCAGTACCGATTATGATCCGATTATCTGCCGCCATTATTACCTTTAACGAGGAACTTAATCTCCGTCGTTGCCTTTTAAGTTTACAAAAGGTTGCCGATGAGATTGTGGTCGTTGATTCGCTTTCTACCGATGCTACTACCGCTATCGCAGCCGAATTTGGTGCAAAGGTGGTATTGCAGCCTTTCCTCGGTTATATCGAACAAAAAAATTTCGCCCTTAGCCAATGCAGTAATAATTGGGTGCTTTCGCTTGATGCCGATGAGGCACTTACTGATGAATTAGCGAATTCCATTCTAGCCGTAAAAAACAATACTAACGCCGACGCCTATACGATGTCGAGGTTAACTAGCTACTGCGGACAATGGATTAAACACGGAGGCTGGTACCCCGATCGTAAAGTGCGTCTCTTTGATCGTACTAAAGCACAATGGGCTGGTATTAATCCTCATGATAAAATAGAATTGCAATCGGGAGCTAAATGCGGATTGCTGAAAGGCGATATTCTCCATTATACTTATAACGATTTAAGCGAACATATTCGCCAAGCGGATAAATTTTCAGCAATCATCGCCGGCGACTTATATCACAGAGGCAAAAAAACTTCTTTACTTAAAATTGTATTTAAACCTTGCATCCGTTTTATCCGCGATTATATTTTTAAGTCGGGATGGATGGACGGTTACTACGGATTTGTGATTGCCAAGATTTCGGCACATGCCGTTTTTTTACGCGAAATACGACTGAAAGAGCATCATGATAAAAAATCCTGAACATATTATTGTCAGCAGGACAGATGCCATCGGTGATGTAGTGCTTACCTTGCCGGTTGCTTTAGCGTTGCGCAAGAAATACCCTAATTGCAAAATTACTTGGTTCGGGAAAACCTATACGCATGATGTAATTAAAGCAGCTCCATATATCAACGGATTTATCAATTTCGATGAATGGATTAAGTTGTCGGAGAGCGATCGCACGGAACAATTGAAGACCTTAAATGCAGATGCTATTGTTCATGTTTTCCCTCAAAAAGAAATTGCAAAGGCGGCTAAACAAGCAGGAATACAAAATAGAATAGGAACTTCTCATCGTGTTTTTCACTGGCTTACATGTAATCAGTTGATTAATCTCGGCAGAAAGAATAGTGATTTACACGAAGCGCAACTCAATATTAAATTGCTTTCTCATTTTGGAATTGAGATCCCGTTTGTGGAGGAATTAAAATCTTCTAGTGCATATTTAAAGCCTCTATCTTCTTTTTCTTTTGATGTGTTAAACACCGAGAAAGTAAAAGTAATCTTACATCCTCGTAGTAGAGGATCGGGACGAGAATGGGGATTGCAAAATTTTAGAAAACTTATCGATTTATTGCCAGCTGAAAAATATTCGATTTTTGTAACAGGCACTAATGAAGAGGCAGCTACAATGAAAGAGTTCTTGAATGAACTTCCCGCGCATGTCGTAAACATGACAGGTAAATTATCGTTGTCAGAATATATTTCGTTTATTCAACAGTGTAATGGATTAGTCGCTGCCGGAACAGGTCCTTTGCATGTCGCTGCGGCACTCGGAACAAATGCACTTGGATTATTTCCGCCGATTCGTCCTATACACCCTGGTCGCTGGGAACCTATCGGCCCTAAAGCGAATTATCTTTGTATTGATAAATCATGTAGTGATTGTAAGAATGACGCATCAAGTTGTAAATGCATCTCTGAAATCACTCCTACCATGGTCTTTGCCTCAATTCAACAATGGAAGTAAAATCGCAGCACCTAAAGAATATTCTTGAAGTACTCCCCGATAACCCGGGAGTATATCAATATTTTACTACCGAAGGGCAGCTGCTTTACATAGGGAAAGCTAAGAGTTTACGTAAACGTGTTTATAGTTATTTCAATAAAGTACATGATACTGCACGTACCAATATTATGGTACGTCAAATTGCCGATATTAAATACATCGTAGTAGAAACAGAGTATGATGCTTTGTTGTTAGAGAATAATCTCATTAAAAAACATCAACCTAAATACAACGTCAATTTAAAAGACGACAAAACATATCCGTGGATTGTCATCAAGAATGAACCTTTTCCACGTTTATTTCCTACTCGTAGATTTATAAAAGACGGTTCGCAATATTTTGGTCCGTATGCTTCAGGAACCATGATGCATACTTTACTTGATTTGATAAATCAACTTTACAAGCTACGTACTTGTTCGCTTAATCTGACCGACGATAATATTGCTAAGAAAAAATTCAGACTTTGTCTCGAGTATCATATCGGAAATTGCAAAGGGCCTTGTGAAGCATATCAAACACAACAAGATTATAACGCATCGATTGCAGCAATTAAAGAAATTCTAAAAGGGAATATCAATACGGTTATTGGACATCTCGAAACACAGATGAAAGAACATGCTGCTAAGTATGAATTCGAAATAGCACATCAATACAAAGAGAAGATTGAAATTCTAGAACGCTATAAGGGTAAGAGTGTAGTGGTAAATCCGAATATTCATAATGTTGATGTTTTTTCATTCGTTGAAGAGTCGAATTCAGCATATATCAATTATATGAAAGTGATGAGCGGCTCGATAGTTCAGTCTCAAACGCTGGAATTAAAAAAGAAACTCGACGAATCACCTGCCGAACTCCTCGGATTAGCAATAGCGGAAATGCGTGAACGTTACCATAGCGACGCTCGTGAGTTTTTAGTGCCTTTTGAACCAGAAATCGAAATTCCTTGGGTAACATTTGTTGTACCTAAGATTGGCGATAAAAAACATCTCCTCGATTTAAGTGAAAAGAATGCAAAGTACTTCATGAAAGATCGATTAGATCAAGCCGATAAATTAAATCCGGAACATCGCATCGAACGATTAATGGAACAGATGCAAAAAGATCTGCGATTACCGGTGAAGCCATATCATATTGAATGTTTCGATAACTCAAATTTTCAAGGCGACTATGCAGTATCGGCAATGAGTGTATTTAAAAATGGTCGTCCTTCGAAAAGCGATTATCGTCATTATAATATTAAAACCGTTGTAGGCCCCGACGACTTCGCATCAATGGAAGAAGTCATTTATAGGCGCTACAAACGACTTTTAGAAGAAAACCAGCCTCTGCCTCAACTCATCGTAATTGATGGCGGTAAAGGGCAGTTGGGTGCTGCGTTAAATAGCTTACAAAAGCTCGATCTCAGAGGAAAGATAAGCATCATCGGAATTGCCAAAAAACTGGAAGAGATTTATTATCCTGGTGATCCTTTGCCAATGTATCTCGATAAAAAAAGTGAGACTTTAAAAATCATACAGCAATTACGCGATGAAGTGCATCGTTTCGGAATTACACATCATCGCAATAAGCGCAGCAAGGGTGTAATCAAAACAGAGCTAAGTGAAATCCCGGGAGTAGGTGAAGCAACCTCTCAAACGTTACTTCGTCATTTTAAATCGGTGAAGCGAGTTCGCGAAGCTTCATTAGCTGAATTAACTGCTCTTTTAGGAGCCGCAAAAGCGAAAGTTGTCTTCGATTATTTTCAAGCGAAAGGAACTAATAAACTTCCCGAATCGGAATAATCCCTCTTCATTTTAAAAGTTTGATATACCCATTATAGGGTATGTAAAATGCCCATTTCAGCGTATTTCACAGAGAGAATTAACGAGGTAGCTTTGCCATAATCAATTACCTACCAATGAAAAAAGTTATTTGCTTATTCGGTGCTTTAGTGCTCATGGTTAGTTCGTGCAAGAAAGATGATGATGCTACACCATCATCAACAAATACGGCGACAGCAGGAAGTACGGTGCCTAAATTATCAGATGCTGACGGCGTTTTTGCGGCCATCATTACAAACAATTGGGTTAGTGTTCCTTTTATTGGAGCTATCAATACACCTTATGGGACAGCAGTTGGAGTAATTGCCGATGCAACAGGTTCATCAACGTATATTGATGCAGGTACAGTTAAATGTGACGATACTTTATTAGTTCGTAACAGCAACAATAATTATTTATTCCAAGCAACCGGCTATAATGCAACCGGACTATCGTTCAATACCGGAAATGCAAAATGGGAAATAGGAGGTAATAGTGCTGTTGTTGCTTTTAACTATACTACAACAATCGGATTTCCTGAATTAGATTCAATTTCGAGTGCTTCAACTATTAGCGTCGGATCTAGTTATACACTAGCAACTTCAAGTGCAGTTACAAATAGCGACTCTGTGATATTTATGATTGCAGGCCCGAATGGAAGCTTAACGAAAACCAAAGGCCCGGGAACAACATCAACAACATTTACCTCTGCAGAGCTTACTGCGCTGGGTTCGGGAACTGGAATTGCTGAAATCGTTCCTTATTCTATAGAATCAAAAGTACTCAATGGGAAAAAATATTATTTCATCAATGAAAATGCCGTTACTAAATCGGTGAAATTACAATAGAGAATACCGTTATTTTTTGTGATTCACTTCACACAATCCCACCTCGTCTTGAACTTTTCAGGGCGGGGTTTTTTATTGAATTAATTTTAGTGAATGCCTAAGCTGTTAAGCTCGTCGATGGAAATTGTAGGAGGCATTTCATTATTTAACAATTTTCGTTTTACCAATGCTCCTGCATTAGAAGCGTCACTCTCCGAATGAAATCCATGGTTACCTGAAATGGCGGGAATAGTAGGCTGATGTATCATCTTCTTGCCATTTACCATTATATCATAGCCATAACCGTTAGTAGCCACATCATTTTTAAAAACAATCACCTGGATTTGTGCTTGTGTGTCGGGGGATGCAGTAGCAATTGTATCAGTTGGAATAGAAGAACTGTCGGAGGAAACAATCACCGAGTCGGCCGAAATGGCAACAACAGTGGATTCATTTTTAGAACCACAGGCACAACAAAAAAGAAGCCCGATGAAGGTTACTAATATTTTCATGCAACAAGTATAAATAAAAAAAGGAATCTATTAAAGATTCCTTTTGAATATTATTTGCAAATTTCTAGTCGTTTAGCCTTAGATCTTCGAAAGTTCATTTTTCAAATAATCGATTACGTTTACTTCGGTAGCATCGATATTTTTAATTTCAGCAATATACCAGCTTACCCAATCTCCTAAGTGAAGAAGGTAAATTGAGCGTTGTAATTGACTTGTTCCTTTCGAGTGAATTTCAATATAACCTGGAGCATATTTTTTAAATACTTCAGAGCAGATATCCATGCGCTTTTGAGTACGAGCATAATCATCTTCACTTCTCAACATCAACACAACTGCATCGGGATGTGATTCTGTCCAGCCTACTAATTCATTGTGGTTCATTTCAGGCAATACATGATGCCAGCATAACATCTTGCTGTTTTCGTTGATTTGCTGACGTAAACGAACCGCCACACCTTCATAACGTGCTTCGCAATAGATGATAGGCATTTTACCTACTAAACGTTCCGCAATGCTATATGCTTCTTTGCGAATAGCCTCTTGTTCTGATTCAAGTAAAGCTATTGTCTTTTGAAGATCTGCACGGAAAGCATTTCCGAGTAATCCGTAGCCTTCAAAAGCATAGAATAACTGCGTAAATGAATATCCGAAGCAAGAGCGTGGAGGCATTCCACCCGGAATGGTGATAGTATCACAATTATTTTCTTTAGCCATTGCAGCAATTTTACCTCCTGAAGTGATGCAACAGATTTTTGCACCTTTCTTCAAAGCAGCTTGCATAGCTTGAACTGTTTCTTCTGTATTTCCCGAATAAGAGCAGATCATAACAAGGGTATGAGCATCTACAAATTCAGGGATAAAATAATCCTTGTTAACGGTTACGGGAACTTTTAACTCTTTATCGGTAACCTGAGCCATAATGGATCCTCCGATACCTGAACCGCCAAGTCCAGTAATTAAAATATTACGGATAGGTTGTGCGGATGCAGTTAATTTTGCGTTTTCCCCAATGGAAATAGCCTCTTTCATTTGAGTCATGAAGTTGGCAATCAGATCTTTCATTAACATGTTAAAATGGTTCTTTAATTTCGGTGAGGCAAATATACGTGTGAAGGCATCCATACGTTACAGTAAAACTATAATTTATACACGAGTTTATGAAGATCATCAGGTTGATAATTCTGTTGCTGACGGTTACGCTTTTAGGAGGCTGTACCGACGAGAATGGGGCTTTTAATGTTTTTGATGTGCAAGAGGATGCCGACCTAGGCAAGCAATTTAATGAACAAATTCTGGCCGATCCGGGGCAATATCCTATCCTCGACCGCAAAGAAAACAGAGAATTATACAGCGATATTGATGGTTTAGTGAAGGAAATCTTGTCGTCGAAGGCTATTCAGCACCGAAATGACTTTAATTGGGAGGTGTTCATTATTGAAAACGACACTACCCTAAATGCTTTCGCCACTCCTGGAGGCTATGTTTATGTATACACCGGACTTATCAAGTACCTCGATAGTAAGGATCAGTTGGCGGGGGTACTAGGGCATGAAATAGCGCATGCCGATTTAAGGCATAGCACTGAACAATTAACCAAATCGTATGGGCTAGGGCTAATCATCAAGTTTTTCTTTGGTGATAATGGAACGCTAGCGAATATGGCCGGCAGCTTAGTGGGATTGCAATTTAGTAGAGAAGACGAAACCGAAGCCGATATGCAAAGTGTAGTATATCTTTACGACACCCAATACGATCCTCGAGGCGTAGCACGATTCTTTGAAAAGATGGAAGCCCAAGGTGAGACCTTAGGGCCACTAGTGTTTTTGAGTACACATCCGAATCCCGAGAATCGTGTCGACAAAATCATGCTCAAATGGAAAGAGTTGGGAGCTAAGAAGGGTATTTCAGATAAAGAAGGATATGCCGAAATAAAAAAACTGCTGCCATAAGCAGCAGGATTCAGGAGATTACCGGAGGCGCGATTGAAAATGGTTCTTAAGAAAAAGGGTTGGAGTCAAACTTACGCGAAAGGGATCGGCTTAAGGGAAACGTAACGAGCGCACTTTTTGCTGGTGTTGGTAAAACACCCCCAGTAATACTTCCTGCCTGAATTGCAAATGGCTATTGTAATCAGGTTCGAAAAAAACTTTAGTGTCAAAACGCAACTCCATAACTTTTAAGAAGTGAAGTGCTACACGATTTTGTAGGTCTACATGAACACCTTGCTTGTTAAAACCATTGGCAAAAACTCTCGATTGATTTCGCCAAACAAGTAGGTCTTTGAAATAACTCTCGTTAATCATAAATTGAACGCTAAGCCCATATTCACTCTGAATATAGCTGTGCTTAGTAACAAGTAAATTCTTTTCGTCAGGTTGATGATACAATCCGTTTCGAGGTATAGTAGCGATTTTAATAGTAGCAAGAGATCCTGAAAAAGAAGAGTTCTTCCAAAAGTTTTTATTCCAACCGTAAGAGTATTCAACACGTGCGGGGTTGAAGAACCCTTCGATCCAAATGTTTTTCTCCTGACCATCAATTATTGTCTTGTCCCATAGGTTCAGCCACCGAGATGTTACATATAACATATGGGAAGTTTCCCATTTTTTTTCTGATGTTTTATTCCACTGTAATTGAAGCTTGAAAAAATCACTGCCGATAACCCATATGCTATCGATAAAATGTAAATAGCTGATCTCTGTTCGAAACACATGTTGAAAGTTAATCTTCGAGTTTGTTTTCCCTCTATAAACGACATCACTTAATCCTTGAAACGAAAGTGTAGAGTAATGATTGTTATTTCCACTATTTTCTTGTGCATATGCAGCAGTAAGACTACTCGATAACCATAACTCTGATGAGTCAGGCACAAGTTGTGCATTTACAGCATGCGAAACCAGAATAAATATCAATAGCAGTATTGCTTTCATTCAACAGTGTTTATAGTACATTACAGGCATAGCAATTCCGGTCTCTGTAAGAGATGTTTTTTTGCACAGCAGATTTAATCTGCTGTTAAGAGAACAATAACATAACTGTCTTATACGGCCATTTTACAGAATGGCGATAAAGTAGCCTTGGCGCTGTAATTCTACAGCCAAATAAGAATTTATATCATCAACTTTAGTCAATGTTATAATAGTTGCAGGATGGTTAACGGAAGGGTCCCTCTTCTTCTCGTTTAGTTTTTTCCGTATTACGGCACGGATTATTATTTTATACTCTTATAGGTTCGTTACTTATAAAATAACATCGAAAAACGATCAGAACTCTATGCTGCGAATATATATTGTTTAGTAAATGCGCCCAAATATATTTAATCTTCATTTTCGAACGAAATGTTAATAACCTGTGCAATTATTTACAATGTAAAACAAAACAAGAGGGATTATTCGTTTTTGTTGGTGAAATTATTTTCACCCATTTAATTAAGCAGATTAATAAAAAAAGGCACTTCGATAGAAGTGCCTTTTGCAATAAAATCATATTATATTAATCGTATTTAACGAATTTTGAAGCAGTTGCCGTTCCTTTTTCTTTAATCAAATACACTCCGGCAGGAAGGGTTTCAATATTGACTTTGTTTATACCTAACGTTGCTGTAAGCTGTTTCAATAGTTGTCCTTCAGTATTTAATATTTCTACAATAGTTTCTCTCTTGCAGTTTAACGTAATAAAGTTAGATGCAGGATTCGGATAAACCGCATTTATAAAACTTGATTCATTAATTGATATTCCTGAAACAACAGTTACTGGCTTTAATAATAGCATTTCAATATCTTCATTAATTGCACTAGAGAGCACTCCAGTTCCATTGATGAATATTCTTCCATCAGATAATAGTAGCATGTTGTTTGCTTCGTCATCAACATTTCCAGTTGCAACTGGCACTTGCACATAGCCTGTACCGTTAAATGTTAAATCGACTGTCCCAGTTGAATCTAAACGCGCAGCATAAAAATTTAATCCCGTGCTTGAATTATCAATTGACCCTCCAAAAACGATTTTCCCATCAGGTGCAATAGCCATCCCTGTAACGGTTGTTGTTAATCCTGCAACCATGTAAATTTTGCTTCCTATTAGATTAAAACTTGTATCAAACGCTCCGTTTGGTAATAAGCGTACTATCGCAGCAGAAGAGCCTCCTGAAGTGCCTCCTAAGACAATTCTATTCATGCTGTCAAGTGCTAAACAATATACATCAGAACTAGAGCCTACCGTTGTAAGTTGACGATAACCGGTACTATTGAAGGTAAGGTCGTATGCTCCTGTACTATCGATACGTGCCACAAACATTTTTCCACCTGCAGTTCCAGCGAAAACAATTTTTCCGTCGGGTTGAACGGCTATTCCTGTTCCGAATTCTGCAGCTCCAGTCGGATTAAATAATTTTTTCCCATCTGTATCAAATGTGGGATCTAATTGTCCTGCAGATGTTACTTTAACAATTACAAAATCGTTATCGAGTGGTGTGCCTCCTGTTCTAGTAGCTCCTGTCAGATATATATTTCCTGTGGCATCCATTGTAAATGCATTTGCTTCATCCGGTTGAGTTCCTCCACCTGTCATATCAACAAATAATACTCCTGTACTGTTGAATGTATTATCGATGTGTCCGGTTGAATCCAAACGGCACACCATCAAATCTTGGCTACTACCACTTACCGATCTTCCTGTATTTACTGCAACGAATCGACCTAGTTCATCTTGCTTTACTACGGGAGTTTGTCCTCCAATAGATCCTTGATTTCCCATGCTCACTTTTGTTACTCCATTAGTGCCGAATGTACTATCAATAACTCCGGTTAGTTTAAATCTTGCAAAACATAATTCGAATGAACCTGTTCCAGTATTTTTACTTAGCCCGACAATAACAATTTTGCCGTCATCTTGAACAAGAGATCCAAAACTACGATCTATGTTATTAAAGAAATTATAGGTTTTTTTACCTGTTGAATTGAATGTTGAATCAGGCACATACGATTGCGATTTGCTAATCGTGACATTTAATACTAAGAGGAATAAGAGGAAACTTTTTTTCATAATGTGTAAGGTTGTTATTTTAACATGTCATCAATTGTTTGCATAGTTACGGCATGATACCCGGAGCGAGCTTTTACATAAATTGCTTTCGCCATTTCTTTTCCTTCTGGAGTAGCAATCATCGCTTCGAATAATGGCCTAACAAATTTTCTTCTTCCTACATGACATAAAAATTCATCGAGTGCTTTATATCCTTCTTTGTATTGGCTGTTGATTGTATGCAACAACCAATCACATTTTATCTCAGCGTTTCCTGAGGCTGTGAAATGGAATGCCGCATCTAAATCTTTCATTTGCTTCTCCTCCATTTTCTCCGGCAATTGTCGAAGGAAGTATAACCATTGATGTGTATTCCATCCTTCTACTACTAAATCTTTTGCAGGTGTTCCTTTTTTAAATTGCTCTGCTGCAGTGCCTGCCATATCGAGTGCTTTAGATGTAATCACCGGACAATTTGCAGGTAATCCCGGACCAAACACCCAAGCATCAATATTGATTTTTGATTTTAATGCAGCATCGTCATGTATCAATTCTTTATTTAAGTAATCGAGGAATACATCTGTAGTAATACTCTGAAATGCATGCTCTGCGAAATACTTCTTAAGAAACGCATCCCACTTCTCACGACCTACAGCCATCTCAATAGTAGTAAGGAAAAACCTTCCTTTTTCATAAGCGATATCACTCATGCCATCATCTGGATCACGGTCTTTTAAGTTTAAATAAAGATGTGAATCCGGATTTTTATCTCCCAATTCTTTAATTGTATTTTCAAGTTCTCCTTTGCTTAAAACGGTTAGCATATCGGCATAATCTTTACCGTATAACTTCTCCATGATGCGCGTTTCAAAGTATACCGTAAATCCTTCATTCAACCAGAAGTCATCCCATGTTGCATTCGTTACTAAATTCCCACTCCAGCTATGCGCTAACTCATGCGCAATAAGTGATACTAATGAACGATCTCCCGCGAGGATGGTAGGTGTGGCAAAGGTGATACGCGGATTTTCCATTCCTCCGAAAGGAAAACTTGGAGGCAACACTAAAACGTCGTAACGGCCCCATGCATATGGGCCATATAATTCTTCTGCTGCTGCAATCATTTTTGGAAGGTCAATAAATTCATTAGCAGCTTTATCTAATGTTACTGGCTCTGCAAATACACCACTACGATTGTCGTAGGCATGGAATTTGAAGTTTCCTACTGCCAATGCCATCAAGTAAGAAGGAATTGCTTGAGGCATGTTGAAATTGTATTTCCCATCGGCATGTAAAACAGTATCGTTTTCTGCACTCATTACGGCCATTAAATCTGGGGGACAAGTAATCGTTGCGCTATAGGTAAAACGTACTCCCGGACTATCTTGTAACGGAATCCATGTTCGAGCTAAAATCGCTTGACTTTGCGTGAATAAGAAAGGCGTTTTTCCACCAGCCGTTTGTTCAGGACTTAACCATTGAACTGCCGCAGCATCAGGAGATGTTGAATATTTAACTCTCACTTTTTTAGTGGTTGGTTTTATCGCAATCGCTAAATCACTTCCTAAAAATTCAACAGGCTTTCCTAGTTCGAATGATGTTGGCATATTATCATCGAGCCAAACTGAATCGATGGTTAAGTCGCGTGTGTCGAGGTGGAGGGTATTTACTTTTCCTAAATTATCAATTGATAATTCAGCATATCCCGATAGTTGCTTCGAGGCAAAATCAACGTTTAAGTCGAGTTTAAGATGTTTCACTACCGCTTCTTCCGGCTTGGCGAAAGAGTGATGATCGATGTTATGCATAGTCTTTTCTACGTTTTTCTGTTTTGGATGACAGGCGGAAAACACACTAATCACAAGTGCCGCCGATAATATGGATTTGAACATTGTAGTGTTTACAGGTTGCGTGTAAAACTAAATAGAATACCGTTTCAAACCTTTAAGTTCGTAGCTGTAAAGAAGGATTTTCCTCCACAGCCCTTGTTAATGAAAAAACAATTTGTTGATCGCACTAAAAAGTTCCTGAAAAGGAGCTCAATTGTTGCCGGTGTTATCTTCTTTCTGATTTTAGGTTTTGCCTTTACAACGGGTCCTTTTTACTTGTATAATTGGCTAGGTCAATCAGTTAGCGAATATCATTTTACCCCCAAACATATTATAATTATGGGTGGATCAGGGTACCCTAGCGAGTCGGCAATGATGCGTAGCTTTTATGCTGCAAAGCTTGCTAAAGAATTTCCGGGTAGCGATGTTTACGTCACTCAACCGGCAGCTGATTATGTAGAAGTGCTTAAAACCGATGCTTACGGCATCATGACCGACTTAATGGAACGTGATATCGACAGCAGTAGGATTTATCTCGAAACAAGAGGAAAAAACACAAGAGAAGAAGCACTAAATGTGATTGTAATGCGTCCTGAAATTGTGAATGAGCCGTGTGTAATTGTTACGAGCCCGGAGCATATGCGTCGGTCAATCCTTACTTTTCGAAAGGCCGGATTTAAACTCTTAGGCGGACAATCTACATTTAATGCGTCAGGTCCTCAACAACTCGAATACCACGACAAAAACTTGGGCGGAAGGAACATCCCTTTGCCAGAAGTTGGCGAGAGTATCCAGCTCCGCTACCAGTTCTGGAACCATTTGAGATACCAAGTTATCTGTTACAGAGAGCTTTTTGCCTTGTTCTGGTACAAAGTTAGGGGCTGGGCTTAGAATTGAATTACATTTGTCTTATCTTAGTATACCGTTACAATCATCATAATGACCAAATTCTTCAAATATTTAATTTTTCCGGTGATGCTGCTCGTGGTAATATCAGGGTGCGTAAAAGATAAATACGAACCTGCTGTTACCAATAATCAATGTGATACTACTTACTATGCTCGTGAAATTAAACCGATAATAGTAGCTAATTGTGCTATCAGCGGTTGCCACGACGGACATCAATCTACTCCCAACTTCAACAGTTTCATAGAGTTAAAGGCTGTTATTGAAGAAGATGATAACGGAGAGTCCGAATTGATGCACCGATTAGAACTCCCTTTAAGCGACCCTTTACATATGCCGGTCGATGGAAGGCTGACGCATGATGAGCAGGATAAAATCGAAGAATGGATCGATAACGGATATATTGGTTGCTAAATAGTTTTTTCAGACTTTTATGCTCCAATTTTATCTCTTGAAAAATAGCAGCCGATATTTCATTCACCTATTTCTTGTTTGCCTCCTTTCGGGATGGTCAACTACTGCATTTGCTCAAGATGATCTTTTAAAAATGTTGCAGCAGGGAGATAGCTCTACGTATAAACGTCCCGTAGGTGCTGCCTTTAAAACCATTAAAATTATTAATCTCCAAACTGCCGAATTACTCGGAAAACAATTGATGGATGTTCGCATCACACATCGATTCGGAGCTATCGGGACTTCTTCTAACGGAAAAAGCTCTTACCATAATATCTGGGGATTTGATGAGTCGAGTGATATTCGAATCGGTTTCGATTTCGGTATTTCCGATAATTTAAATGTTGGCTTTGCTCGCTCTAAAAATCATGAAAATTGGGAGCTCTCGGGCAAGTATCGCTTCCTTCGTCAACGTCGTAATAACAGCATTCCTTTTACTGCTGCATTATTTGCCAACGTGACGTTTTCTTCAAAAGAGGATCCCCGATTAATCTATGATAATCCTCCTCCGTCAGAAGAGTTCTCTCGTCGATTTGCGTATTCTTCTCAACTAATTCTGCAACGTAAATTTTCTAAACGTCTTTCAATGGAATTAGTGCCGGGAATGGTATACCATAATTTTGTAGAAGGCTTTGAAGACAATTTGGCTTTATCATGCGGGGTAGGAGGTAAGTTCAGAATAACCAATAGTATGTCATTTATCGGCGATTATGTTTTTAACTTTGGAGATGTAAGAGGAATTGGAAATAAATACGGGTTTTATAATCCATTAGGATTGGGGGTTGAGTTTGAAACCGGAGGACATGTTTTTTCGCTCATGTTTACCAATGCTTCGGTAATCACCGAAACAGAATATATCACCGATACAGTTGATACTTGGTCGAAAGGTGGCATGCGCTTCAGCTTTACTATATCTCGCGCTTTCCATCTTAAAAAAGACAAGGATAAGCCTAAGGAATCCCAAGAATAGGTTCGGAGAATTAGAACAGCACTTATTTTAATAGATAGTAACTTATTGGTAGGTTTGCAGCTACGATAATTCCTGAATGTCACAACAACTACCTGCTACTACTCTGACTGCATCAACAACGGATACGTTGTTGCATGCCGATTCATTGTTGAGAGCCACTAGTCGGCCGTTTCGCTTTCAGGATAATGATAGTACCGTTGAAGATCAGCAGGATACAACGTACGCAGAGAATTTGCCATTAAACGGTCCAGGGATCTTTCAAGGACATGCCTTGAAACCTCAGCACCCCAATGCTCGTCCGTTAAATGATTTTGTGAGCGATTGGTTTACCATTTCATTAATAGCACTCATCGGTTTTTTTACTTGGTTTAGGTATTTCTACTACCGAATCTTCAAACAATTACTATCCGCATACTTCAATATTACCGCCACGAACCAAATTGTTCGCGACGAAAGCGTGCTCTTACAGCGAGCGTCTTTGGTACTTTCTACCATCGCTTATTTGTTAGCCGGACTATACTTATATCAACTTAGTGTTCACTACAACTGGCAAATCACTTGGCTGCAAAAAGGACTCATTCGATTTGTGCTTTTAGCTGTGGCCGTAGCCTTGGCTTATTCATCTAAGATGGTGATACTAAGAATCTTCAGCTCGGTGTTTAACCAAGAACGACCTGTTGCACTTTATATCTTTAACATCTTTTTGATGGTGATGATGGTAGGATTAATACTCCTTCCAGTTAATATTATTTTAGCATATTCGCCAGCCGCCGTAAGAGAAGTTACTATTCAAATTTCTGTCTTCATAATTGCCGCAATGTTTCTATACCGACTCATTCGCGCCATAGGAATTTGGATAGGAATACCGGGGTTCTCATTTTTCTATTTGTTTTTGTACCTTTGCGCTTTCGAAATCGCCCCTCTCCTGATTATCTGGAAGCTTAGTACGCTCTAGAGGAAGCTATTCGGAAAAACCGGTAACACCTTATCGTGTTCAATTAATCCTGCGGCAGCCCTTGAAAGTTAAATCTATACTCGTAACTCAACCGAAACCGGAAACTGAAAAGTCGCCCTATTATGATTTGGCTAAGAAGTATTCTCTAAAGATTGACTTCAGACCATTTATTCATGTAGAGGGTATTCAGGCAAAGGATTTTCGTAAAGATCGTATTAATATCACCGAGCATACAGCTATCATCTTGACTAGCCGTCATGCCGTTGATCATTTTTTCCGTCTCTGTCAAGAGATGCGTATCACTAATATGGAAGAGCTGAAATATTTCTGTATTTCAGAGGCAACAGCGTTTTATCTTCAGAAGTATATCACTTTCCGTAAGCGTAAAATTTTCTACGGAAAACAGAATATCAACGATTTATTGGAAGTACTTAAGAAACACAAGAAGGATAAATTCTTGGTTCCTTGTTCCGATATCGCTAAGCAAGAAATTACCGATACTTTAGGTGCTCATGGTTTTGAGTACACTAAAGCAACTATGTACAAAACAGTTTGCAGCGACTTGAGCGATCTTGCCGATGTGAAATATGATATGTTAGTGTTCTTTAGTCCTGCCGGAATCGCTTCTCTATACAAGAACTTCCCTGACTTTCAGCAGAATACAACGTTAATCGCCGCCTTCGGACAAACTACTTCTCAAGCGGTTCTCGAAGCAGGTTTACGCCTCGATATCCAAGCTCCAATTCCTGAAGCACCGTCAATGACGATGAGTATTGAGAATTACCTTAAAAAGAATAAATAATTTCAACCAAAAATATCGTCAGAAGCCCGCGTTCATCGTGGGCTTTTGTATTTTTCGGAATTCATAATATGGTTACGCCTACTAAACCTCGAAAAGATTTTACCTTACCTGCCTCCGCTCGTATTAAGAGCAAGAAGGTGATGGATCGCCTTTTTGAAAAGGGTACCGGGCTATGGCAGTCGCCTTTTCGCATGGTTTTCACCACTATACCGTATAATGAAGAGCAGCCCGTGAGGGTGGGAGTGTCGGCTCCTAAACGCAAAATGAAGAAGGCGGTCGACCGTAATCGCATGAAACGCCTTATGCGCGAAGCTTTCCGACTCAACAAACAGCCTATCCTCGACTATTGCCGCCAATATCAAGTAGGCTTAGCCATATTGTTCATTTCTCAGTGCAATACCCTTGTATCTTTTCGTAAAACGGAAGATAAAATAATAATACTTTTACGACGTTTAACTACCGAAAATGCGCCGACTGCTAAGCTCCCTGATGATCGGAATGATCAGGTTCTATAAAGGAGCCATCTCTCCGCACCTCGGAAAAGCATGCCGATATACTCCCACATGCTCGGAGTATGGAGTACAGGCCATCAGCAAATACGGCCCATTGAAAGGTGGTTGGCTCACATTAAAAAGGATTTTATCCTGTCACCCTTGGGGCGGACATGGCTACGATCCAGTACCTTAAAATAATTGACAAGCTTTATCTATGCTATCACGCTTAAAAAACAGTTTTCGTCGTTTAAAATTATGGATGATCGTACTCCTAACGGGTACCGTTTTTCTGTCCTTTAAGGCGGTTGATGATAATTACTTTGAGATTAGTCGTAATCTCGATATCTATACTACCGTACTTCGCGAATTGTCGGTGTACTATGTAGATCCGATTAATACCGAAGCAATGGTGCGCGAGAGTATCGACGATATGCTCGAAAGCCTCGATCCTTATACTACGTTTATTCCTGAGTCGGAAGCCGATGATTATCGCTTTATGACTACAGGTCAATATGGTGGTATTGGTGCTTTGATTGGACAACGCGATAATGATGTTATCATTACTGATCCCTATGAAGGATTCCCTGCGCAGAAATCAGGATTGATGGCTGGTGATGTGATCGTTTCTATCGACGGAAAAACAACAAAAGGTTTGCGTTATGATGAGGTGAGCAAAATGTTAAAAGGCTCGCCTAAAACGAATATCAGCATTGTTGTTGCTCGTCCTACTTTGGCAGGGAGCGAAACAATTACGAAAACATTATCGCGAGAAGAAATTCAAATTAAAAATGTTCCTTACTACGGCGTGATTGAAAATAACGTGGGATATATTCGTTTGTCGAGTTTTACTGATGATGCCGGACAAGAAGTGAAAGATGCAGTGAAAGAATTAACTGAGAAGAAAAAAGTATCGGGACTAATTCTCGACCTAAGAGGAAATCCGGGAGGATTACTTAACGAAGCTATCAATATCGTAAATGTGTTTGTTGATAAAGGCCAAGAAGTAGTTAGTACTCGTGGTAAAGTAAAAGATTGGGATAAGATTTATAAAACATTAAATAATCCCGTTGATACTAAAACTCCATTGGTGGTTTTAGTAAATAGCGGTTCTGCATCTGCTTCAGAAATTGTTAGTGGATCATTACAAGATTTCGATCGCGCAGCTATCGTTGGTCAACGTACTTTCGGAAAAGGATTGGTGCAAACAACTCGTCCGTTGGCTTACAATGCACAGTTAAAAGTTACTACTGCTAAGTATTATATTCCTAGCGGAAGATGTATTCAAGCGCTCGATTATACTCACCGAAATCCTGATGGTAGCGTAGGTAAAGTTCCTGATTCGTTAATGTCGGAATTCAAAACTAAAAACGGAAGAAAAGTATATGATGGAGGAGGAATTAATCCTGATTATACTACTTCTATCGTAACCTATAGCAGCATTGCTCAAACATTGGCATTGAAGTATATGTATTTCGATTATGCTACACTTTATCGATTGAAAAATCCGACCATCAAACCGGCAAAGGATTTTGTGTTATCAGATGCTGAATACAACGACTTTATTTCTTGGTTGAATTCGAAAGAATACGATTACGTAACCGATAGCGAACGTCAGTTAGATATTTTGAAAGAAAAGGCAGAGAAAGAAAATTACTATGCTTCAATTAAAGAGGATTACGAGGCAGTAAAAAATAAATTGAAGAGCGATAAAAATGCCGACTTACAATTGCATAAACAAGAAATCAAATGGCTTCTTGAGAACGAAATTGTATCGCGTTATTATTTCCAAGATGGTAGAACGGAAAACAGTTTCCTTTCTGATCCTGAAATAAAAACAGCTGTTCGTGCATTAAAAGATCCTGCTGTTTATACTTCAATCATGAATCGCTCGTTTAAGGAGTAATCACCAACGATAGCGCTAACGTTTGAAATCAGCCATTACTATTTCATCCTTCGGAAAGTCGGCTTTCTTTGTCGGCATAATGCTGATCGCGGCATCTATGCCATTGTCGAAATTCGGGATGAGTATGGGCCAGTTTTTTATGGCTGGAGGTTGGTTGCTGAGCGGCGATTGGGAAGCAAAGAAAAAGCAATTCAGCGAGCATAAAGCAATTTTTTGGGTCCTCGCCGGACTCTTCCTTATTCATATTCTTGGTTTGTGGAATACCTCCGACTTCAAATATGCTTGGAGCGATATTCGTATCAAAGCACCTTTGTTATTAATGCCATTGTTTTTCCTAACCATGCCAGCACTAACGGTTACGCAGTACCGAAATGTGTTGAAAGTTGTAATGGCAGCAGTTTTAGTATCTACTTTGATAAGCTTCGGAATTTATCTCGGGTTTAGTAAGCGAGTAATTCATGATATCAGAGATATTTCTCCGTTTATTTCACACATTCGTTTGGCATTGTTGGTTTGTACTTCGATGTCCATTGCCATTTATTTTATTTTAAAAACATCAAGTGTCGCATTTAAAATAGCCTTGCTTGCAGCACTTATTTGGTTCTTCTATTTTTTAGTTTTGATTGAATCAATAACAGGATTATTAATCATTGCCGGAGCAATTTTTATTCTGTTAGTTTATCAACTCTTTAGTAAAAAATCAAATGCATTTTTAAAAGGAGCCTTTGTTGTTTTAATTGCAGCGGGATGCTGGATGTCGTCGCAGTTATTCGACTTTTTGTTTGTTAAGTCCATTGAGCCAATCAACTTCGATAAAGTTCATATTGGAATTATCACCGCAATGGGAAATAATTACAATCAGTACAAGGAAAAGCAAGATATCGAGAATGGTAATCCGGTTTGGATCAACGTATGCGAATATGAACTCGACAGAGCTTGGCGTGCTCGCACCGGAACTTCTGCTTACGATAAAAATGCTAATGGCTATCAACATTTGTATCCTTTGGTTCGTTTCTTGGCATCGAAGGGAGAAAACAAAGATGCGGCAGCCGTCATGAAGTTATCCAACGACGAAATAAAAGCGATTCAGTCAGGCATCGCGAATGTAAACCGCATGCATCACCAAGGCGGAGTAAAGCAGCGTCTCGATGATTTAGCATGGGAATACCGCAGCTATTACTATAACGGAAATGCAACGGGCCAGTCGTTTACTCAACGCTTAGAATTTTGGAAAACTGCGGCTTATATTTTCAGCAAACAGCCATTTACCGGTGTTGGCACCGGCGATGTGAATGAAGCGTTCAAATCAGCCTACAACGAATTACACTCCAAATTGGACGAAAAGTGGAGGCTTCGTTCGCATAATCAATACCTCAGTTTTGCCGTAGCTTTTGGCGTTTTTGGCATGTTTTACCTCATTTTTGCCCTTTTTTATCCGTTTTTAGCACAAAAATTGTGGGGAAACTACTTGTATTCGGCTTTCCTGTTTATAGCTGTATTTTCGATGCTGTCAGAAGATACGCTCGAGACACAAGCCGGAGTCACTTTCTTTGCCTTTTTGAACTGTTTTCTACTCAGAAACGCAGCATCAGAATCGGTCGAGGAAGTTAAGTCCTGAGAATACCCTGTTTTACCCCGTTTTCAACGAAATTCACCACCTTCGCACCCTGTAAAGCCTACAGTTTACCGTATCTTGTCCCGGTCAGGAAATTAATGTTCCTGTAAAATGATAGAAGCTGCCGATAATCAAATTCTGAAAGCCCAACACTTGCTCGTTGAGGGAAGGGTAGAGGAATGTCTGCAGGAGTTGTCGCTCGTACTGGCTCGTCAGCCTGAAAACGGTCGCGCACAAGCTCTGCTCGGACATCTCCGGCTTCGCTATTTCCGCAATTTTAATACCGCAGAAGAATCGTTTAAGATCGCTATGCGCCAAGCGGCAAACTATCCCGATTTGTATTACGACTACGCCGATTTACTCATCATGCTCGAACGTTATACCGAAACGGTAGCCGTGTTGAATAAGGGAATGGAAGTGCCAGGAATCGAAAAAGATAAGCTCTATAGTTTATTCGGTCGCTTAAATGAACGTCAAGAGAAATGGGATGATGCAATCGATTATTACACGAAAGCATTGTTATATACTTTCTCTGACGAAGTGTTTGCTGCTTGCAACGCCGACATCAACCGATGTAATTTGAAGAAGCGAAGAGTGTAATTTATTTACGCTGAAAATCTTTCACAAAAGCATATAAGTTGAAATCATTCGCCGTCATTTTTTCCTTTAGTTGCGCAGCAATCGTATCAACAGAAATACCTTTCATTTTATCGTGTTGAATTAAACGATACGCATGCTCTGCCATAAGGTGAACATTTAATTGTGGAGGATGAACTTCGTAATGTCGTATAACCGCATCCGTTAGTTCTTGTACGCCTTCATTGCGAGAAGCTACAGTCTTGATAACTGGAATACTCCATTGCTGATTATACGGACGTTCATGCAGTGTTTTATGAATGCCTGCAACAAAACGATCGGCCCCTTCACGATCCGATTTATTCACTACAAAAACATCGGCAATCTCCATAATTCCCGATTTCAAGGCTTGTATTTCATCTCCTGCTTCGGGAACTAAAACCACGACTGTTGTATTCGCCATCGAAACAATTTCAACTTCCGATTGCCCTACACCTACCGTTTCTATTAGAATATGATCGAACGATGCAGCTCTTAATACATCAATTACCTCTAAGGTCTTAGCAGATAGTCCTCCTAACGCACCTCTAGTGGCTAATGAACGAATAAAAACATTCGGATTATTAAAGTGATCGTGCATGCGCAAGCGATCGCCTAGCAATGATCCATGCGTAAAAGGAGAAGTAGGATCAACAGCGACTACCGCTACCTGGTTGAAGTTGCCAGCAGCATTTTTTCGAGATGTTAATTCTTTGATAAGTGTGCTAATCAGGGTGCTCTTTCCTGCTCCCGGAGGACCAGTAATTCCCGTTACTGGAACGCTGCGATTTACAGGTAGCTCACTTAAAAGCAATTCGTACCCCGCCGATTGGTTCTCCACCAAAGTAATTGCGCGGGCGATGGCCCGGCGATCTCCTTGAAGAAATGGTTCTAATAGGGGGTGCGACATACAGCCGCTAAATTACACGCTAATCGTTAAACAGAAAGCAATTTCCGATGGTTTGTTGTATTTTCGTTGCATTAACGGTTTTCCGCTAAGGAAATGAAAAGGGAATCCGGTGTAATTCCGGAGCAGTTCCCGCTGCTGTAAGTACTTTGCTGTTACTAGGTAACAATAAATTTATCGTAATCCACTGCGCAAGCGGGAAGGGCGATAAACAAAAAGTATAAGTCAGAAGACCTGCCGTTAAATAACATCAGGCGCTTTCGGTGAAAAGGCGTGAGAAACGAAGGCTACGGCCTTTTATCTTTCATTGGCTTTTGCCGAGTGCCTGTTATTGAACTACCAATGAAAAAACGATTACTGCTTTTATCGCTTTTAGTATCGCCTCTTGTAAGGGCGCAGGAATTAGACAGCTTACATTGGCTGAAGCAAGTGAATGTACAAGGTAGCCGAATCGCTTATCCCGATAAAACAATTCAACATCAAGTACTCGATACAACAGAGGCAACGAAAATATTGTCGCCCGATGTTGCTGCGCAGCTTACTCGCGAATCAGGAGTTTTTATAAAGTCATATGGACAAGGCGGTGTTGCTACTGTTACCTCTTCGGGAATGGGTGCCGCTCATACTGCACTAATGTGGAATGGCATAAAACTCAATAGTTCGATGTTGGGATTATACGATTTTTCATTGTTGCCTTCTTTTCTTCTCGATAAGGTGACCTTGCAATATGGAGGATCAGGAACATTACAAGGCAGCGGATCGGTAGGAGGTGCAGTGATGCTGGAATCGGAAACAGAAAAAAGCGAAAGCTTTACTGCGACTATCATGTCGGGATTAAGTTCGTACGGCGGACAACAACTGGGAATCCAAACCGGACTTACTAACGGTAACGTATCTACGAACAGTAGAGTGTATCTGCGAAAAGCAAAAAATGATTTCACTTATAAAAATCAATACGGTGAAACAGTAACACAAAAGAATGCCGATAGTGAACAAGAAGGCTTTACGCAAGAATTAAAATTCGGGCAAGAGCATAATAATATTTCAATGCATATTTGGTATTTGACAAGTGATTACAAAATACCGCCACATATGTTGCAAGCGAATTCATACCAGCAACAAAAAGACGAGGCGCAACGCTATGCACTCACCTGGAATTTTAAGAGAGAGAAATCGGTATTTACAATGAATGCAGGCTTTGTGCAAGACAAGATCAGGTTTATCGATTCAACTGCATTGTTAGATGAGCGAAGCAGAGCAAGATCATACCAAGCAGATGGGATGTATAGCCTTTATCCCCTAAAATATTGGCAACTTGATTTTAGAGTGACAGCAGAAAAATCGGTAGCCATAACCGACGCCTATCCGAAAGAAGAAACCATAGACCAACTCACGGGAATGGTACGAGTTGACTATCGAAAAGATAAATTGAATTGGAATATAGCTATTCGAAATGGAGTAGCTAACGGTGATGCATTACCGCTATTACCTTCGGTAGGAGTAAATGTAAAAATCACCAATGCATTGCATGTAAGAGCAGAAGGTTCTATGGTGTATCGATTGCCAACACTTAACGACCGCTATTGGCAGCCGGGTGGTAATCGCGATTTACTACCTGAGAAAGGAAGAGAAATGAGTGGAGGATTAATAATCGAAAAACAAGTGAAGCAAATCGCAGTAGCTGCCGAAGCGGGTGTATTTGACATTCTTCTCGATGATGCCATTGTATGGTTCCCACAAACAGGAGGTGTGTACGGAGCGGAAAACATTCAGCAAATACATTCTGATGGAATAAGTGGCAGCGTAGGAATAAAAGCAGGAGAAAAAAAATGGAAAGGAGAACTTCAATTTAGGCCGCAATGGAATAGAAGTATTATTACAAAAACAGATGCAGCAAATGCAAGTTCACTCAACAAGCAGCAAATATATACGCCACAAATTATTTACAAAGGCAAAGCCACTGTTGCATACAAAAAGCTACGCCTAAATTATTATTTAAACTATTCGGGATATCGTTACACGGTATCCGACAATACGAAATGGTTAGAGCCTTTTTTAATAAGCGATGTAACGATCAGCTACGAGCGAAATTTCGGAAAAATAAATCTGCTATTCACAGCCGCCGCCAATAATATAAGCAACAGCAACTACCAAGTAATCGCCAATCGCGCCATGCCCGGCAGAAATTATCAAGTGGGGATGATGGTGAGGTTTTTGGAGAGAAAGGAATAGTTAATGTGCTAATCTGTTAATTTGCTAGTTTGCTAATGCCCCACCCCCAAGTTCAGGGAATATTAAAATATTTCGGTGCATATGAAATCTCCAATTTTTTTGTTCAAAAATCTTATGGGAAAAGAATTGCGAAGCAATCGCTGCGGATAAAAAAAGATGCAAGGCTCAAGATATAAGATGCAAGGAGCTTCCGGTTTAAGTAGAGAATTTTAAATTTTACCGAGAAAAAATCCTTTTTAAATCCTTTCAAATCCTTTCATCCGCTTGTCCCGAGGGGGTGTTCAACTTAGATCTTAGCACGAATAAAAGTTCTAATCATAATGGACCTTTCGAATCATAAAAATCTGCGGCCCATCGAGGATTTCGTTTAAATTGAAGAACCCAATGGGAGCCAAAATTCCGTAGCAATCCTTTAGATTAAATTCAGGCGAAGTAAATTTCAAATTGATGCAATTCCTAATATTCACAACGATAAATATATTTTCCGTATATTTGAAAATGCCATAGGTGTAAGCTTGCATTAAATGTTACACTTTGGTTGGAATTGTTATTAGATAGATTTAAAAGTTAAGTGATTTGAACGCCGTTCAACCAATCGCAAATTATCAAGCAAAGGCCGCTTTATTAGATAGCATGATCGAAAATGTAAAAATGCTTAATGATAATTTATTGCAACAATCCAGCATTTTAACTCAAGCCAATTATAACCAAGCTGAAATAGCCAACGGTGGAGTTTTTACAACAGAAATACCGCAAGTAAATAGTCAGTTTATTAATGAAGTATCATTGCAATACGAACAGCAAGGTATTACTGCTATTGAAAGTTATTATCCATCTTTAATGGTTTTGGCCAACCAATGTCCTTATCAAGGAGGCAGCGCAGTATATAGAGCGCGATACTTTGTTAGTTTGATGAATGACAGTGTTGAATATAACGATGACTTAAATTGTTTAATGGCTGGAATCTGGAGAGTGAGTAACACATCTACTAAAAAGGACTTAAAAATGAATGTTAATCCAAATCCAACCATAGAAAATTTTAAACTTTCATTTAATAGTCCAATAAGTGACGAATGCATTATTACGATAATTAGTAATACCGGACAAATTGTTTGGGAATCCAAACTGATTATTGACGGTACAGAAGTGGCATTAAATACTGCATCTCTAGTTAGTGGTATTTATCAAATTAAACTTATAGGAAAAAAAATAGGACTATTTAATGAAAGGATAACTGTGATAAAATGAGAAAGTGGTTATACGTAATATTAATATTAATACCATTTACTGCATTCTCACAAGGTGAGAATGCAGTATGGTTATTAGGTGATCAGTTTTATCAGTTTGATAAGGGGCGAATGACTTTTGATTCGACTTCTTATAGTTATCAAAAGGAATTTCGTAAAATGGCTTTTTTGGGCACGGAAGCCACCATCAGCGATCGCAACGGAAACTTCTTAATGAGCAGCAATGGAGTATGGATTGCGAATGCTACCACTGATACGATGTTGAATGGAGGAGGCTTAAATCCTGGTCCGGAGGTGAATGGAGATCCAAATGGGTTACTATTACCCTTCGCAAATATGTTTTTACCTTACCCGGGTGACACTAGTAAATATGTTTTATTTCACCATGTATCATTATTTGATGGTGTGTCGTATCCTGTTTATGAAATGTTAATGTCAGTAATTGATATTACACTAGACAATGGTAAAGGTGCGGTTATCTCGAAGAATGACACCGTTTTTAAAGACACTTTGAATTGGGGCATTGGTGCATGCCGTCATGCCAATGGAAGAGATTGGTGGATAGTTATGCATGAAAATGCAACTGACGCAATTTATACAGTTTTATTTACTGCACAGGGGATTCATTCTATTCAGAAGCAAAGTTTAGGAGTTCCTATATCATGGTATAATGTTAGTAGTTATGTCTTTTCACCGAATGGTGATCATTTTGCATTTACAAACTCTGACTCCGCAGTTGTTAATGGTTATATTTACTTATTTGATTTTGATCGATGTAATGGTCAGTTTTCAAATACTAGAATAATTCCAACATCTCAGAATGGTTTTTTATGGGGAGTTAATTTCTCTCCCTCCGGTCAATTCCTATATGCTAATACAAGTACATATTTATTTCAGATTGATGTGAATACGTTGCAAGTAGATACAGTAGCAACTTACGATGGATATTGTTACCAATATAATCCTAATGTTTCTTTGTGTACTACTTTTTTTAATGAGTACTTAGCGGCGAATGGTAAAATTTATATTACTAGTGGCGGTAGCGTGCAACATATACATGAAATGAATTATCCAGATAGTGCGGGTACAGCCTGTGATTTACAGCAGCATTCAATCTTTTTAGATATGTTTAATTTTAGAGCCGTGCCAAATCATCCTAACTATCATTTAGGTCCCGTAATAGGTAGTGTATGCGATAGCTTGTCGGTTGGGCAAGAGGAGTACTATTCACAAATACAAAACTTTCAAATTAGTCCAAACCCTTTAAAAGAGGGCCCACTCCAAATCATGTACCTCTTACCCCAAAACCAATCGGGTATATTCGAAGTGTACGATTTAAACGGCAAAATCATCTACCAACAAAAACTCCCACCTTGGAGCAGTATGCAAAGCATATCCCTTCCAAATCTCCGCGCTGGATTGTATTCTTGTGTGATTAGGTCGGGTGGGAGTGTGGTGAGTAGGAAGTTGCTTAAGATTTGAAAATGTGACGATTTGAAAATTTGAAAATGGGAGCAAAGCTCGAGAATCTGATTCGGTACAAAAAACATTTATTTAAACGCCACGACGCCACGTTTTAGCGGCGCTTGTCCCGATGGGGAGCGCAGTGCGGGTCTCCCAATTATTAAAAGAAACCAATGGGAGGAAAAATTGCGTAGCAATCGCTGGATCCGCAATAAACACTCGTAGCTTAACACCCGACAAACCCTTACTTAGCTAACGCCGCGTTTAAACTGTATCTCGTTTAAATTGAATAACCCAATGGGTGCTAAAATTGCGTAGCAATCGTTGCGCCGTAAAAAGCATCCGTAGCTTAACACCCGACAAGCCCTTACTTAGCTAACGCCGCGTTTAAACTATATCTCGTTTAAATTGAAGAACCAATGGGGGATAAATCCTCGTCGTAGACGATAATCAAACTCGGCGATAGGCGATCCAAACCGCGAGAACTTTATCCTTTTAAATCCTTTTCAAATCCTTTTAGCTCTGACATGCTTGCATCGTCAGAGCGAATCTGTGTTCTAATTAAATCTCTAAAGTTGAAAAGAACTGAATGGGAGCCAAAATCCAAAATCCAAAATCCAAAATTCAAAATCCAAAATCCAAGATTCAAGATTCAAGATCCAAAATTCAAAATTCCAACCTATCCGCCAACAACTTCATTTCTACTCTTGCGCTAATTTTTTCATACAAGATATTATAAACTGCATCACAAATTGGAATAGAAGCTTTTAGTTGTTTGTTGATTTCGTGAATACATGCGGCAGCATAATATCCTTCGGCAATCATATTCATTTCGAGTTGTGCACTTTTCACCGAATAACCTTTTCCTACCATCGATCCGAAAGTCCGGTTTCTACTAAATTGAGAGTAAGCAGTCACTAATAAGTCGCCAAGATATGCTGAATCGTTAATGTCGCGATCGATAGGATGCGCTGCCATTGTAAATCGTTTCATCTCGCGAATCGCACTCGAGATTAATACAGCTTGAAAATTATCTCCATATCCTAACCCGTGACAAATTCCGCTCGCAATAGCCATAATATTTTTTAATACAGCAGAATATTCGGTTCCGAAAATGTCATCAGAAGTAATCGTGTTAATGTATCGGCATTTTATCATCGACGCCATTGTGGTAGCAGTATCAGCTGTAGGACAAGCAATCGTTAAATACGATAATTTTTCCATCGCTACTTCTTCTGCATGACAAGGGCCAGTGATTACACCAATATTCTCGAAAGGAACTTCAAAATGTGAATTCATGTAATCACCCACAATTTGAAATTTCTCGGGAACGATACCTTTGATGGCAGAGAATACTTTTTTGTTTTTGAAGTCATCAACATTCAACTTCGACAATGCAGCCGATAAAAACGCAGCAGGTACAGCTAAGATGATAAATTCGGTACTCTCCATCACCTCTTTTAAATTCGACGAAGGCTTAACAATATCGAGGTTTAATTCCACATCACTTAAATAAGAAGGGTTGTGTTTATAACGACGAATAAAGTCAACCGTTTCATCATTCCTGATCCACCAATGTACATTCTCGACATTATTCGAAAGCATTTTCACGATGGCTGTGGCCCAACTTCCTCCTCCTATAACTGCTACTGATGATGTGTTCATATACTGCGAAGATCAAGAAAAAATAAATCCCTTTTTTAGGTTCGGTTTAATAGTCTTACAGATAACGCTCTTTCAGGATATTAAAATGATGCGTTTGATGTCCTGCAATCACAAATCCTATTGCTAATGCATTGATTTTTTTCCCGCTTGCAGTACCTTCAAACAATAACATCTCTGTGGTAAACGAATTATAAAGCAATATGGTGGACTTTCGAACGGCTTCGAGCTCATTTATCATATCTGCTAAAGAACGAGCGTTTGCGCCGCTTACAGCAGCCATAGCATCTTCATCGAACGAATGTAGATGAGTGGAGTCCATTCGAGCAAAACGCAAAGCACGATACGTCATAATGCGTTCGGTATCGATAATATGTTGTATTAACTCCTTTACCGTCCATTTTCCTTCCGCATAAGCATAGTTTTCTTTTTCACCTACTGAAGGTTGACGCAGCAAATTGATTTCTTCGAGTGAGTGAAGTAGTACTTTTCCTAAGTTGTTTTCTTTTACAATATTTATGTAACGATCGAAGTATTCGGGAAGGGTTGTTAAGTCTGATTTATTCATTTTTTCCTGTATTTAAAAGCCATTACAAAACTAGGCATCAAACCTACACATTTCGAAAGTTTTCAAATATTTTAATTGAAATTTGATTAGATGAAAAAAGTAAACTAACTTTATGGTATTGTATTAATCTCTATACCGTTATGAAACTCATAAAGAAATTAGGGATAGCAGTTCTTATTTTCCTTATTGTTATCTCTATTGCCGGAATGTTTTTTCCTTCAAAGGTTGAAATAGAAAGAAGCATAATTATTAATGCCCCGGCATCAATTGTATTTGAAAAAGTAAATGTATTAAAGAATTGGGAAGATTGGTCTCCCTGGAAAAAGATGGATCCTGAAATGAAGAATGTCTACAATGATATTCCTTCAGGTAAAGGTGCTAGCTTTTCATGGAAGGGACCTAAGTCAGGCGAAGGTTCTTTGATAATTGCGGAGTCGTTTCCCGATAGTTTAATTGTTACTGATCTCGAATTTAAAGGCGAAGGACACTCTGATTCTGATTTTAAGTTTAGTGCTTTGTCAGAAAACAGTACTAAAGTATCATGGTCGTTTCAGAGTGAAGTTGGGAACAATCCTTTCATTCGAATTTTCTGGAGTATCGGAACTCGCATGATGAAACAATCGTTCGACGATGGATTAAAAAGTATAAAAGACATTTCAGAAAAAAATAAATAGCACATGTTTAAAAAGATCATTCTCTTCTTTGCATTTATTGCTGCATGTTGTAATGTGAATGCACAAACAGGAGCTAAAGAAGTTAAGCCTTCGGTAGAACAAACAACCGTGAAACAGTTTCAATATTTGGCGGTGCATGATTCAGGTGATATTCAAAATATAGGGACTAAACTTGGCTTCTGCTACGGACAAATTATGGAGGTGATGGGCAAAGAAAACTTAAAACAATCGGGGCCAGTTTTCGCTATTTACTATAGTGAATCGTCGACTAATTTCGATTTTGATGCAGCAATTCCGGTAACTGGAAAAATGTCCGACATGAATAATGTGCAATCGAAAGTGATGAGTGAAACAAAAGCAGTGGTGGTGCATTATTATGGTCCTTACGAAGGAACTCCTGCAGGACATGAAATGGCTTCGAAATATATCATGGAAAATAATTTAACCATGACAGGATTAGTATGGGAAGAGTATGTTACCGATCCGGGTGTAGAAAAAGATCCAGGAAAGTGGTTAACCAATATTTACTATTCAATAAAATAACCAAGTGCCGTTTTTAGAGAATCAAACAGATCGATAACGGTGCATATATTCATTAAATAAAAAAAGGCCGACGTTTTACATCGGCCTTTTTATTTTATTAGAAAGATAAATTACTCTTTACCTTCGATTTTCTTTGAATCGCTGTCTTCTCCTTTAGAAGCATCTTTGAATTCTTTAATGCCTTTTCCTAAGCCCTTCGCTAACTCCGGAATTCTCTTTCCACCGAAGAATAATAGTAAGGCAACAATAATAAGAATGGTTTCTTGTCCACCAAGTCCCATTAATCCAAGTATAATTGTAAGTGTCATGACGAGTTGTTTGTCAGTGCAAAAATACGAAGTTTATAAGCCCATTAACAATCTTTTGGGCCTGATTTAGGTTTAATATGACAATTCATGACATAAATCAATGTTTTTCAGTTGTTTAGAATCATGAAGAATTGGTTACGACACTGTTCAAAACCCTGTAACTTCTTATTCCTCCTTATTTCGGATACAGTTTTTACCACCGTTATAGGTACAGAAGTACCCACATTCGTTAAGGATTTCATTATAGTATCGCGTGTTTTTGAAGTCCTTTTTGAGCAGTTTGTAGTTATCATATTCGGCAAAATCGGCGTTTTCTTTCCCTTTAGGAATTCCCGTTTCGATATAAAAGGCATGCTCGCACTTAGCCGCCATCCAATAACATTTAGCTTTAAACTCTTTGTTATTGCTGAACGATGCCGCCATTTCATAGTATTTACGTGCTTCGCGACAATCGAGATAACTTCGAATAGAATCTTCGTCAGAGTAAGGCCCTTCTTCGTATTCGCGATTCGAAAATTGGGCATCTGTATCAAAGTAGAATGACGTGCTTGATACTGATCTGCAATTGCCATAATAGGTCATGTTATACAATCCGTTGGCATACAAGAAATAATTTGAAGCTTTTTCGTTTGGAATCTTGCTGCTATCAGCACTATGTTTTATCGCACTCATCTTTTGAGCGAACTGTAATTTATTCAAAGGATTTTTTTGAGGCATAGCATGATCGCAATCGTGGCAATCGGAAATGCGCATGTTAAACGGATTAGCATCCAACATTCTTTGCCCAGAGGAAGCATCTTTACTAAAAGAAGCTATCGCACCATCAAAATCGTAATTGTAAATTTTAAGTGTTGCTTCTAACTCATAAAAATCGCGAAGAGAATATTTGTATAATGTAATCAAATAATTCTCGAGTGGACGATGTGTATGTTGCTCAAGGTAAGAAATCATACTTGCAGTCTTATCTTCGTCAGAGTAAAACTCATCATTCACTGAATATGCGATTTCTGCATGTACATAATCTTGTTTTTGTTCGTAATAATTGGCGAGCTTACTAACAATATAACGATGCACATTATCATAGCGCAAAGGATAATTGTCATCCGGCTTTTTAAAGCTAACTAAATAACTCAACAATACCTCTTCTTGAGCAGGAGTGATATCTCCTTTCATGATATCATCGAGATATAATAACCCTTCCGTAATTTTATTTTGCCCTTTAATGAGAGGATCAGAAATGCTTTCAATATTTAATTGTTTAAGTGTCTCATGCGCTTGCACTGTATTGCCTGTGAGGTAATAAAGGTAAGCTAACGAAGTTTTCCAGACCAATGGTTTATAAACGCCCGGTGTCTTTACAGCTGTTTCAAGGAAGTGAATTAAGCTATCAGTTTGCTCTTTTTGTATTGAATACCATGAGTACGACGAATAACTTTTAGCGTAAGCAGAAGTGTCTCTCTCCTCTGATGGTGAATAGATATAGTCGTATCCGTAATCTTCTTTATTGTCTACCGCATTTATCTCTACAATATTCACCGCACGCATTAACAAAAGCATGTTTTTCTCAGACGCAGGATTAAGCGCAAAAATATTCGTCATGCCTACTAACGGAGAAGCATATATCCCATATAATTGCCAAAGAACTTCCTTCTCGCTATTGTTCTTGGTTAACAATAGTGTCTGTTTCCAATCTTGTTCTTCTTGCGGATGAAAGCTGGTATATGCATCAAAGCGACAGTAACCACTTTCATGAAATAGTTTAGAGAAGATATAATTTGACTCACTATACTTTTGTTGCTTATAGAGTGATCCGGCTTTATAACTTAAACATCGCTCGTAAATAGTTCCAGTAGAATTTTTTTCATTGAAAAAAGATGTAAAGGCATTAATGGCTTCTTGATACTTAGCCCCAAAATATAAACTTCGAATCCATTGAAATGCATAACGTTCTTTTAAAAAAGTGTTCTTTTCCTTCTTGCAATTCATCTGAAAAACAGTTGCCATACTATCAATATAATGCTGATCGGCTTTTTTCTCTTGCCAACTATAATAGTACGTGTTAGCATACACTTCTGCTAATTTAGCATTCTTTAAATAAACTAAAGCATCGTTATATTGCTTATCACGTTTATGAGTAAGCAATTCTTCTGGTACTGTTTTGTCAATTTTGGATGAAGAGATAATCGAAGTAATCTGTTGAATATTCGAAGTGTATAAAAGCCAATTAATGCTTGAATTACTTACTGTTTTCTTAAAGTAATTTTCCCATTCCAGTGCATTCTTTTCATTGTAATTTTCATTCGGCGTATAGTAGTTGTTACTATAATAGGAATGATAAGTAATGAATAATGGAGATAAGATAGTTTCTCCGCTAATCTCGGGTGCGAATAATGATTGCTCAGTAAAGTCTTCTGGATCTCCACCCGAACAACCTTCTGTTTTCTTGCTGCTCCACAAGAAGAACAAACATAAACTACTTAAAACAACTAAAGATATTTTGAAAGTCAGCTTTTTCATAACGTTGCGTTATTGAATGGTCGAGATGGTATAAAACAATATTAAAGGTATCACTATTTAGTTTATCAGCAACTTGTTTGGCCGCTTTTAAACTTAATTCGGGTGAAATGTCTTCTACTTTGATTTCATCGCCGGGAAGGATAAAAGTGCCGTGCAGCAAATATTCTTTTCTGCAAATAAATCGATCATCGCCTTTTTCAGCAAAAGAGGGATTTCCCTTAAAATTTGCAGCGGTAATTTCATTGAGCAAGGTAATTCCTTTGCCGTTACGAGAGAGAATAGACCAGCTGAAAACCGGCAAAGCTATATCGAAAGGCAAAGGATAACTTTTTGCATATTCAATATAGTTAGCAGCATTTTGATTGTCGTATATGGAATTGGTAGTACTTAGAGGCGATAATACTCCCATATTGTAAAACATCAACATTCCACGGTCAACAGGTGGCACTCCGGTGGTTCTTTTGTATTTAACTTGATGTAATCGGATAGTTGCACTCCAAACTACATTATCCTTATAGTCGCTCTTTAAATGCGATAACAGGTCGAAATATTTTGTTCGGGACGATTCTGTCCAGTCGCAATCGATTTGCACTTGCCTTGGCTTTTTAGATAAAGTAGTGTTTATACTATGGAGCAGTGTGCTCATTTTGATTGAAAGCGAATCGATACCTTTACTATCGAGATTTTTAATGACTTTATTTTCGATATAAACTACCGGAATCACTTCAATATTGCTTGCTAACTTCGAAGTTGTCGAAAGTTTTGCAACAGGAAAAGCACTTTGTTGATTTTCGATCCAACGCACATCGAAATATCGAACATACAAAGTATGAACGTCTAAATCATTTAATAAAACACTATCGGAAGGCGCAATATTTAAATCGCTTTTCCAATAATAAAAACAATGGTTTGTATTCCTGTTGTTAGAGCAACCGGTAATGAGAAAAGCCAGGAGGATTAGCAGTGTTCGCGACATGCTTTTATTTTCATCGACGAGATATCCAGCCTTGAGGATCTAGTTTGGTACTGTTCTTCCAAATTTCGAGATGCACTTCTCCGCGACTCGTTTCTTCAGATGATTCAGCAACTGTTCCGATACGTTGTTTCGTAGTTACTTTATCGCCTGTTTTAACAGTAACGTTATCTAGGTTGCTATAAACGGTTAAGTAATCACCATGACGAATAATCACCGCCTTACCAGCACCCGGAATTCCGATAACGCCACTAACTGTTCCATTAAATAATGCTCGTGCTCCAGAGCCTTTCGATGTTTGAATATCCAGTCCGTTGTTATTGATAACAACTCCTTTCAATTCCTTATGCGGATGTTGCCCAAAAGTAGAGGTAATGGTGCCTTGCTCTACAGGCCAAGGTAATAGACCTTTGTTACCAGAGAAGCTGCTCGATAATTTCTGCGCCTCAGGAGTTAATGTAAAGACGTTTTTATTGGTAACGTTTTTATTTCCTGATGCAACTGCTTTCTTCTTCGCAGCTTCAATCTCTTTCTTAATTAAGTTCTCGATAGCACGATCGAGTTTTAATTTAGCAGCCTGCTTCTCTTGTAATTGTTTCTTCAGTTTCTTCTCGCGATCGCTAAGATTCTTTAAAATTTGATCTTGCTGTAGCTGTTCTTTCTCGAGTGTCGACTTTTGTGTTTGTTCGGTATTACGAAGAGCAGTCTTTTCGTTCTTCTTCGCTACTAACTCAATTTTCTTTCCCGTTAACTTAATTTGGGTGCTATCAATCTGCGCAGCTTGCTCTCTACGGTATTCGCCGTACTGCTTTAAATATTTAATTCGTCGATAGCCTTGGTTAAAATCATTCGCAGCAAAAATGAACATCATTCGCTGATAAACATTTTGATTGTGATATGCATAACGAATCATAGCAGCATACTCATCTTTCAATCGTACCATCTGTTGTTCTAATGAAACGATTTCTTTCGATGTATTTTCAATCTCACCACCGATAGAAGAAATTTCAGTGTTGATAGTAGAGATTAACGATTGACGTAATTGAATTTTCTTACGCAATGCATTCAACTGCTCTGCCGTGGCCGATTTGTTTTTTGAAACTAACTCTAATTGTCGATTGGTAAATTCAATCTCCTTCTGAAGCTTTGCTTTCTTCGACTCAAGATCTTTCTTCGACTGACCATTTACAGAAAGCGTGATCAGACAAAGAAAAAATAAATAACAAACCCGCTTAGCGAATGCGTTCATAATTGGAAGGGACGTTGAATGGAAATTCCTGTGGTTCACTAACAGTTACTTTTCCGTACTCTATATGTATTTCGAAACTTTTATCGGCAATAATTTTAGTAGTCGATTTAAAAGGGAATAAACCTCCTGTTGTTTCGCGGAAGTCATCATAATCGGTTGTAAGCATCTTATTGATCTTTTGATCCTCTACTTGTAGCTTATCGATGCGAAAGCTATTCTCATCAACATATACATCCTGAATAACAGGTTTATTCGGGTCTTTCTCTTCTAATGCTCGACGTAAATTCTTTTTGTTGAGCGAACTTAAGATATAGTATTTGTCTTCGAGATAAACAGAGTTAAATCGATTTTCATTTTTCTTATAAGCAAAGAAGTTTCCGAAAAGAATTGCTTGAACAATTTCGAAGTTTACTTTCATTTGAAGTAACTTATTCACTGTTTCAAAGCTGGTAGCTTGATATTTAGCATGGATACGATCTAAGAACTTAACAGAGTCGGCTGTTACCATCACACGTGCAACTTCAATTCCTAGGAGAGGAGAAATAGAAACCCAGATTACACTGTCTTTCTTACTGCGCATACTAATATTGAACGACGTCTCGCTACCATCTTGAATAGTAGTTACACTTGCTTTCGCAGTCACCCATTCTGGTTTAAAAGAAGCAGAGTCGAGTTTGCCCAGTAATTCTTGCACCGATTTATCCTGCATCGGACGAATCTCGGTCGTTGAATTAGGAGGCATGATAGCTTTCCTGCTACGGCACGAAGGCAATAACAATGTTGCCGAAATGCATATAACGGCTACGAATATCCGATGAAACGAATTATTCATAGAATTTCTTGTCGCTAATTTTCTTGTCAATTTGTTCTGAGTGATCACCTGTAGCCTTAGCTTCTTTCCACTTACTTACTGCCGAGTCGATGTTCCCTAGTTTAAACAATACGTCGCCGTAATGTTCAAGTATTGTACCATTCGTACTTCCTCCATGCTCGAGTGCTTTCTCGATCCACACTTTTGCATCTACATACTTTCCTTGCACAAACAATACCCAAGCATAAGTATCTTCATTAGAAGGATTATTCGGAATGAGCTCATTCGATTTCTTCGACATCTCTGCAGCCTTCTCGAGATCAACTTTTCTTAACGATAAATAATAAGCCCAGTTATTAAGGATATTCGCGTTAGAAGGATCAAGTTTTAATCCTTTGTCGTAGTATTTATCAGAATCTTCGTAACGTTTTAGTTTATTGTAAACATCTCCTAAGTTCGAATAAAATTCGATCAGCTGCGCATCGTTATCAACTACCATTTTACTGCCGCTTAATAAAGTCTTGGCAGCTTCTTCGTATTTTTTATTCTGAATTTTCGCAATACCATTAAAAAGATACAGCACACTTTGATCGGCAAATAAACCTAAAGCCTCTTCCGATTCTTTTTCCATCGAAACATAATCCTGCAAATCAGATTCAACCAACATTAATTGTTGCCAAGCTTGCAAGTTTTGTTTATCGATAACTAATGATAAGCGATATTGATCTCTCGCTTTTGCATAATCGCGATTGATAGAGAGGAAGTCGCCATATACCGCTTGCGCAGCAGCTTCTTGAGGATGCGTTTCACTCATGCGTTTACTCAATTCCATCGCCTGACCCATCATCTCTGAATCATTCTGCACTAAAGGAAAATAAGAAGTTAAGATTCTAATTTTTACATCGGGAGAAAGCATCTTCGAGCTAAAAGCTTTTTTCAATTGCTCAAATGATTCTGCTTTTTGTCCGTTCGCACGATATTGCTCTGCCAACGCCAAAGAGATTGTAGGATTTTCCGGATCGATTGCCTGCATTCTGGTAATCGTCTTCATCGTTTCCTCTTTCATGTTGTTAGCCGAATACAGATCAACCAACATCGTATAATACTCGATATTTTGAGGGTCGGTAGCAATTAGCTTTTCAATTTCATTTGCTGCAGCCTTTATATTTCCGAGTTTCAAATACAAGCGTTGCTTCTGAGAAGTTAGGTCGCGGCTAATGCCCATCTTCTCTTCAATTTGATCGTACAATTTTATTGCCTCCGGTAGTTTATTCTGCATGAGGAACGTTTCCGCTTCCTGAAACTGATAATCGAGACGATCGGGATGTTCTTTGGCCAGCTTATGAAAAATCACTCCTGCTTCTGCAGCCTTTCCGTTATTCTCGTATGAATCGGCGAGTAGTAATTGGTACCATTCATTATCAGGACTAAGATCAGCAGCCTGCTTAGAGAAAAACAATGCATCGGCATAACGCTTACCATCGCTATAGATAGAAGCGAGCTCATACATGGCCGCATGATTTTTAGGATCGGTACGAAGTACCAAAGCAAATTGCTCGGCGGCTTTCTCGGGATTGCCAACGAGTTTCTCTTTCATCGCATCGAAGTACATATAAGTAGCTTTAATGCGATTCTCTTCCTCTTGTTTAGAGGTAGGCTTATTGCCCGAAGCAGATGCGGTCTTTTTCGTAGAGCCGCAACCGTTAATAATAATTAGGCCTGCAAAAAGAGGAAGAAGGAGAACTCGTTTTAAAATCATGATTCTGTTGAATAATCGCCCATGCTTAAATCGCGGAGCTGTTGTTTGTAATGAACGTGATTTCCTATCAAAGAATTGTCGATACCTGCATCACGAAGAGTACAATGTTCACGTACAATACTGTTTTTAATTACGCTATTCACAATTTTAGTGTTATTTCCTGCAGAAACGTGAGGACCTACCACTGAATTTTCAATAACTACCTTATCGCCGATAAAACAAGGAGGGATAATCACCGAGTTTATTACTTGTGCCGACGCAGAAATATGGTTATTTGGGTATTTTATCTCTAAAACGCGACGGTTAGTGTAAACGGTAGCATCTTTATTGCCACAATCGAGCCACTCGTCAACTTTACCAGCTTTCAAACGAAGTCCTTTGGTTTTCATGTTTTCCAAAGCATTCGTTAGTTGGTATTCGCCCTTATCGCGGATATCATTATCGATTAGATATTGCAATTCTTTTTTCAAGTTCTCACCATCTTTCAAATAGTAAATCCCGATGATGGCTAAGTCGCTCACGAACTCTTGCGGCTTTTCAACGAAGTCGGTAATCGTACCGTCTTTTTCTGTCTTTACCACACCAAATTGGCGAGGGTCTTCAATTTGCTTCACCCAGATAACGCCATCACAATCGGCATCCATTCTGAAATCGGCACTGAATAAAGTATCGGCGAAAGCCACTACTACTGGCCCTTTTAAAGCCGACTCGGCACAAAGGATAGCGTGAGCAGTTCCTAGAGGAGTATCTTGATAATGGATAGTTCCTTTAGCTCCTAAATTTTCGGCAATGGCAATAAGATTTTTTTCTGCTTCCTCACCAAAATGTCCGACTACGAAAGCAATCTCCTCAACTTTCTGATTACACATGCGGATAATATCTTCCACTAAATGTTGTACAATCGGTTTTCCTGCAACCGGCACAACCGGCTTAGGAGTCGTAAGCGTATGTGGCCTCATGCGTTTGCCCATACCAGCCATTGGAACAATAATTCTCATAATCGGGGTTTAATAAGTAAGCATTAAAATTATTTGCCTGTAGAGCCGAAGCCTCCGGCACCACGTTGTGTTTCTTCGAGGGTGTCAACAGCATCCCATTCAACACGAGAATGTGCAGCAACAACCATTTGAGCAATGCGTTCTCCGTCTTTAATCTCGAAAGGTTCGTTGCTCAAGTTCACCAGCACCACTTTAATTTCACCTCTGTAGTCGGCGTCAATAGTTCCGGGACTATTCAATACCGATAAGCCATGCTTCCACGCTAAGCCGCTACGAGGGCGAACTTGAGCTTCGAAACCAATTGGTAGTTCGATGAATAATCCGGTGGGTACCATTGCTCGCTCTAGAGGAGAAAGGGTAATCGATTCCTCTAAATTCGCTCTGAGATCCATTCCTGCAGATGCCGTAGTTTCGTACGCCGGCAATGCATGCTTCGACTTGTTGATGATTTTTACTTTCATGTGCTGATTCACAGAGGCGAAAATACTCGAATAAATGGTATTTTTTGAGGGAGGCGGTTCGTCTTTTAAGCTGCCTTGTGTTGATAAAAGCAAAGGGTGCAACAATACATTAATCCAATTAACAGTATTAAATTTGGTAGGAGGTTAGGGGATTGTTAAAAAGTAAATTTACTACAGATGTAAGGATTGATGCCATTCTGCTACTAAACAATAAACGAAAGCAGTTGTTAATATTACATGTCCTGATCAAGCATCGTTAAAGAAAAGACAACCGCCTTATGAACAACATATAAACGATGAAAAACGCGATAAAAAACAACGGCAAAACAGTAATTTCACTTTTTGCTATAATACTACTGCTTTACGGGTGCTCGCAAAGCGGACAAGCTGATAATAAACCATTTACCCCAACCATGAAAGATTCATTACACCCCACAAATCCATATTATTCTAGAACAGATACATCCGTTCTTCATGTTTCGGACGACGAATGGAAAAAGGTTTTACCTGAAGATGTCTATTATATTGCCCGAAATAAAGGCACGGAAAGAGCTTTTACAGGCAAATATTGGGATTTCGAAGGCCTAGGTACTTATTACTGTGCCGCTTGCGGAAATCCGCTGTTTCGTTCTGATTCCAAATTCGGAAGCTCATGTGGTTGGCCTAGTTTTTATGAGTCGTTAAAGCCCAATAGTGTTGTGTATGAGGACGATAACTCATATGGAATGCAAAGAACAGAGGTGATGTGCGGGCGCTGTCGCGGACATTTAGGACATATCTTCGATGATGGTCCGGCACCTACCTTTAAGCGTTTCTGCATGAATTCCATTGTGTTAGAGTTTGAACCCGACAAAAAATAAGTCCGGAAACTGGTCCCAAACCGCAACTAAACAGATAAGCCTTCGTTCTAAAAAACGGAGGCTTTTTTATGAAAATCCCTTTTTGGAACGCTTCTGAACTTGCAATAAATGATGTAATATTTTGGCCATTTTGTAACCTTTTTCGGCCTGATTAGGTTTAATTACGATAAGAGAGAGTGTCCTCTAGATTGAGTTAATGACCTAAAAACCATGAAAACCAGAACCGATTTTTTTCTAAAAAGCGTCATTGCTGTACTAATCTTATTGATTATGCTACTGCTAATGAGCTCATGCAGCAAAAATGTACTATACACCCACAACAGTGGCAGTGGTAGTAATGCAGCAGCTGCCGTAAAAGTGGATGAAGGAAAGGAGAGCAAGATTTTACAACCCGACGATAAAATTACCATCAGTGTATGGGAGCACGACGAACTAAGTATCGGTTCGGTGCATACCGTATATAGTGTAGCTGAAGAATCAGGTAAATGGGTAATGTTAGATGCTGAAGGAAATGTAACACTACCACAAATTGGTGTTATTAAACTCGGTGGATTAACAATTGCAGAAGCATCGCAACAAATCAAAAAAGAATATTCGAAAAATATCCAGAACCCGATTGTTACTATTAAAGTATTGAACAATCAAGTAACCGTTTTAGGAGAAGTTCAACGTCCTGGTATTTATGTTTTCAGCTCAGACAATATTCGATTAACAGATGTATTAGGAAAGTCATCGGGATTAACCGACTACGCTAAAACAAAGCAAATTAAAATTATTAGAGGAAAAGAATCAATTAAAATTGATTTAACAAATATAGCGTTCAACGAAACGCGTGTCCTACCCGGAGATGTAATTTATATCCCGCCAACAGGAGGTAAAAAATTCGATAGAATAGCTTCTAAGCTAATACCGATTGCCAGCTTACTAACTGCACTAGCTCTAGTGTATAATGTTTCACAAAATAATTGATTATGCGCACCCCCGGAAGTATAGCTCATTTACTTTATCCACTTAAGAAACGATGGTACATAGTAGTCATATGTATCGCAATTTCATGTGTGATTGCCACTCGCTATTTGTATATGGCGACACCTGAATACCAGGCAGTGGCAACATTAAAAATTGAAGACTCTCAGCAAGGAATGGCGAACAGTAATTTGTATCGCGACTTTGATGTCTTTAAAGGAAATGCAAAAGTTCAAACAGAAGTGGAAGTGTTAAAGTCACGTTCGTTGTTTGAAAAAGCATTAGATCGTTTAGATTTTTATGTAGAGTATTATCAAGTAAGCGAACTTAAAACAGAAGAAAAATATCACGAAGCACCTTTTAGAGTTGACTTCTCAATAACAGATAGTTCATTCGTAAAGCAACAATATAAATTTCATTATCTCGGGGGAGAGAAATTTTCTGTTGTTTATGATTTTCATGGAACATCAATTGAGAAAGAAGGAGAATTCGGGAAACAGATTTGCGATAGAGGAGTTTGTATCACAGTAAATAAAGAGCCAAACATCATCAAATATAAAACAACCGCGTCGCTTGATAAAAACTGGGAGTTTGTTGTTTACTCAAAAAATGCATTAGCAGCGAAATTGCAAAACAAAGATTATCTTGTTAAAGCACTCGACAAAGATGTAAATATCATTAAAGTATATTATACGCATCCGGTTGCTGAAAAAGCATCGAAGTTAGTTAACGCTGTAGCGGAAGCATACATCAACCAAAGCATTGTTGATAAACAAGATTTAGCAGGTAACACTGTCGACTTCATCAACAACCAATTGGCGACGGTAGGTGCTGAACTCGATAATGCACGTGATGCGATAAAATCATACAGAATAAAAAATGAAATTGTAAATATTTCACAAGAAACAGAAGCAACGTATAAAACACTAGGGCAGCTAGAAATCCAGAAAGTGGATATCAACATGCAACTGGCAACATTAGAAAAGCTTAGTGATTATTTACGTCATAACCGAGAGATTAAATTTACAGGTCCTGATTTAGGATCAATTCAAGATGGGTTGTTTACCGACGCCGTTACTCGATTAAATACAAAAATCAGAGAACGCGACGAAACCATAAAGAAATACACCGAAGAAAGCGATAAAGTAAAAAATATTGATGTTGATATCACACAACAAAAAGCGTTCTTAATTGAAAGCGTAAACAATACTCGACGTAAATTATTAGCGCGTCAAGATGAGTTATTATTAGCGATTGATGATGAAAAAGCAACATTCAACGGCTTACCTGAAAAGGAAAGTACACTTCAAGAATTAAATCGAAATTATTTCTTATACGAGAAAATTTACAACTTCTTAATTGAAAAGAGAACAGAAGCCTTAATTACTCGTCAAGTAGATGTTTCATTCAATCGTGTATTGGAATCAGCTGTTGTACCTGAAGCACAAGTAGCACCTCGTAGAGAAGTTGTACTAGGAATTGCAGCATTCATCGGATTGATCATGGGAGTAATTTTAGCCTATGCTCGTCATTATGCTAAACCAAGAGTCAACACTCCAGAAGATATTACTTACAATTCAACGATACCGGTAATCGGACATATCGAAAAAATGTCGAAAGGACAACCGGCATACAAAAACTTTACAGCACTCACTACCCGAATACTGATGAACCAACCGCAGAATAAGTCGATGGTAGTAACGGTGACGAGTACGCTAAAAGGAGAAGGTAAATCATTTGTTGCTGCGCAATTAGCGAGAACACTGGCAGCGCAAGACAAAAAGGTAATCCTTGTTGACTTAAACACTTATGCACCTCGAATGGCCGAATGGTTTGACGTTCGCGGCATTGAAGGAATGAAAGATGTTTACATGCAACAATCATCATTACAGAACGTTATTCAAATCACGAATATTCCTCATCTAGATGTAATAACTGCCGGCAATGGAGAACAACCAATAGGGCATTTAATTGCTACATCACGAACAAAAGATATTATTGACGAATTGCGTTTACATTATGATGCAGTAATTGTTGATACACCTGAAGTAGGAGAATATATCGACGCCATTCCGTTTATGAAATGGAGCGACTTAAATCTCTACGTTGTAAAAGCAGACTCTGATCGTGATCAATTAATTGCGAATGCAGAAATGGTGAAAGAAGAATACCGTTTAGAAGAAGTGCATTTCGTAATTAATGCGATGAAAGAAAAAAGAAACCATACTGGATTCTTGAGTCCGAAGAAAAGTAAATCAATCAAATCAAAACAGAACGCGCCACAGCTCCAGAATTTATTCATGTGGTAAAAGTATATGCAACTGAGTTTATCATTCCCTAAGAACATTTTCCGTAATACCACACTGTTGGTTTATGGTGATCAGGCTGTTGTTAGTGGGTTTAGCTTTTTATCGAGTGTAGTACTTGCGAGATTCCTCGGAGTGGATGGCTTTGGTATCTATAGCGTGGCCTGGTTAGGCGTACTAATTGCGAGTAGCATAAATCAACCATTGATTATTGCTCCTATGCAAACGCTTAGTGGTAAAAAGTCGCCGGAAGAACAAAACATTTATTTACAAGCCCTCGTCTTCAAGCAATTATTATTTGCTGCTGCTATGGGATTTCTATCTTTCCTTTCTGTACTCTTTATGGAGTATATTCTAAAGGATTGGAAAGTAGATTCGATTATATTGGCATTCCCATTAGCAGTATTTACCTTTTTACTGCAAGACTTCTTCCGAAGGTATTTCTTTGTAATCGGGAAACCACATAAAGCCATCCTTATCGACTTTGTTGCATATGGTGGTGTATTAATGAGCGCATTTACAATTCACTTTGTGCAAGAAATAGATGCGCAATTTGTACTCTTATTAACTGCAGTATTCTTCCTCTATGCCAGCCTCATCGGTATTTGGTCGATTCCTGAATTGAAGTACAATTGGCAAAGTATAAAAGAAGTAATACTAGAACATTGGGATTTCAGCAAATGGCTTACGGCTACTGCTTTATTACAATGGTTCTCGGGAAATCTCTTCATTATTGCAGCAGGAGCGATATTAGGCCCTGTAGCAGTAGGAGCAACCCGTATGGCACAAAATATTGTAGGAGTAACACACGTATTATTCTTAGCAATGGAAAACATCATTCCAACACGTGCTGCGAACCATCAACGTATTGCGGGAAATCATGGAATGTTTAAATACTTATGGAAGTTTACCCTACAAATGGGGTTAATTACATTTACGTTACTTGCATTGATAGCCATCTTCTCTGGAAATATTATTGAATTGTGTTATGGCAAAGCATTTATGGAATATCGTCACATTTTAATAGGCTTCTGTGCATTATATGTGATTGTATTTTTAGGCTATCCGCTTCGTTACGCTATCCGCACAATGGAGAAAACGCACTTGATCTTTGTGAGCTTTGTAGCGAGCGCTATCTTTAGCATAATAAGTGCATATCCAATTATCAAAACCTTCGGGCTGAATGGAGTTGTTGCCGGATTAATGATCACCCAGCTGATCACATTGTTTATTTACTTGTTTAATATTCGCAAGGAAATCAAGCACTTATAATTACACCTATGTACTAACGGGCTATAACTTTTTGAGCCTGTTTTTCGTATAAAGGAGTAATGAAACCTAAAATCATACACCTAGTACTCGGTAAGGCTAACCCTAACCGTATGAATGGCGTTAATAAAGTAGCGCATAATCATGCGGTGCATATGCATAAATTGGGATATGATGTAGAAATCTGGGGTATTACAAAAACTCCGGATGGTGAAGTGATAGAAAGAGAATTACCCACACGTTTATTTCGTCAACAACCTTTTTACCGCGATTTAGATCCGAAATTGTTGTACGCATTATCGAAGACTCCAAAGAATACTATATTTCATATTCACGGCGCTTTTATTCCCGACTTCTACAAAATGTCGAGAATGTTAGTCGATATGAAAAGAAAGTATGTTTATACCCCTCATGGTGCGTTCAATAAAATTGCGCTCGAGAAAAATAAATGGGTAAAGAAAATTTACATACAACGATATGAAAAGACAATGCTTAAAGATGCATATAAAGTGCATTTTTTAGGCCAGAGTGAATTTGATCATATTGACAAGATAATTAAACTCTCCAATAAAGTTATTATTCCTAACGGACAAAGTTTCGAAGAACTAGAATTCGACTATCATAAAATGAATAGAAAGAATATTCCTGTTTTCGGATTTTGCGGACGCCTTGATTTATACTATAAAGGATTAGATTTATTAGTAGATGGATTTGCCGCTTATGTGAAGAAAGGCGGACAAGGAGAAATGTGGATGATTGGCGACGGTGAAGATAGAACCACATTAGAAGAACAAGTAAAAACACACGGTATACAAGACAGAATAAACTTCATGGGTGCGCGATACGGAAAAGATAAATTGAACCGGATAGCAAACATGGATGTATTTTGTCACCCAAGTAGATCAGAAGGATCGCCAACTGCTGTTCTTGAAGCAGCTGCTTTAGGAAGACCACTTATGGTAAGCACTGCTACGAACGTAGGACAGATTGTGGAGGCAAACGGGTGTGGAATTCATCTACACCAAACTACTGCTAAAACGATTGAAAAAGCATGTTTCGATTTTCAAAAACTTTTTGAAAGTCATCAATCAGAAAGCATGGGATCGTGTGCAAGAAAATTGGTAGAGAAAGAATTCAACTGGTTTAGTATTTCGAACCGATTAATTCAGATTTACGAAGGAAAATAATTCGATATGTTGAAGAAACAACCAATACCGTTTAATTTAAAGCATGTGCACCAATTTATGGTGTTGATGTTGGTATTGAGAATAGTGAGTTACTTCATGCTAAGTGAAGAATTATTTATTACCCAAGCAATCAAAGCCGGTCTTCGAACATTATTAACGGCAATCGTTTTATTACATGCTCTAGCTCAAGTAGTGAAAAAAGAGAAAGTATCAATAGCTGTAACACACGGTATGCCCTTATTGCTTTATTGTACCTATATTTTATTTGGAGCAGCATCATTATTATGGACTAGCTCGTTTTCGCAATCATTAATGCAATGGTTAATGGATTTGGAGACGCTAGTATTTACGTTCTTCTACATGAGGATGTTTTTGCACTATAAGCTCAACGACACGACGAATGAATTAAAGATCGGAAAATTACTTTCTGGAGCGGTATTTATAATAGCCATCGGCTTCTTTAGTGGAATGATGATTGATCCTGATCATTATTACCGTTTAACGCACGGAGGAGAAGTCTCGAGGTTAGGTGGATTTATTATTAATCCAAATGAATTAGGAATGCTTTTAGTAGTAGGCATTGCTGGATTTTATACTGAACTCCGAAAAGACGAAAAAATTCGAATATCGATACTTCTGAAGATAGCGTTCTTGACCTATTTGCTAATGCTTACTGGATCTCGATCATCGTTCATCGGATTTTTATTGGTATCAGGAATTTATGCATTAACGCAGCCATCTAAATTATTCAAGAGTATTTTATTTATTGCAATGCTATTTGTTGTTCCAATAGTCGGAATGCAACTCTTCGTAACACAAAGTAATGCTGAAGAAATTGGAAGTTTAACCGGACGTTTACCATTCTGGAAAGACTTATTCACTTATAATTTCCCGAAAGAACCATGGTTTGGATATGGGTACATGCGCATTGATTATACCGATAAGTTTGAGTCGATTAATGCATATGCAGGAGCGATGACACATAACACTTTTTTACAAGTGCTATTAGGCTTAGGCTTAGTTGGGTTGCTTATTGTTGTTCTTCAATTAGCATCCTTCATTTATGCTATTATTTCTTCGAAAATTAGCGCTCACCGACTTGCCGGATTTTTAATTCTTATTCCATTGATTATTAACTCACTTACGGAGTTTGGAATCTTTGGCGAGACCAATTACGGTATATTATTTTATTTAATTCTTAATTTTTCTTTCACTTTAGAACCGAATGCTTGCAACTATCGTATAACTCGGAGCACTAACCATTATGAATCGGAATCCGATATACTTAACAGATCTGTTGCTGCTGCGTGATTTATTTGCCAAGCAGAATACGCTACTTATAATTGATCCTTTACATCGCTTGATTGGCGAGAGTACAGAGGATGTTGTAGTGCTGGAAAGAAAGCCGGAATCAGGATTTGACAATGCCTTTGTAGCAGAATTAAATGACATTCATCAACTATCGTTTTATTTGAATAATAATAATGCAATTTCGTTTTCTGAAATGGCGTATATTAATAATCCGGATGGTACCATACGTTGGTTTTTCCCTCTTACAAAAGGGGTTCCCGGACATCTGTCATTATACAACTCGGTAAGCCTTAAAGCAAAGATTTATAAATGGGTTTCAACGGTGGCTGGAAGGTTGGGTCAGACCCGCTTATTGGCTTCGGGAATTCTTCGAATGCAACAAAATCTACTCGATCAAGTAAAAACGGTTAATGATATTACTCCGGAAGAAGATATTTCTTTCTTTACTGGAACCAGAGGAGCTACAAGAAAGGTAGTGATGGAAATTCATAACAAGGAAACAACAGTTGCCTTTGTAAAAATTCCAGTAACCCCTGTTTCGGAGGAGTTAGTTAAAACAGAGACCGAGATGTTGAAAGAGCTAAATAAATACGATTTTACGACCCTTAGTTTACCTAAGGTGTCGAAGAAAATTGATGGCCATGCGCGCTTAAGTAATGTTAAGCCGGGAATTACAATACCTGCCGATAGAATCACTGCAATCCATGTAAAAGCCTTAGCCGAACTGTATGCTTTGAGCCACGAGCGAAAAGCTATTTCCGATTCAACAGCATGGGGAACTATTTCAGCAAATATGGAATGGTTAAAACGTGATTTATTATTTACCAATGGTCTTGATAGTAAGTCGACCGGTAATCTAATTAAATTATTAAGAAAACTATACACTACATTCTCTGCAGGTGAATCAATTTCACTTTCAGTATCACATGGTGATTTTACACCATGGAATATGTATTGCGATGAGCAGCGTTTATATGTTTACGATTGGGAAATGTCGAGAAACGGGATACCTATGTTTTTCGATTTATTTCATTTTACCTATCAGAGTACTATCCTTCAGCAAAGAAAAGATTATTCAACAGTAAAAAGTTCCATCAACCTATGGAAACAACAACCATTGGTGCAGCAAATGCTCCAAAAGTACAAGATAAACCTTGCCTTACACGAAAAGCTTTACCTTCTGTTCACCGTAAGTTATTATTTGAGGCAATACCTAAACGAGAAGGAATTACTTCAGCAAAGTCATTGGATGATCAAAGCCTGGACAGAAGCGATTACAGATCAATTGGAAACAGTGAGCAATACCAGCCACTAATGAATTCTCAGCGTAAAATATTTATCAATTACTTTTTTCATGCTATAGCAGATTTGCGCTATGCGTATTTGAAGTTTACGCATGCTTCAACAAACGATATTCCTGAAACTTCAGACATTGATTTGTTAATCGATAAACATGAATTAAATTCTTACTTAGACTGTATTCGCAAGGGAGATAATATCGAAAAAGTTAATCTTGACAAGAAGTCCTTCGTGACCTATGTAAGTGTTTATTTTACCGATGGTAGTTACTTAGAACTTGATTTAATTAATCGCTTCGATAGGAAGGGCGTAATTTACTTAGATTCTGAATCCATTTTAAATAAGGCCGTAAAGAAAGATCATCTTAAGTTAGCTTCTGAATCGCATAATTTTGAGTATATCTTGTTGTTTCACCTAGTAAACAACTCGGATGTTGCAGATCGATATAGAAAATATTATTCATCATTGAGTGTTTCTGATAGATCAGAAATATTTGCTTATATCTGTAATAAATACGATTTGTCGATTAACACTTTAGACGAATTATACGAGAAGAAGCAACGAGGCCCTAAAAAAGTTCTACGTTATGTTTTTGCCCAGCCTATCAATAAAGGCGTTTCTAAGGGCATTCATAAAATAAGATATATTGTTGATGCTATTCGCGATGCAATTAACAGCAAAGGAATAACTGTAACTTTTAGTGGTGTTGATGGAGCAGGGAAGTCTACTATTCTTGAAAACGTTAGAGTGACTCTTCAAAAGAAATACCGTCAAAAAACGGTAGTGTTACGCCACCGACCATCATTGTTGCCTATTTTGAGTTCCATTAAGCATGGTAAAAAGAATGCCGAGAAGCTTACTTCTCAAAATTTACCTCGCCAAGGAAACAATAAAAGCACTATAAGCTCATTAATTCGCTTCCTCTACTACTATGTCGATTATATCATAGGTCAGTACTATGTTTATTTCAGATACACACTAAGAGGGTATACGGTACTATATGATCGTTATTATTTCGATTTTATAATTGATTCGAAACGATCTAACATTTCATTGCCTAAGCCGATCTTAAAATGGTGCTATTACTTTGTATTTAAGCCAAAAGTAAACGTGTTTTTGTACGCTCCACCGGAGATTATCTTAAGCCGTAAGCAGGAAATGTCGTCAAACGATATTCAGCAGCTTACAGGTGAATACCGAGAATTATTCGAAGAATTGGGGAAATCGAACAAAAAACAGCGTTATATCTCCATAAATAACACCAATTTGGAGGAAACTTTATCAGTTGTAATGAAACAGTATGTGAAGGCCTCCGTATAAGGGATAAAAACCCCTTAAACTTAAGCCTTCATGGACCGTAAACAAATCACCCCTCCAAACATTCATGTTGTTAGTTCGGAATATCAAATTCCGGTAATTGATAAACTTTTAGGCAGAACCACATTAAAGTGGCAATGCGACGATGGTCACAGTGAAAAACTTACGGCCAGCCTTCGTTTTACCGACTACGAAGGAAATCCACCTTCTTTCTATAGCTTAACGAAATTACCTTTCGTTGCGAAAACTTATTTTCAGGCGAAGCGTTCGCCTATCATGTCGAACCCAGTTCCTTTTTTAGTAATGGATGCTATCCGTTACCTCGATGGAATGGTTAAGCCAGGAATGAAAGTAATGGAACTAGGAGGAGGTAATAGCTCACTTTGGTTTTTAGGCAAAGGCGCAAAAGTAACTACTTACGAACATGATGTTCAATGGGCTCAAATGGTATTCGAAAATGTTGAGAAAAACCCTAAAAAATACAACGAAGAAAATTTTGATTTAAGAGTGATGCAGGGAACTGCCACATTAAACGATATGATGACTCAGGAAGATGGATCATTCGATATCATCTTGATCGATTCAATGAACGAATTTACTCGCCGTAACGATTGTATTCGCGTTGCAATGAAGAAAATTAAACCGGGTGGCTGGTTAGTACTTGACAATAGCGATAATCCAGTTAACTGGAAAGGAGCTGAACTACTAGAAGGAAAAGAAATGATTCGCTTCTCTGGATTTGGCCCTATGGCATTCTTTGTTTGTCAAACTACTTTCTGGAAAATGTAATATGCTTAAAGCAGTAATTATATTTCTCGGTAAAAAGAAAAACCCGGCGTTTACGTTGGATGAGCATGCCTCTACAGGTATGCTCTTTACTTTTTTTGTTGATAAAGCAATTTCTGTTTTGAGAGGTGCCCGTTCAATATTTGCTGGCAAAAGTCCGAATATGCTTATGCTGGGTAAACGCGTTACCGTTAGTAATTGGAAAACATTTTACTATGGGAAGGGTGTGCAAATCGGAAAAGATGTTAGCATCAATGCTTACGGAGAGGAAGGGCTAACAATCGGTGATTATTCATGGATTGGACCAATGTCGTTTCTTAAAGTATCATTTTCTTTTAATCAACCAGGAAAATTTATTCGTATCGGCAGTCATGTCGGTATTGGTGAATATGCTCACTTAGGTGGTGCAGGAGGCTTGGAAATTGGAGATGATTGCATTATTGGCCCATATTTAAGTTGTCACCCCGAGAATCATCAATTCGTTGATCAACAAGAATTAATTCGATTACAAGGCGTAACTCGTTCCGGTATTAAAATTGGCAAAAACTGCTGGATTGGAGCGAAGGTTACTATTCTCGACGGAGTTACAATAGGAGAAAATTGCGTGATAGCTGCAGGTGCAGTTGTTACCAAAGACATGCCCGCCAATGCAGTTATTGGAGGTGTTCCTGCTAAAGTTATTAAAATGCGTGACCACAAAGACATAAAAATGTCGGCTGTTCATGTCGCATAAAATTTAAGAAGATGACTGAATCGAATATTAAATTTAAGACTGTTTTAGTTAGTGCATACGCGGTTAATCCATATCACGGATCGGAAGATGGGATGGGATGGAATTTTATTAATCAAATTGCACGTTTCAATAAAGTAATTGCCGTTACGAGAGAAAATACTCGCCCTCATATTGAGAAATATATGCAGGAAAATCCATCGGTGCATTACGCAAATATCAACTTTGTATACTACGATCTACCTTATTGGATGAGATTCTGGAAGAAAGGTGGTCGCGGTGCTTTATTGTACTATTACATGTGGCAATATTTTCTTCCTGCCTTTGTGAAACGACAAAAGTTGGAATTTGATATTGTGCATAATTTAAATTTCCACAACGACTGGACGCCATCACGCTTATGGGTGTTAAGAAAGCCTTTTGTTTGGGGACCTATTGGACACCATTCTAAAATTCCTAAAGATTATATTTTGCACGTCTACGGATATCGTCAATACTTCACCGAACAGTTGAAGTGGATGACAAAAAAATATTTTTGGCAAGTTGATCCGTTATTACGTCAAACTGTTAATCATGCCGATACTGTTTTAGCAATGAATTCTTCTGTTGCTAAAGTGCTTCATATTCCTGAAGCAAAAGTTGTTCGTATGCCTTCGGTAAGTACTGAAGCTCCGGGAGAAAAATTACCTCATATCAGCAACGGAAAATTTACAATTCTTTCTGCAGGACGATTTGTACCATTGAAAGGATTCGATATTACTATAAAATCATTTGCTCGATTTAGAGCCCAATTGCCAGTTGTACAACAAGATAAAGTGGAATTGGTTTTAGTTGGAGACGGTCCTTATAAAGAACAGTTGGTAAAACTTACTGAAGAATTGTATATTGAAAGGCAAGTTCGATTTATCAAATGGTTAGATCGTGAAGATTATAAACAACTTTATGCTAACTCACACGTCTTTCTTTTCCCTTCTCACGAAGGAGCAGGAATGGTAGTTGCTGAAGCGCTTTCTTATGGATTACCTGTTGTTTGTTTTAATAATGATGGTCCTGGAGAATTCGTTGATGATACATGCGGGATAACGGTTCCGTATAGCCGCTACGATACTAGCATCTCTAAATTCGCAGAAGCATTAAATACAATTTATACTGATCCCGCTTATTTCAATAAGTTATCGGAAGGTGCCCTCGAAGCATTCAAAAACCGATTTGATTGGAACTTGAAAGGAGAACATCTTCGTAATGTTTACAATGAAGTAGCTTCAAGAGCTGTTTAAAATGAAACCGAAAATAGTAGCAGTACATTTATTAAACGACTTCAGTGGGAGTCCCATGGTTTTGTCGCAGGCCTTAAAAGGGTTGCAGAAATCAGGACACGAAGTGGTGATTCATACTGCTGGTGGACGAGAAGGATTTCTTTCTGATATCGATTGCAAGAAAGAATATTTCAAATACAAATTTTTCGGGAATCCGCTGCTAAGATTAGCAGCGTTCCTTTGCAGTCAATTAGTAGTATTTACTCAGTTACTGAAGTACAGGAAAGAAAATGTAGTTATCTATGTGAATACACTATTACCATTCGGTGCTGCTTTAGCAGGTAAATGGATGGGCAAAAAGGTGGTTTATCATATTCATGAAAGTTACATAAAACCGGTAGCCTTAAAAAACTTCTTAAAGGGAGTAGCAGCATATACCGCTGATACTGCAGTTTATGTATCTAACTACTTATGCGAAGCAGAGAAGATAAAGAACATTAAATATAAGGTGGTTTATAATGCCTTGCCAGATGAATTTGTTTCTAAGGCCGATGCATTTAACTACCACATTCCCAATGCAGGCTCATTTACTGTATTAATGGTTTGTTCGCTTAAAGAATATAAAGGAATAAATGAATTTGCTGCATTGGCAAAACGCCATCCGAAACTAAGATTCGAAATGGTATTGAATGCTGCTAAGGAAGATATTTCTAATTATTTTTCAGAAGGAAAAACACCTTCAAACCTGACATTATTTCCTACGCAAAAAGATCTTGATCCTTTTTATCGTCGAGCTTCATTATTGTTAAACCTCACGAACCCGCAGTTATGCGTTGAAACATTTGGAATGACCATCTTAGAAGCAATGTGTTATGGAATTCCCGTAATTGCTCCCCCTGTAGGTGGCCCGGCTGAAATTGTTGATTCAGGAAAAAATGGATTTACCATCGATGTGCGAGAAGAATCAAATTTGGATATAGCCATCGAAACGCTGTATGCAGATGGTAATATGTTAAGCTCATTCTCCTCGAAAGCAAAGGAAACTTCTTCTCGTTTTAGCACGAGTGATTTGCAAGGAGAAATCGTAAAAATCATCTCCTTGATGTAATATGGATGTAAGGTTTTTACCTTTTTTCATCTGTTTTCAATTATTACCCTAAAACGTGACAAAAATCCCAATTTCTTACACATAGTTTTGTAAGATTTTCTGAAAGTTTTGTAATAGGTTACACTCATTTCCCCTCGTAAAGAGCAAAATCGAGTAAAAAGATAAGTGCATTTTTCGCATTTATTTAAAGAATCTTACAAGCGTTTAAACATTCCCTATTTATTGTAGCGTTTTCAACAGGATTGACGTATCATGTTCATAACCTAAAGACCAAAATAAGTTCTGTTATGCAAAAGAAGCGTGTCGCTATTATTGGAACAACCGGACTACCGGCAAAGTACGGTGGATTTGAAACCTTAGCACATCATTTAGTTGATCGTTTAAATCAACGATTCGATCTTACAGTATTTTGTAGCTCTAAATATTTTTCAAAAAAAGGAGTTCGTCGTACGCACTACAACGGCGCTAAGCTCGAATATCTTCCTTTCAATGCCAACGGATATCAAAGTATTATTTACGATGTAATCTCCATTGTAAAAGCAATGAGAAACAATGATGTTCTTTTGTTGCTTGGAGTCTCCGGAGCAATATGTTTGCCATTCATTAAAATGTTCTCTAAAATTCCTGTTATCGTTAATATCGACGGACAAGAATGGAAACGTCAAAAATGGAATTGGATTGCAAAGAAATTTTTAGGCTTCAGCGAACGCCTGGCAGTGAAATATGCCGATCGCGTTGTGGCGGACAATAAAGTAATTTATGATTATGTAGTTGATTGCTACGGACAAAATGATGCTTCACTGATCGAGTATGGTTCAGACCATGTTAAGAAAGTTAAATTGAATGACGATGTTATTGCAAAATATCCTTTCCTAACTGGTAAGTATGCATTCAATGTTTGTCGCATAGAACCTGAAAATAATGTTCATGTATTTCTTGATGCATATGCTCATCGCCCAAATGAAAATTTAGTAATTGTAGGGCTTTGGAGTCACAATGAATATGGTCGTCAATTGAAAGAACACTTCAGTGAATTTTCAAACTTGCATTTATTAGACCCAATCTATGAGCAAGAGGATTTAGATATCATTCGCTCAAATGCATCTTTGTATCTACACGGGCACAGTGCGGGTGGAACTAATCCTTCATTGGTCGAAGCGATGGCACTTGGATTACCTGTTGTAGCTTTTGATGTTGCTTATAATCGTGAAACAACAGAAAACGTTGCTCGTTTTTTCGATTCAACTTTAACACTTCATTTACAACTCGACCGATTAACGGATGAGGAATGTAATTCAATGCGTGTAAAACTCGAAGACATTGCTTCAAAACGTTATACCTGGAGTAGAATAGCAGATTTATACGCTCAATTGTTTGGCGAAGATCAAAATTCACTAGTTGTAAATCTAACTTCTGAAGCTGCAATGCGTAAAGAAGAAGTAATTAAAATTAAAACTCAAGAAAGAGAAGAGGCGGCTGCATGAAAAAGGTAGCATTGATGATTGTTGCGTTGCTTGTTTGTACTTCAGTATGGAGTCAAACAGTAACTACTATTGCCGGAAGCGCTTTGCTATCAGGGAATGGCAATGGCATCGGTACATCTGCTCGTTTCAATGAGCCTCATGGTATTACTTCCGATAAAAACGGAAATATATTTGTTGCCGATCGATTAAATAACTGTATCAGAAAAATTACTCCCGGCGGTGTTGTTTCAACAATTGCAGGAACAGGAGTAGCAGGTAGCAATGACGGTGCAGGGTCAGTAGCAACTTTTAACGAGCCATGGGCTGTTGCAACGGATACATTAGGCAATCTATATGTTGCAGATACTAAGAGTTATAAAATCAGAAAAATTGATGCTTCCAATAATGTATCAACCATAGCAGGAACTGGTGTTTTCGGAACAACTAATGGACCTGTGAATGTTGCGAAATTTGGATTTTCATCAGGCATTGCAGTAACACGCGATGGCAGTATCATTTACGTTGTTGATCATAATACGCATGTTATTCGAAAAATTGAAGCGGGAATAGTTAGCAATCTTGCGGGTACAGTTTACATCGCAGGTAGTAATAATGGTCCCGGAGCTACTGCAACATTTAATCATCCATATGGTGTTGAACTCGATCCTTCAGGAAATTTAATTATTGCCGACGAATGGAACAATACTGTTCGTAAGGTTACTCCATCAGGAACTACAACAACATTTGCGGGTACAGGGATTATCGGAGGTGTAGATGGTACTAGTATGGCGGCATCTTTTAATTATCCATGGGATATGGCCGTTGATTCCCTCGGCAATATTTTTATTATGGATGGTTATAATTTTACTGTTAGAAAAATAAATGCCATAACAGGAATTGTTTCTACTTATGTAGGAAATGTAGGTGTAAGCGGAGCATCTGATGGAAGTGGTGTAAATGCGACTTTCAATAATGCTGCCGGCATTACTTACAATCGAGCCGATAAATGTTTGTATATCGCCGATACAAAAAATCATACGATCAGAAAAGTATCCAACGCTTCTTCTATCGTAATTAATTTAACAACAACTTCATCTTCAGTTTGTGCTGGAGATAGTTTACATTTTAATGCTACTCCTTCGGGACTAACTTCATACACGATTCTTGAAAACGGAAATGTACTTGGCACATTCGCAAATAATTCTGCAATTGCTATTCCTGCTTTGTCGCCAGGAAGTCATACGTTAACATGTACAGCATATGATAATACAGGAGCAATTGCTTCATCTAATACAGTTACTGTTACGGTTGCCGCTTCTTTTAGTCCGGCTATCAGTTCATCAAACGGGAATATTATTTGCTCAGGAGATTCTGTGTTATTATCTACTCAAGCAGGTAATTCCTATTTATGGTCGAATGGTGCCGTTACTCAGAATGTTTATGTGTCTACCGCAGGAAATTATTCTGTTACAGTTACCAATTCAAATGGATGTAAAGGTTATTCTTCAGCATTTAATTTAACTGTTCAATCAGCTCCTAATGCAACAATCACATCTGCAAATGGTAATACTATTTGTCCGAATGATTCTTTAGTACTTTCAGCTTCCGCTGCGTCTTCATATTTGTGGTCAAATGGTGCAGTAACACAAAGTGTAAATGTCCCAGCAGGAAATTATACTGTTACGGTCTCAAGTGCGAACGGTTGTACTGCGAAATCTTCAGTATTTACAATTACAAACTATACCGTTACTCAACCTTCTGTATCTCCCAATGGAACCATCAGTATTGTTCAAGGAGATTCAGTACAATTAACGGCAACTGGTGGATCTTCTTATACTTGGTCGAATGGTCAATCAGGAGCTTCAATTTATGTTTCAACAGCTGGAAATTACTTCGTTACGGCTACTAGCACTAACGGATGTGATGTGAATTCCATTCCAGTAATTGTAACATTAGTAAACGGAAATACTATGATTTCTGTAACAGGATCAACTTCGTTTTGCGATGGCAATTCTGTTACCCTAACTTCTGTTTTTTCTTCAGGAAATCAATGGTACTACAATAATTTACCATTACCGGGTGAAACTAATCAAGCATTAACAGCAAGTGATGCCGGATATTATAAAGTAGCAGTTTGGCAAGGAAGCAATTGGATCTATTCTGATTCTATATTAGTCACTGTTTATCCTGCGGCGCAATACCCTTCAGTATCTGATACGAATGTTTGTCGTAATGCATCAGTTTCTATTGTCGCAATTGGTTCTGATATCTATAAATGGTATACCGACCAAACAGGTAATACACTCGCATCTTCCAATAATGTTTTAACGATTTCACAAGTTGCAAATCCACAAACATATTATGTTGAAGCTACTAATATTTATGGTTGTTCAACGGTAGATCGTTTAGATGTAAATATCGGATTATTGCCAAGCCCTCAATTAGCATTTCAGCCTAGCACTCAAGCTTCACAAGGAATGTTTACCACAACTTTCATCAATACTTCAGTTGATGCTGATATGTATTCTTGGACTTTTGGTGATACTTCAAATAATACCTCTACCGATGCTAACCCTGTGCATATTTATGCCGCTTCAGGAAATTACTTGATTACGCTCTATGCAGAAAACTCTTTAACAGGTTGTGTTGATACGATTTCGCGTGTCATAAATGTTATCGGGAATAATAATTTATTTATTCCAACAACTTTCACTCCAAATGGAGATGGTAAAAATGATTTATTCCGTGTTCGTGGAGATCATTTCACATTGGAAGAAATGTTGATCTATGATCAATGGGGTAAATTGCTCTATCGCACCGATAATTCGCGTCCGAATTGGGACGGAAGAGTTGGTGGTGATGTAGTCCAAAATGGAACATATGTTTATCGAATACAAATTGTAAACGATAACAATATTTCTTCAGTATTAACAGGTTCAATCACAGTTATCAAATGAGAGGCCTGTTACTATATATCGCAATTTTATTGTGTTTGTCAGGATCGCTGTTTGCACAAGATCCTCATTTTACACAGATCAATCGAATTCCTTCTTTCTATAATCCGGCAGCAGCTGGAAATGGAGTTGAGCATATTCGTTTAACGATGCTTTATCGTAACCAATGGGCAAGTGTAACTACTCCTTTTGTTACGCAAGGATTCTTCTTCGATAAACAAGTAGGTAAAGTGGGTCTAGGCGCTAATCTTGTAAATAATTCTGCAGGAGAGGCCGGTATTCGTCAGCTTTTACTAAATGGTATTCTTAACTATAGATTTGATTTTGATAAAAATCATTTTACTGCAGGAATGCAAGTGGGATTAATTCAGAAAAGTTTTGATCCTTCAAAAATGACTTTCGATGACCAGTATCTTCCTGATCAAGGTTATGATCCTTCAAACGCAACAGCTGAGACTTTCTCTTATACAAAAGTTACACGTCCCGACTTAGGATTAGGTATGTTCTGGACACATGGAACACCTGGAAAAGATAAAGTCTTGCCTTACGCAGGATTTTCAGCGCAGCATATTTTGCAACCAAAAGAGACTTTTATTCTAGATCAAAATAGTGTTCCTATTAAACTGAATGCTCAAGCCGGATTAGGAATTCACATAAATGATGATTTGCAAATTACACCATCAATCTTGTATGTAAAGCAACAGAATTCATCTGAGCTAGTTGCTGGTGCTGTGGTTCGATTACCATTGCAAGAACGTAATATGGTTGAGGGTGGAATTTATTATCGTAAAGGCGATGCCATGGCTTTGTATGGCGGATACCAATGGAATAATTTCTTATTGGGTGCATCATACGACGTAAATATCAGCGGACTCACAAAAGGCCCGGGAGCGTTTGAACTAACGTTAACGTATATACCAAAAGCAAAAATTAAAAAGCAACCGGAGAAAAACCCATCTAAACCTGTGGCTGTAAAGAAACCTGCACCGACTAAAAAGCTGGCAACCGTTTCTAACCCTACTGAAGTGAAGAAAGTGGAAGCGAAAGCGCCTTCTAAAGTAAGTTCTTCTGAAAATTCGAAGCCTATTGTCAAAACGGAAGCTCCAGCTAAACCGAAGTCAAATGCATCTACAGTAAAAATTACTGCTACTGCTCAGCCTAAGAAACCGATGCCAGCTGTTGATACTGCTAAAACGATTACTCCTACGGAATCTCCTAAGGTTGTACAACTTCAAACAAAGGGTACTGCGCCAATTGTAACATCAGCACCTAAGGTGGATTCTATAGCAACTCCTCTAGCAACGCCTAGAAACGCAACACCGATTAAGGAAATTAAATTAAAGCCGGTCGTAATCAACAAGAATTCGATTAAGAAACCAACTTCTGAAATTGTAGAACCAACACAATTATCACCAGTGGGTACAACGCCACTTCCAGTAGGAGACTTTGACGAAATTGAAATGCTTAATACTAAACCGATCGCTATTGATAAATCATCAATGAAAAAGCCTACGGTTAAAATTAATCCGAATATAAATTCTGATAAAGTTTCTCCTAGCACATCTCCGATAGAAAGAGAGAATATCGAGGTGAAAGAAATGAAAAGTAAACCGATTACGCTAGATAAATCATCTATTAAGAAACCGGTTGTTAAAATAGCTACTCCGATATCATCTACTAAAGTGGAAAATTATGCTCCTTTGAGAGATGAATCTGAAGTTAAACTACTTAAGGTAAAATCATTAATAATTGATCGCAAATCAATTAAGAAGCCGATAAGCACAATAATAGTTCCGGTATTTGATAAAACGGAATTAGTTAGAGGAAATGACTTCAGGAAAGATGCAGCTATTAAGTTGATGAAGCCAAAAGCGATTGGTCTCAATAAAAAATCGATTAAGAAACCAGTAGTTGAACTGCAAATCCCAGTCGATAGCGATAAAGATGGTGTTGAAGACCGCCTAGATCAATGTCCTGATAAAAAGGGTACAATTTCAACATTAGGTTGTCCTTTAAAAGAAAATATTAATTCGAAGGAACAAATTGAAAAAGTCACCGTAGAATCTAAGGAAGCTATTATCGAAGAAGTTCCGTTTGAAGTAGAGTTAAATGAACTAAATAGTTCTTATATGGGAGCTATTGAATTTGAAAAGGGTAAATCACAATCACATGGCGTGTACAAAATTGATGTGATAGAGCCTGCTCTTGACAGTGCTTGGTTTAATAAGGATTTCAATATCGTATTAACCGGACATACTTATCAAGAATCAGATGCTAAAACTTCTATTGAGTTATCTAAAGCTCGTGTAGAAGCGGTGAAAGCAATCTTCGTTAAGAAAGGAATTGATGCCTCAAGAATTATTACAGTGCCTTATGGCGATCGTAAGCCTGCCACGAATGGAAATAGTGTATATGATATTGCAAAGAATCGTAGAGTTGAAGTTTATATATTAAAACCAACAAAGTAATTAATTTATGAATAGTCTTTTTACTTTTATATGTCCTTTAGTTATTTCTTCCCTTGTTACCGCTTACTTAATTCCATGCTGGATTAGTGTTTGTAATAAATGGAATCTATATGAAAAAACAGATGAACGCAAAAAGCATAGGGCTAATATTCCTACGCTTGGTGGTTTAGCGATATATGCCGGAATTATGATTACATTCTTAATTCTTGGACAAGATTTAGCAGCTCATACAATTAAATACTTAATGGCGGCTTCATTGATTTTATTCTTTACTGGATTCTTCGATGATTTATTAGACTTACCCGCTTCTAAGAAAGTAGTTTTCCAGCTAGTAGCTGCATTTTTAATTTCCTTTGGAGGGACACGAATCACTAATTTGTACGGCATGTTCGGAATAAATGAAATGCCGGTCATTTTTCAATACATTGTTACAATGTTGTTTATCGTTGGAATTACAAATGCATATAACTTGGTTGACGGTATCGATGGTTTAGCAGGTAGCTTAGGCTTAGTTGCAAATATGATCTTCGGAACAATATTTATCATGAACGGCTTTACTGATTTTGCAATATTATCATTCTGCATCAGTGGAGCGTTACTGGGGTTCTTGCTTTACAATTTCCACCCAGCAAAAATTTTCATGGGTGATACAGGTTCATTGATTATCGGATTCTTAATTGCATCACAATCAATAAATGTTTTGTCGATGGGGAATACAATTCCCGGAATTGAACAAGTTAGCCCGGCATTAGTAATGGCTGTATTATTTGTCCCTGTTTATGATGTAATAAGAGTTAGTGTTATTCGAATTCTTACTGGATACTCTCCTTTTAAACCAGATCGTAATCATGTGCATCATATGATTTCGGAGCAAGGATTCGGACAAAGAGTTACCACTATGATTATTGTTGGCCTCAATATTTTATTTGTGGTAATGGCAATAATTTTTAGCAGATTAAACATAAATCTTTTCATCGTTATGAGTTTTTGCTTAGGGATGATAATGATTAATACGCTAATGATGGCTCGTCTTGCTACCTTGTGGGGGAAACTCGGCGGAAAGCTATATGATAGAAAAAGATTAGCTGCTTAGTTGATATTAGCGCAGATTTTTTACTTTTGGTTTTAAATCTGCAAATATGAATCGTTTCGTTACGTGTTTATTCTTGTTGTTTTCAACAGCAACTTTTAGTCAATCTTCCGACTCACTTATTATTCGAAAATTCTACGAAGAGTCCTTCGTTAATGGTAAGACTTACCATTGGCTTGGAGAAATCTGTTCAACAATTGGTCCTCGCGTAAGTGGTTCACCTCAAGCCGAAATGGCTGTAAATTATTTAAAGAAAGAACTCGATCAACTTTCATTAGATAGCGTTTATCTTCAAGATGTGATGGTTCCTCATTGGGTTAGAGGAAAAAAAGAATCAGCGTTTATCGTTAATGGAAAGGAGAAAAAAGCAGTAAATATTTGTGCATTAGGAGGAAGTATTGCAACTCCGAATGGTGGATTAAAAGCAGGCATTGTTGAAGTGCATAACTTCGATGAGTTGAAAGCTCTTGGCAAAGAAAATGTTCATGGAAAAATTGTTTTCATGAATCATCCGATGAAGCCTGAATTTATAAATACTTTCGAAGCATATGGTGAGGCTGCAGGATTCCGTTGGTCTACAGCAATGAAAGCAGGTGCATTAGGCGCCGCAGGAGTAGTTGTTCGTTCAATGACTTTATCGATGGATGATTATCCGCATACAGGAGCTATGGGGTATTCAGATACTATTCCAAAAATTCCTGCTTGTGCTATTAGTACTATAGGTGCAGAGGCATTAAGTAAAGCGCTAAAGGAAAATAAAAACCTTCAATTCTATTTTCAACAGTCTTCTGCAATTTTACCTGATACCTTATCGCATAATGTGATTGGAGAAATTCGTGGCGCTGAATTTCCTAATGAGATTATTGTTGTAGGTGGTCACGTAGATGCTTGGGATTTAGGACAAGGAGCTCACGATGATGGCGCGGGCATGGTTGAGTCAATGGAGGTACTGCGCTTGTTTAAAAGACTTAATATTCATCCTAAGCGTACAATTAGATTTGTTGGTTTTATGAATGAAGAAAATGGTGGAAAAGGAGGAGAGATGTATGCTAAACAAGCTAAGCTAAGAGGAGAGAAAACTATAGCAGCAATTGAAAGTGATGAAGGTGGATTTACCCCTCGTGGATTTTCTTTTAATGGTGATTCGTTGCAATCGGAGTTTGTAAAGAAGAATAGGTCCCTTTTCATGTCATACGGTCTAAGTAAATGGGAGAAAGGTTATGGAGGGTCCGATATCAATCACTTGGGAGATCAAGGAACCTTACTCATCGGATTTATTCCCGATTCACAACGATACTTTGAAGTGCATCACGCAGCTACAGATACGTTCGATAAAGTTAGCCGTCGCGAGTTGGAAATGAGCGCAGCGAGTATCGCCTCGTTAGTCTATATGCTCAGCGAATACGGTGTTAAATAATCTTAAATTGATCGGCATCTTTATACGCTGGAAATCTCTTTCTAAAATCAAGCAATGGCTGCTTGTCTAATTGTATTGTAGCTATTGATTGCTTCTTAGGTTTAAGCTGTAATAAAGGTTTTCCCGTCATATCTAAAATAGTGGAATATCCATCATGCATCATTCCGCTACCATCTTCGCCTACACGATTAACAGCAACCATGTATGATTGGTTCTCTATCGCTCGAGCAATTAATAGTTGCTGCCAAGGGAAACTTCTTACTGCCGGCCAATTGGCCACGTAAAGCCCTAAATCATATTCTAGTGAACCTGTTGAGGTTGTTTTATTGCGACTCCAAACAGGGAAACGTAAATCGTAGCAAACAAAAGGACAAATATTCCAACCTTTATAAGGAATTATAATTTTCTTATTCCCAGCAGTGTAAACTTTATCTTCGCCACCCATTCTGAAAAGATGTCGCTTGTCATAGTGCAAGTATTCACCATTGGGTTGCATCCATACAAATCGATTGAAGTATTTGTTTTTCTCTTTGATAATTAAACTACCGCATATAACTGCTTTTAATGATGATGCAGTTTCTTGCATCCACTGCATAGAAAATCCATTCATCTCTTCTGCTAAAGCAGCCGGCTTCATACTAAAGCCCGTAGAAAACATTTCAGGAAGAACAATCAAATCTGTAGCGCCCTTCTCTAGAGGTGAAAGTAATTTATTGAAGAGCTTTATGTTTTTTACCGGATCTTCCCAATGAAGATTTGGTTGAACAAGAGTGATGGAAAGCGGTTTCATATTATTTTATTTTTTGCAATCGTTCAGCTGCTTTTTCGATTGTTTCATTATCCTTCGCAAAACAGAATCGTAAGAGATGAAAATCCTTCGGTGTTGCATAAAAAACAGAAACAGGAATTGATGCAACACCATTTTCTTTTGTTACTCGAATAGCATAGTCAGTGTCTTTTTCATTGGTTATTTTCGAATAATCCAATAACTGAAAATATGACCCGTTGCAAGGCAAAGGTATAAAGGCACTTCCTTTTATCTGCTTTAAAAAATAATCACGTTTTTCTTGATAGAAGGATGAAAGTCCCGAATAATTATTTTCATCTTTCATGTATTCTGCCAACGCAACTTGAAGAGGAGTATTAACCGAAAAGACTAAGAACTGATGTACTTTTCTAAACTCTTTCATCAGGTTTTCAGGCCCTAAACAATATCCGGTTTTCCATCCTGTTGCATGGAAGGTTTTACCAAATGAATAGATAATTAAACTTCTCTCTGCTAGCAAAGGAAAACGAGCGACACTCTGATGTTCATACCCATCAAAAATGATATGCTCATACACTTCATCACTTAAAATAATAATATCAGTGTCCTTGGTGATATTTTCTAGTTGCTGCATTTCCAATGCAGTGAAAATTGTCCCTGTCGGATTTTGCGGAGTATTAATCATGATCATCCGAGTTTTGGGATTGATCAATTTTTTTACCGACTGCCAATCGATTTTATAATCAGGAGGCGTCAATGGAACATGTATCACCACTCCACCTGCTAATTCGATGGCAGGAACATAACTATCATATGCAGGCTCAAAAATAATCACTTCATCGCCTTCATGAATCAATGCGGTAATAGCGGTATACAATGCTTGCGTACCTCCGGCTGTAATGGTGATTTCGGTATCGGGATTGTATTTTGCAGAGTAGAGTCTCTCCATCTTTTCCGCTATTCGCTCCCTTAAACCGATTAATCCGGGCATAGGTGCATATTGGTTAAATCCGTCCGTCATTGCCTTGTGATATAGGCGAATCAGTTCAGGTGATACTGGAAAATTGGGGAACCCTTGGCTTAGATTAATAGCCGATGTTTCAGTAGCTAATCCCGACATAATTGCGAAGATCGTAGTGCCTACCGTCGGTAGCTTGCTATTAATATTTCCTTTGTAATGCGACATTTGATGTTGAAATATTGTAAATTGCCTGTCACTAAACCATAAATTCAATAATCTTGCAATTCAATTCAGAAAGCTAAGATAAAGGCAGAATAAATATGAAAAAAGTATTTCAGTCAATTTGTATTATTTACTTATTATCAATTCAAATTTGTTTGGCACAATTCAAGGTGCCCGATTCGGTTGCAATAAAGATGAAAAACCAACCGGACACTGTTGCTATTGATGTTTTGAATGAATATGCTAAGAATGTTTATTTGAAAGAATTTGATAAGGCAAAATTGATTGCCGATAGTACTTATAAGTGGGCCAAGAAAGTCAATTATGTTAGAGGCTATGCTAAATCACAGGAAATATCAGGATTGGTGTATTATTACAATGGCGACTATAATAAGTCCGCCCAACTTTTTGTTAATTCACTCAAACTATATGAACAATTAAAAGATCTCAATGGTCAAGCTCTGCTTTGCAATGATATGGGAAATATGCTCCGTAAGCATGGCGATTATCAAGGGGCAAGAACTTATCTATATCGTGCTTTGTCATTTTATACACAGTTAAATGATGTGGACGGACTAGCCAATACTAACAACAATATTGGTGTGACATTTGAATTTATGGGTCAAGTTGATTCCGCCATTTATCATTACGAAAAAGGATTGAACTACTATTCTTCTCTTAATAGTCTCACGGGAATGGGATATAGCTACGATTATTTAGGAATCGTTTATGCATATAAAAACGACTTCGTAAAGTCTATCGATTATCTAGAAAAGGCCTATGAAATTCGAGAGAAATTAGGTGAAAAGCAATCTATGGCTGTTTCGCTAGTAAATATCGGCGAAGCGTATGCTGCGATGAAGCAATTTAAGAAAGCAGAACCGTATTATGCTAAGAGTTTAGCGTTAGCAGAGGAAATGAAGTTCAGTGACCTTATTTCTTATAACAAGAAAATGATGGCAAATTGTGCCGCAGGTGAAGGGAATTATAAAACAGCGTTCGATTACCTCAACGATTATATTATTGTAAATGATAGTTTGTTTAATCTGAAAAAGAACGAACAATTAGCAGAGATTCAAACGAAATATGAATCAGAGAAAAAAGCCAAAGAAAATATTGAATTGCTTCAATCCAATGATCAAAAAGAACTAAAATTGGCCGGACAACGTATTCAAATAGCTGTTATGTCAGGAATTCTATTGTTTGGAGTTTTCGGTGCGATGCTGTTTCACAATAAAAGCAAGTTGAATCAACAACGTATCTTAACAGAAGAAATTCAAAAGCAAGAGAAACTTCGTTTAAAGGCGATGATCGAATCTCAAGAGGCCGAACGTCAGCGTATAGCAGCCGAATTACATGATGGCTTAGGGCAGGTGCTTTCTGCTGCACGTGTAAATCTTGCAGCCTCTAATCAATCAGATAGCCACCTAAAAACTTCGCTCGATCTCATTGATAAAAGCTGTTCTGATCTAAGAGAGATATCTCATAATATGATGCCTTCTTTACTGAAGAAGTCGGGCTTACCCGCAGCATTGCATGAAATTACGGATCGAATTAATCAATCAGGTAAAATTTCAGTAACGATTGACCATGATGATAACTTCGGCAGACTTTCACCTGAAATTGAAATTCAGATTTTCCGTATCGCGCAAGAATTGATCAATAATATTCTCAAATACGCCGAAGCTCAAGAGGTTCAAATCCAATTGATGGTGGAAGATTCAATGTTTACGATGATGGTTGAAGATAATGGAAAGGGTTTTGATAAAGAAATCCTAAATTCGACAGCGGGAAATGGTTGGTATAATATTAAATCACGACTAAATTTAATTTCCGGCGAAGTTGAAATTGATTCTCGCCCGGGTAGTGGTACCGTAGTAACAATTATGGTTCCTACAACATAAAATTGAAACGATGGATAAGATAAGCGTTTATTTAGTAGATGATCATCAAATTATTCTTGATGGGTTAAAAGCACTTTTGGGTCATGATAAAGTGATAGAAATAGCAGGTGAGTCAACTCGATGTAAAGATGCTTTCGAAATGATTAGTATTTGCAAGCCCGATGTTATTTTAACAGATATTCATATGCCGGATATGAATGGCATTGAATTTTCTAGATTGGTTAAAAAGAATTTTCCGGAGATTAAAATTATAGCATTAAGTATGTCGGCCGAAGAAGCATTAATAAGTGATATGCTCGACGCAGGCGCTTCTGGTTATTTGGTGAAGAATACTGGAAAGGAGGAGTTACGCGAAGCCTTAATAAGAGTTGTAAGCGGAGAAGTTTATTTTAGTCCTGAAGTAGCCGCGCAGCTTTCAAAATCACTTTTAAATAGTCGAAAGAAAGAAGAAGACACATCAGTTAAATTGACTCAGCGTGAAGTCGAGATTGTGCGACTTATTGCAAAAGAATATAGCAATGAACAAATAGCAAATGCACTTTTTATCAGTGAGCGAACGGTTGAAACGCACCGTAAAAATATTTTCAGAAAGACTAAAATCAAGGGAGTTATTGGTCTATTGAAATATGCTATGGAGAATAAATTACTTGATTAAATAAACGATTTGTCGTTTGTCAGATATTTTTTGTTGTAGTATTAAACTATATCGATTTAAGACAGTCATACTGCTTCATAACTGATCTTTAATATGAAAAACTTTATCTGTATTTTAAGTCTAATTCTTGTTCCAAAAATAATATTCGCTCAGCGTAATGTGATACTCATTATTGCTGATGACCTAGGAACCGATTATTGTGGATTTTACGAGAATTACGCCGATACTGCTAACCTTCCCAATATCAGAGCGCTTTTGTCGAGTTCTGTTCGATTTAAAAACGCAATGGCAAGCCCTGTTTGTTCTTCTACCAGAGCAGGTATGCTAACTGGAAGATATAGTTTTAGAACAGGTGTAGGAAATATAGTTGGTAGTACAGCTGGATCTGGGCAATTAGATACCGCCGAGCTTACTATCCCACGAATGCTTAAGAATTACAATAGTAATATCAAATGTGCAAACATTGGGAAATGGCATTTGAATCAACCGAACCCTACATCTAATTTATTGATCCCAAATGTTGTTGGTTATGATCATTTTGAAGGTCCATTCATTGGACAAATTCCTAGCTATACTAACTGGACAAAATATACTAACGGTGTCGCCTCTACAATAACTACTTATGCAACTACCGAAACAGTAAATAATGCTACATCTTGGCTTCGGAATAATTCTGGACAGCCGATCTTTCTGTGGATGGCTTTTAATGCTCCTCATTCACCTTATCATTTGCCACCTGCTGGAATGTATACTAACACTACACTCTCAGGAACAACTTTAGATATTAATCAACATCCGAAAGATTATTTTATTGCAGGGTTAGAAGCTTTGGATTTTGAGTTGGGTCGATTTATGGATTCTTTGACGGTTCTTAATTTAATTGATAGCACCGATTTTATTTTTATGGGCGATAACGGGAATGCTTCTCGCGTAGCGCAGAATGTTGACACT
>JAHEYP010000042.1:0-17125 GCA_023251535.1 Bacteroidota bacterium
CGAAAAACTACCTTTGCAGTCTCACCCGAAACAGTATTTACGGGGAAATGAAAAAATCGTATGTCTAAATATTTAGTTACAGCAGCCTTACCTTATGCCAATGGTCCTTTGCACATCGGACACATTGCAGGCTGTTATTTGCCATCTGATATCTTCGTTCGCTACTTGCGTTTGATGAATCGTGATGTGAAATTTATTTGTGGTAGTGATGAGCATGGAGTTCCTATTACTTTGCGTGCAAAGAAAGAAGGGGTGACTCCTCAAGAGGTAGTTGATAAGTATAACGCTATCATGCGTGATAGCTTTAAAGAATTCGGAATATCATTCGATATCTATCATCGTACTTCCGATAAAGTGCATCATGAAACGGCTTCAGGTTTTTTCAAAAACTTGTACGACAAAGGTGTGTTTACCGAAGAGGTAAGTGAACAATATTTTGATGAAGCAGCGCAGATGTTTTTGGCCGATCGATATATTACCGGAACTTGTCCGAAGTGCGGTAATGCAAATGCTTACGGCGATCAATGTGAAAAATGCGGATCGAGTTTGAGTCCGAGGGAACTTATAAATCCTCATTCACAACTTAGCGGACAACCTCCGATATTAAAACAAACAAAACATTGGTATCTGCCACTCGATAAAATGCAAGAAGAGTGGTTGAATAAATGGATTTTAAGTAAGGAAGATAGCTGGAAGAAATCAGTGTTCGGCCAATGTAAAAGTTGGCTCGATCAAGGATTACAACCTCGTGCTGTAACGCGTGATCTCGACTGGGGCGTGCCTGTTCCTGTTGCTGATTCTCAAGGGAAAGTATTGTACGTTTGGTTCGATGCGCCGATCGGTTATATCTCTGCTACGAAAGCATTGTTACCGAACGATTGGGAATCATATTGGAAGAATCCCGATTGTAAATTAATTCACTTCATCGGAAAAGATAATATCGTTTTCCATTGCATCATTTTCCCTGCAATGTTGAAAGCTCATGGCGATTATATTTTGCCAGATAATGTTCCTGCTAACGAATTCTTGAATTTAGAAGGAGATAAAATTTCTACATCTAGAAATTGGGCTGTGTGGCTACACGAATACCTTGTTGATTTTAAAGATAAACAAGACGTGTTGCGCTACGTTTTATGTGCTACTGCTCCTGAGACAAAAGATAATGATTTTACTTGGAAAGATTTTCAAGATAGAAACAATAATGAGCTAGTTGCGATCCTCGGAAATTTCGTGAATCGTACATTGGTGTTAACAGGAAAATATTTCGAGAATAAAGTTCCTGCTCGTGGTGAATTGCATGAAGCTGATAAAGTTTGTTTAGAAGCAATCGCAACAATTCCTCAACAAGTAAAAGAGAGTATCGAGAAATATCGCTTCCGCGAAGCATTAGCATCGATGATGGATTTAGCTAGAGCAGGGAATAAATACCTTGCCGATACTGAACCATGGAAATTGGCAAAGACCGATATGAGTCGCGTGCAAACGATCTTGAATATTTCATTAGAGATCACTGTTGCGTTAGCTTCGCTATGCGAACCTTTCTTGCCATTCACTGCAGAAAAAATCAGAACAATGATGAATATTAACGCACGTGATTGGAGTGAAGCATTTACTGGAAATTTATTGAGCGAAGGACATTCATTAGGTCAAGCAGCGTTGTTGTTTGACAAGATTGAAGATGATGCTATCAATGCTCAAATAGATAAATTGAACGCAACGAAAGCGGCGAAGGCTGCAGAGGAAAGTGCAACTGCAGAAGCAACTGCATTGAAACCTTTGAAGGATGTAACTACTTACGATGATTTCGTGAAAATGGATTTACGCGTAGGAACAATTCTTACTGCAGAAAAAGTAGCCAAGGCTGATAAATTATTAAAGCTTACGATTGATACAGGTATCGATCAACGCACTGTTGTTTCGGGAATAGCCATGCATTTTTCGCCTGAGGAAATTATAGGAAAGCAAGTAACGTTATTGGCTAACCTCGCTCCTCGTAAAATCAAAGGCATCGAATCAAACGGAATGATTTTGATGGCGGAAGATGCCGATGGTAAATTGGTGTTTGTGCAACCATCACGAACAACAACTCCGGGGAGTACAATAGCATAAAAATTATTCTTATAAAATAGAAGGGGAGACATTGAATTTTGTCTCCCCTTTTTTTATTGCTTAATGAATTTCTGATACCACATTCGATTTTCAGTATCCGTCATTCTAATCATGTACATTCCCGATGATAATTCGCTTACCGGAATTTTTATTTCGGTATTAGAATTTATCAAAATACTTTGCGAAACTAATTCTCCCGTTAAAGTTAATAATTGAATCGTTTGATATTTATTCGTTGTATTACTCAAGTTAATGTTCAAATAATTTTCTGCAGGCACAGGCGACAAAATAATGGAACCATCGAATTGCAATTGATTAATTGAAGTAAGAATTTGTGCCGATGAAAATTCTTCACATCCACCAATGCTTGATTTCACTCTGTAATTGCCAGCAATTGGGGTATTGAAAAATGTTCCTGTTGTCAATGGAACTATATCATTCCAAACACCTGCTGTTTCTTTTTGCCATACGTATGTTGCATTCGGATCCGGATTAGTTACCGTTAAAGTATTACCTGATGACTGAATTGTAGGAACGGCAATTGTAGCAGTATGAATGGTAACGGTAGAAGATACACTTCCGAAATTTTGTGCACATAAGGGGTCAGTAATCACTGTTAAAGTTACTTGATCGCCTTCATTATAACTCGAAAGTGTTAATGTATTTGTTGAACCTGAAACTGTTTGTCCGTTTACTTGCCATTGATATTGCGGTAGTGTACCAACGTTAGAAGTATTTGCTGTAATTGTTACCGGTGCTCCATTACAACCATATGCGACTGAAGGTGTAAATGTAATTTCCGGTGTTCCTTCAATATTGTAAACACTAATTTTGTGAGATAATTTATCTCCCGCAGATGTAAATATTCCTCCTGTAAATAATTGATTTCCGTTTTTAACTAATGTCATTACAGCGCCGGTCCCGGTTGGATATTTTGGTCCTGTTCCTGAACCTAATGCCGTCCAAGTAGATCCGTCCCACTTCGCAATATTGAAAATAGAATCAGTGCCTGCTTTTGAAAATGCTCCTCCAATGTAAACGTTGTTGCAATCAAATGCAAAGCTGTATGCAGTTGCTGAAATATTTAAGCCTTGTCCCATAGCAACCCAAGCCGATCCATTCCATTTTGCTACATGATTAATTAAATTTCCATTTACGCCAATATCGAATTGACCTCCGATATAAATATCATTATTCGGACTAACTCCAATTGACGTGACGAATTGATTTACTCCGCTAGCCATCGTTGACCATGAACTGCCATTCCATTTTGCAATTCTGTTTACAGTTATTCCACCGCAAGTTGTAAAATTGCCACCTGCATATACATTTCCTCCCGAATCTACTTTTATAGTACGTACTGTATTGTTTGTTCCAGATCCCATCGCATGATAGGATGTTCCATCCCAATAAGTAATATTATTTACAGTTGTTCCTCCTGCTGTTGCAAAACTTCCGCCGATATATAAATTGTTACCATATGAAGCTAGTGCAAATACATCGTAATCAACATCTGCTCCCACCATCGACCATGATGTCCCGTCCCATTTTAATAAATGATGTCCTACAACTGAATCTCGGAGAACTAGATTTGATCCCCCTACATAATATGTGCTTCCGATCTTTTCAATTGCTCTTACCGTTCCCAATACTATATCATTGTTAAGGGAATCCCATTTTGTTCCATTCCATTTTGCAATTCTGCTTGCAGCAAGTCCTCCCGCTCTCGAAAAAACACCTCCAGCATAAATCACACCGTTATCATTGTACAAGCACTCTACTGTGCTATCAACTCCATTTGATGTTACTTCCCAAGTATTGTTTTTAAATAGTGTAACGTTGTTGAAGTCTAAATGGGCTAAAATATTAGAGGAGCCTCCTACCATTGACATTGCCGGTGAAAATGTCATGGCATAGGTTGAAATATTTAAAGCATCACCAACGCTTATCCATGATGTACCATTCCAGCGAGCAACATTTTTCATTGGCGTCGTGCCAGAATTAAGAAATCCACCACAAGCATACAGATCATTGCCATTAAATTTAATATCATTCACCGTGCCATCAAATCCCGGACCGAATGCACTCCATGTTGTTCCATTCCACTTGGCAATATTATTTACAACCGTACTTCCTGCATTCGAAAAATATCCTCCGACATAAATGTCGTTACCTTTAGCAATCATGCATTGAGGTAACCCTGTTCCTGATAATCCGCTACCAACTGCCGACCAAGAAAATCCATTCCATTTTGCAACCATGTTTGCAGCAACGCCGCTCACTGATGTAAAACTTCCAGCGATATAAACAGAAGATCCAATTGTTGCCAAGCATTCAGGATGTGTTGCAACTGATGTAATATCTACTCCTGTTCCCAGAGCGTGCCATGATGTTCCATCCCAACGTGCAATTCCATTCACAGTAATTCCATTAATAGAAATAAAACTACCGATAACGTACAAATTCCCGTTGATGTCCTCATCAATATCTGTAACATAAAGAGAATTACCAATTGTACCGGCAATGGTTCCTAGATTGGTCCATGTCGTTCCAGACCACTTATAAACACCTGTAGTATTTCCTGCATAGAGCCCACTGCTTAATTTATTAATTGTTAGGACCGGGTCTGATGCAGTGCCTACACTTGTCCCAAGCATATTCCATTTATCTCCATCCCACATTGCTACATTGGTTGGGATGTTGAGGCCAGGTATACTAATTCCAGATCCTCCAGCAAATATGTGACTCCCATCGTTATCCAGAGTTTGAATAAGACCGTTTATTCCGGGAAGTTCAAAATGTTTCGACCATTTTTCGTCGCCCGCAACAGTGATTTTTGCAGAATTACTCGCATTAGATGAAATATTTCCAGCGATACCATTTTTTGCCGAAAAGAATGAAATAAAGAAGAAAACCAAGAATAAATTCAATGTGCTTTTCATAGTTTTATTGATGATATTTCCACAAACTTAAAAAAATCAAACTGAATACAAAAAGGGATATATTCTCAATGGAAGATTATCTTTATCTTTGAAAAATGAAGAAAAGTAATATTATTTGGGCATTGCTAATGTGTGTGGCGAATACTGTGATAGCCCAATCTTTAACAGTTCAATCGGCGCAACTTAATTTTGGTACTGTAACCGAACTGCTGCCCGATAGCGAACAAGTAGTTTTAACCAATAATAATAGCTATGATGTTCATGTAACAGGATATCATTTTTATACTACCTACGGACAACCTGCCTTTTCTACTTCTGCTGGAAATTTTACTGTACCTGCTGGAGGAAATTATTCAATATGGGTTAAGTTTTCTCCTCGTCATAATATTCTTCATAATTCTGAATTAGTGATTGAATGCGACGGTGCTAAAGGATTTGCTCGTGTCGATTTAATTGGCCAAGGACATTATACGAATGCATACTATAACACCTCTGAAAATTTAAGTGAAGAAGCTTTAAAAACGCAATTAAAAACGATAACCGGGGTAGGGTATCGTTCATTAGGCTATTCTCCTCCTCCTTTCGGAAGTCAACCTTGTGCTCGTGATACAATGTTTATGATTATCGATAATAAGAAATTAAACGGACAAGGAGCGACGCAAAATACAATCGAATGTGTTTATACAGGACGCGAAGCAGTCGGGTATGTTGATCGTACACAATGCCAAGATTTAACTGATCCCAATATGAGTTTTAATACGGAACATACTTGGCCGCAAAGTTTGTTTTCTCAATTAGAACCAATGCGTTCAGATCTATTTCATCTGTTTCCTACCGATGAAACTGCAAATGGTAAACGATCGAATTATCCTTTTGGTGTAGTTAATAATCCTACTTGGAGTAATGGTGGAAGTAAGTTTGATCAAAACAGCGGAATCTTTGAACCACGCGATGATCATAAAGGCGAAACTGCACGAGCGATGTTTTACTTTGTGATGCGTTATCAGAATTACAGCAATTTCTTAAATACGCAAGAAAGTATTTTACGTCAATGGCATTACCAGTTTTTGCCTACTGCTATAGAGAATAAACGTTGTAATGATATTTACTTCTATCAAAAGAATAGAAATCCGTTTATTGATTACCCTCAATTCGTTGATCGTATTAATTCTTTCTCTACAACATCTGTTGCTCCTGTTGTAAATACCATGGATTTGCCAACCGACACTATTCAATATGGATTGATCGATGGTACTCTGAATAACGTGTATAAATTCTGGATCGTTAATAACGGTAACGCAGTGGTGAATATTAGTAATCTGAGTTTGAATCCTTCGTCTGTTTTTACATTTGCTAATGGTTCAGGCGCGAATGCAACAATTCAACCCGGAGAGGCTCTAGGTATTGATGTTAATCTCGCTAATGCTCCGCTGGGAAATTTTAACGGAACATTAAATTTTACTGCAGGCGGCACAAGTTTAAATGTAAATCAAGTTGTTCCTATCAATGCTTACTTATCGGTAACAGGGTTGAATGAGGTTAGCAATGAACAAGTGTTGAGAGTTTATCCTAATCCTACCAACGGACAAATTCACTGGAGTGAAATCTTCACAGGAACAATTTCAATTACTGATATCGAAGGACGAATTATTTATTCTTCTTCTGTTTCTTCTGCTAATCAATTTGAAATTCCAGAAGCTGTAAGTGCAGGAATTTATACACTGCAATTATCAAATTCAGTAAAAGTCTTCAGAGCAATCGTTGTTAAACAATAATCTAAAAAAATATTAGTTGAGTATGTCTGATTTCCATCAAATCATGAACGCCGTAAAAGAGTTTCACCAAACTTTCGGTCTCGATTTTAAAGAAACCCCTAAAACCGATATTGGCGATAGAACCATCGAGTTACGTCACCGGTTAATGGCAGAAGAGAACGATGAATACCTTGAAGCAGCAAAGAATAATGATTTGGTTCAAGTAGCAGATGCCTTAGGCGATAAACTTTATATCTTGTGCGGTACTATCATCGCTCATGGTATGCAACATAAAATTGTGGAGGTGTTCGAAGAAATTCATCGTAGTAACATGAGTAAGCTCGATGAGAACGGTAAACCAATTTATCGTGAAGATGGTAAGATCATGAAGAGCAATCGCTATTTTGTTCCGGATATTGAGAGTGTACTAACGAAATAAAAACAAAAGGGAATTTGTATATTACATCTTCCCTTTTTTATTTTTCTAAGTCTTTTTTAATTAGAATAGCATCTTGATTCGAAGGGTCAATTGCTAAACATTTTTCGATTGAATAAATAGCACTGTCTCTTTTGTTTGTAAGACTATAGAGCTTTCCAAGCATCAACCAACCATCAGCTAACTTGTCATACGTTTGAATAGCAGAGCGTTGAATATTTAATAGTTCAGTGTAATTATTACGTGGCAGCGCTTCTCTAAATTGAAAAACATACATGTTGTAGCGTGCTCTTGCAATCATATCGTTATTGCCTTCAATAAATATACTAGTTGGCTTAAGTAATTTTAATCTGTTCCACGCCCATTCGGCACTATCAATTTTATTTTGTCGATAATAAGAAAGCCCCCAGTTTTCATACATCATTGCATAATTAGGGTAAATGGAATATGCTTTTCGAAAATATACCTGAGCTTCAGAAAGAGCGTTGTTTATAGCGATGCTGTCGGTAAGACTATCGGCAGCAGTAACCAATTCCATTCCGCAAAAAGCTTGTATTCTAAAGCTATTCGGCGATTTTTTAACGTCAGCAAAATAGAGTGTCTTATTGTTTTTCCATTCCGGATTTCTTGCATGCACTTTTACAAAACACACCACCATAATTAAGCCACAAACTATTGCTGAAGGAGTTGCCAATTTGTTTTTATTTAATGAGGAATTAACGAGCTCACTATAAATTATTCCTAAAACTGGAAACAAATAGAATCCTGGATTAAAGAAAAAACGATCTGCCATTATAGGTCCTACAGCTACTATAAAATTCGACATTAAGAAGATGCCCATCAAATATAAAAGTATCAATGCTCCAACTGGTTTTCGCTTGTATACTTTAAAGCATCCATAAACAAAAAGTGAAGCGTGGATGATAAGCGATACAATTGCAATCGGATGTGTAATTTCAATATATGGAATTTGATTAAATCCATAGTCAATACATTGCGTAATTGGGAATACAAAATTCTTTAAATAAAGGAATAATACCATCAGCACTGTCCCACACTTCTGATTGAAATCGGCAAAGAAGTATGGATCGTTTGTAATATCGAATGCTCCTTTTGGAAGTCCGCTGATAGATAAACGTAATCCTACAAAAGCAATTGAAATTAAAATAAGTAATAAAGATTTGCTAACAATTTGTCGAATGGAATTCGAATGAATACAATACGAAAGAAGCATTGCCGCTGGAACAATGGTAATTGAACTTTCTTTTGAAAACAAAGCTGCAATTAATACAATTAAAGAAAAAGCAAAGTGTTTACTTTTGTTTGTGTTTAGATATTGAATGAAGTAATTAAAGTAGAGAAGCGAAAAAAGCAAAGCAAATATTTCATCTCTACTTTTTATGTTAGCAACGACTTCTGTATTGTTAGGGTGCGCCATAAATAATGCGCAAATAATGAATGATATGATTGGTTCTTTTTCAAAAAACAATCGCTTCAATAATCGATAAGCCACAATAACTAATAGTGCGAAGTATAGTACATTCATGAAGTGATAACCCGACCAAAAATTCCCCCACAGTTGGTGCTCGAAAGCGAATGCAATTAATGATAAAGGTCTGTAACGCCAACTCAATCTTTCAGGTGCCTTGCCCGAAGCTCCATAAAAACTTTCGTGCGTTAAAATATCTGGAATTCCACTAACGCCCTTTTTAACGTATTCGTTGTTTGTTAAAACGACTACATCATCGAGCGCTGTTTCATTCGGAATCGAATTATAATAAAACAGAAAAACCATTATCACCAAAATTATGGTTTGGTATAAGGCAGATTGTTTTATTGATGTAATCAATTGCATTACTGAATTGTAAGGATAATATGGGGTGTGTTTTGGAGAGTGCCAATATAGCAAATTTATACTTGAGCATTTGATAGATACCTTGTGCCGGAAATGGATATTAAGGTCCAAAATCAATAGAACGGAATAGAGATGCTTAAAATCATTGAAAAAAGCCTTTTCTAGGGTGAATTTGAGAAAATAATTCGAGGAATAATTGTCGCCAAAGCCTACCTTTGCAAAAAGATCTCTTATGCTGATTATTGGAATAACGGGTGGCTCGGGCTCCGGCAAGACGACTGTTGTGAAGAAAGTGATGAATTCCTTTTCACGCGATCAGGTAACTATTTTATCGCAAGACAGTTACTATAGAGATAATGCCCACCTAACAATGGAAGAAAGGGCAGAAATAAATTTTGACCATCCGGAGAGTATCGAATTTGACCTTTTAGTAGAGCATCTGAAATTGCTTCGCAAAGGACATGGAATCGATGAGCCTGTTTATGATTATATCACTTCTACACGTCAGAAGGAGACCATTCGCATAGAACCGAATCATATTATTATCGTGGAAGGGATCTTACTTTTTACCGATGAACGCGTGCGCGACCTTTGTGATATTAAGATTTTTGTTGATGCCGAACCCGACGAGCGACTAATACGCATCATTGAACGTGATATGCGTGAACGCGCGAGAACAGCAAATCAAGTGATTGAACGTTATGCTTTAGTAAAAGAAATGCATGTCCATTTTATTGAGCCTACTAAACGCTTCGCCGATTTAATCATCCCGCAAGGAGGCGAGAATCAAGTTGCAATCGATATGCTCGTTGCCGCCATCGGCTTTATCGCTCACCGCAGCGAACAGAAGAAGAAAAGTGTAGCTGAATCAGGGAATTAAGGGGAATTTTAGTAGTCCCGAGCAGAATCTTTACCCGAATGAACATCGTTCAGGCGGGCGTGCCCGAATAAACAAAGTTTAGGCGGGGAACTGCTATCTAGAGTTTAGTAGTCCCGAGCAGAATCGAACTGCTATCTAGAGTTTAGGAAACTCCTATTCTATCCCCGCCCGACTGAACGTCGTTCGGGCGGGCGTTGAACTACGGGACCAATAAATTTTTTATAAATTTTCTTCCAGCAGCTGACTTAAAATATTTTTCACGTTTAATAGCAAGTCCCCTAGATTCAAATTTTTCAAAGTAAACTATTTTAAAGGGAATATATGGCTTGATAGAAGTAGTTATACCACTATTGTGCTCCTTCAATCTTTTTTCAAGATCTTGGCAATGACCTTTGTAAAAATAGTCGTGGTCAATACTTTTTAAGATGTAAGCAAAATACATTATTTAATTAACTAGTAGTCCCGAGCAGAATCGAACTGCTATCTAGAGTTTAGGAAACTCCTATTCTATCCGTTGAACTACGGGACCAATTAAAAATAAATAGTAGGCAAAGTTAAAAACTTTAAGGAATTTTTAGGTTAACTAAAGAGAGAGCGAGGCGATGTTGGAATAAAGAGAAAAGGAAAAATCACAAAGCCTGAACAATAAAATTAATGGATTAAGATATTGTAGTAGTCCCGATCAGAATCTCTACCTGTCGGTAGACAGGCCTGCCGGCCGGCAGGCAGGGAACTGCTATCTAGAGTTTAGGAAACTCCTATTCTATCCCCGCCCGACTGAACGTCGTTCGGGCGGGCGTTGAACTACGGGACCAAAATTGTGCTGCAAATATAGAGATTACATTCCGATTTTATTCCCTATCCCCACCCTTGTTCTCTAATAACTACTCGAGCAAAACTTCCATCACATTGCTCTATGCTAATGGGTAAACAAACAAAATCGTAAAGGCCTTCTTCTATTTCTTGTAGTAGTAATCCTTCTAAAATGCAGATCTTGTTCTTAAGCAATTTTTGATGCACTTCAGTATTGTCGTTAGGCATTGCTATTGATAAATAGTCAATTCCTACTAAGTCAATTTTGCAGTCGGAAAGATATTGTGCTGCATCCGCAGTTAACGCAACAAAATTTTCGTTGAAGGACTCCATCACCCAATTCGTTTTTGAATTATCGGTCTTAAATAAAATTTTATCGCCTTCTCCAATTTCTAAATCAATTAAGTGTGCTACACTTATTTCTTTAATTCCTGGTAAATAAATTATTCGCGCCGTTCCTGTAAGTTTCTCTAAAGGATATTTCGTTACGTCGTCACCGTTAGTAATGAAGTGCAATGGTGCATCGATATGCGTTCCAAGATGTACACAGGTTTCAATGGAGCTAACATTGGCTTCTTCGCCCTTTTCTAAGCTTAAGTCTTTTGTGATGCTCAATTTTCGGTCGCCCGGCCATTGCACCATGCCTTGCCGAATTCCTGTGCTGATGTCTTTCCACATAATTTTATTGCGTCTACAAAGCTAAAGAAATCGATTTGAGTCCTTCTTTTTAACCAAATGGTTAAAATATTAATGTTGATTATCAATATTATACGAAATTTTTTGAGAAAATTAATCCAAATTTTATTCCCTTACCCTAAGTTTGCATTAACCAAATGGTTAAACAATGGCAGTTCAAGTAGATGAGTCGCATGCCCGTACCAGAATTCTGGAGGCCGCACGTCAGGAGTTTTTTAAGAAGGGTTACGAGGGTGCTCGCATGCAGGCTATCGCCGATGCCGCCGGAATAAACAAAGCTTTACTGCATTATTATTTCAATAATAAGGAAACCCTCTTCAATGAAATTTTTGAGGCTTCGTTCCGTAAGTTTATTCCTCATGTGGAGGAGATGATAATGCAAGAAGAGGATATTTTTATCATCATTAAAAAATTTGTTCATGCTTATATCAGTTTAATGCAGTCGCAACCTTCACTTCCTTTGTTTCTCTTTCATGAAATCAATAAGGATGCCGATCGCGTTTTTAAATTGATTTTTAATAATGCTCAACCTACCATGATGCTTCATCTTTTTCAGAAGGTCGATAAAGCACAAAAAAAAAATTTAATTAAACCCATCCGATTCGAACAACTGGTCATGAATATTATGTCGATGTGCGTTTTCCCTTTCCTCGCAAAACCGATGATGCAACGCGTGATGAGTTTTACTGATTCCGTTTTCGATGATATGATGGAACAGCGAAAGCAATTAGTTGCCGATTTTATTATCGATTCAATTCAAATTAAGAACATTCAATAAATCATTATACAATGAGAAAAGTTATTTTATTTATTTCACTTCTTACTATTCTTTCTTCGTGCAAGAATTCAAAGAATAATTTCGATGCCGCTGGTGTATTTGAAGCCGATGAAGTACTCGTAAGTCCTGAGGTTACTGGCAGAATTCTTTCGCTAAATATCGATGAGGGTATGACGATTGATAGTAATTTTTTAGCCGCTTCTATCGATACAACGAATGTTGTTCTTCAAATAAATCAATTGAATGCGAGCATTAATGCGCTCCAGGAAAAAACGAATGATCCTCTTCCTACTATTGATGTATTAGAGCAACAACTGGTGGTGCAAAAACAACAACTCGCTTCGCTTGAACGCGATAAAGTTCGTTTCACGAATCTCTTGCAAGCGAATGCAACTACCGAGAAGAAACTAGATGATATCAATACGCAAGTTCTTGTTTTGAAGGATCAAATTGAGGTGACAAAAAAACAAATTGTTCAACAGCGTTCGCTTATCAATACGCAAAACCGCGGAATACTCAGTGAACGTAATCCGCTTGAGAAAAAACAGGATCAATTGAAAGATCAGTTGTCGAAGTGTTCTGTTCGTAATCCAGTTGCAGGTACTGTTTTGGTGAAGTATGCAGAGGCAGGTGAGATTATTTCAGCAGGAAAACCGCTCTATAAGTTAGCGAATATTTCTTCTATGAATCTTCGTGCTTATATCACGGGCGATCAGTTGGGTGAAGTAAAGTTAGGACAACAGGTGAAGGTGATGGTGGATGCTGGTGCCGATAAATACAAAGAGTATAAAGGGACAATTACATGGATTGCTGATAAAGCGGAGTTCACGCCTAAAACAATTCAGACTAAAGATGAAAGAGCTAATCTTGTTTATGCTACTAAAGTGAAAGTGCTAAACGATGGTTTCTTGAAGTTGGGAATGTATGGTGAAGTAAATTTCAAATAAACATTCCAATGATTTTTGCTGAGCAGTTAACGAAGTCGTATAGAACGAAAACGGAGGAGGTGAAAGCCTTGCTCTCGGTCGATTTGAATATTCCTAAAGGGGAAATGTTCGGCGTAATCGGTCCCGATGGTGCAGGAAAAACTTCGTTGTTTCGTATTCTTACTACTTTGCTTTTGGCAGATTCCGGTACCGCCGTTATTAATGGTCTCGATGTAGTTAAGGATTATGCTAAAATTCGTCAGCAAATAGGTTATATGCCTGGACGATTTTCGTTGTACCAAGATTTAACGGTGGAGGAGAATCTTCAGTTTTTCGCTACGATTTTTAATACGACGATTGAAGAAAATTATAGCTTGATAAAAGATATTTACGAGCAAATCGCTCCTTTTAAAGATCGTCGCGCCGGACAATTATCTGGTGGTATGAAACAAAAGTTGGCATTAAGCTGCGCTTTGATTCATCGTCCCGAGGTTCTCTTCTTAGACGAACCAACAACGGGAGTTGATGCCGTTTCTCGTAAAGAGTTTTGGCAGATGTTGCAGAAGTTAAAAAGTGATGGCCTCACCATTTTAGTGTCAACTCCATACATGGATGAAGCCGAACAGTGTGATCGCATTGCATTAATTCAGGAGGGGAAAATTCTGATGAATAATACTCCCGAAAATGTTAAAGCTTCTTTCAGTGATCCTCTCTTCGCCATCCGCTCCAATAAAATGTATCAACTCTTACATGATTTGCGTGATGATCATCTTGTTCAAGCCGCACATATTTTTGGAGAGGATATCCATATCAGTTCTGAGGTAATTAATCAACAAGTAATTATTGATGCTTTGCAAGCTAAAGGACATACACAAATTCAATTGAAACAAATTAATCCTTCAATTGAAGATGTTTTTATTAAACTATTAATGCATACTGAAAGTCATGAACAACATAGCTAATAATCAGCGTGAGGTAGTGATTTCGGCTACTAATCTAACAAAGCAATTTGGAGATTTTATTGCTACAAATGCAATCTCTTTTGAAGTGTATAAGGGTGAAATATTCGGATTCCTTGGAGCGAATGGAGCAGGTAAAACAACAGCTATGAAAATGTTGTGCGGCCTTTCTACTCCTTCTCGTGGAAGTGCTACGGTTGCAGGATTCGATGTTTCTACTGAAAGTGAAAAAATTAAAAAGAATATCGGTTATATGAGTCAGAAGTTCTCTTTGTACGAGGACTTAACTGTTACCGAGAATATTCGTTTTTATGCTGGTATCTACGGATTGAGTATTCCTGTTATTAAAGAAAAAACAGCTGCTCTTTTGCAACAGCTGAATATGGAATCACAAAAGAATGTTCTCGTTAAGGCATTACCGTTAGGCTGGAAACAAAAACTTGCTTTTTCAATCGCTATCATTCATGATCCAGCAGTTGTTTTCCTCGATGAACCAACAGGTGGAGTAGATCCCATCACACGTCGCGAATTCTGGGAGATGATTTATTCTGCCGCTAACCGCGGAACTACTGCTTTCGTTACTACGCACTACATGGATGAAGCCGAATACTGTAATCGTATTTCAATTATGGTGGATGGAAAAATTGAAGCGTTGGGAACTCCTTCCGATTTAAAGAAAGAATTTAATTCAGCTACTATGGATGATGTTTTCCTCAAACTCGCTCGTAATGCTAAACGTATAGGAGATTAATTGATGAAACAATTTCGAGCATTTATAAAGAAGGAATGGTTTCACATCTTCCGCGACCGCAAAACAGTTTTTATTTTGTTTGGGATGCCTGTGATGCAAATTCTGATTTTTGGATTCGCGCTTACCAATGAGGTAAAGAATGCTAATGTCGCCGTACTGGACTATTCAAAGGATGCTAAAAGCACCGAACTAGTGCAGCAAATGGATGCAAGTAGGTATTTCGATGTTTATTCGTCACTCAATCGATCTGCTGATATTGATCGCGTACTAAAGGCGGGTAAAGTAAAAATGGTGATGGTGATTCCTCCAGATTTTACACAGAGTATTGAAGCTAAGCATAAAGTAACAATTCAACTTATTGCCGATGCAAGTGACCCGAACCTTGCTACTACTTTAGTGAATTACGCTTCTTCTATAGTTAATGATTTCCAAAAGCAATACTTCACCGAGAAAATTCCTTTAGTAGTTACTCCTGAAGTTCGAATGCTTTACAATCCACAGTTAAAAGGAGCCTTTAACTTTGTCCCTGGTGTAATGGCGATGGTGTTGATGCTCGTTAGCACAATGATGACTTCCATTGCCATTGTTAGAGAAAAAGAGTTGGGTACGATGGAGATTTTGCTCGCTTCGCCACTGAAACCATTGCTAATTATCATCTCTAAAACAATACCGTATTTATTTTTATCACTAATAAATATTTCTACTATCTTATTGTTAAGTGTTTTTGTTCTCGATCTTCCAATCAACGGAAGTTTATTTTTATTGGTATCGCTTAGTATGTTGTTTGCCATTACTTGTTTGTCGCTGGGAATATTGATTTCATCTTCTACAAATTCGCAACAAGTAGCCATGTTAATTTCTCTCATGGGATTATTCCTTCCTACTATCATGCTCAGCGGATTTATGTTCCCGATCGAAAATATGCCGTTACCGATGCAGTTTATTTCAAACCTCGTTCCTGCAAAATGGTATTTTTATATCGTAAAAGATGTAATGATCAAAGGACTAGGAATAGCTTCGATTTGGAAGGAAGTACTTGTACTCTTCGGCATGACCATGTTCTTTTTAGTGGTAAGTATTAAGAAATTTAAACTACGCCTTTCTTGATATGAAAACACTGCGCTTTATTTTAGAAAAAGAATTTCGTCAGATCTTTCGAGATCCGTCTATTTTACGAATGATCTTTGTAATGCCAATTTTGCAATTAATCGTTTTGCCAATTGTTGCGAATTACGAAGTAAAGAATGTTAATATTGCCGTAATTGATCATGATCATAGTCCGGTTTCTACTCGCATGATTAATAAATTGGAGGCTGGTGGTTATTTTCAATTGACCGCTTACTGTGTCGATTATAAAGAAGCATTGAAATATGTTGAGCAAGAGAAAGCAGATTTAATTCTCGAAATTCCTGTTCATTTCGAGCGCGATTTAGTTAAGGAAGGCGCAGCAAAACTTTTTGTCGCAGTGAATGCAATTAATGGTGTTAAAGCCGGACTTGGTGCGAGTTATTTATCATCGTTATTGAGAGATTATAATAGTGATATCAGAATAGAAACTCTTCCTACTACAAAGTTTAGTCCAACTCCTCAATTGAATGTGACCTATTCGAATTGGTACAATCCGTTAATGAGCTATAAGCTTTTTATGGTTCCAGGAATTTTAGTAGTACTAATGACAATGGTAGGATCATTTCTTACTTCTCTCAATATCGTTAAAGAAAAAGAGATTGGCACCATCGAACAAATCAATGTTACTCCAATAAAAAAATATCATTTCATTCTTGGTAAGCTAATACCATTTTGGGTTTTAGGAATGATCGTATTAACACTAGGATTAACAGTAGCGCGACTAATTTATGGTATTGTTCCTGTCGGTAATATCGGACTATTGTATTTATTTACTGCAGTATATTTAGTTGCAGTCCTTGGATTAGGATTACTTGTGTCAACCATTACCCAAACACAACAACAAGCAATGCTGATAGCCTTTTTCCTCATGATGATTTTTATTATGATGAGCGGTCTCTATACTTCCATCGATAGTATGCCATATTGGGCGCAAGTGGTGACATGGTTTAATCCTGTTCGCTATTTCATCGAAGTAATGCGTATGGTTGTCATAAAAGGTAGTGGATTCTCTGATGTCTCCCAAAACCTTGGTATCATCTTTATCTTCGGCATCGTACTCAATACGTGGGCCATCATCAGTTATAAAAAACGCTCTTA
>JAHEYP010000042.1:17225-24517 GCA_023251535.1 Bacteroidota bacterium
GTGAATATCTTTTCTCCAAACGCATTCCTAGAGTTCGTATTTTCGCATTGATGGATGCCCCTGCAATAAGTTTATCGGCTCTCGCCAAACATATTTCTAACGTATTTAGGAAGGAGTTTTCTTTTGAACGTTATTGGGTTACTGCTGAGATCATCGGAATGAAGATCAGCAAGGGACATTGTTATTTGCAATTGGTAGAGAAGGATGAACGTGGAGTAATGCCGAAAGCGGAGTTTAGAGCAATGATATGGTCGAGTATGTTTGATGTGCTTCACCGCCGATTTATGATCGAAACCGGAACACGTTTACAAGAACAAGTACAAATTTTATGTAAGGTAGAGGTGCAGTTTCATGAGCGCTACGGATTGAGTTTAATTGTTCATGATTTAGATCCTTCTTACACGCTCGGTAAATTGGAGATGGAACGTCGTCAAACCATTGACCGATTAAGAAAAGAAGGTGTTTATGATTTGAATAAGCAAAAGCATCTTCCTGAAGCCATTCAAACTATCGCTGTTATATCGGCAGAGGATTCTCGCGGGTACGAAGATTTCTATACCAGACTTACACAAAACGATTACGGATATCATTTTAATGTGAAATTGTTTCCGTCGTTGTTGCAAGGCGATATGGCAGCAGGTGATATTATTTCGAAGCTGGTATCGATTAAACAAGACCAATTGTATGGACATTTTGATGCAGTAATTATTGTTAGAGGAGGAGGAGCCGCATCTAGTTTAGGATGCTTCAACGATTATCAGTTGGCAAGTGCTATTGCGCAATATCCCCTTCCTGTTATTACGGGCATCGGACATACAGCCGATGTTAGTGTAGTAGATGAAGTGGCAAATTTAAATTTGATAACTCCTACTGAAGTAGCTAATTTTCTTGTATCAAGATTATTGCATTATGATGGAGCTGTTAGCGAATTGTACGATGGCATTTCAGCCTATGTAAATATGATATTGGAAAATGAAGAAGATGATTTGAAGTCATCAGTGAAGCGATTAAATGCCGTAGCTTCCGTATTTTTGTCGCAAGAAAATGCTTCTTTGCAAGTTCAAAGTTCAGCAATACGAATGTTGGTGCAAGAAAAAGTAATTACTGAAAAGAATTTCTTTAGTCAGTCGAAGCAATATCTTCAACAGCAATTGCGTCATCGAATAGTATCAGAAAATGAAGTGTTGGTAAATGCAACACGTGAATTAAAAAGAAGCGCAACTCAGCAGATTGAAAATGATGAAAAGCAAATTGCTTATTCCGAAAAGCGATTGCAACTCCTAGATCCAATTAATATTCTTAAACGGGGATTTAGTTATACCTTGCACAAAGGAAAAGTAATTACCGAAGCTTCTTCAGTAAAATCGGGAGAGGAAATCGAAACAGTATTAGCAAAAGGTTCAATAAAAAGTAAAACATTATAGTATGGCAGAGAAATTCAGTTACGATAAAGCAAAAGCAGAACTCGAAAATATTCTTGAGGAGTTAGAGGCTGGAGAAGCTGGTGTTGATCATTTAACAAAACTGGTTAAACGTGCCAGCGAGTTAATTAAGCAATGCAAAGATAAATTGAAAAATACCGACGCAGAGATTAAGTCGATTCTAGATAATATGGAAGACTAATTTTCGTTTTAAAAACAGAGATTATGAAAAACAGCGTATTAGTTTTATTAGTGATAGCAGCAATGGCATCATGTAAGCCTAAAGAAAAATTGCCTTTCGGAAGAACTCCAGGTATTGAAGATCGCCATTGGGTATTGAAGGAAATGGAAGGGAAGTCGGTAATATTTACAGCAGCTCAGAAGGAAGTTTCTATCGAATTTGAAAACGATAATAACTTCACACTGGAAGCAGGATGTAATACTGTTAATGGTATGTATACTTCACAAGAAAACATGATTTTTATTCATCAAATGACATCCACAAAAATGGCTTGTCCGGAGTTGGATCGTGAAACCACAATTTTAAATCTACTTCAAAAAACGAATCACTTCAAACTGAAACAATCGAAAGTAAGCGGAGTAGTTCAAGAACAATTAATGCTTATGGGCGGCGATACTTTATTGATGAAGTTTGAAAAAGGAGTTAAAGAGTAATTTTGAATAACTAATAAAAAAGGGAAGCTTCATAATAAAGCTTCCCTTTTTTTATTCAAAATTACTCAGGACTATTTGTTGATTTTTTCAATTCTCAGCTTTATTGTTTTTGGAACTGGCAAGTACTCACTTATTAACATATATCCGGGCTTAGCCTCTTTAATAGCGAACTCGTTGCTTGTTAAATTTAAAGATTCTTTAGTGTTTGTTAAAACACCATTTTCATATTTGATTATACCACACATAGTTCCCGTAGTTTCATTGTCGTCGGTGAATTTATTTCTATCAATGTATACGAATGAACAATTATCAGTTCCAGGCTCTTTTGTCGTGAATCTGTAATCATAATGTCCCATCGCCCAAACTTGCTCAGATATAAATTCAACTTCTCCCCCTGCATGATAATAAGAGATTTCAATTGATTCCGTTTCTCTTTTTGAAAAAGATGAATAAGAAGTGGGAGAACAATCCGCATTTAATTCAATTGCTACCATATTATTTGTCCTTATACCAAAGCCAACCCAGTCCCTTGACGTTTCTTGCATCGATACAGCAACTCTGTTTTTTGTTTTTGATAGTTGTTCACCTACAAGAACAAAATGTCCATCTTTTGATTTCTGCATACTGTGAAAAGTGATGTATGTATAATTCTTTTTATCTAATGGCTTATTATCACTGCTTTTGTATAAAGGATTAAGTTGTGACCATAGCACTTTCTTTTCACTTAATAGGCTTCCCTTTAAATTAAGTGTAATAATATAGATCCCTTCGGGTTCAGCGGAATAAAAATTTTTGCCCGATGGAAAGTAATTAGCAACAATTGTTATTTCTCCTTTAGTTTCATCAATGAAAACATTGTCTGGTAAATTTTCGACGCGCTCATTTAATGGGTATTCAAATTGAACTTTACCTGTTTTAGTGTCTAGAAGCGTAAATGAATGTTTATATGTTCTTTTAGACATTGAAGCCTTTTTTGATTCAAATAATCCAATATATTGATCACTGGTATATTTAATTTGGCCAAAATTCAATTTGAAATCAGGTTTTGGGTTTTGATAAACCCACAATTGATCTAATTTTTTGTTCGTTACTTCCAAATAAAAATTAGATTCTGTTTCAAACCCCCATATGCCATATGTACTCCTTGGGTCAATTCTTCCATATCCGATATTTCCAATGGGAGTAAATACGCTACTTCCTATACCTACGTTATTATTATATTTATCGTTTGGCAAGTACTTATCGAACATGCTAGGCTCACTGAGTTTATATTCTCCAATTGTACTTCCAGTACTATCAACTGCAATTTGTCGAACCGCAAGATCTTCATTAAAAAAAGTGAAACTAAATTCATTTTCAGTTGCATAAGAATCTTTTATATAAAATCCTAATGGACCTTTTACAGTTACAGTTTTAGTTATATTTAAATCCAAATCTAATATCTGTAATGTATATTCATTATACGATAATTTGCTTATTTTTCCTTTTACTTGTTGTGTTAAATAGCATAGATAATAACCCTTCACCTCTGCACCTTTTTTTATTGGACCTAAAGCAGCTGGTGCATAGGATTCTACATTTTCAAAAGACTTCGTTTGTGCTTGGGATAGAAAAAACAGAAACAATAGTGACAGTGTCAAATAGAGTGTTTTTTTCATTTTTATTTGGGTTTAAATTGTTAGATATAAAGTTGAAAAAGAAACGTCATTCCATTTTCTCTACTACTAGAAGTTTTTTCCCCTCTTTTAGTGCTTTGGCAATTAGGTCTCCCCCCGAAACCACTTTACATTTTGTGGAGGTTGCTTCCACCGATTTTATTTTTAAATCTCCAATTAATTTGTCTGAAGATTGTAATCCATCATAAACATTGAAGTGGTTTGTTGATATATCTTTTCTGAGTGCGACACCAATGTCGACTCCCCCTTCTATAGTTACTAAAGTTACCTCGTTATTTTTATTTATTTCATCAGCTTTGGTAATTAGACTGGTAGGAGGTAATATTTTGTAGATCGAATCATTTAGTTTTCTTTCCCAAAGATCGGCTTCAAAAACTACAGCACGAAGCGCATTCTCAAGAGATGGGAAGTAATGATGGGTTCCTCCAACCGTATAAGGATTTCTGGTTTTTAATTTGGTCGATTGTAGTAATTCACCATTAATATTTTTTAGGTTAATATCGAAAAAAAGTTTTGCAGCGTAACCTGATTCATAACTATGATCAGCGACTCTGCTTTGATAAAAATCTCCTGAAATAATAATATTGTTAACTTCTAGAATGTAATCAATAGTATCATTTTCGAAGTTTTTATAATCGGACGATAAAAACTCTTGCGCCCTTACTGTATCCAAAGCCATAGAAAAATTGCGAAGAAAATTTTCACAATCCTCACAATCCCTATCTTCCCCCATCACTAATACTACCTTTTTTGTTATCTCATTATGATGTCCTTTTATTTTATATAGCGCTCCAATGTTTTTTTCGGGATCTCTTTTGATTATGAAATCAGAAGTAGTTTGACATTTACCATTTGAGCTGAAATAAACAGAAAAAATGGTGATTAAAAATAGAGTAAGGTTTTTAGCTTTCATTTTGTTCTAATAATAATGTTATTGTAAGTATAAAAGAAATAAAACTTCTTTAATTTGTCTTAAAGCGATATACTTTACAAATATATGTTTGTGATGTTATTAAACAAAAAATTATTTAATTATGAAAAAGAAGTAGTATCGTGACGAAAAGAGAAAGGCCATTGGATATATCCAATGGCCTTCATAAGTGTTTGAAATACAGCTTTATATTAAAACAAGTATAGGTGTTTCGCCAACAATATTAATACTAGTTTTTAGGGGAATCAAAATTAAACAACCAATTAATTCCGAATTGATCGCTTATCATTCCGAAGTAAGCACCCCAAAATGTATCTTGAAGTGGCATTAAAATACTTCCGTTTACTTTTAAATTGTTAAAAAAACGGTCGGCTTGTTCTCTTGATATACAGTTTATAGATAGAGAAACGCTATTTCCGAAAGTGATGGTTTGTCCTGGCATTGTATCCGAAGCCATAATGGTGATATTCTCTAAAGTTAGAATACTGTGCATCACATGGTCTTTTGATGTTTCAGGAACTTCCATAGGCGAATCGCCCATGTCCATTATTTCAAGATTTGCACTCAGGGCCTCTTTGTAAAAAGTCATTGCTGCTCTACAATTGCCGTTAAAATTGAGGTAGGGTATAACAGATGTTTGCATGATGCAAAGATAAATATGTTTTAAGCCCTTTCGACTTTTATATCGATTTCATTGATAATAAAATTGAAAAGCTTCATGTGCTATGATTGTTATGCGATATTTGAGTCCTTCGGTTCAAAAAAAATAGCCACTTTTGTACCCTTGTAATGAAAGCACCGTCGAAACTTATTTTTTCAATGCACTTTTTGATTCCTGTTTTAACCGGAATGGTTTTGCTGTTTTCTTCCTTTTATCCCGAGCCAACAGATTCAAAGCTGAAGGCCGATGTGTACAAAGGCTTTATTGCCATTTATAATTTTCAGTTTCAAAAGGCAGATTCGATTATCGCTGTAGTGAAGAGAGAAAATCCCAATAACGCAGGGAGCTATTTAATGTCGGCAAATTATTATTGGTGGAAAATTATTTCCGGAGATGACACCAAGGAAAATCGTTCTGAATATTTGAAAAGTCTCGATCAAGCTAAAGCGATTGTCGGTAAAAGGAAGTCTACTTTATCTGACGAGGATAATTATTGCCTCATTAGTATTTACGCGTATAGAGCTCGCTTCGAGGCGATGAATAAGAATTATATTCAGGCATTGTCGAGTATCAATAATTGCGTGGCATCTATCAAGCAGTCGTTTAATAAGGAAGATCGTTATGAGCCATTCTATCTTACCACAGGATTGTATAACTACATGATTGCTCAGGTAAATCATAAACATCCAATCCTTTACCCGTATACGGTCTTTCTGCCAGATGGCGATAAGAAAAAAGGGTTGACCATGCTTCAAAAAACGGCTGCTTCTACCGATCCATTGCTAAGCACTGAAGCGATGTACTTTTTGATGAAAATTAACCTTGAAGAAGAGAATAACTACACAAATGCAGTGACCTACGGGCAGCGACTTGCCAACGGATTTCCGGCAAATTTGCTTTACCGATTCTATTATCTGAAGTCACTTTTAGCTGCCGGAAATAAGGAAGAAGCGCTTCGACAATACAAGATCATTTCAACTTTCTCGTCTTCTAACGACGAATTGGATACCCACCAGCGGGTATATTTCGTAGGTCTTTCTCGACAATGCCTGAAAGATGCGAGCGTAACTTATTGATAAACAGCAAACAAACACCCTTTTTTAGGGTGAAAAAAAATTAAGTGATTGTATCTAAAATAAAAAGAAACATCTTGTTTTTAACCGTCAATAGTTTTTATATTTGTCAAACTTAACATTAATCGTATGAAAAAAATTACTTTACCATTAGCTATCGCTTGCGTAGTTCTTTTAAGTTCTTGCAACACTCGTCTAATCGACTTTACAGTTATCTCTTCTAAGAACGTAACTTTACGTCTATCTGAAGACGGAAAAGGTCCTCGTACAGAAGGAAAAGAAGTGAAAATGTGTGTTCAACCGCAATTGAAAGAAGCAGTTGACAAAGCAATCGAAAACGCTGGTCCAGGTTATGATGCCTTGATCGACGGTGTTGTTTTTGCAAGAAAAGAATTCTTACGTCAAGGATGGGTTGTAAAAGGAACACCTATCAAAACAACTAAATTAAAAGGAAACCAATAATTTCCCTTTTAACTGAAATAAAAAAGTCCCGATGCAAATCGGGACTTTTTTATTTTTATCAAGATTATAATTCTAACTGCCGAGCATTGCAATGTGTATATCCTCCTGCACTGTCTGTGGTATAATACCATGTTTTCTTTCCTGCCTTACTCACACGAATAGTCCCCTTTATCCACTTTGTATTGTCAGAGTTATTATTCGGCTGCCAATTTGTTTTAATTGGAATCACTAATTCTTGTTTGTAATTGTCAATCATTACGGCATCTAACATCACGTTTGTAAAGGTTACCGTTACTTTTCCAGTACAAGTAGCTAACACTAATTTACTTGCTCGCTCAGCTAATAGCTGCAACTTTTTCTGTGTTTTTTCATCGTCTAAATTTAATTTTGATG
>JAHEYP010000067.1 GCA_023251535.1 Bacteroidota bacterium
TCGAGAAAAAAGGATTGATGATGTACGGACAGATGACTGCGGGATCATGGATTTATATCGGTTCTCAAGGTATCGTTCAAGGAACTTACGAAACCTTCAATGCTGTTGCCGAAAAACATTTCGGTGGATCGTTAAAAGGACGTTTATGTGTGACTGCGGGATTAGGTGGTATGGGCGGAGCACAACCTCTTGCTATCACAATGGCAGAAGGAACTTGTCTCGCTGCAGAAGTAGAAGAATGGAGAGCGCAAAAGCGTGTAGAAACTCGTTACCTCGATTTTATTGAGCATGATATCGACAAAGCCATTGACATGGCTATGGACTTCAAAGCGAAAGGAGAAAATAAATCCATAGGGGTTATTTGTACAGCAGTGAAATTATTAAAGCGCATGAAAGAGCGCGGCATTATTCCTGATGTATTAACTGATCAAACATCAGCGCATGATCCGTTGGTAGGATATTTACCTGAAGGATTAACGAATGAAGAAGCGAATGTTTTAAGAGAAGCTAATCCGAAGAAATATATCGAGATGAGTTACGACTCGATGGCTGAGCATACGCTACTGATGCTCGACTTACAAAAGATGGGCGCTATTACTTTCGACTACGGAAATAATTTACGCGGAAGAGCCTTAGAGCGCGGCGTAACGAATGCATTCGACTTCCCGGGATTTGTACCTGCCTATATTCGTCCTTTGTTCTGTGAAGGCAAAGGACCATTCCGTTGGGCAGCATTATCGGGCGACCCTGAAGATATCAAGGTAACGGATGAGGCTATCCTAAAATTATTCCCAGATAACGTAGGGTTACACCGTTGGATTCGCATGGCGCAAGAGCGTATTGCTTTTCAAGGATTGCCTGCACGTATTTGTTGGATCGGACAAGGAGATCGTGAGAAAGCGGGATTACTATTCAACGAATTAGTAAAAACAGGAAAAGTAAAAGCACCGATTGTTATTGGTCGCGATCACTTAGACACAGGATCGGTAGCTAGTCCGAATCGTGAAACAGAAGCGATGCTTGACGGATCGGATGCAGTTGCTGACTGGCCGATATTAAACGCATTAATCAACACCGCAGGCGGAGCATCATGGGTGAGCTTACACCATGGCGGTGGCGTAGGCATGGGCTACTCTATTCACTCGGGAATGGTGATTGTTGCAGATGGAACTGATGAAGCAGCAGTACGATTAAAACGCGTATTACATAATGATCCCGGTATGGGAGTAATACGTCACATGGATGCCGGCTACGACATCGCAAAAGACACTGCAAGGAAACATAGATTGGATATTAGAGAACGATTAAAATAAAAGTTCGAAAATCGGAAGGCGAAGTAAAAATTTGTCTTCCGATTTTTTTTTAATTCATCGTTTTTACTTTATCACCTTCCCCGTCAAAACCTCCCTATCGGTGCTCAGCTGAAAGATATACATACCGTTTGTTAGGCCTTGCATATTTACATCGGCGGTAAAATACTCGCCGGACGAATTACCTTTAAGCGATGTAATTAATTGTCCGTTGAGGTTAAACAATTTCAAAACGGCATTTTTACCTTTTAATCCTTTAGCATTTACAAAAGCCATTTGCCAACCGGCATCGTAGTAAACTGCCAAATTGTTTTTATATACAGGAATCTCGTTAAGTCCAACGGATAAAGTATCGCAAATACTTCCCGCTAAAGGACCTAAGTCGTAGTTAGGGTTATTGGGCAAGCCAACATATGTCCTACCTCCACCTAAATAAAAACTATATGGCTGAAAGTCACAAGAGCCACCAAGACTATCAGGTTTGTTTATAACGCTCAAATAAGTATTATAAACATTGTATGATGTGTCAGCATATGGATAACTAAAACTTGAGCCATTGATCCATGCACAACTCCAGTAAATTTTATTATCAGGAGCCAATTTCAACATTCCTCCTGTATACTGAGGGTAATTTAAATGAGCAATAGTATCAACGGTGCTAAGCGGGAATGAATCTAACAAATTAAATTGCAACAAATAGGAATCTATTCCATGGTCTGAAACATATAGCTTAGATTTATCATTTGAAAATTCCCCACTCCATCCACCTGGCAATTGTCCTGTCAATAAATCTTGTCTAATTGTCCTATTATTAGACAAAATACCTGTACACCTATTAAAATCATAAGTTTCGATTAACCCTCTGTATCCAACACAACCCAATTTGCTTCCATCATTTGAAAAGAAATAACGATAGGAATTAATGTAAGTTAGTGCACCTATTGATTGTGTGTCAGGTCCCGTGATTCCGGAGGGAGTAATTAGATATTTATAAAAAGTATTGCTCGCACTTGTCGATAACGACGCTTTTCTAAAAAACACCCACCAATCTCGGCCATTGCCATGCTTAACAGCAGTTAAGCCATCGTCTGCTTTCATGCTATTTAATTGAATGTTTTTTTGAGTAACTGCACCAAGTCCATTGTTCTGGTCAATATCAATTGTAGAATAATACAAGCCATAATTACCGGTGACACCAATCGTAAACAAATAATATTCATTAAATGCATTTGGATTTGGTATAATCACACCTTCACTATACCAAGCACCAGTAATGATGGTATCCCCATTTTGCATTATTTGGTGATCTTTCGAATAAATACCTCCATTGTTATAAGGATTTTGACCAGTTAAAATACTATTTGGATCATAGCAATAGTAAAATAATAATTGACCTAATGAATTTGAAATACTAGAGCAACTCCCGCGTGACTTCACTGAACTAATTAACGTAGTAGGTGGGATGCTGTTGAAATTAATTCCTGAACTATCTCCAAAGCACCAAATATTACCTCTTTGAGCAACTAATTCCGTTTGAAAAGCACAAACCAAAACCAAACATATTATTGCAGAAACAATATGCGATTTCAGGTTGCAAAATGGAATTGTAGAATGTTGCATTATACATATTTAGTTTTTCACCACTTTTCCCGTCAACACCTCCCTATCGGTACTCATCTGAAAGATATACATACCGTTTGCTAGGCCTTGCATATTTACATCGGCGGTAAAGTACTCACCGGAGGAAGTTCCTTTAAGCAATGTAATTAATTGTCCGTTGAGGTTAAACAATTTTATTAAAGATTTTCTTCAAGAATTCTTTAATTATTCAAATTTATAAGTTTTAGGGATTCTAAATTGTATTTTTGTTAAAGTCAACAAAAAAAGCCGCAGACCATGGCCTGGAGCTTTTTAATTTAGTGGATTCCTTAAACCAGGAGATTATTTAATCTTCACCAATCTTGTTGTTGCTGTAACTTCTTTAGTTTTTACTTCTAACAAGTACATGCCTTCTGCTTTGTCGGAGAAGTCGATGCTGATATCTTTTCCTGAACTGATCATTTCAGTGCTCTTGAATACAATTTTTCCGAGAGCGCTATAAATAGTTACCTCTGCTTCTTGTCCGTTTAACACATCACTTCTAACGTTGAATACATCTTTTGAAGGATTCGGCACTATATGTAACATGGTATTGCTGTAAACATGCCCTACACCCGTAACTGTTACACATCCATTCACAATCGTATTTACCATTTCTTCGTAATCTGAATTTACCGATGAATAAATTTGATCAACACAAATTGTATTCGATAATAATGATGAATAGTAAACACGGAAGCATGGAATTAATGCTGTTTGTTTTACTAACGATACTTCATCAATTGCTAAGGCTGCTATTCTTCCTGATGAAGGATTAGCTACTACTGTAGGATCAAATCCAGCAATCAAATTTGTAATTGAATCAATCACCAATCCTGATAGTTTAAAGTCAACCGCTAACATGCGCGCATCGGCATTCGCCACAGCGATATCAACGTATTTGTCAGTTGTATTTACAGCAGATATTCCTAAGCTCAAATGGTGATTTATATTAATTAAGTTACTTGGGAAATTACAGTGTGTATGCGACACATTCGTACTTCCCGGATGTACGTGCGTTCCTGCTGAATCACGAACACATCCGTTTAACTTCGCTGCATCTGTAATCGTTAATGATCCGTCGCCGTTTAAGTCGTTGCAAGGAGCTACTGCCGCTGCATTGATAATATCCGATAAGTATGTTACTAAGTCAGAAGAGTCACGATCAGCATCAACATCTAAGTCGCCACTTAATCGCGTTCCGTTACAATCACCTAAACAATCTTTTTTCGCAAGACCGAATGTATCTCCTGCACAATCAATAATTGGTGTGCATGGAGTTGTAATAACAGTAGCTACTGCACTTCCTGTTGCTCTCGATAAATTGAAACAAACATAACCCGTATTATTCGAGAAATTAGTTTCAACATGTCCGAGTTTATCAGGCGAACGATCCCAGTTTACTTTTACAACTAACGTATATCTTCCGTCAGGAACGTCGGTAATATCAACCCACTGACAAGCTAATCCCGCACCATATTCATCGGCGCAGCCCGCAGTAATTCCCATATTATTACAGCCATACTTAGCTGTTCCTGTAAAGCACATTAAATCGAGTACGCAAAATCCATTTTTGAATCCTACGCCTAATTCATTCTGCAATGAATCGTATAATTCATACTTCGCATATCCTGCATAATGCCAGTGTCCGTGGCAATTATCAAACACAAATTGTGAGTTTCCAGTAACCGGTTGTCCGATAAAATAATCTTGATCACCATCGTTACGAATACGTGTACTAAAATTGATAATATCTCTTTGTCCGTAGCCTGCAATACATCCTTCCCCAATTAAACAAACATCATTTCCGTTAATCGTTCCTGTGTAGAGTGAGCTACTCAATACATTTTGATCAACAACTAAATCGGGACCATGATTACAATTCGGATCGCCGGGATAAATACAAGTGTTGTTGTCAATCACAGCCAAAGGATTAAAGTTACACGCTGTGGAATCCATACAACCAACTACAGGACCACCATAAGTGATTTCCCAAGAAATTGTATCGTTAGAGCAACTAGGGTCGCCACCAACACGAATGTAATATGTTAATCCAGCTTGAAATCCTGCAGGCAAATAAGCTTGAATACCGCAAGCATCATCGTTAAAATAAGTAGTACCGTAGTACAATGAATCCCAAATTAATCCTGAGCAATGATCATACACCCACAAACGAGTATTACAAACATTATTAGGGAAACAAGTACTGATATTATACATACCCGTTGAGTCGGGAGTAAATGAATACCATGTAGAAGAACCTACAGCAGAAAAAACTGAATCGGTTGTAGCTACAAAAGGATCACCGCAAGAAGTTCCCGGAGGACAATTCACATATTGCGTTTCAATATGTCCGAATGACCCGCCGCCGATTGCAACAGCTCCGTTCACCAGGATTTCGTAAGAACCATTCCCATAAGCGCAGCAGATACCGTCGCCATAAGAATCTTGAATTTCAAACTTCACGCAAGTTCCGGTAGGTACGCATACTGAATCTTCGTAAAAAGTTGATCCGGCCATGCTCGGAACACTCGAAAGCAATAATGCTCCGGTATTATCGAACAAACGCCAGCTGGTTTCCTGGGGATAAGTGTCGGTAGTCAGGTGAATTTTAATCTGATCGAAGCCGACATTACATTGCGCCTGTGCTAGACGCGGAAGCATCATCGCAGTTAAAGCAATGAGTACTAAGTAAATTCTTTTCATAGATAGGTTGTTTTGGAGGATTAAAGAAACAAAAAATAAGTTATTAAAAAAACAGAAAAGTAAATTTCTGAGCCTTGCCCCAAAAACACTGATACTGACTACTTAGGGAATATCGCTTTTCAGGTCGATTCGTTGAAAAAAAATATCCGACGGCACGGGAGATAGGATTATCTTTGCGGGTATGTCAGGTTATTTAGAGAAGCTTAACGAAGTTCAAAGAGAGGCAGTATTACAGTCGGATGGAGCTGTAATGATCATTGCCGGTGCAGGTTCAGGAAAGACACGCGT
>JAHEYP010000008.1 GCA_023251535.1 Bacteroidota bacterium
CGAAATCCAAAATTCAATCCCGATAGCTATCGGGACAAAATCCAAAATTCTATTAATTTTTAGCAAACCTGCCTGTTAACACTTCTTTATCAGTAACCAACCTAACAATATAAACGCCAGTTGAAAAGCTAGACATATTTAAGTTTTGGGTGTAATATTCGGAAGATAATTTACCGGATTCTTGCTTAAGCAACTCTCCGTTTATTGAGAACAATTGAAATTGGAAATTTCTACCTCTTAAATTTTTTGCGTTTATAAATGCTGTAGACCAACCTGCATCATAAAAAATGGCTAATGAGTTTGCCTCCTTTATTATATCGTTTAAGCTTACGGTTAAAGTATCACATGCGCTGCCTCGTAAAGCACCTAGTTCGTAATTAGGATTGTTTGGCAGCCCATAATAAGACCTATGGCCACCCAAGTAAAAACTAAAAGGTTGAAAATCGCAAGCGGCGCCCAAACTATCTGGGTAATTAACAACTGACAAATTCTCATTTATTGCATTCCATGTAGTATCACAATACAAATAATCAAATCCACAATCAAGTGAATTAGCAATGCAACTTAAATAAATCTTACCGTCGCGACCTAATTTTACTAAGCCCATTCGATCGTCTTTGGGCAAGGCTAGTAATGTATCTGCACTAGCCAAAAAATTACCTGCATTTAAATTATATTGCACAAAATACGAAGTATCACTGCTTGAACCAGCAAGCATAGTAGAGAGATATAATTTTGAATCGTCAGGCGACAATGCCATACCCCAATAATTCCTTCGCCAAGTTGTGGCTTTGGGAGCTAATATTGTATCATTAGAAATAACACCAGTACATCGATCAAAATCAAATCGTTCTATCAATCCACTATTAATACACTCATAAAATTTGTCACCATTCTTATTAAATTCTATACTTACCGCCCCCCCCCCAATATATGAGGTTCCAATATTCTGATGACTTGAAAGAGAAATACCACTCGGCGAAATTAAATACAAATAATAAGAATTTAATGATTGCGTATAACTCCATTCACGAATTAATATCCACCAATCTCTTCCATTGCCATGCTTAATTGCAGTAACACAATCATTTGTTTGAAAAGTTTGCAATTGCACATTTTTTTGCAAAACATAACCGGCTCCATTATTCAAACTCATATCAAGCAAGCTATAATAAAACCCTTGGTTAATTGGTGTAACGCCGGCCGTAAATATGTAAAATTGATTAATATTGGCAGGATTGGTAACGATTGCCATTTCGTTATACCATTCTGTTCCTTTCAAACTATCTCCATTAACTATTATATTATGACTTTTATTTATTATAAAGCCCATATCGTAAGTATACGGAGGACCAGGTGGTCTAAAAATAGTTTGATTTGGAGTGCCACCATAAAAAATTAAATCACCTAAACTATCACAAATACTTACACAAGTACCTCTAACGCGCAATATACTAGAGTCAGGTATTGGATTATTTAAATTTTTAAAATTTATTGCGGCGCTATCTCCAAATGCCCAAAAACGATCGGTGAACTGGGCATATGTATTTCCTGCTACCAACAACAAAACAAAAACCAACAAGCTTTTTATCGCCTTCATAAAGTGCATCCTTAAAGTGACCAATATTTACCAAATGTATATATAAATCACTAAAAAAGGAAATAGGTAAGCAATTAAACGTTTGTAAGCGTTTATCTCCCGACTATTTGAAGATTTTTTTGTAATTTTAATTAGGGAGGGAACTTGCTGTACCCAATTCTGAAAATAGGGATTAAGGTTAAGGGAGGTTTTCGAGAAAAAATTAATTTAGAAAGGTGAGGCGCCAGCCCCATCTTGGCTTATTTCGACTCCATCTCGACTTATTTCGACTCCATCTCGACTCCGCTCGATGACCAACTCAATAACCGCCGCTCGATGACCATGTCTCGACTCCATTTCGACTCCCCTCAATGACCAGCTCGACAACCACGAATCATAAAAAGATTTCGCAATACGTTTCGCGAACCATGAAATAGAGCTGAAAAAGCTCACTATCCTGACGATAAATGCCAGGACAAGCCTCGAACCATAAAAAGATTTCGCCTCTCGCTTCGCGAACCAAGAACCATGAACTAAGAACCATACAGTAGAACTGAAAAAGCACACTGCATGGCAAGCCAAGAACATTTTTTTTTCACTCCCAATTCAAAGGAAAATTCAATCCTCTACCCTCAACTCTATACGATAAACATCTCGCTATCCGCATCGCGAACTATGAACAAAGAACTAGGAACCTTTTTTTCCAACTTACAATTCAAACGAAAATCCTTTCCTCCACCCTTATTTCTATCCAAAAAACATCTCGCTATCCGCATCGCGCAATCCAAAATCCAAAATTCTAATACACAACCGTAAACACTCCCCTCCTCTTATACATTCCACCTAAATCATCTCTGCATGTAAACACAAAACTGTAAATACCTTCGGGAGTTGATGCTGTGGGCCAAATATTTGTTGTGGAGCTTCGTGAAAATATGGGTTGGTTCCAGCGGTTGTAAATATTTAAGTTGTAATCGGCAGGAACATCCCCATAGGGAATAAAATAATCGTTGAGTCCGTCGCCGTCGGGAGTGATGGCTGAGGGAAAGAAAATTAAAAACGGACAAGTGTCTTCTACTAATAACGAATCTTTTTGCACACATCCACTGTCGGTTATGCTGGTGATGTTTATCCATCCCGGAATATTTACCGATATCACTTTCGATGTATCTCCGGTCGACCAACTATAATTATCGTTTGTTGTTACTTTCAGTAATGCGTCGATATTAAAATCGGGACATAAAGGATTTATCATTTCGATTTTCACCGAAGGATTTGGCAACTTCCTAACGGTAAGGGTATCCGAAAATATACATCCGTTAAATGTTACTGTAAGCACTTCAGTACTCCCCGACTCAATTATGTTTAAAGGAGAAGTAGAACCATCGGACCATTCATAAGTATCGTAACCGGATGATACACTTACGGGCAATGATAATCCTTCGCATAAGGAGGTGTCGGCGCCTAAATTAATTACAGGCAAAGGATTAACTTTTACCATCAATGAAATGGTATCAGTATAACAAGGATAGTTAATTATCAAACCAACCGAAAAGGTACCTGATGATAAATATAAATGCGAGAATTTTTCAGGTACTGTTGCTGCCACATACTGATCCGTTGATCCATCGCCCCAATCAATTGTATAGGATGATGCAAATCCTCCTATATGATCTGGCACTACAAATACCGTATCGTTTAAGCAAACCGAGTCGCTGGTAAGATTTGTGGTTACATCAGTAAAAGTCTGAACAAAATCGGGAAGCCCTACGAAGCAGGAATGTCCGGCTAAATACAAATCGTTACGTATGTATTTACAGTCGGGATATGCCAAAGATGGTTTCTCTACCGCTGCTAAATATGTACTTACCGATACCGCTGCGTACAACTTACCATCGGGAGCTAATTGTAGATCGCCATATTCTCCGCTAAATAATGAGTCGAGCAAAACTTGATGATAATTTCCTGTTGCACTATAATTTTGATAATCGAATTGATACAATCGCGAATAGGTTGAAGTTGAATAATAAAGAAATTTTTCGTCTACCGAAAAAGCCACTCCAACTGGTTGCATAATGTTCAATTGCAACAAGGGATTTGCTGTTGAAACAATTCCTGTTTGCTTATCGAAATGGTAAACCATCAATCGGTCTGAACCTTTATAAGCAACCGCTAATTTATCTCCCGAAGGGGAGAATTTCATCAATCCTTCAATCTCCGATGCGAGCGGTGGGACAGTCCCAGGCACAATACTAACGATAGGCGTAGCCGAAATCCCAGATGCGGTTACTAAATACGATAAAAATGCTGCTTGAGTATGGCTATAGATCACCAACCAATAATCGACATTATTCGAATGCATGGTGGCCGATAATTTATTAGCGATCAAGGAATCGAGTCGATTATTTGCACTTGAGACTTGTAGATTTCCCGCAGTATAATCAACTGTTGAGCAGTACAAATTGAAAGTATCTACATTATACTTATTGATGTGAAATAATAACACACGATCATTATTTCCTGGAACAGGAACAAACAAACACTCAGAAGGCGAGTTCGATGAAAAGAGAGTACCTCCAGTAATTATTGCAGCATTTTCATCTTTTATCTCCGTTGCGTTAGAATGCAAAGTAAATCGTCCGGCACAATCAGTATAAACCGACGATCCCGACAATGAATAATTCCCATACGACCCCGCCGTTGCTTGATGATTTTGAAAATTCAGATACGCTTGATCGCCAAACGACCAATTTGAAATAGGGCCTTGACCATTTAAATCGTTACAAAAAGCACAAAAGGCAGCCACCAATACATAAAACAATATATGGCGGCCACCTTTCATTTAACTAAAGTAGAAAATAAATCTCAATAGTGCAACGAACCCCTACTGACAAATAATCTTACTTGTGTAATTTTTATTTCCATCGCTTAACGATACTATGTACATTCCTTGTGAAAGATTACTGACATCGACCGACAATAAATCGGCAGATGAGTAATTATTCAACAGTACTTCTTGTCCTGTTATATCAATGATTTTGAGCGCAATTCTTTTCCCTTTCATGTCATCAGGACAAACAATCTCGACAGTACTTCCAGTTAGCGAAGATTTCACCATCAAATTGTGATGCTCGATATCATTTATCGTTAACGCACTACCGTTATATAAATTTTGAATATGCTGTGCATCGGTTAGCAGCTGGCCTAATGACGATAAAGTTCCATTGCTTCCATAAGAAACGACATAAGCCATTTCAAAGGTTTTTACACCTCCAGCAAGTAAATCAAACGGTCCAACAGTTCCTAAAATTCTCCAATCATCAGGCACAACTCCGGCACTAGCCATGGTCCAATCATTACTAGGAAAGGCAGGATCTGTCAATCCCGGAAAGGCATAATTGCAGTTAGTCCCAATCAAATCAAAGCCCGCATTTCCGTACGTCATATGCTGACCATTTATCCATTCTGCTTTCAATAAATGGTAAAAATCTCCACCTAAAACAGGATTACCTTTCAATGTATCATTATTGATATTGTAATAATACATCGAATGTGATATTGAAGTATTTAAGAATTTCAATCCGCATGCAGGAGCGTTGTATCCATAACAATTACTTCCTTCATCATTGGCATCACCATTGACAACATATACCATTGATTGACCAACATCAGTACCTATATGATCATCGACTGCATTACCCAAATCGAAATCGGTCCAGTTACTAAAGTAAACATCATGATAATCTTGTCCCGAAAAATTCTTCAATTGCAGCTTTACAAAAACGGTATTGCTTACAGCAACATCTGCAGAATTATACATGTAAGCCATCACATGATATTCCGTTTTCATTGAAGGCGTTCCATTTTGAGGAGCTGCATAATTATCGTTTGCAATAAAATAAGCGGCAACATCACCAGGGAAAACAGGATATTCTCCTAAAGCTGGTTCATAAATGCTATTCATATTACTATCGTAAAATGGAGCCAACACTTTATTATAACTACTTCCTACAGGAGCATTTCCTGGCCATGTTTCAATATCGGTAGGCATTACATACCAAGGCTGATTCCAGTTAGCGATATGATATTGCACCTGAGCTTTTGTTAAGCACCATACATGATCCCAAAGAGCAGGAACCGCAGCGGTAGCGTTTAGCGTATCTAAAGGACCGGGATAATAATTCTGATCTCCACTTTGAGCGTACGTTTGCTGACTTACATGAAGCACATTTGAATTATCGAGTCCGCCTAACCAAAACGACGAAGCGTATATAGGGCTTTTGCCACTACCGGCAGGACTTTCGAAAAATCCGTGCTGAGATTGACTATCAAAAAACAATTCGAGATTACTAAACACTCGACTCGATAAAGAAGTGTTTGTCAGCGTACCGTAGTTCGTTTGCGCCGAAACTTTGAGCGCAGGAAGGCTTAGCATTAGCAAAAAGCTAACGCGTATAGTGACTAATAAATTTTTCATGTTACTTTATTTTTAACTCGATACCAATCGAACCGTTCAACTGAGGAGAGGCAGTATAATTGACAGCTTTATACGATGCAGAAGAATTCATCCATTTTAGGTAATTACCAGCAACAAACACTTTCAACTTCGGACTAACCAAATAACTTACATTTAATCCTGCAGCAAGTGCATAGGTTAAATCACTAAACGTGAATTTCTCAGAATAATAATCAATCGCTTCGCCCGAATAATTATGCGTTATAGTATTCTTAGCTGCATTGAACGAAGCTAGGATTCCTGCATTCGGCTCAACAGACCATGAACCTAACGGCCATGCATATGCTAATTTCACCGGGAACATAAATGAAGAGATGCGTGCATCACCATTAACCGACACTTCACCAATTTTAGAAACGAGAGAAGTATCATAATCGACAACCATTACAGGAGGATCGAAAGGAGAAATAATGAATCCGATGGTTGAATCAATTTGCAATGCATCATACTTATAACTATCATGCAGCGATGTTTTCAAATGTCCGCGTTTATATTCAAATCCCGTAAGCACACTTGTATGTTTACCCAAAGTATAACGCAATTGTATTCCCGCCGAGAAATTCGTTGCCGCATTTTTCACATCGGCATTTAAATTTTTATCGAGATTAATTTCCGACAAACTATTTGGAGCAGCTCCAACATAGAAGAGAATCGATGCAGGAGGAGTATAACCTTGCGCAGGATTATCTTGCGTTTGAATTGTATTTTCTGCTACGGCATCATCTTTAAATCCTATCATCTTCATGAACGCAATAAGATCAGGTGCCGAGACAATATTATTATCAGCAATAGCCTTCGAATTAGTTGGCGCCAATGCTAGAAGAGAAGCGTCTATTGAAGAATAAGCATTAGTACGACGATTATTTATCCTTCGCGAAGCTGCAAATAAACGATTGTGACGAGCAGCATTATTATTGTTAGCAGAAACAGTATTCAGTGAAGCAGTGATAGTAGCTGCATCAGCATTTAACGATGTAGAAGGATTGTCAAATTGATTATCAGAAGTCGTGTTAGAAATTGGAGCAACCGTTTCTGCGGCAATATTATTAGAAGCAGATGCAGTTGAGTGCTTAGCATTTGCAGCAGCAACATTCGCGGCAGCAATAGCATGATTATTTAAATTCGAACCATTCGTCATTTTTATAAACGAGAAAGCAATGAGCAATAAAATTGCATCGCTAAATAAAAAGCCTCTGATCCAAGTCAGATAGTCGTTCGCATTCACATCTAGTTTCGTCGCAATATCATCGAACGCAAAAGGGACTTCCTCCTCTGCGGATTTCAGCTTACGACGAATGCTGTCATCAAAATAATTTTCCTGTTGCGTGCTCATCAGCTGGCGGTATTCAAAAATGAATAATTGATTTTACTACTCACTATAATTTTTTTCTGAAGCACAAGACGTGCTTTCAGCAATTGTGTTCGAGAAGTGCTTTCTGAAATGTTTAACATGCCGGCAATATCTTTATGATCATAACCTTCGATCACATATAGGTTAAAGACAGTGCGATATCCCGCCGGAAGAGCAGCTATCAATGCCAACAACTCTTTTTCATCGAGGTGCGACAAGGCACTATTGAATCCGGGATTAACATTGAAAGTATCTTCAATTGGATCTTCGCGTAGTTGTTGCGTCTTGCGGATTGAATTAAGGGCGGTATTTACTACGATGCGTCGCATCCAAGCCTCCAGCACACCTTCTCCCCTATAGGTATTCAGCTGACGAAAGATCTTCACGAAAGCATCTTGCAGCACATCAGCCGCCCCATCGCGGTTGCCGATATACCTAAGAGCTACCGCCATAAAACGCCCTTTAAAGGTATCGAACAGCTCTCTTTGAGCCACCCGATCGCCTTTAAGGCATTGTTCTATGAGGATCTTTTCGTTAAGCATAACCCGATACTTTTCAGATACAAGACAAGCGCTGTTTTGGAAACGTTGTCCGGGATTCAAAAAAAATTGCAATTATTTTACACCTTAATATTAAGAAATATTATTAGTTTAGCAAAATGAATTTGCGTATTAACTCGTTTCTAGTGAATTAATTACAATATTTTTACCTATCAAAACGCCTGTTTTATGAAAAAAGGCCTAATTATTAAAAGAAGACCCTTCCTGAGCATTTTGCTCATTCTTCTGCTTTCCACCGCATTTGCGGCCATTGTTAAGTACAATTTGCTGGGCAATTTGGTGAGTGATATATTGATCGGAATTACGGCTCTTATATTGGTTGTTGCCAGTATTATCTTTATCACTTATATCGACACTACGCCAACCGAAAATTAATGCTTGCGCATACTTTTCATGATTTTGCTCGCATAAACAAAATCGATGAGCTCGGGATTATCCGACATTTCTAATTCTTCAAAAGTTCCTTCCCAATAATTTTTTCCTTTATAGATAAAAACTATCTTCTCTCCCATTTCGGTGAGTGAATTCATGTCGTGGGTATTCACAACTGTTGTAGTGCCGAATTCCTGCGTTATCTCCATAATTAGATTATCGATTACGATCGATGTTTTGGGATCTAGTCCAGAGTTAGGCTCATCGCAAAACAAATATTTCGGATTCATCGATATCGCTCGAGCGATAGCCACACGCTTCTTCATCCCTCCCGAAATCTCTGAAGGAAAAAGTTTGTTTGAATTGACAAGATTTACGCGCTGAAGACAAAAATTTACTCGGTCGAGTTTTTCTTCTTGCGACATATGCGTAAACATATTCAACGGGAACATCACATTTTGCTCAACCGTTAATGAATCGAATAATGCCCCACCTTGAAACACCATTCCTATTTCCTGACGAATCGGCTTTCGCTCTTTAAAATTCATTTCACTGAAATTTCTTCCATCAAAATACACAGCGCCTTTATCCACTTCAAACAATCCTACAGTACATTTCATCAATACTGTTTTTCCCATTCCACTTTGTCCGATGATAAGATTCACTTTTCCTGTTTCGAACGTACACGAAACATCATCGAGTACTGTTTTCTCGCCAAAGGTTTTGTAAATATGATCAACTTTAATCATGCTAAGCGAGAATTAACTGCGTTAAAATATAATCGAAAATAAGAATGAAGATGCTCGAATAAACCACCGCCTTTGTACTGCTTTGTCCTACTTCCAACGCACCGCCATCGGTATGAAATCCGTGATAAGCAGAAACGCTAGTAATGATATATGCAAACACCAAAGTTTTAATGAGTGCAAAAACAATATTGAAAGGAAGAAACTGATCTTGGATCCCTCTGATATAATCGGCTGAAGGCACAATGCCCGACATATCGCCTGCAATCCATCCACCAATAATTCCCAAAAACATACTGATGATAACTACGAAAGGACAGATGAGTAATCCCGCAACAATTTTGGGCAGTGTAAGATATCCCGATGAATTTATCCCCATAATTTCGAGCGCATCAATTTGCTCGGTGACACGCATCGTACCTATTTCGGAAGCGATGCTACTTCCAATTTTTCCTGCCAACACCAACATGATGATGGTAGGCGAAAACTCCAAGATAATTGAATCGCGGGCAACAATACCAACAGCATAAAGCGGCACCATCGGATTCACGAGGTTATAAGCACTTTGAAGCGTGATAACGGCACCCATGAAAACAGAAGTCAGTGCAACGATTCCGAGCGCACCAACACCAATGCTCACCAACTCATGCATCACCTGGCGGTAGTACACAATGAACTTCTCAGGCTTCACGAAAAGGCCTTTCATAAATTTCCAGTAGCGCCCGATCTCGAACCAGGTTTTTGTAAGCATAGATTGTTTTGTTGAGGCGAAAGTACGAAACGAATTTTGGATTTTGCTTGCCCTGAAGTGTGTCGTATTGAAATTGTTTTTTGAAGGGAATCACTTCGACTCTACTTCAGGGGATTTTGGATTGGCTGGAGCGGATTGATGGGCCGCTGATTTTTAAGATCGATATGATTAGTTAAGATTAATAATTAGCTACCTATTGATTTCTTTTTAAATTAGTGATTTATTGGGAACACGGATTCGCTCCGACTGTGCAAGCACGTCGAAGCTAAAAGGATTTAAAAATTTGTTTACCCTGAAGTGTGTCGATCGGCTAATTTTTTTGAGATGAAATTTATCGACACTACTTCAGGGGATTTAAAAGGATGTTTGTCCGATAGCGGCTGGCGCGTAGAGGATCGCCTAACGGCGAGACGGATTATCCCCGAAGGGGCAGGCTGTCTACGACGAGGATTTACCTCCCATCGATTTCATTTTCGAAAACGAAATCATAATTAATCAATCAATTGGGACAAGCGCTGCGAAATCGTTGCTTCGCTGCGTTTAAATTTATATCTGCATTCAAAAAACGCAACTTCGTTTAAACTTAAGGTTTTGGCTTAGAAATTATATATTCCATAAATCTCTCTTTGATTTAACATTTTTTTGGGTAATATAATCTCATTCACCCTGTAGGGGTGATTTATTGTCACTCTAAACATAACACGAAATCTTAGCGCCCTGTAGGGCCGCTTTAAAATGGATTTCAAATTGAAAAATGAACTAATATTCCAACAAGCATTTCGTTGGAACCCCCATTCACTCATCCAGTCATTCATTCATCCAGTCATTCATTCATTGACCTCCTTCCAAAATATTTCTCTCCCACCTATCGTTATCTTTTCTCTATTCCCACTACCTTTGTAATATGAACCGAATAAAACGACTTACTGCTATGGCGCTGCTACTCGGATTGATGACAGGTGCATCGGGATGTAAACTGTTTAAGAAAGATTGCCATTGCCCTAGTTTCGGACAAATTCCTGCGAAATCGGGTCACACAACCGCTCCACACCCCCAAAACAAGCCCTGCTGATAAAGATCAGCGATATTTAATCGGTTGCATTACAGCCAATTACAGGAATTTGGATTTTTAATGTTGTACGATCGATTGTGGATGTATTATCTTAGCATCGCTTTTAGAATCATTCTAAATAAGCTATGAAAACAGCCCTAGTTAAACTTTCTGATTTACGCCGCGGAGCCCGCTGCATTATCGACTCCTTCACAGATGATGTGATGAAGCAAAAGCTATTGGAAATGGGCTGCTTGCCGGGCGAGACAATTACCGTTGATCGATTTGCTCCTTTTGGTTGCCCCATGGCTATTAATGTTTCTGGCTCCACTCTAAGTATTCGCGTTGACGAAGCACAGAGTGTAATTGTAAAACCATTAGCTTAACGTTTCTGCCTTGCAACACTCCGATTTCCCTCAAACGGAACCGACTTCGCGTCAGGTTAAAGTATCGCTTGTAGGAAATCCGAATAGTGGCAAGAGTACGCTTTTTAATGCGCTCACCGGACTTCATCAAAAGATTGCAAATTTCCCTGGTGTTACCGTTGAGAAGAAAACAGGCTACTCGAAAATTTATAACTCGTCAACAGGTAAACCAACTTCGTTAGAGATTACCGATTTACCTGGTACTTATAGCTTATATCCGAAGTCGCCCGACGAACGTATCCCCTTCGAAGTTTTATGCGATCCGGGTGATGAAAACCATCCCGATTTGGTAATTCTCATAGCCGATGGTACTAACCTAAAACGTAGTTTGTTTTTGGCTTCGCAGGTTATCGATTTGAAAATTCCCGCTGTACTTGCTTTAAATATGATGGACCTTGTGAAAGAACAGGGTATCGATATTAAGCTCGATGAATTGGAACGCAGATTAGGCGTTCGCATCGTTCCTGTGAATGCACGCAAAGGCATCGGACTCGAAGAACTGAAACAAGCTGTTATCAGCAAATTGCATGTCCCGGAAAACGACATTTTCGAAACAGGTCCTTTAGCTCCTACACTTCTAAAAAAGATTCGCTCAATACTAGAGATGCGTAGCGATTATGCTGCATTACAAATTGCACATCATCGCGATGCTATCTCCGGATTTCATATTCCACAGCAACAGAAAAAAGATATTGAAGAAGCAATGTCGACACACGAATTCGACAGTATCAAAATACAATCGTTCGAGACATTAGAACGATACAAAGTGATTCATGAGATCTTGCAAATATGTATGGTGAAAGCTGTCGACGATAAACCATCGTGGAGTGCGAAAATCGACAAGCTCATGATTCATCGTTTCTGGGGATATGTTATTTTCTTGGGAATATTATTTTTAATCTTTCAAGCCATATTTACCATTGCGGCTTTTCCGATGGACTTCATCGATCAAACATTTACTGGTTTAACGGAAGCTGCACGCAATGCATTACCGAAAGGTGTGCTAAACGATTTATTGGTGAATGGTGTATTAGCAGGAATTGGAGGAATCGTCATTTTCATTCCGCAAATCGCCATGTTGTTTATGTTCATTGCTATTCTCGAAGATTCGGGATATATGGCACGGGTAAGTTTTTTGATGGATAAACTTATGCGAAAATTCGGACTCAACGGACGATCAGTAATTCCGTTGATATCGGGAGTAGCATGCGCCGTACCTGCGATTATGGCTACACGCACGATAGGAAGTTGGAAAGAACGATTAATCACCATCATGATTACGCCGTTGATGAGTTGCTCAGCGCGATTACCCGTTTATACTTTGCTCATTGCGTTGGTTGTCCCTTCGAAATTAATTTGGGGAGTATTTAACTTGCAAGGCATCGTTATGATGTCGCTGTACCTCATCGGATTTTTAGCAGCACTAGGCGCAGCACTAAGCATGAAATGGTTTGTAAAAGCAAAAGAACGCTCTTACTTCATCATGGAAATTCCCGTTTACCGTATGCCGCGCTGGTCGAATATTGTGTATTCGATTTATGAAAAGGTGCGAATCTTTTTATTTGATGCAGGAAAAATAATTATCGCCATTAGTATTATACTTTGGTTTTTATCATCGAGAGGACCGGGACAACATTTCAATGAAATTACGCAGCAGATAGAACAACTATCAACCGAACAAAATATCGATCAAGATGCGCTAAACAAACTTGAGTCGCAACGATTAGAACATTCGTATGCAGGACACTTAGGACATTTATTGGAGCCTGCTATAAAACCGTTGGGCTTCGACTGGAAAATAGGTATTGCATTAGTAACTTCCTTCGCTGCGCGTGAAGTTTTTGTGGGCACCATGAGTACTATTTACAGCGTTGGAAAAGACGATGGCGAAAGCAAAACGGTAAGAGATAAAATGCAAGCGGAAATTAATCCCGACACCGGACAACCGCGATACACTCCCGCTGTAGGATGGTCGCTAATGATTTTTTATGCCTTTGCTATGCAATGCATGAGTACCTTGGCAGTAGTAAAGAGAGAAACAGGTGGATGGAAATGGCCTATCATGCAATTCTTTTTCATGTCGGCATTAGCCTATTGCAGCAGTTTAATAATTTTCCAATTGATGAAATAAATGATTACCGCAGATAAACTACGGGAAGCATTAATGAAGTATGTACCGGCCGACGCTGTAGAAACTTGTGTCGACTGGATAAGAACTTATCGCATCAGTGTTCGCATCAAACATACGCGTGCCAGCAAATATGGCGACTATAGAGCTCCGCAAAATGGCCAAGGACATATTATCACCATCAACCACGATTTAAACCCCTATGCGTTTTTAATAACGTTTACACACGAAGTAGCACATCTCACTTGCTATAACAAATTCCGCGATCGTGTGGCTCCTCATGGAGAAGAATGGAAAAGCGAATTTCGCTTACTCTTGAAGCCCTTCCTCGACATGAAAATTTTTCCTGATAACGTGGCGATGGCAGTTGCTAATTATATAAAAGATCCTGCGGCATCGAGCTGTTCAGATGTTCACTTAATGAAAGCCCTGAAACAACATAATGTTGGAGAAGAAGATTGGCTGCATTTAGAAGACATTCCCTACAACGAAAAATTTGAAATTAAATCAGGACAACAATTCGTGAAAGGCGAAAAGTTACGCAAGAACTTCACCTGCTTCGACCTAAAAACGAAACATAAATATTTTATTCATCCTTTGATGGAAGTGAGGGTGATTGAGGGGTAATATAAATAATTTATGCATCACAGGCTCATTCAGAGACTACTAGAGAGTTATCTTTTCTATCAATAATTGCATTGAAAAATAATTTACAGCACTGCAATCTAAATTTTCATCTTATTTATTTGCATTTTTAAAATATTTATTACCTTTATAATAACATTGACTATCATAATGGCTCTTTTGAATCAGAAAAATATTGCGAAATCAGTTAATTAATTTTATGTTGCAAGAGAAATATTTTCTTCTTGCTGTCTTTTTATTCAAAATATCATGAAACATCTCCTACTCTTCATATTGCTACTTAATTATAACATTAAGATACAGGCACAATCATTTCAATATATAAACGACAAATCGTTCGGGACTACCTTCGGCGAAAGCCAGGCATTTGCTACTAGATTAGGAAACAAGAATATTATTGCAGGATATAGCAGTTGCTCAGGCATTGAATTCGACAAAACATCTTCTAATTGCTCTGCAATATCGCCTGATATTTGGGTTGTTGCTTTTGATGATTCTTTAAATATTATTTGGGATAAAACTTTTGGAGGAGCCTCTGACGATAGACCATATGGTATAACTACTTTCAATAATAAAATTTTAATATCAGGATATACTCGATCTGATACTTCGTGCTCAGTTCAGTTATCACCAAAAGGCAGTTTTGATTATTGGGTGTTAATTATCGATTCGCTAGGAAATAAATTTAATGAATGGCGATTTGGAAGCAGTGGCAGCGATCAAAACTGCAAAATAAAACCAACATTAGATGGTGGATATATATTGATGGGTGCGAGCAATGGCCCTGCAGACTTTGACAAAAGTCAAGCTTGTTTTGGAATCTATGATTACTGGGTTGTAAAACTCGATTCATCTGGAAATAAACAGTGGGACAAAATATTTGGCGGAAATAATATAGAAGTCTATACTACTTGGGATTCGTTTAATATAACTTGTTTAAGTGATAGCGGCTATCTTATATACGGCTCTACATCAAGTGCATTTAGCGGCAATGTTTCAGGAATACCGTATGGATCAAGCGACGCGTGGATTATAAAAACAAACGAACTAGGACAAATAAAATGGAATAAAAGAATTGGAGGAATATCATCCGAAAATATCTCTGATATTATAGAATTAAATAATTCATATCTAATAGTAGGATCAACCAGATCAGATTCGGGTGGCACAATCAATAATATAGGTTTTGGCAATTCAGATATTTGGCTAATGAAATCAGACACATCAGGCAACATAATTTGGGAGCAGAAATACGGAACAAGTTATGACGATTATGGCATAAAAATATCTAAAACTCAATTCGGAAATTACAACATATTAGGTGAGGTTACAACAACTGGTAATGGGAGTTTTTCATCCCCTTCCTACGGAATGACAGATTACTTGGTAATGATTGTTGATTCATCCGGAAATTTCTTGAATTATATTATTCTGGGAAGTGACTCATTAGATTTTCCATCGAGTCTAATAGATTTAAATGATAGTACTTACTTAGTTTGCGGTTCCGCGTATCATGGAACAACTCCTGTAAAACATGATATAGGCAAAGGAGGCTCCGATTATTGGGTTGTCAAAATCGGATATTCAACAACTACAGGATTAACTGATTTTGGCCAAAACCTACAATTACATTTACAACCCAACCCTGCGCACGATTATGTAGAGATTACGGGATTGCCAAGCGATGATTACGAAGTAAATATTTACAGCATTGAAGGACGTTTACTGGCATCAAAAAAACAGCATGCAGATTTATCACTAACTATCCCAGTCTCCCATTTTCAATCCGGCATGTACCTCACCAAAATTCGTAATGATAAATTAAGAACTACGGTAAGATGGGTGAAGGAGTAATCGAATTTATATAGCCAGCAATACTTCATGTATATACTTTTTATTGAGGTCACATTTTGTGACCTCAATAAAAATGCTGCTATGCTGATGGATTAATATTTTTTGTTCTCAAGAACAAAAAAAAGGAAATTTAAAACGAAAACTCCGGCATGTCGCGATGCTTTTCATAAAGCAAATGCACTATTCCATCTGAGAGTCCGATTTGTGGGACAATAATTTTATCGATTTCTGCCGTTTTCATTACTGTCAAAAATATTTTTGTCGCCGGCATAATTACATCCGCGCGATCTGGATTTAATCCCAGTTGCAAAATGCGTTCTTCTAAAGTAAATTGCTTGAGGTAATCGTAAATATCTTTGATTTTATCGTACGACAATGGCTTATGCTCTTTACGATCTGCCATCTTGAATATTTTATTGATATTCCCTCCCGAACCAATCGCCGTTAACGGTTTAAAATTTCTCGTATTAACATTCACCCACTCTTTCACCACATTCCATGTTTCTTTACTTACCTGATCGTGCAAAATACGAATGGTTCCTAAATTAAATGATTGTGATGCTACAATATGATTCTCAGCAAAGACTGTTAACTCGGTACTTCCTCCACCTACGTCAATATACAAATACGATTTGTCGTGCTCGAGATGTTCAGCAATATGATTTGAATAAATAATCTGCGCTTCTGTCCTCCCGTCGATTACTTCTATATCTATTCCGCTGTATTGCTTTACATAGTCAACCACTTCTTTGCTATTGCTTGCTTCACGCATGGCTGCTGTAGCACAAGCTCGGTAATCGATCGCACCAAAAACTTCCATTAACAATTTAAATGCTTTCATCGATTTCGCCAGCTGATCGATTTTCTCGTCACTTATTTTACGAAAACGAAAAGCATCTTCTCCTAGTCGTATCGGCATGCGCACTAATTCGGCTTTCTTAAAAGAAGTATCAGCCCCTGACTCGTACACATTGCAAAGCAAGAGACGAACAGCGTTTGATCCTATATCGATAGCGGCGAATTTCAAAGGAAGAATTGTTAGTTAACGAAGTTCAAATTTATTTTCACTTATCTAAAGCGGGAAGTTGCTGTTGCAAATATCGGTAAATTTCTTCCTGCGAGCGAATTTTATTTTTGCCTTTCGTAATTCGGTATGAATTATCCTGAACACCATTTATAATTCGTGCTTTTAACTGATCGCTCCACTGAATTTCGAGCATATCAATTAATTGTTTCTGAATGGCTTCATCAAAAATCGGCACTCCCACTTCGCTTCTATGATCGATATTGCGTGTCATCCAATCGGCAGAAGAAAGATATACTTTCTGATCGCCTTCATGATGAAATACAAACACTCTGGCATGCTCAAGGAATCGGTCTATGATACTTATCACTTCAATATTATCGCTAACACCTTTTATTCCCGGTACCAATGAACAAATACCTCTTACAATCATTCGGATTTTCACTCCCGCTTGCGAAGCTTCATATAACTTGCGAATCATTTCTTCGTCGGTAATACTATTCATCTTTAAAAAGATGGAAGCTTCTTTTCCATGCTTCGCCTGTTCAATTTCTTTATTGATGAGATGAACATAACGCTTACGTGAAAAGAAAGGAGAAACAATCAAGTGCTTATAAGTACCTGCTTTGTAATTATCATTATAAAACTCAAAGAGACGTTCTACTTCCTCCGTAATTCTCTTATCGGAAGTTAGCAAGCTATAATCGCAATAAAGTCGTGCAGTATCTTCATTAAAATTCCCGGTGCCAACATGTGCGTATAACACTTGCGCATTCTTCTCTACGCGTGTAATCAAGAACAACTTGCTGTGCAATTTTAATCCCGGAACACCATAAATAACTTTAGCACCTTCATCATGTAATTTATTAGCCCAACGAATATTGGCTTCTTCATCGAAACGCGCTTGCAACTCTACAACCGCTGTGACTTGCTTTCCGTTTTTAATGGCGTTGATTAAAGCATTGACTATACGAGAATTCTTTCCAACACGATATAACGTAATTTGAATCGACTTAACCTTCGGATCAATTGAAGCTTCACGCAACACATCGATTAAATAGGCGTACGACTGATACGGAAACGACAATAAGATATCACGATTAGAAAGTACTTTAAACAAACTGGTACGTGGAGGAATATCGGGATGCGACAACTGCGGCATTGGCTTTAACTTCAACTCCGGCTTCCCTAAGGAAGGAAACTTTATGAAGTCAACGAAGTTATGATATCTGCCACCGGCAATCGGCTGATCATCTTTGCTGAAATGCATTTTGCTGATCAAGAACTTCAGCGCTTCAACTGGCATCTCTTCATCGAATACTAATCGCGTAGGCAATCCTTTTTTACGACGCTTAATACTCTCTGAAACTTTCTTTACTAAACTCTTCGTGACATCCTGTTCGAGATCGAGTTCAGCATCACGAGTAATCTTAACAGTATACGCTTGTATATGATCGTAATCGAAATTAAAAAATAAATCACCGAGGCAATAACGAATTACATCATCTAATAAAATAACATATTTATTATCGCGCGGCAATACTACAAATCGAGAAGTTACATCGGAAGGAATTTCAACTAAAGCATGTCGTGCTTTCGAATTACTCCTCGACATCACCACCAAAAAATAAATACTCTTATCACGCAAAGCAGGAAACTCTTTAACATGATCGAGTAATATAGGAACTAGAGCAGGCTGCACTTCATCGTAAAAATAATTCTTTACAAACTCGCCTTGCTCTTTATTGAGTTGTCGTTCGTTTAAAATAAAAATCCCTTTACGCTCGAGTTCACTCAACAACATCTGAAAACTCTCATCGAATGCTTCCTGCTGACGAACAATGATGCGCTGAATATCCTCCATTAACAACGAAGGATCATCACCCAAAACATCGGCTCCTTTCTTTCCTAAGCGAATCATTCGCTTGATGGTAGCAACACGCACACGAAAGAATTCATCGCGGTTACTACTTACAATGCCTAGGAATTTTAAACGATCGAGCAATGGAACAGTGGGGTCATTCGCCTCCTGCAATACCCTATCGTTAAACGCAAGCCAACTGATGTCGCGGTTAACCAGCAACAACATTTTCTTCCTCATAAAAAACGAATGGAATTTATTTCTTTACAGCCTTCGCCTTCTTCACAACTTTAGCTGCCTTCTTCGCTGACTTCTTCACTGCTTTCTTCGCCGATTTTTTCTTCGCCGGTGCGGCCGCCTTTTTTGCAGGAACAGCAGCAGATGATGTAGATGAAAGAGCAGTTGGCGTTGTGGTAGCTGATTTCAACTTCTTTGCCTTTAGTTCTTCTAAAGCTTCTTTCTTCTTCACAAACTTTTTCGCGAGGTCTTTGGCAGCCGAACTTACCGACTTCTCCATAGCCTCAGCAATCTTAGCATCTGTCTTCTTTAAAAAATAAGTAATAGTTAGCGCTAATTGCTGCTCGATCTGTTTTCTGAATTTCTTATCCATATGAATGTTAACTAAAGGTTAAGCGTAAATATTTTACGCAAATTTTAAAAAAGGAAAAGGAAGAAACGAGCCTTTTTAAAAACTTAACACAAAGTTAATCAGTAAAGAGCTCATTTGTAGTGATGAATATCAGAGAGAATGGGAAATGTGGGAAAGATGTAAGGTTCATGGTTCATGGTTCATGGTTCATGGTTCATGGTTCATGGTTCATGGTTCATGGTTCATGGTTCATGGTTCATGGTTCATGGTTCGGCAAAGCCGATTTTAGCTAACGCGATATAGTTCCGAATCTTGCCTCCCGCATCGCGAAACTAAGAACTAGGAACTAAGAACTAAGAACTAAGAACTAAGAACATTTAAACTTTCCCCGCCATCTCGCCTCCCGCATCGCGAAACTAGGAACTATGAACTATGAACTAAGAACCTTAAAACTTTTCCCTCCATCTCGCCTCCCGCATCGCGAAACTAAGAACTAAGAACTAAGAACTAGGAACTAGGAACTAAGAACTAGGAACTAAGAACTAGGAACTAAGAACATTTAAACTTTCCCCTCCATCTCGCCTCCCGCATCGCGAAACTAGGAACTAAGAACTAAGAACTAGAAACTAAGAAAATTTAAACTTTCCCCTCCATCTCGCCTCCCGCATCGCGAAACTAGGAACTAAGAACTAAGAACTAAGAACTAAGAACCAAGAACTAAAAACCCCCTCTTCTCCCCGAATACATCTCCACACACCTACCTCTTTCAAAATCGACTTCGTTCCAGTGGGTGGTGGAGAATTCGATTACGGCAACGCCCGATGTTGGAAGGTTAGTTAACGTAAATCCACAGAGGGCATTAATCAATTCTGTTAATCCTGGATTATGTCCGAAAAGGAAGACCGTTTCTGCTTGTTGATTTAACTCTTGCACTACATACATCAAACTATTCACCGTTGCTTCATACACTGATGAATTGAGTTGAATCTTATCGCTTTTATAACCGAAGCGATTGGCAACAATTAATGCAGTGGAATAGGCTCTTATTGCAGGACTCGTTACTATTAAATCGGGTAGTATTTTTTTCCCTTTTAGAAAATTGGCCGATTGTTCAATATCGTCGTATCCTCTACTAGCTAAATGTCGCTCGATATCGGTAGCAACATACGACTCATGCATCGACTTTGCATGTCGAACAATGACCAGCCTTTTCATAGGAATTATTTCTTCTCTTTCAGGAATAGAATATACGTCGGGAAGTGATCGCTGTATCCTCCTTGATATGACCCTGAGTCGTATGTACGCAAAGGATAACCTTTGTATCGTCCCGTTTTCTGAATCATGAATTCTTTACTAAAAATGGATGCTTTTTGATAGAAGAATCCCGATTGCTTTTTATCGAGGAAAGCATGCGATAACATAATTTGATCAAACAAATTCCATGCATCTCCATAGGCTAATGTCCCGATGCCGTCTTTGTAGTATTTCACCCAAGGGTTATACAATCCATTTGGCTTCACACGACCTTCGTCGCCAACAGCACCTAATGTTTTCGCAACACTCGGACTAACAGGATCATCGTTTAAGTCGCCCATTAAAATGATTTTCGCATCTGGTGAAGCATTATTGATCGAATCAATCTTCGCTTTAGCTACTGAAGCTGCCAAGGCACGGTTCGGAGCTGAAGCTTCTTCACCTCCACGACGAGATGGCCAGTGGTTGACGAAGAAATGCACTGGTTCGCCGTCGTATAGTCCGTAAACGTATAATACATCACGAGTAAAATAAGGTTCGCCATCGTCGCCTTTCAAAGGAACAAACAAAGGCTCGCTATGTAACACCTTGAAATACTTAGGGTTATACAAGAAGCCTACGTCGATACCACGCTTATCAGGGGAATCGTAATGAACGATTTTATATCCTCTAGATTTCAATTTCGGCATATTCACTAAATCTTGGAGCACCGTAATATTCTCTATCTCAGCACATCCCAACACTGAAAATCCGTCGGGGGTAATGTCGGTTCCAATCATACTCAATACATCAGAAAGTTTACCCAACTTATCCATGTATACTTGCGGAGTATAGAGGTTAGTACCTGTAGGAGTAAATTCTTCATCATTAACCTCTGGCTGATTGATGGTATCGAATAAGTTTTCGAGGTTATAAAAGGCAATTACTCCTGCCTTATACTGCTGAGCCTGAACGTTTAACGAACAGGAAACAACTAAAAATGCAACTAATAAAATTGACTTCAAGACACGCATCAGGCGATATTTTAAGATTTTAAGGGCTACAAACGTACGAAAACGGCTGTCAAAAAAAATGATTAATACAGATTTAACGTAGGAATAATGAACTTCATGGTTTAAAAGTTTGCAGATGGCCAATATTCCCTACCTTTGCCATCCTTTAAAAAAAATGCTCTATCTATACCCTATGAAGTTAAACTTACCACTCAGGGGTCTGCTTATACTGTTGTTATTTATTCCTTTACTTTCAACAGCACAGACATCAATCCTGAAAGGCGTTCTTAAAGACGCGGACACTCAAGCTCCTGTTGCGGGGGCTACCGTGACAGTAAAAAGCAACGATTACAGTGCAACTGCACAAACAACCGACATCGGTTCTTTCGAAATCAAAAATTTACCGTACGGCAAGTACACCATCAATTTTTTGAGCGAAGGATTTGAATCAGTAACAGTAGAAGCTGATGTTAACCAACCAACTGTTGATTTAGCAACGTTATCGCTTCCTCACTTAAATGCTGATCCAGATCAAATCCCGACAGTATCGATGAACGACAGTGAAGTAAAAGAAAGTGCTAGCTCAAGTGTGAGCGGCGTTCTAACTTCTTCGAGAGATCCATTTGAAGCGGCTTCAGCTTTCATCTTCAGCACTGCTCGTTTCCGTGCTAGAGGATATCAGAATGAAGACATGACTTATATGAACGGACTTCCAATGGAAGACTTAGTAAGTGGTCGCGGATTATTCGGAACTTGGGGAGGATTGAACGACGTAATTCGTAGTCGCGAAAGCTCTTACGGATTAAATCCTTCGACTTACGGTTACGGCGGACTTAACGGATCAAGTAGTATCGATGCTCGTGCAAGTCGTCAGCGTAAACAACTTTCAGTTGGCTATGCGATTTCAAACCGTACTTACGACAACCGATTAATGGCTACCTATGGCACAGGAATGATGCAAGGAGGATGGTCATTCTCGGCATCGGTGAGTCGCCGTTGGGCTGATGAAGGCTACATCGCAGGAACATTCTACAATGGATGGTCGTGGTATGCAAGTATCGAAAAACGCTTCAACACAAAACATAGCATCAGCTTAACGCAATTCGGTGCAAATACTGAAAATGGAAGAGCATCAGCAGCGGTACAAGAAGTATATGACTTAGCAGGAACTCATTATTATAACCCGAACTGGGGATATCAAGATGGCAAAAAAAGAACTGCTTCTATCGGACATCAACAAAGTCCTTTGACGATCTTAAACCACGAATGGAAAATCAACAGTAAATCAGAATTAGAGACCTCTATAGGATACCAATTCGGATCAAACAGCGTAACAGGATTAGATTGGTTTAACGCACCAGATCCTCGTCCTGATTTTTATCGCCGTCTACCTAGCTATATCGAAGACCCTACAATGGCTGCTTATGCAACATCAATGTGGCAAAATGATGAAGCATACCGTCAGATTAACTGGGATCGTATGTATGATGTAAATAGAAACAACTACGAAACAATTACTGACGCGAATGGTGTTTCAGGAAATAATGTTTACGGAAGAAGAAGTCGTTATATCGTTGAAGAAAGAGTACAAGACACGAAGCGTGTTTCGTTTGCATCGACTTACAACAACACCCTTAGCGACCATGTTATCATGACTGCTGGAGTGAACTATCAATTCCAACAAACTGATTACTACAAGCGGGTGAACGATTTATTAGGAGGTGACTTCTATGTGGATTTAAATCAATTTGCCGATCAAGAATATCCTGATAGCCTTGAGACTTCACAAAACGACTTAAACAATCCTAATCATATTTTACAAGTAGGTGATAAATTCGGATACAACTACCGCGCAACTATCAAACGTTCAGGAGTATGGATTCAACCGCAATTTAAATTCAACCGTATCGATGCATTTGTTGGAGTACAATATTACAACACATCATACTACAGAACAGGATTTGTGAAAAACGGAATCTTCTCTAGTAATTCAGAAGGAAAATCAAGTGAGCAAAATTTCAACAACTTTGGAATTAAAGGCGGTTTAACTTATAAGTTAAACGGAAGAAATTATGTGTTTGTAAATGGATCATATGAAAATCGTCCTCCATTATTCGAAGACGTTTACGTATCACCAAGAACACGTGATTTAACCAATCCAAATATCACTGACGAGAAAATCATGTCGTTTGAAGGAGGATATTTATTCCGTGCTCCTAAAACTAAAATTAGAGCAACGGCATATTACACTCAATACAATGATGCAATGAATACAATGAGCTTCTACCACGAAGACTACCGTACATTCGTAAATTATTCATTGAGCAATATCGACAAACGTCACCTAGGTATCGAGTTCGGAGCTGAACAGAATATAGGAAAAGGAATTTATGCTACAGCCGCAGTGGCAATAGGTCAATACTATTACACTGACCGTATGAATGCAATAATTACTCAAGATAATACAAATGAAGTTTTACAAGCAAATGAGACAATTTACTCGAAAAATTTCTATGTTGCAGGCGGTCCGCAGTCAGCTTATACAGTAGGTTTACGTTACCAAACTAAATCCTTCTGGAGATTTAACTTAAACGCGAATTATTTCGATAATATCTACCTTGATTTTAATCCAGCTAGAAGAACTATCGAAGGAGTTGCACCATATGGAGAAGGATCAGTACGTGAATCAATTGTTGATCAATTGCAAGCTGATGGTCAATTTACTCTAGATGCTTCAGTTGGTAAATCTTGGAAACTTAATAGTTATTTCAAATCAATGAAAAACCAAACGTTCTTCTTAATCAATGTAGGAGTTAATAATATCTTAAACAACCAAGATTTAGTAACTAACGGATTTGAGCAATTACGTTTCGACTTCGCTGAAAAAGACATCAACAAATTTGCTCCTAAATCATATTATGGTTTTGGAACCAACTACTTCATTAACTTTACATTACGTTTCAACTAATACAAAAAAGCAAATAGCTAACTCATGATACTTCGCAATTACATTCGATTCAATGCATGGTCAATAATCATGGTATTATTCCTTGCATTCAGCCTATCATCTTGTCGCGACGACAATTTCGACGAACCACCAATCAATGGTGTGGATCCGAGCCTTACAGTAAACATGACGATCGACTCTTTAAAGAGATTTTATCAAGATACTGTAATCAATAAAAACGCTATCCCAGTAATCAACCAAGATTGGATCATCAGCGGTATTGTAACAGCTGACGATAAATCAGGAAACTACTACAAAACATTAGTAATGGATGACGGTACTGCAGGAATCGCAGTTCGTTTAGATCAATCGAACTTCAATACTGATTTCCCTGTAGGACGTAAAATTTACATCAAACTAAAAGGAATGGTGATTGGTGATTATGGTAATCTTATCCAACTTGGAGGATTCAAAGACACTTCATCGGTTCCTTATTCAGTAGCTGCAATTCCAGCTAGCTTAATCCGTAATTATATCGTTGGCGGAACTTGGGGACATGAAGTTCTTCCTTATTCAGTAACTGCATCTGACCTTAACAATACCTTTAAATGGCAAAACCGTTTAATTAAACTTGACAACGTTCAATTTATCACTGCAGATACTGCGGCTACATGGGCAGATCAAGTAGCGTTAATTTCAGTAAATCGTACTTTAACTGATTGCTACGGAAACCAAATGTTAGTTAGAACAAGTGGATATTCAAGCTTTGCAGGACATTATACTCCAACAGGTAGCGGACCAATGACAGCTATTTTTAGCGTGTTTGTATCTGATAAACAATTAATTCTACGCGACGAATCGGATGTTGATATGTTTGGTGCACGTTTTGTGGTTGGTACTTGTCCTCCACCTCCTGCTACCCTAGCCTCTATTGCGGATATCCGTGGTCAATACCAAGGATCTTCTACAGGTGTTGCAGGTGCTTTAAAAATCAGAGGAGTTGTAATTAGCGATATCGGTGGTAATAACCTCGACTCTAAAAACTGCGTAATTCAAGACGGAACTGCCGGTATCATCGTTCGTTTCACTGCATCACATTCATTTGCTTTAGGTGATTCAATCGAAGTAAACGTTAGCGGACAAACACTTTCTGAATACAATGGATTACTTGAAGTTGGAGGGTCATCACCATCTGTTCCTTTAGGTAATGCTACATTGCTTGGAACTGGGACTATCACTCCTCGATTAGTAACTGTTAATGATGTAATTGCTAACATGTCGGGAACAACTGACACATGGGAATCAACGTTAGTTAAAATTACAGGAGTAACATTCTCAACGCCAACGTTCGGAACTACTACTAATGTTATTGATGCAACAGGAAGTGCTTTATTGTATACTCGTGCAGCTGCAACATTTAACGGAGCTTCAATTCCTTCAGGAGCGACTTCTGTAACGTCAATTGTTTCTGACTTCAACGGACTACAATTATCATTAAGAAATACCAGCGACGTTCAATAATTTTTGAATAACCGCAAGCAAGAAAGGCTGTCCGAAGGGGCAGCTTTTTTTGTTTATGGCAACAATTGGATTCTTTGAAGAAAATATTTTCTGAAATACCACGAAATGAGGTAAATGCGGATTACTTTTGCAGCACCCTTTCAACATCTTCAATTACCCCATGAATAAGACGATAAAATCAGCCTTACTCTCCGTTTTTCACAAGGAGGGACTGGATGTGCTTGTTAAAGCCCTTCACGAAAACCAAGTAATCATTTACGCAACAGGAGGAACCTTTGATTTTATCAAAGCCATGAATATCCCGGTTATTCCTGTTGAAGATATTACCGGATACCCTTCTATCCTAGATGGTCGTGTAAAAACACTTCACCCAGCTGTCTTTGGAGGAATCTTAGCCATAAGAGATGATGCTGCTCACCAAGGACAAATGGCAGAATACAAATTGCCCTTCCTCGATTTAGTGGTGGTTGATTTATATCCATTTGAAAAGACTGTAGCATCAGGTGCCGATGAAGCCTCGATCATCGAAAAAATCGATATCGGAGGAATTTCCCTCATCCGCGCAGCTGCAAAAAACTTCAACGATGTAGTGATTATCCCTTCCGTAAATCAGTATGGAGTGCTCAACACCATCCTAACTGAACAAAAAGGAACTACCACACTTGAACAACGTAAGTATTTGGCTAACAAAGCATTTGGCGTAAGCAGCCATTACGATACTGCCATCAACAATTGGTTTTCGGGAAATTCTAACAACAAAGGAATTCAGCTTCCGGCCGAATGGAATACCCAAGTTTTGCGCTACGGAGAAAATCCGCATCAGCCTGCTTCCTTCCATGGCAACCTCGAAGAAGTATTTACCCAAATCAATGGGAAAGAACTTTCGTACAATAATCTGCTTGATGTAGATGCGGCGTTAGCATTAGTAGCAGACTTCACAGAACCTACTATTGCTATCATCAAGCATAACAATGCCTGTGGAATTGCGAGCGATGCTTCATTGCTAAAAGCATGGGACAAAGCCTTCGCCGGCGATCCTGTTTCAGCATTCGGAGGAGTATTAGCATCGAACCGCCCTATCACTGCTGACGTAGCAGAAGCCATGAACAGCCTCTTCTTCGAAATTCTGGCAGCACCAGGTTACGATGATGCCGCATTAGAAATTTTGAAAAGCAAGAAAAACAGAATGATCCTTCAGACGCGCGATTTCCGCCAATCTGAAAAAACATATAGAAGCATCCTCAACGGAATCCTCGTTCAAAATGCCGATCGCTCTACAGAAACAGCAGAGATGATGAAAACGGTGACCGAAAAAGCACCTTCATCAACTGAGCTCAACGACTTAGTCTTCGCCAATAAAGTAGTGAAACATAGCAAGAGTAACGCTATCGTGTTAACGAAAAACGGACAACTGTGCGCCAGCGGCGTAGGACAAACATCGCGAGTAGATGCATTAAAGCAAGCAATTGCCAAAGCACAACACTTCGGATTCGACCTAAAAGGAGCCGTGATGGCCTCCGACGCCTTCTTCCCATTCCCAGATTGTGTTACCATTGCTGCAGAAGCAGGAATCACTTCCGTAGTGCAACCGGGAGGCTCAATTAGAGATCAAGACTCGATAGATGCCTGCAATCAGCTCGGAATTTCGATGGTGATAACAGGAATTCGTCATTTTAAACATTAATTCGTTAATAATTCAATTATTTCAACCACTTTTGCAGTTAGCAAAAAATTACCTTGCAAGAATATCCGCAAGACCGTTTGCTGACCACCTACTATAAACATATTGCCCCTCGGGGCTAATCCGTAAAAGAAGAACTACTGCATGGGACTCTTTGATTTCCTGACACAGGAGATTGCTATCGACCTTGGAACAGCGAATACGCTAATTATAAATAACGACAAAGTTGTTGTTGATGAACCTTCCATCGTTGCTATCGACCGCACCTCCGGAAAAGTAATTGCCGTTGGTAAGCAGGCAATGATGATGCACGGAAAGACGCATGAAAACATCAAAACGGTTCGTCCGTTGAAAGATGGAGTAATTGCCGATTTCGAAGCAGCTGAACAAATGATTAAGGGAATGATCCGAATGATCAATCCCGGAAACAAGCTTTTTACCCCATCGCTACGAATGGTAATTTGTATCCCTTCAGGGATAACCGAGGTAGAGAAACGCGCGGTACGTGACTCGGCAGAACATGCAGGAGCTAAAGAAGTTTACTTAATTCATGAGCCTATGGCAGCCGCAATCGGTATCGGTATCGATGTGGAAGAGCCAATGGGAAATATGATTATTGATATCGGTGGTGGTACTTCTGAGATTGCCGTTATCGCTTTAGGTGGTATTGTTTGTGATCAGAGTATTCGTGTTGCCGGTGACGGTTTTACCACAGATATCTGGGATTACATGCGTCGCCAACACAATATCCTTATCGGAGAAAGAACAGCAGAGCGTATCAAGATCGAAGTGGGATCTGCATTGCCTGAGTTAGATAATCCTCCGCCTGATTTTGCAGTTCATGGTCGCGACTTAATGACTGGTATTCCGAAAGAAATCACCGTAAGCTACCCTGAAATTGCACATGCTTTAGATAAATCAATCAGCAAGATTGAAGAAGCTATTTTGAAAGCCCTTGAGATTACTCCTCCTGAGTTATCAGCCGATATTTACCGTACCGGAATTTACTTAACCGGTGGTGGTGCCTTGTTACGCGGATTAGATCGTCGTATTTCGATGAAAACAAAATTACCTGTACACGTAGCAGAAGATCCACTTCGTGCCGTTGTTCGCGGAACAGGAATTGCGTTGAAGAATATTCACCGTTACAAGTTCTTACAACACTAAGAGCAGCTTCTATCGCTGTTCGGGACCAGTTTCACTACCTGAAATCGCAATCGTTCGTACATGAGATTATTATTTCTACTGCTATGGCGAAACAACTTCACGTTGTTGTTTGTCGTGTTGCAGAGTTTTTGCATCTATCTCGTTGTACAGAATAATAAATTTCAACATGCTTCTGTATTAAATGCTACCAACGCCGGTGTTACCAAGGTGATGGAAGGTGTAAGCTATGTGAAAGAATACGTGCACTTGCGCGACAACAATCAACTTCTTGCTACTGAAAACGCTGCACTTCGCAATACATTGAATTCATCGATGTATGTGAGCGATACAGTAAAAGTGGATGTTAACGATAGCATAGGCAAACAACAATACACTTACGTAACTGCCAAAGTGATTAACAACTCGGTGAGCATGCGTAATAATTACCTTACACTTAATAAAGGATCGCTCGACGGAATTCATCCTGAAATGGGCGTAATTTGCGGATCAGGAGTTGTGGGAATCGTTCAACAGGTGAGTGATCATTATTGCACAGTGATGTCGTTGTTACATACCAAATCAAGAGTGAGTGCCATGATTAGACGTAACGGATTTTTTGGTTCACTTACGTGGAATGGTGACGACCCTCGTGAAGCAGTATTAAGCGAAATCGACAAAACTGTTCCCGTTCAGAAAGGAGACACTATTGTTACCACCGAATATTCAGCAGTATTCCCTGCCGGCGTTATGATTGGTGTAGTGAAAGAAGCAAAGCTAAACCCAGGATCTAATTTCCACGCTATCACTATCGGATTATCTACCAAGTTCGACAACTTGAGTTATGTATACATCATCGAAAACTTGTTAAAGAACGAACAACGTAACTTAGAAGCTACAACGGTTCAAAGCAACGAACAATGATCATAGAGATACTATATATCGTTTTGCGTTTTGTGCTGTTGATGGCCATTCAAGTTCTTGTGCTTAACAATGTCCAATTGGGTGGAATTATTAATCCGTTTTTATACGTGATGTTCCTACTCACTTTACCGATTCAACTTCCTAAACTATTATTACTAGCCATTGCATTCGTTACTGGCCTCACAGTTGACGTATTTCAAAACACGATGGGAATGCATGCTGCAGCATGCTTACTGATGGCTTATTTGCGTCCGGGTTGGTTAAAAATGATTGCTCCTCGCGACGGATATGAGACGGATGCCTCACCGGGAATTCGTAAATTCGGATTACGATGGTTTATCGTTTATTGCAGCGTGATGCTCTTAATTCATCATATCCTGCTTTTCAATATTGAAATGTTCAGATTCAGTGAGTTTTTTAATACCTTAACAAGAGCAATACTTAGTAGCTTAGTGACGTTGGTGCTGATAGTCATTTCTCAGTACCTTACATCGAAACCTACCGATCGAAATTTATCTTAGAAGAATTTCATCTGAACATCGTTTCTATATCCGATCTGATATAGATTTGCAGTACCCAAACACAGTAGTAAAATAATTATCATGAGCGGCGCATCCGGAAGCGGTCAACGATTAGTTGTTGCAGGTATTTTCACTGCAGTGATTCTTATTTTCATGACGCGCCTTTTTTATGTGCAGGTACTCGAAGACAGCTACACCGTTTCGGCAAACAACAATGTATTACGTTATATGATCGATTACCCTGCTAGGGGAATGATCTATGATCGTAAAGGAAAAATTTTGGCGTTTAATCAAGCAGTTTACGACTTAATGGTTATTCCTCGTCAGGTAAAAGATCTCGACACTAACGAATTTTGCGGATTATTGGGAATACCTAAAGAAGACTTCATTGCGAAAATGGAGAAAGCAAGAGTTTTCTCACGTGTGAAATCATCGATTTTCGAAAAGCAGATATCAGCAGAGAACTACGCTACCTTCCAAGAGAAGCTTTATAAGTTCAAAGGGTTTTATGTGCAACCACGTACGTTGCGTAAATACCCTAACAATACTGCTGCTCACGTTTTGGGTTATATAGGTGAGGTAAACGACGAATTAATTGCGAAGAACCCATACTACCGTCAGGGTGATTATATCGGGATTAGCGGTGTAGAACAAAGCTATGAAGGCGAACTACGCGGTCGACGTGGAGTGCGCATTGTGATGGTTGACGTATTCAACCGAGAGAAAGGGTCCTACAAAAACGGAGAGTATGATACAGTAGCTGTAGCTGGAGCCAATTTAACATCGTCGCTTGATGCAGATTTGCAAGCTTACGGTGAACAATTGCTTGCCAACAAAGTTGGTTCATTGGTAGCCATCGAACCAAAGACGGGAGAGATATTAGCAATGATATCTAGTCCTTCGTACGACCCGAATTTATTAGTAGGACGTGTACGTTCGAAAAACTACGGTGTGCTTTTAAAAGATCCCTTGAAGCCTTTGTTTAATCGCGCTATGCAAGCGTATTATCCTCCGGGGTCAACGTTTAAGTTGACCAATGCATTAGCATCGCTGCAAGAAGGAATCATTACACCATCAACATCATTTGCTCACAGCTTCTCAGTAGGAAGCCATGCGGTGCATTGTCACCCTCACCCTCCTATTGCATTAGAAGGAGCGATTCAGTATTCATGTAATCCGTATTTCTGTAATACGTTTCGAGCTTTTATTGACAACAAGAAATTCCCTGACAGCGAAACAGGCTATAATACGTGGAGGAATTATCAGTTGAGTTTCGGAATCGGCACCAAGATCGGTGTTGATATGCCGCATGAACTAAAAGGCTTAATCCCTTCCACAGCATTTTACGATAAAGTTTATGGACGCCATCATTGGAAAGCGTCGACTATCTATTCACTTGGTATTGGACAAGGAGAGCTCGGAATTACTCCTATGCAAATGGCAAACATCATTTGTATAATTGCGAACAAAGGATATTATTACACTCCTCATATCATTAAGAAAATTGGCGCAAAAACGAATACTAGCCGTGGATTAGCAGAGCGTCATTATACTAAAATTAGTCCAGAGAATTTTGATATCATCCACGACGGAATGCAAAAAGTGGTAGAAGCAGGAACAGCACGCATTGCCAAATTTAGAGATGTTGTTGTATGCGGGAAGACGGGAACGGCTCAAAATCCTCATGGTAAAGACCACTCCCTATTTGTTGGATTTGCACCAAGAGAAAATCCTCGGATAGCCATCGCCGTTATGGTGGAGAATGCAGGATTCGGCGCAACGTGGGCAGCACCAATTGCCAGTTTGATGATGGAGAAATTTATGTATGATTCGATCTCACGCCCTGAGTTAGAAGAACGCATGAAGAAAGGAATGTTAATTCACATGCAAGACAATAGTCTTGAAAAGAAAGATGATGGCATCGATGCATTTTATGGGCCTTCGCTAGAAGATCTGATACCTCATGCTCCTATTTTATTAAATGAATCGGATGCAGTAGCTGCGGATGTTGAATTAGAAGCCAATGAAATTGCGATGAGCGATTTCACCATTGAAAATTGTGATTTGCCAACGAATCATAACGAACCAATATCAACGCCCGATGCAACAATGGCGATGATCAAATGTGAAGAGCTGCGATATAATTTCGGATAAGAAGAACAACCTTGAGACAACAGAAAAGCATATTTGAAAATATTGACTGGTTACTTGTAATCATGTACCTCATCTTTGTATTGATGGGATGGCTAAATATTTATGCCGCCGTTTACAATGAAGAGCATCAAAGTATTTTCGACATGACGCAGAATTACGGACGTCAGTTGCTTTGGATAGGGACATCTTTGCTCATTGCCTTGGCGATATTAGTTATCGACGGAAAGTTCTTTGCGGCCTTCTCCTACCCTATCTATTTAACAATACTCTTAATGTTACTAGTGGTACTCGTAATTGCAAGAGATGTGCAAGGTGCCAGATCATGGATTGAAATAGGATCATTTAAACTACAACCATCGGAGTTTGCCAAGTTCGCTACCAATATGGCATTGGCGAAATACTTGAGTACACTTGGAATTCGTATGGAAGATATGAAGACCAAGCTAACTGCAGGAATTATTGTGTTAATTCCAATGGCCTTCGTATTACTTCAAAATGACACAGGATCAGCATTAGTATTCTGTGCTTTCGTATTCGTACTTTACAGAGAAGGATTATCGCAAAACTTCTTAATCTTCGGATTCTTAGCAGGCGTTTTGTTCGTTTTAGCACTCATGGTTCCGAACTTAATTTTATTAAGTGTAATCGGAGGAATAGGATTTTTAGCTTATTTATTGATGAGAAAAACACGCAAGAATTTAATGGTGATATTAGCTATTACAGCATTAAGTTGTGGCGTAGTCTTCTCGGTCGACTTTGCATTTAACAAGATTCTACAAGATCATCAACGTGAGCGTATCGATATTTTATTGGGAAAGAAATCAGATCCGAAAGGAGCAGGATATAATGTAAATCAATCGCTGATTGCTATTGGTTCTGGAGGATTAATCGGCAAAGGATATTTACAAGGAACACAAACAAAATACGATTTCGTACCTGAACAAAGTACCGACTTTATCTTCTGTACCGTTGGTGAAGAATGGGGATTTGCAGGAACTACTTTCGTACTGTTGATGTTCTTGGCACTACTCTACCGAATTATCTTTATTGCAGAGCGACAGCGATCATCCTATACTCGAATTTATGCTTATGGAGTTGCTTCTATTCTTTTCTTCCACGTAATGGTGAATGTGGGTATGGCCATAGGATTAGCGCCTGTAATCGGTATTCCCTTACCGTTTTTTAGCTATGGAGGATCTTCACTTTGGAGCTTTACGGCATTGCTGTTTATCCTGATTAAACTTGACAGCTACAGAATGTATATTCTGAGATGATAATGATACAGTTGAAGATCATTCTGTCTCAACATTAATCGAAAAAAAATAAATAATAGTAAAAGGAAGCACTTTAAAATTTTGTGTTTCAAACATTCAATTTTAGCCTTCGTAATTCATTCTTAAATATTCCATAATAAGTCCGGTAGCGCCTTTGTTATCATGAATATATTTTTCGTTTATGCTTTTCGTTTTAGCATATAACGATTCGTCGAGTTCAAGCAAATTAAACTGTTGGGAGAGATCGGTAGCATTAGCTATGGAAAAGGCACCTCTTAACTTAATCAAGTCATTAGCTTCTTTAAATCGCTTGTAATTTGGTCCGAAGAAAACTGGAACACCAAACACAACCGCTTCCAAAATATTATGTATACCTACTCCGAATCCTCCACCGATATAAGCATAATCAGCAAACTGATATAAACTTGAAAGCATTCCCACATTATCGATAATCAACACTTGAAAATTGCCTGACGCATTACTCTTCCATTCAGAATAAAGAACTGCTTTTCCGTTAAAAGAATCACGTAGCTTCATCAAATTATCTTGCTTGATTTCATGTGAAGCAATGATTAATTTAAATCCTTCGCCAATAGACTGGTAAAATTCTTTAATAATCTCTTCGTCTTGCGACCATGTTGATCCCGCAACGATTACTTTTTTATCGGAAACAAATGATTTTATTTCACTCAATTCTAACGGGTGCTGTGCATTCGCAATTACTCTATCGAATCGAGTGTCGCCAGTAACAGTAACACGCGCAATACTTTGCTTATATAACAACGACAAAGAATTCTGATCCTGAACAAACAAATGCGTAAAACGCAATAACATCTTTCTGAAAAATCCTCCATAGAATTTGAAGAAAACTTGGTCGGCACGAAATATTGCAGACACACAGTAGTAAGGAATTTTCTTTTTGGCAATATACTTTCCATAGAAATACCAAAACTCATACTTCACAAAAAATATCATCTTGGGCGAAATTGTTTTCACAAACTTTCGCGAAATTACCGGACCATCCATCGGAAGGTAAAAAACGTAATCGGCAAGAGGAGTGTTTTTTCTCACCTCATATCCCGAAGGAGAGAAAAAGGTAAGCACAATTTTATGATCGGGATATTCGGAACGTAAAGCCTCTAACACGGGACGACCTTGTTCGAATTCACCTAAAGAAGCGCAATGAAATAATATTCTCTTTTCGTTTTTTCCTTTCAGTGCTTCCCACAGCGGTTGCTGTTCCTTTCTTCCTGCCACCCATAATTTTGCCTTGTCATTAAATATCGAAGCAACTCTGATAGCTGCTTCATACAATAAAATACCTGCAAAATAGAGTGGCCACATAAGCATTAATACGTATAAAACTTCTCAGGTGCCTGCTTATAAAATGGCATAATCCAACCTACTCTCAATCCCGATAGCATATCGAAACGTTTGCCGCTATCTGAAATGCCCGTATTGTAATTATAACTTCTTCTTCCTTCAGTAAATCCTTCAATAAATTCAACACCAAAATAAAAATTCACCAAGCGACGATTTCCGAGGTAAGTATATCCGATAAACTGTTTTAATGCAGCTCCGTTAGTTAAACGATCATAGCCCTTTAAATAATCCTCTTGCAGCGAAGGCACAGCATTTTTCTTATCCTCAATACGGATTTTATGCTGCATAAATCCTGCACCAAATTGAACTGTAATACCACAATTAGGATTCGGGCCTTTAAAAGGAAATATTTTTCCGATAGAAGCCATCGTATAATAACCCCGCTCAAAAGCACGTATATCGGCATATAAACCATCGCTTCCGATAATAAAACCACCATTATCGGTTAAGCTGCCAAAAAGATTAGGTTCTGAAATTTTTGTGCCAAAGATAAAATTCCCTTCAAGGCTGTATGTCCAGTTTTTCTTGGTCTTAATAGTAGCCGTAAACCCTAGGGATGAATTGATTCCGAAGCGGTTAGCCATATCACCCAAAGGTGCCTGCACAGCAAAAGAAGGCGCCAAAAGCACCATTTTTACAGAAGAATCGCGCACGCTAACCTGTGCTTGGGCAATAAATCCGCTTAAAATCCCGATTATGATTAAATAAATGCTCTTTTTCACCTTGCGAAAATAATGAATTTTACCTACGAAAAGGCAGCCGCCATTCGAACTAAACACACTATCTTCGCAGGTGCTAAAAAACCCATCGGAATTTCGCCGTGGGATAAAACGATCTGCAGTAAAATGGAAGCTGTTAAAAAATTGCAAATGGTTGATTTGATCAGCCAATACAACAAAATTAAGCCCGAAATCGATCAGGCTGTTCAGAATGTTATTACCTCTTCGGCGTATATCAACGGACCTGAAGTGAAGACTTTTGGCAAGGAGCTGGAAGAATATCTTGATGTGAAGCATGTTATACCTTGTGCCAACGGAACAGATGCCTTACAAATTGCCATGATGGCATTGAATTTCAAGCCGGGCGACGAAATTATTACTGCCAGCTTTACCTATGTTGCAACAGCAGAAGTTATTGCATTATTGCAATTGAAACCGGTATTGGTTGACGTAAATCCCGATGATTTCACCATTGACTGCGACGCCATTGAGCGCGCTATCACACCTCGTACAGTTGCTATTGTTCCGGTTCATTTATTCGGGCAATGCGCTAACATGCAACGAGTAATGGAAATCGCGAATGCTCACAACTTATACGTGATTGAAGATACTGCTCAAGCTATTGGCGCCGATTATACTATGGCAAACGGCATCACTTACAAAGCTGGAACTATCGGTACTATTGGAACTACATCGTTCTTCCCATCGAAAAACTTGGGATGCATGGGCGATGGAGGAGCAATTTTCACGAATGACGATCAGTTGGCATCGAGAATCCGCATGATAGCCAATCACGGACAATCGGTCCAATATCATCACGATGACATTGGAGTAAATTCACGTTTAGATAGCATGCAAGCAGCTATATTGAGAGTGAAATTGCCTCATTTGAACGACTATTGCAAAGCCCGTCAATATGCGGCGGCTTACTATGATAAAGCATTTGCCAATAACCCAAAAGTGAAAACTCCTGGAAGTATGGCGAACTCAACTCACGTATTCCACCAATATACTTTGGTGCTAAACGGGGTTTCGAGAACAGCATTAAGAGAGCATCTCGAGAAAAAAGGCATTCCGAGCATGATCTACTACCCTATTCCTTTGCACATGCAAAAAGCCTATACCGATCCACGCTACAAACATGGCGACTTCCCAGTAACAGAACAGCTTTGTGATCACGTAATTTCATTACCAATGCACACTGAAATGTCTGACGAAGATTTAGCTTATATCGTAGGATCTGTATTAGAGTTCATTAATAAGTAAACAGATATGGATGAAACCCTTTATTAATTTTCGAGTATAAAGGATCATTAAATATCTCAAAAACGAAAGCATATGAATATTGCAGTAGTAGGTACAGGATATGTAGGCCTTGTAACCGGAACTTGTTTCGCTGAGATGGGAAACCATGTCACTTGCGTTGATATCGACGCGAACAAAGTAGAACGTATGCGTAACGGAAAAATTCCGATTTACGAACCCCATCTTGATGTATTGTTCGAAAGAAACATCAAACAGGGACGTTTGCAATTCACAACAAACTTAGAAGAAGCGATTGCCGATGCATCGATTATCTTCTTGGCATTACCAACGCCTCCGGGTGAAGATGGTTCTGCCGACTTATCTTACGTATTAGGTGTTGCCAACAACCTTGGTCGCTTAATTAAAGATTACAAAATCGTAATTAATAAGAGCACTGTGCCTGTAGGAACAGCTGAAAAAGTACGCGAAGCGATTGCTAAAAACGCTACAGTACATTTCGACGTGATTTCTAATCCAGAGTTCTTACGTGAAGGATTTGCTGTGGATGATTTCATGAAACCGGATCGTGTAGTTATCGGAACGAAGAGCGAAAAAGCGAAAAAGGTCATGAGTGATCTTTATGCTCCGTTTGTTCGTCAGGGTAACCCTATCTACTTCATGGATGAACGTTCAGCAGAATTAACTAAGTATGCAGCTAATGCATTCTTAGCAACGAAAATTACATTCATGAATGAAATCGCTAACCTATGCGAAAAAGTAGGAGCTAATGTTGATGCAGTACGTATCGGTATCGGCTCTGACTCGCGTATCGGTAAGCGTTTCTTATTTGCCGGTATCGGTTATGGTGGAAGTTGCTTCCCTAAAGACGTTCAGGCATTATACAGAACATCTCAAGACTACAAATACGACTTTAAAATTTTATCGTCGGTAATGGAAGTTAATGAGATCCAGAAAACTGTAATGGTTGAAAAATTACGTCAACATTTTGATGGCAACTTAGAAGGGAAAAAATTCGCTGTTTGGGGATTGGCATTCAAACCTGATACTGATGATATTCGCGAGGCTCCAGCATTGTATATTATCCGTGACCTTATTGCAGCAGGTGCTTCTGTTAGCGCATTTGACCCTGAAGCAATGGAGAACGTTAAACGTACAATCGGTGAAGTGATCCATTACGCTAATGATCCTTATGAAGCAGTTCAAGATGCAGATGCATTATTGATTGCTACAGAATGGTCGCTATTCAGAACTCCTGACTTCGATAAGATGAAGGAAACAATGAAAGGCAAAGTGATCTTCGACGGACGTAATCTATATGACTTACAAAGAATGGCTGAAATGGGATTCCATTATAACAGCATCGGACGCGAAGTCGTTTCTCCTCAGATACCAGCATTTTTATAATATCCGTTATGTCAAATAAACGTGTTTTAATTACCGGTGCCGCAGGATTCCTCGGGTCTCACCTTTGCGATCGCTTCATCAAAGAAGGATACGATGTTGTGGGAATGGATAACCTGATTACTGGTGACCTTCGTAACATCGAGCATCTAATGAAACTCAAACAATTTGAGTTCTATCATCATGATGTTAGTAAATTCGTATTCGTTCCAGGACGCATCGATTATATTCTACATTTCGCTTCGCCTGCAAGCCCAATCGATTATTTGAAAATTCCGATTCAAACTTTAAAAGTAGGATCGTTAGGAACTCATAATCTGTTAGGATTTGCGAAAGCAAAAAATGCGAGAATATTGGTGGCCTCAACGAGCGAAGTATATGGCGACCCTAATGTACACCCTCAAACTGAGGACTACTGGGGGAATGTGAATCCTATCGGACCTCGCGGCGTATACGACGAAGCTAAACGTTTCCAAGAAGCTATAACAATGGCTTACCATACTTACCATAAATTAGAAACACGTATTGTGCGTATTTTTAATACTTATGGTCCTAGAATGCGACTAAACGACGGACGTGTATTACCTGCGTTCATCGGACAAGCATTACGTGGCGAAGACTTAACAGTTTTCGGAGATGGAAGTCAAACACGCTCATTCTGCTATGTAGATGATTTGATTGAAGGAATTTACCGTTTACTAATGAGCGACTATGCTTATCCTGTGAACATCGGTAACCCAGCAGAAATCACTATTCGCGAATTTGGCGAAGAGATTATTAAACTAACAGGAACCAGTCAAGAACTTATCTGCAAACCACTTCCGCAAGACGACCCTAAACAACGTCGCCCGGACATCACAAAAGCAAGAGAAATTCTGGGATGGGAACCTAAAATATCGAGAGCTGAAGGATTAAAATTAACTTATGATTATTTCAAAAGTTTACCATCAGAAGAACTCTATAAAACTGCACATCGCTTTGAGTAATTATCAAAGAAAATAAAAAACACAAAACACTGTCATCTTTCGGGTGACAGTGTTCTGTGTTTAATTAAAGTACTAAAAACCGACTTCTTTCTAACCAAAAGAAGTTTGGGTAAACCAAAATCAAGAATGGAATATTCAGTTCATCCTTCTGCTATTGTTGACGAAGGATGTAAAATCGGCAAAGGCACTAAAATTTGGCATTTTTCTCATATTATGCCCAATTGCGTGATCGGCGAAAATTGCAACATCGGTCAAAATGTGGTGGTATCACCTCAAGTAACATTAGGCAATAATGTGAAAGTTCAGAATAACGTTTCGATTTATACTGGCGTTATTTGCGAAGATGATGTTTTCTTAGGGCCAAGTATGGTTTTTACTAACGTAATGAATCCAAGAAGTGCAGTTAATCGTCGCGATCAATACCTAAAAACAACAGTAAAAAAAGGAGCATCTATCGGTGCTAATGCGACTATTGTTTGCGGACATGACATCGGTGCTTTTGCATTTATTGGTGCCGGTGCTGTTGTTACGAAGAACGTTCCTGACTATGCATTGGTTATCGGCAATCCTGCGCGTCAAACAGGATGGATGAGTGAATACGGACATAAATTAAAATTCGACAATGAAGGATTTGCTGAATGCCCTGAAAGCCATCAACGATATCAATTAAAAAATAATATCGTAACCAAAATCGCTTAATCATGTCGAATTACGAGAATAAAAAAATAAAATTCGCTGTAATCGGCAGCGGACATATCGGCAAGCGACACGCGGAAATGATTCGCAGAAACGACGAAGCCGAGTTAGTTGGATTGTGCGACATACGTCAGAAGAGCGAATGCGGATTAGATGCTTTCGAAGGAGTTCCTTTCTTCAACTCAGCAGAAGAAATGCTGAAAGCAATTCCTGAAATCGATGTCGTGAATGTATGTTCTCCAAATGGATTACATGCTGAACATTCTCTTATTGCATTATCAAACCATAAGCATGTAGTTTGTGAAAAGCCAATGGCTATTACCAAAGCTGACTGCGAAAAAATTATTTACAAAGCACTTCAAGTATCACGCAATGTTTTCGGAGTAATGCAAAACCGTTACTCTCCTCCTTCTGCATGGCTTAAAAGTGTAATCGACCAAAAGAAAGTAGGCGATATCTATATGGTACAGCTAAACTGCTTCTGGAATCGCGATGAACGCTATTACACAGGTAAAAACTGGAAAGGAAGCAGTGACCTCGATGGAGGAACATTATTCACTCAGTTCTCTCACTTTATCGATATCATGTATTGGGTATTCGGAGATATTACCGACATCAACGGAGTATTTGCCGACTTCAACCACCAAAACAATACTTCATTTGAAGATTCAGGAATTGTGAATTTCAGATTCGTGAATGGAGGAATGGGATGTATTAATTATTCAACATCTGTATACGACAAAAACCTTGAGAGCAGTATTACCGTAATAGGGAGTCAAGGATCCATCAAAGTGGGTGGACAGTATATGAATGAAGTGGAATATTGCCACATCAAAGATTACGAAATGCCTGTATTACCGCCTGCAAATCCTGCGAACGACTATGGTCACTACAAAGGATCTGCTGCAAATCATCACTACATTATCGAAAATGTAATTGATGTATTAAAAGGAAGAAATATCATGACAACCAACGCTCTTGAAGGGCTTAAAGTTGTTGAAATTATAGAACGCATTTACGCATTAAGAAAATTACAAAAACCGGAAATACGCTACAGCAATGTATAATGAATTAATCAATAAGGAAAAGAAACTTGCAGTTATCGGCCTTGGCTATGTAGGCCTTCCTATCGCTTTGGAATTTGCGAAGAAAATTTCCGTTATCGGCTTCGACATCAACGCTGAACGTGTTGAGTTAATGAAAAACAATATCGACCCAAGTGGTGAGCTCGACAGTAGCTGCTTTGAAGGATGCGATATTCAATTCACTGCTTCACTCGATGTTTTACGTGAAGCAAACTTTTTCATCGTAGCAGTACCTACTCCTATCGACGAACATAAATTACCTGATTTAAAGCCATTATTAGGAGCTACAAAATCTATTGCTGCGGCATTGAAAAAAGGCGACTATGTAGTGTATGAATCAACAGTATATCCAGGATGTACAGAAGAAGATTGTATTCCTGTTTTAGAAGAAATCACTGGACTAAAATTCAAAGAAGATTTCAAAGTAGGATATTCTCCTGAGCGTATTAATCCAGGCGATAAAGAACATACACTAGCGAAGATTACTAAAGTTGTTTCTGGCTGTGATGCCGAATCTGCTGATGAAATTGCGAAAGTGTATGAGATCGTTGTGCAAGCTGGTGTTTTCCGTGCATCATCAATTAAAGTTGCTGAAGCAGCTAAGATCATCGAGAACACTCAACGCGACGTGAACATCGCTTTAATGAATGAGCTTTCTATCATCTTCAATAAAATGGGCATTAACACTTATGAAGTGTTAGAAGCAGCAGGAACAAAATGGAATTTCCTTCGCTTTATGCCAGGCTTAGTTGGTGGTCACTGTATTGGTGTTGATCCTTACTACTTAACGTATAAAGCGCAAGAAGTAGGATACCACGCTCAAGTGATTAACTCGGGCCGTTACGTGAACGACTCTATGGGATTCTATGTTGCTAAGCAAACAGTAAAAAAACTGATTGCAATGGGCAAAGACATCAGCAAGAGCCGAGTTTTAGTAATGGGAGCTACCTTTAAAGAAGATGTTGAAGATATCCGCAACTCAAAAGTTGTAGATGTAATCAACGAATTTAAATCGTACGGAGTTAACGTAGATGTAATTGATCCAAGAGCTAACAGCGAAGAGTTGAAGCACGAATACGGTTTTGAATTAGTACCTGAAGTGGGAAGCAATTACGATGCTATTGTTGTTGCTGTAAACCATAAAGAATATAAGTCATATACTGAAGCTGATTTCAAGAAATTAGCAGCTGAAAAAGCAATTCTTGTCGACTTAAAAGGTATTCTAAGAGGAAAAATTAAAGATCTGACTTACTGGAGTCTGTAATTCGTAACGGATTTACGATTTCATCGTACAAGCTAAGAAAAACAAGCTATGAACACGAAGAAAAAAATTCTGGTAACCGGCGGAACAGGCTATATCGGCTCGCATACAGCCGTTGAATTAATCAATAAAGGTTTCGATGTATATATCATCGATAATTTATCTAATTCACATGGCGAAGTAGTTGATTCCATAGAAAAAATCACCGGTACTCGTCCTTTCTTCGCAAACATTGACTTGAATAACAAAAGTGCAGTGAATGAATTTTTACGCGTCCATTCTATCGATGCAATTATTCATTTTGCTGCATTTAAAGCAGTAGGCGAAAGCGTTGAAAAGCCGCTCGAATACTACCGTAATAATATCGGTTCTTTATTGAACTTATTAGAGCTTTGCAGAGAGCATAATATCAAGAATTTTGTTTTCTCTTCTTCTTGTTCTGTTTACGGTCAACCTGACTACTTACCTATCGACGAATTCGCTGCAGTAAAACCAGCTCAATGTCCTTATGCGAATACTAAAAAAATTGGCGAAGACATTCTGAAGGACACTGCAAAAGTTGTAGATATCAATATTATTTCTCTTCGCTATTTTAATCCCGTAGGAGCTCATCCTACTGCAATGATTGGAGAATATCCTATCGGCGCTCCTCTTAACTTATTCCCGATCGTAACTCAAACTGCTATCGGCAAGAGGGAGAAAATGATGGTTTTCGGAACTGATTACGATACCGCTGACGGAAGTTGCATTCGCGATTATATCCACGTTGTTGATGTTGCAATAGCGCATACAGTAGCTATCGAACGAATGCTAAATGGTCAGTCGAAAGATCGTTATGAATTATTTAACCTCGGAACAGGAAATGGTTTGTCGGTATTAGAAGTACTTAATGCTTTCGAAAAAATTACAGGAGTAAAAGTTAACTATCAACTTACCGACCGCCGTGCCGGTGACGTTGAGAAAGTATATGCAGATACATCATATGCAAATAAGGAATTAGGCTGGAAAACTACTCGTACTTTAGAAGACATGATTACGTCGGCTTGGGCATGGGAACAAGTTCTTCAAAAAAAATATGCTGAAGCTTAATTGTAAATAAGTATCTCTAAAAATCTACACCATGAAAAATATTCTGGTAACCGGTGGAGCCGGTTTTATTGGTTCACATGTAGTGCGACGTTTAGTCAGTAATTACCCCGAATATCATATCGTTAACCTCGACGTATTAACGTACGCTGGTAACCTCGCAAATCTTCGCGATATCGAAAACCGTTCGAACTATACTTTCGTTCGTGCCGATATCACCGACGCTAATGCTATGCAAGAGTTGTTTGCGAAATATCAATTTGAAGGTGTTATTCATCTTGCTGCCGAATCGCATGTCGACAGAAGTATTTCTAACCCGATGGAGTTCATCATGACTAACATCGTTGGAACAGTAGTGCTTTTAAATGCCGCTCGCGAATGCTGGAAAGGCAATATGGAAGGAAAGCGTTTTTATCATGTGAGTACCGATGAAGTTTATGGCTCATTAGGCGAAACAGGATACTTTACCGAAGAAACTCGCTATGATCCTCATAGTCCCTATTCATCTTCTAAAGCAAGCTCCGATCACCTCGTAAGAGCTTACCACGATACTTACGGATTGCCAATTGTAATTTCGAACTGCTCTAACAACTACGGATCATTTCAATTTCCAGAGAAATTAATTCCTTTGGCCATTAACAATATCCGCCAAGGAAAGAATATTCCGGTTTATGGTAAGGGTGAAAATATTCGCGATTGGTTGTTTGTAGAAGATCATGCCGTTGCGATTGATGTTATTTACCATTATGGTAAAAATGGCGATACTTACAATGTAGGAGGACATAATGAGTGGAAAAACATTGACCTTATTCACCTGCTTTGCAAAATTATGGATCGTAAGCTGGATCGTCCAGAAGGAACTTCAGTTGGCCTAATCACTTACGTAAAAGACCGTGCAGGCCACGATTTACGCTATGCCATTGACTCTGGTAAACTACAACGCGAACTAGGCTGGAAACCTTCACTTCAGTTTGAAGAAGGCCTCGAAAAGACAGTTGATTGGTATCTCGCCAACCAAAAATGGATGGATGAAGTAACGTCGGGCGACTACAAAAACTACTACGAGCGTCAGTATCAGCTTCGTTAAAAAACAGATAAATACCTCATAAAAGCCGTTGAATATCAGCGGCTTTTTCTATTTTAGCTTACGGTAAACGGACATTAGGTAGTTCAATACCGAAACCGTAAATTTGCCATTCTTATTTCGTTATGTCTACTACTTCCGTTTACGATAAAGCCTATCACAATTCATCCATTGCTAATGCCTCGATCCTGGTAACAGGGGGCGCAGGATTTATCGGCTCTAACCTAGTTACTTACTTGCTCGAACATGGAGCGAAAAAAGTGCGAGTGCTCGATAACTTGAGCAACGGCTTTCTTCGTAACATCGAACCGTTTCGTAATAATCCTGCTTTCGAATTCATTGAAGGTGATATTACCAAACCAGAAGATTGTAAACGTGCTTGTGAAGGCATCGACTTAATTTCGCACCAAGCAGCCTTGGGTTCTGTTCCTCGTTCAATAAAAAATCCTTTAGCAACTAGTGAAGCAAACACAACAGGATTCTTGAATATTCTGTTAGCTGCTCGTGATGCTGGAGTTAAAAGATTTGTTTATGCTAGCTCGAGTTCTGTTTATGGTGATGCTACTGAATCACCGAAAATTGAAGGAAGATTAGGAAATCCGTTGTCTCCTTATGCTGTATCGAAACTCACTAATGAACTTTACGCAAAAGTGTTTGCAATGCATTACGGAATGGAAATTATCGGATTACGTTACTTCAATGTATTTGGTCCGAATCAAGATCCTAATGGCCCATACGCAGCTGCAATTCCTCTCTTCATGAATTCATTGCTGTTCGGAAAAGATGCGGTGATTTATGGTGATGGCGGACAAACACGTGATTTTACTTTCGTAGAAAATGCAGTTCAAGCAAATGTTCGTGCATTATTCACAGAAAATAAAGAAGCACTCAATAAAGTATATAATGTTGCCGTTGGAGAAGCAGTATCGGTGAATGATCTGTATGAAACTATTGCGGGCATCGCAGGATCGAATAAACGTCCGGAGTATGTACCCGAAAGAAAAGGTGACATTAAAAATTCATTGGCAGATATTTCACAGGCGAAAAACTTATTAGGCTACGATCCACGCTACAAAATCCGCGAAGGATTACAAGTAACGGTAACGTGGTTCCGAAAAGCGTACGAAAATGCTTAAATCATTATTAAAGATTTTTTCTTCAGAGAAAGAAAACGAGTATTTAGAAACCGACTTTTCATCGATCGGAACCGATATGCATTCGCATCTCATTCCAGGAATCGACGATGGCGCTAAAACAATTGAAGATAGCATTGAGCTAATCCGTTTCCTCCACTCCATGGGATATAGTAAGTTGATTACTACACCTCACATCATGAGTGATTACTTCAGAAATACTCCAGAAACTATTTTAGGAGGATTAGCTGACGTTCAAAAAGCAATTGCCGAACAAAATATTCCTGTTACTATTTCTGCTGCTGCCGAATATTATATCGACGACGGCTTTATCAGAAAGTTAGAAGAAGAAAAACTGCTAACCTTTGGCGATAATTATTTGCTGATGGAGGTTTCTTATATCAATCCTCCCGATAATGTACGCGAAGTTTTTTTCCGTGCTCAAGTTCTTGGATACAAACCTATCCTCGCTCACCCTGAGAGATATCCGTTTTGGTATCGCAATCTCGATGAATACCAACGCTTCCACGATATGGGAGTTATTCTTCAACTTAACCTTAATTCGCTAAGCGGATACTATGGTGCTGAAGCAAAAAAAGTGGGAGAGAAATTAATCGACTTGAATATTATTGGAGCCCTTGGCACCGATATGCATCACATGAAGCATGCTATGGCATTGCAAAAGTGCATCAAAGAGAAATACCTGCATAAGGTTTTTGAAATGCCGTTGATTAACCGTTATCTGTAGTTTTATGTCGGACAACCACCTCGTTACTTTAGTAAAATATAATCAGTGGGCAAACGAAAGAATCTGCGGATTTATTAATGAAGCAGGAGAAAAAATAGCCGACACTGAACTAATAAGTAGCTTTCCAACAATTCGCAAGACGTTATTTCACTTGTGGGATGCACAAGTAATCTGGATGAAACGCTTGCGAGGAGAGTCCTCAAATACTTGGCCTAGCCATAATTTTACCGGAACACTTAATGAAGCAACTTCACTTTTGTTACAGAATTCACAGGATTATGTGCTTTATGCTGAAGGAGTGAAAGTTGATCAATTTCAAAATGATGTTGAGTTTAAATCGCTCGACGGAACGGCTTATCATAATACTGTTGAGGAGATTATCATGCATGTAATGAATCATAGCACCTTTCACAGAGGACAGCTAATCACCATGCTTCGTTCTGCAGGCTTTACGGCAGTTGGTTCTACCGACTTAATCAGGTATTTTAGATCAAAATAATCCAATTTTTTCTTCCAACATTTAATCACATTCTTCGTATACTTGTGGATGAAGAAGTTATTATTCGGGATAGTGGCAATAGTCATTATTTGTCTCCTGAGCTTTTATGTGTGGAGTTCATTTAAAGAACGTGAAGGCATCTATACCGGCATTGGTAGTGTGATTAAAAAAACACCTGGATTAGATACAACTAGTTTTTCAATTAATGTTTCCGGCTTAAAACAAGATACATTAGACTCAAATTTCGGATTGACAGAAGTAATTGTAAATCTAAAACATCAGAATTTCTATAACATCGACATGTACCTCGAAGCACCGGATGGTGAGCGAGTTGAATTGAATTGCCAGAATGGCGATTTTGATGCTGTAACTAAAAAGTTGATTTTCAAAGACGATGCTAAGCGTTCTATATTCACAGAAAAATCACCTTATCAAGGAGAATATAAACCCTATGGTTTTTTAGCGTGGTTTAATAATCATTGCAACGCCACAGGAAAATGGAGATTGAAAATTGTTGATACAAATAAAGCCAAAGGACGTGGAGTTCTTGTTTATTGGCAATTAAAATTTGGCAATAACCCTCCTGCTCCAAAAGCTATCGAGTCCTCAAATTTACCTCTGGTAGTTATTAATTGCCCTGTAATTAGCCCGAAGAAAGTGCATGATGCAAAAGCGATATTGAAAGTTGTCTATAACGAAAAGGGACAAGAAAATTTTCTTCGCGACACGTCATCAGCATTAGCAATTCCTATCGAATTAAAAATGCGCGGGAATAGTTCTACTAAACTTCCACGCAAAAGCTATTCAATTAAACTTAAAGGGAAAAAATCGAAAACAAAGGATGTATCAATTGCAGGAATAGAACCTACAGCTGAATGGATTTTAGGATCTAACTTAATGGATAGATCACTCATAAGAAATCCGTTAACCTATACTTTATTTAAAAGTATCGGAGGGAATTCGATCGAAAGCAAACTGTGCGAAGTAATATGGAATAATCAATATATGGGTGTTTATTTACTCAGTGAAAAACCTGATTATTCTATAGTTCAAAAGGTGTTTAACAAAGAGAAAATAAATACCGGTGAACAATATATTGTTTGTAAAGACAATCACGAAGACGGAGAAATTGGTTGGTATAGCCGACATAAAAACTATACTAAAGTTGGAAAGAAATCTTTCATCATTATTAAATATCCCGACAAACAACGAGTAGCAAGAAAACTCATTCCTGTTATAGAAAAAGATTTCTCAAGATTTGATGATGCACTTGTAAGATCATTCGATGGTACATCGGTAGACACTTCTTATCGTTCGTTAATCGATATGCAAAGTTTCATCAATTATATGCTAATTAATGAGCTTACAAAAAACAATGACGGTTATAAGCTCAGTTGTTTCATGTATAAACCAAAGAATGGAACGTTACATGCAGGCCCTGCCTGGGATTTCGATCGTGCATTAGGCAATTTAAATAGCGATGGCGCATCTAATGCCGACGGATGGAGATATTCATTCTTAGAAGATAGGGCAACCAACGGCAACCCAAAATGGTGGCCCGCGTTAATGGAAGATTCTTTGTTTGCACGAACTTTTATCAATTCATGGAAGTCACAACGTAAAGGCGCAATCAGCGATGCAACAATAAACCATCAAATCGACAGTTTAGTAGTAATTACAAAACCTGCTGCTGCAAGAAATTTCAATTTATGGCCTGTTTTAGGGCTAAATAGCAGCGGATTTTACTATAGCCCCGACATTAAAACCTTCGGCGACGAAATCAATTTCCTTCGCAATTTCATTCTCAACAGAGCGCATTGGATCGATGCTCATATTAACGATTTATTAAAGTAATCAGACTGTAAGGTTTAGTATGTAATTTCTAAATAACGCAACATTTTTACGTCGTTCTTTGTAAAAGAAAATCTCCAATACTCTCGACTATGCAACAAAACGAAATCGAACAACATTTAAATGTAACTGCGAAGTTTGAATTAGTAAACGGGTCACTGAAATACGGAGTCATCAATAAGCAAATTGATGGTGAGAAAATCAGAACCGACTACTATTTCATCTCAATGCAGAATTTGAATAATTTTAAGAAAGCGATTAGCAATCACAATTACGAATTCTGCAAAATGTTGATGGAAAAAATCAACATCAAGTTCATCAAATCTGTACAACCGATTTAAGCTATCGTGAATTTTTAACGATAACTGATCCCCATTATATCACGCACTTCTTTTACAGTAGTAGAAGAAGATGCGTGAGCCTTTTCCTTACCCATATCCATTATCTTATTCAGATATTTTTCATCAGCAGCTAAAGCTTCTATTTTCTCTCTTAGAGGAGCCACAAATTTCTCAATATCTTCCGCCAATTGCTTTTTCAAATCGCCATAACGAACAGTGCAATTATTATAGGCATCATCAAAAAACTGAACAGTTTCTTTTGCTGAAACAACATTCATCAAAGTAAATAAATTCTTTATCGCTTCCGGCTTTTCGGAATTAGGTTCTGTTGGACCCGCATCTGAAACTGCGCGCATCACTTTTTTCTTCAAAACATCTGGTGAATCAGCCAAGAATATGGCATTCCCTTCTGCTTCCGATTTTCCCATCTTACCACTTCCATCGAGGCCGGGAATTTTCACCAACTGCTCTCCGAAATTATATGCAACAGGCTCAGGAAAATAATCAACATTATACAAACGGTTAAAACGATTCCCGAATTGTCGAGTCATCTCTAAATGTTGCTCTTGATCTTTCCCAACAGGAACTTTCGTTGCTCTATGAATTAAAATATCAGCAGCCATCAATACAGGATAAGTTAAAAGTCCTGCATTCACATTATCAGGTTGCTTTTTTGCTTTTTCTTTGAATGTTGTTGCTCGCTCTAATTCTCCTTTGTAAGCATGCATATTCAACAACAAATACAATTCTGTTGTTTCAGGCAAATCGCTCTGAATGTAAATAGTTGATTTTTCGGGATCAATTCCGCAGGCAAGGTATTCGGCCAAAACTTGACGAACATTTCTGCGTAACATCACAGGATCAGGATGCGTGGTAAGCGAATGATAATCGGCAATGAAGAAATAGCAATTCTGCTCTTCTTGCATGCGAATGAAATTCTTCACTGCTCCAAAATAATTACCCAGGTGGAGATTTCCTGTACTTCTGATTCCGCTTACTACTGTTTCCATAGGCTGCGAAGATAATAAAGCTTGCGGGAACAGTAAACTTCAGACAAACATCATTTTTACGCTATTTTTCTCCCAAACCAACAATTTTTAAATCACTATCTTTGACCTGTGAAACAGTTGTCATTCATTGCAAGAAGAATTTGGTGTGGATGGTTTTTCCTTACGGGATTTCTATTTTTTCTTCCTCTCTATCCTATCTTTCTCATTCTGCTGAGCAGAGAAGCTTGGTTTCCCTATGCTTTCCGCTTAAAGAAAGTATGGGCGCATTGGATCATTTTCACTACAGGCATCGTTTATAAAATCACTTACGAGGAAAAACCGGAGAAAGGCAAGGCTTATGTCATCTGCCCAAACCATAGCTCTTATCTCGATATCGTGCTCACCAATATCGCTTTCCCCAATTATTTCCATTTTATGGGTAAAGCCGAGTTAAAAAATGTTCCGCTGTTCAATATTTTCTTCAGAAAGATGAATATTTCGGTTGATCGTAGCAGCCGTACCGATTCTTTGAAAGCTTTTAAACGTGCAAATAAAGATATTGCCAAGGGAATTGGCATCGCCATCTTCCCCGAAGCTACTATTCCGGCTATTAGTCCTGAGTTGGGAGCCTTTAAAAGTGGGGCTTTCCGATTGGCTATCCAAAATCAGATCCCAGTTGTGCCAATAACCTTCCTCGATAACTGGAAAATCTTCCCCGATAGTGGCAAAAACCGCTTTTTAGTTTGTCCCGGACTAGCCCGAATCATCGTTCATAAGCCAATTCCGACTGTAGGAATGACCGATGCCGATGTTTCTGCCCTCAAACAACAGGTTTATAACATCATTGAAACCACTTTGATGAACAATAAAAGGATTGTAGGCGGATGCCGCTATTCGAAAAAGGTCTTGAAAGAAGAAATTAACGGGTCCGATCCAGTTTAAAACTCAATTTTTTTCTGAAAAACATAAAAAAAGGTGTCCGTAAAGACACCTTTTTTTATTCAAAATCTGTAAGATTTTCTTAAGAATTTACCGTTGTGCAGTGCTCTTCAAAAGCTGCTGTTAGGTTTTCAGCAATCATTTCTGCTGAGTGTCCTTCAATATGATGACGCTCTACGAAATGAACTAACTGACCGTCTTTAAATAAGGCGATACAAGGCGAAGATGGAGGGTAAGGCAACGTGTATTTACGTGCTTGAGCTACCGCTTCAATATCTTGTCCTGCGAATACTGTAGTTAAGTGATCAGGCTTGATTTCGCTGTTCTGAATAGCCAGTTTCACTCCCGGACGAGCCGCTCCTGCAGCACATCCGCAAACTGAATTCATCACTAACAACAAAGTCCCTTTACTATTAGGGATGGTTGCATCTACTTGCGCAGCGTCTTTTAGCTCTGTGAAACCTATACTGGTAAGTTCCTTGCGCATAGGTGCGCATAGTTGCTCCGGATATGGCATAATAATGTGTTTTAAAATTTCTATGCAAAGGTAACGAGTCCTGACCGATTTATGCAAAAAGGATTGTAATGATTATGTGATTTTTCTCCACACCTGGGTGTAACCCGCTGTATCATTGCATCACAGCACGACAATAAAACAGGTAGTAAAATGAAAACAAACAATTCATCAAATGACGATTTCCGCGATGCCTTCCCGGTTATTCGTATCGACTACAACAAGCGACTTCTAGATTCTAATTTAACAGCTTTACCTCTGTTAGGCGACTGGAAGTGCCGTCAGGGCAGTAAAATACCTAGTGCCATCTGGAGTTCATATCCCGAATTGGAACAGGCTCTTAGTGATCAAAGTCCTTCAGGATGCAAGGTGAGCTTCGGCGAACTGCAAATATGGTTCGATGTGGTTCCATTCCCTGAGGCAGGATATATAGGTATGTACGGCTACCATATCGAATCGATGGTACCGGAAAGCATGCCTCAAAAGCTTCGGATGACCGCATAGCGGTTAGACTGTTGGTTGGTTTGAAGGGAACAACCCGGCTTGATGCCGGTTGTTCCTGTTTTTAGCCTATCCATGATAACATTTATTTCTATGATTCGTATCACTTTTTAGAGGTGTTCTCTCTCGTAATTCTACATTTTCTGTAAGATCATTGTAAGAACTTTTCGTTTTTTTAACAAACTCATGCAAATAGGTTTCGTTATAATCTCTGTCAACCCAAACAAAGAACCCGAAACCGCAGAAAAAACAACAGAGAAGAAAAATCCTTTATTATGAGTCAGACGATGAGTAAGTCTGTTACCGGCTCGGCAAAGAATACTGCCAACGGAAGATACAGCAAAGTGATGTTGATTGATGACAACTCCTTAGATAATTTCATTAACAAGAAATTATTGGAGTCGAATGGGTTCACTGACGAAACAGAAGCCTTTGAATCGGCCGAAAAAGCCCTTGAAAAACTTAAAGCGTCAGGTACGGATGAATTGCCGGATGTTATCTTCTTAGATATCATGATGCCGGGGATGGATGGGTTTCAATTTCTCGAAGCCTTCGAAAACCTTCCAACATGCACTCAGCAACACTGCAAAGTGATTATGTTGTCGACATCTGAGAGCTTTAAAGATCTCAATAAGGCTAACAAAAACAGGTTTGTTAAGAAATTCTTAAACAAGCCTTTGACACCGGAAACTATTAATGCAATCCACGTTTAACAAAAAAGTCCCGCAAAATTGTGGGACTTTTTTTTATCTCTTCGCTTTAAAATAATCGACTATAATTTTACTGCATTCTTCTTCTAGCACGCCGGTAACGATTTCAGCAGTTGGATGTAACTTCACCCCTGCTTTGATAAATCCTCTTTTTTCGTCGGTAGCTCCAATTACTACACGAGGAATTTGTGTCCAAAAGGCAGCTCCCGCACACATCACGCAAGGCTCCAAAGTCACGTACAAAGTGCAATCTTTCAAATACTTGCCTCCCAAATTATCGGCGGCAGCAGTAAATGCCATCATTTCGGCATGCGCTGTAACGTCGTTTAACCTTTCTACCAAATTATGGGCTCTGGCAATCACTTTCCCTCCCGCAACTATTACCGCCCCAATAGGAACTTCATCAGCATCGAGTGCCTTCCCAGCTTCTACCAATGCCTGTTGCATAAAATATTTATCGTCGAATAGTATTTCCACAATGCAAAACTAATGCAAATCGACAATTTTTAAAGAATGCAAAATATGTACCGATTTTATAGCTCTACTAGTCGATTTTACCTTTGAATGAGCAATAAAAATAAATTCTTTGACTTACATTTGTCCCTCCATGGCAAAGAAACAAACGTATACACTCGATTATCAGGAAGACTACGATTTTATATTGCTTGGAATATTCTGCGCTTACCGCGATTATAGACTCTGCTTCGAAGTCGACAAAATCTTAGATCTTTCTCTTGAAAGATTAAAAGATGTTGAATTGAAAATGGAAAAGAAAGGTTCATCAGGACTGTTCCCCGTTTTCCTTTCAACGAATGTTGATGATGAGTATTATTTTATAATCGGCAATAAAGGAAGTATCGGACATTTTATTCCCGAGCTTAAACAAATCGATTATTTTCTGAAAATCAGAAATTTTAGTCGCTATACAAAGCCAGATGAGCTCATCAAAAAACTTAAAACAATTTCGATTGTTAGCAGTGTGATCGAGTTAAACCCAGATGAAATGAAGTCGGCTGAAAACTTCTTAATAGTTGAACCGGCATAATAATCCAATGCAGCTCCCAAACCACTATCGCTGCAAATGAAACTATGAATCTTAAATACAACAAATCAAAAATTATTGCCACCCTCGGACCTGCTTGCATGGATCTTGCTGTTCTCGAACAGATGATTTTATCGGGAGTGGATGTTTGTCGAATTAATAGTTCTCACGGCGAACATGCTGTGATGGAACAAATGATTAACAATGTTCGTGAACTAAATAAAAAACTGCATACGCATGTTGCTATCCTCTTCGATTTACAAGGACCGAAAATTCGTATCGGCGACCTTATCGGAGGAAGTTTCCCTATCAATAACGGTGAAGAATTAATTCTTACTCCTCACGAAGTAGAGGGAAATCGCGAACAAGTTTTTATAAAATATCCGCAATTTCATAAAGATGTAAAAGTTGGCGATTCAGTCTTAGTGGACGATGGCAAACTGGAGTTGCAAGTAACAGAAATTATGTCCGACGAAAGAGTGAAAACGAAAGTTATTCACGGAGGAATTTTATCGTCGCGCAAAGGTGTTAATTTACCGAATACCGAAATTTCTCTCCCTAGCTTAACTGTTAAAGACCGCAAGGATTTAGACTTCGCATTGGAGCATAACGTAGAGTGGATCGGATTATCATTCGTGCGTAAGCCGAAAGACGTGATCGAATTAAAAGAAATCATTAAGGCTCGCAATAATAGAGCTCGTGTGATTGCAAAAATCGAAAAACCAGAAGCAGTAAAAAATATCGACGAGATTATTGAAGTTACTGATGCAATCATGGTCGCACGGGGTGACCTTGGCGTAGAAATGGCGATGGAGAAAGTGCCGGTGATTCAAAAAATCATTGTAAAGAAAGCTAATGCTCTCTCTAAGCCAGTAATCATTGCTACGCAAATGATGGAAAGCATGATTACCAATTATCGTCCTACTCGTGCCGAAGCGAATGATGTTGGAAACGCAGTATTCGACGGAGCTGATGCTTTGATGCTTAGTGGAGAAACTTCTGTCGGTAATTTTCCGCTGGAAACTGTTCAAGCGATGCAACGAATTATTAGCGAAGTAGAACAACAAAACAGTATCTATTACCATGAATCCGCACCGCGAAAAGATTCTCCGAATTTTATTCCTGAATCCATTTGCTTGAATGCTTGTACCATGGCTCGCCAGTCGGAAGCTACAGCTATCGTAGCTATGACACATAGCGGAATGACGGCTTTTAAAATTGCCAGTCATCGACCAAAAGCCAATATTTATATCTTTACCGACAATAAACCATTACTCAATACTTTAAATTTATTGTGGGGAGTCCGAGGATTCTATTACGACAAATATGAAAGTACCGACAATACTATCACCGACATTAAAGAATTTTTAATGAAACGTGAACTAGTAAAACATGGCGAGTTTATTATCCACGTTGCTAGTACTCCTCTTCACGAGAGAGCTACAGCGAACACTATTAAGTTAACACGTATCGATTAATTATATGAACATTGCTCTTTTAAAAACGATCTGCGAAATTGCCGGTGCTCCGGGACATGAAAACCGTATTCGCGAATTTGTGTTGAATGAATTAAAATCACTTAACGTAGAAGTGTCTGTCGACAAGATGGGTAACGTTACAGCATTACGCAAAGGCCGCGAGCGAAAAAAAGTGATGGCTGCAGCTCACATGGATGAAATCGGATTTATCGTAACTCATATCGACGATAAAGGATTTTTACGCTTTAATACACTCGGCGGATTCGACCCTAAGACGTTAACTGCGCAACGCGTAATAGTTCATGGCAAGGAAGATATCATCGGCGTGATGGGATCGAAACCTGTGCATATCATGAGCCCAGAAGAAAAAAATAAAGCTCCTCAAACAGGCGATTATTTTATCGACCTCGGAATGCCGAAAGATCAAGTAGAGAAAATAGTTAGCATCGGAAATCCTGTAACTCGTCAGAGAGAATTAATCGAGATGGGAAATTGCGTAAATTGTAAATCGATCGATAATCGTGTTTCCGTTTTTGTTTTACTCGAAACACTACGCAAACTTCCTGCTTCTATTCCTTATGATTTCTACGCTGTATTTACCGTGCAAGAAGAAGTTGGATTAAGAGGCGCTTCGGTAGCTGCTCATCATATTGAACCCGATTTTGCTTTCGGACTTGATACCACTGTTGCCTTTGATACTCCAGGCGCTCGTCCGCATGAAATGGTAACAGAGTTAGGGAAAGGTGCCGGCATCAAAATAATGGACTCAAGTACGATCTGTGATTCTCGCATGATCGCTTATATGAAGCAAACTGCCGATAAGCACTCCATTACTTGGCAACCGGAGATCTTGCCAGCTGGCGGAACTGACACTGCAGCTTTGCAGAGAAACGGTAAAACAGGGGCTATTGCAGGCGCTGTATCTATCCCAACCCGACATATCCACCAAGTAATCGAAATGGCCGATAAAGGCGATATTCAGCACTGTATCGACCTCCTCACGACCTGTGTTTCGGAGCTCGATGGCTACGATTGGGGGCACTGGGGACCGGTAAATTGATAAATATTTTAGCCAAACGGATTCCGTATTGTAGTTTTTTATAAATTGGCATTACCAAAGTGCCGGTGTCACGCCCGGCATTCCCAAAACACTTTTGCCTCTTTATGAAACTAAGAACTACCGGAATTGTAATTATTGCAGCAGTAATTTTAATTCTGAAATTACCTCTAACAGGTAATACGAAGAAAGCATTTCACTCTCCTGAAGACATTCAGTTTTTCTCAAATCATAAAATTACTCCTCTCGACACCGGACAATATTTCCACCTCCCTCAACAGTGTAAAGGATGCCATGGATTCGATAGTTTACATCTCGCCAATGTAGATATCAACGGACATGATATTAACCTTTACGACGACTGGGAGACGTCTATGATGGGCATGTCGGGCATCGATCCACTGTGGAAAGCTAAGGTTAGCCATGAAATCCAAGTAAATCCTGGCCATGCTAACGAATTACAGACTTTATGTACTTCTTGCCACGCACCGCTAGGTCACTACACCGCATTTTACAAAGGTCAACCCTTTTATACCCTCGCAGATTTAGCAAATGATTCGTTAGGCCAATCGGGAGTCTCGTGCCACAGTTGCCATGCTATTAAAGATTCAACTTCCTTAGGATATTCATTTACAGGAGAGATTCCTTACGATACTAATCGCAATATCTACGGTCCATTCCCGGGACCAATGCCCGGACCAATGCAGTTGTATGTGAGCCTTACTCCAAATTACGGCCCACATATGAGCGACAGCAAAACATGCTCGCCGTGCCATACCCTTATTTCGCATTCCGTTGATCTTACAGGCACACCAACAGGTTCAACATTTGTTGAGCAAGCAGTATATCAAGAATATTTAAATTCTGAATATCCTACATCACTGCAAACAACCTGTCAGAATTGCCATATGCCAAAAATCGAAGACCCGATTAAAATTGCAAATGGCTATACAGCACTTCCAGGAAGAACACCATTTAACTTGCATTCATTTGCTGGCGCCAATGCCTTCATGGTTAACTTGATCAAAAACAACAAAACATCATTAGGATCTTCAGCACCCGATGCAAACTTTGATTCAACCTTAGTTGCAATAAATAACTTATTAAAAACACAAACCCTTGCTGTAAATGCAAACTTCGATAGCACTGCATCTGATACCGCTTATTTCAATGTAAGCTTATTAAACAAAGCTGGACATAAATTCCCAAGCGGGTATCCTTCGAGAAGAGCGGTATTGCAATTTGTTGCAATCAAAGCAAACGGAGATACACTCTTTAGCTCAGGATTATTTGATAGTAACTTCGAAGTAAAAAATATTCCTTCGCCATATTCACCACACTTCAATACTATCAACCAAGAAAGTCAATCGCAGATTTATGAAATGGTGATGGGAGATGTAAATGGCAATATAACAACAGTTTTAGAGAGAGCATTTTCACAACTGAAAGATAATCGCATTCCTCCTTTCGGATTCACTACAACGCATGCATCATACGATACAGTAAAAATTGTTGGTGATGCATTAACTGATCCCGACTTTAATAAAACATTAACAGTAGAAGGATCCGGAAGAGATATTGTACATTACAACATTCCGCTAAACGGATATACCGGCGCATTAACAATTAGCGCAGCGGTATATTACCAAGCAGTTCCTCCGGGATGGTTATCGGAAATGAGAAATTTCACATCAGCAGAAATTGACAGCTTCTTAAGCATGTACGACAATGCTGATCGTTCGCCGATATTAGTAAGCAACGATACTTTAAACAATGTGCTAATTACTACCGGTATCGCCTCACCGAAAAACAATTCAAGCATTAGCATTTCGCCGAACCCTACGAATGATGGAATTGTTTACATCAAAAATCTAGGCAAAGGGTCTAATGTAATTGTGAACGTTTATAATGCTGCAGGACAACTAGTAAATGTCGAAATTTCACTTCGTAATGAAAGTGCTAAAGTAATTCTGCCAAACAAAGAAGGAATATATTTCATCAGCATCAACGAAGGAAAGAAAAGAACAACGAAGAAAATTGTTTATCTAAAATAAAACCCATTATCTAACCATAACACTCAAACCTTTACCATGAAAAAAAATTACTTCATTTTTTCAATGGCTTTTATGCTACTCGCCGGAATTAAGGCTAATAGCCAAACTGCCTTTGAAAATGCGAATGCAAGGCTGAACACTCCTGCATTCCACAGCGGCTGTACTGTTACTGTTGCCGACTACAACAATGATGGAAAAGATGACATTATTCGTCTTGATCAAGGACATGCTGTTTATGTAGAAACACAAAGAACAGGCGGAACTTATGAGACACATTACTTAGGCGATTTCGGCAATGCATCGGCATGGGGAATGGCTGTAGCTGATGTTGACAGAAACGGATATTTAGATATCCTCGCAGGAGGATCATTCGGCTCGGTAAAAATTTTATTATCGAATTCAACAGGAACAGGTGGAACAATTGTATCATTGCCAAACTCAGGATTTTTCTTACAAAATGTCACTTTCGGCGATTTCGATAACGACGGCGACATCGATGTATTTTGTTGTGATGACAATGCAAAAAGTCATATTTATTTGAATAATGGAAGCGCAACATTTACTGAATCATTCACTACAATTAATTTCGATGTAACAACAACTGATGATTCAGGAAACTACGGAAGCGTTTATACCGATTTCGACAACGATGGCGATCTTGATTTATACATTGCTAAATGTCGCCAAGGTGTAACTGACACTACTGATGGTCGCCGTATTAATGTAATGTTCGTGAACGATGGAAACGGAAACTACACTCAAGATGCAGCTGCCTATAATTTAAATATTAAATGGCAAAGCTGGACCGCCTCTTTTGGTGATATCAATAACGATGGCGATCTTGATTTATTAGTTACAAACCATGATCACGAAAGTCAGATTTTAGAAAATGACGGAACTGGACATTATACTGACATCACTGCTACTACTGGATTTAACATCACAGACATTACTCCTATCGAAAGCGTAATGGAAGACTTCGATAATGATGGATATGTTGATTTGTTAATTGCAGGAAGCGACTCACGTTATTATCATAACAACGGAAATAATACTTTCACTAAAGTGGATGGATTGTTTGACAATAACAACATGGAGTCCTTTGCTATTGGCGATTTAAATCACGATGGATTTATTGATGTTTATAGTAGCTATGCTACAATCTATACCAATCCTACCTCTATCAACGATATTATTTGGATGAACAAAGCAAACAGCAATAACTTCATCACATTTAATTTAACGGGAACTACAAGCAACGTAGATGCAGTTGGTGCTCGTGCGACTCTTTACAATAGCCTTGGAGTTCAAGTGCGTGAGGTAAAAGCAGGAGAAAGTTATGGAACAGCAAATTCAATGATGTTACACTTCGGACTTGGAACTACAACTACAATTGACTCAGTTGTTATCAGATGGCCTAGCGGATTAACTCAAACAATTTTAAATCCTTCAGTGAATCAATTCATCCACGTAATTGAAGGTGAATGTGTGAGCCCTGAAGTAACATTAACATTATCGGGACCTCCAGTAATTTGTACAGGACAGTCATTAACCATTACAGCACCTGCAGGATACAATTATTTATGGAATGACGGAACTACTGCTCAAACATTAACTGCAACAGCAGCGGGAGAATATGGCGTTGAAATATCATCATCATTAAACAATTGCGTTGGCATCTCAAAAACAATTGCGTTGATTGAAAATCCTGATGAAACTCCATCTATCACTGCAGCGGCAGAAACAGAATTCTGCGCTGGTGGTTCAGTAGAATTATTAGGACCTGCAGGATTAACATCTTATTTATGGTCGGATGGAACGACTACCCAAAATTTAACTGCTACTCAAAGCGGATCGTATATTTTAACTATTCAAGGTGTATGTGCTCAATTCAGCTCTACTCCTATCGAGGTTACAGTTCATTCAGTTGCAGCTCCGATTTCATCTGGAGTATATATCCCTGCACCGGGAACTGCACAACTTACTGCAACAGGATCTAATATCTCATGGTATGATGCAGCAGTTGGAGGTACGCTTTTAGGAACAGGAAGTTCATTCACTACTCCATTCTTAAATTCAACAACCGACTTCTACGTTGAAAATCGCGAGAACTTTAACGGAGGAATATTCCCTGTAGGTATCAACACTCCAGTAGGAACTGCCGTTTATAGCGGAAATACTAGCGCGGGATCAATTTACTTCGACGTTACTAATCCTTGTATTTTAAAAGAAGTTACAGTTCACACTGACCTTGCAGGAACTCGTCGTATTGAATTACGTGATGCTAACAATGTATTACTTCAATATCAAGATGTAAATATTTTACCTGACTCACAAGTTATCAGTTTAAATTTCGCGTTAACACCTGGATTAAATTATAGCCTATCAACAAACCAAGCTATCAATCAACAAATTCCAGGTTGGGGAAATGTATCTCCGCGATTAAAACGTAGCTCTACTAGTGTAACTTATCCTTACACTTTACAAGATGCGGTTTCTCTTACGGGTTCTCCTTTTGGAACCTCTTACTACTACTATTTCTACAATTGGCAAGTTGAAAAAACAGGACTAGATTGCTTCAGCTCTCGTGAACCAGTAACTGTAACTGTAGGAACTGTAGGGCTAACAGAACTAACGGATGCGGGTATACGAATTTTCCCTAACCCTGCTCATGACATCCTTAATGTAAACATGAAAACTGGAAGTGCTACTACCATTCGCTTATTCGACGTTCAAGGAAGAGTTGTTCTTAACGAACAAATAAACAATGTAACAAACAGTCTTCCTTTAAACGGATTAAATGCAGGTGTTTATCAAATAGAAGTGACTCAAGGAGATAAAACTTTCCACAACAAACTACTTATTGATTAATCATTCTTAATTCAAAATAAAAAGGCGACTCAATGAGTCGCCTTTTTATTTTATGATAATTAATCTTATCCGTTTGCTCTGATGGCTTCTACCGGATCAAGCTGTGAAGCTTGAAATGCAGGTAACAATCCTGATATAATTCCGATAATAACCGAAACGCTAATCCCCAAAACTGTATTCGCTAAACTTAAAGGCATGTCTAATCCTCCGAAACTCGCTAAATAAGAACCGATGAACACTAAGAATAGTCCTAATCCTCCGCCAACTACACAAAGAATTACCGACTCAGTTAAAAACTGAAACAAGATAAAATAATTTTTCGCACCCAACGACTTTTGAATTCCAATAATCGGCGTTCTTTCACGAACAGATACAAACATAATATTCGCAATTCCGAATCCACCGACAAGAATACTGAAGCTACCGATGATCCATCCCGCTACTGTAAGCATATGAAATAAACTACCCAGCTGGTTAGATAACAATTTTGTTTCGTTTAATGCAAAGGAATCATCTTCTGATGGGCGCAAGCGACGAATTGAACGCATATTTGCTCGTAACTCATCAATCAATTCATTGTTTGTTACGCCTTCCTTGCCTTTCACCATAATCATCGGATTCAATCGCTCGCTTCGAATATCTAAAAATTTACGCGCGAAATTTACCGGCACCATTACGGTTTTATCTTTTGTTTTTCCGAGCATGCTCTCACCCTCACGAACAAATACACCTATCACGTGCACACGACGGCCTTTTACTGTTATCTCCTTATCAATTGGATCTACTCCTGGCAAAATAGCATCTGCAATATCAGCACCAATAACTGCAACAGGAGCACCTCCCATCGATTCGTTCTCGGTAAAATATCTACCTTGCTCTAAATTGAAAGTTGTTAAGTCTTTGTAATCATGCGAGACTAAATCGACCTCAGCATTATCTACAGCATTTGTCCCCGACTTAATAGTAGCATCATTAATAAACGCCACAAAAGCCATTTGCTCAGCAAGCGAGTTGCGTGCTTTCAATTGCTCCATCTCTTTATATGAAGCTACAGGACGTTGCCAATATTTCCACCAAGGGAAATCGGAACCGAATACCCATGGCCACTTCTGAACGTAAATTACATTACTACCTAATGAGTTTACACTCCCCTTAATAGTATTTTCTAGTCCATCAACAGCAGTAAAAACGGCGATGATGGCAAAGATGCCGATAGTGACACCCAACAGCGATAAAATGGTTCGTAGTTTATTTACAACTAACGCATGCCAGGCCATTATTACACTTTCACGAAGTAATCGCAGATATATCTTCATAACCCAACAAAAGTACTCATCTAATACAAATTAAAGCCCTGATTTACAGGAATTGAGCACGAAGCAGCGATTTTTTTGACTGAAATTTATGGAATTAGGGCCCGGATTGCATCTATCCCTTGTTTTCTAAAAACTTCTATCATGCAAATCCTTCCTCATCTCCGCCTAAAATGGCAAGCGGTTGTTGGCTTACTAAACAGCGATGCCCGCCATTACCAACTACTATTTTTATCGACTTTTTTCCTCACCGGAATGTTATCGCTTCATTGGAACTTATTACCCTATCAAATGCTTATCACTTTTAGTACGGCATTGGGAACTCAATTTACGATGATAAAATTATTAAAGCTTCCGTTGACAGCATTAAAAAGTGCTATGATATCGTCGTTCAGTTTATGTTTATTATTTAGAAGTGATACATGGTGGATCATTATCATCGCTGCCTTTCTTTCCATCGCATCTAAAGGAATTTTCAAAGTCAACGGAAAACATTTTTTTAATCCTGTGAACTTCGGTATTTGTTCAACAATTCTTCTAACACATCAAGGTTGGATTTCTCCCGGACAATGGGGAAGCGCTGGCTACTGGTGGTTTCTTATAGGCATGCTCGGATTTATTGTAATAACTAGCGCGCATAGAATGGAAACTGCATTCGCCTTTTTAGCAACCTATGCATTGCTCTTCGGATACAGGATATTGGTTTTCCAAGAGTGGCCTACCGACTTCTTTTATCATCAATTCACAAACGGAGCGTTGCTCTTATTCACCTTCTTTATGATTACTGATCCAGCTTCTACTCCTTCGCACAATAAAGCAAGAATTGTTTGGGCAATGGCTGTAGGTGCATTGGCATTTTATCTCCAAGCATATTTGTGGGTAACTGCATCACCAATTTGGGCTTTGTTTTTCTTGTCGCCATTAACTCCCGCTATTGATTACTTCTTCAAAGCTGAAAAGTTTGCGTGGAAACAAACTGCCGTAACAGTAACAACCATCTAAGAAATCTTCAAAACAAGTATATTATGAAAAACTACAGAAAAATTACTTCTGCCATATTCGTTATGGCGTTAACGTTAGTGAGCTTATCCGCTTATTCGTTCTGCGGATTTTATGTCTCGCAACAAAGCAAACCTATCTTCAATAAGACATCGCAAGTTATTTTAGTAAGAGATGGTAATCGTACAGTCATAACCATGAGCAGCGATTTCAAAGGTGATGTGAAAGACTTTGCAATGGTTGTACCAGTGCCAGTGGTCTTGCAAAAAAGCGATATCAAAGTTGTCAACCGACAAATGTTCGACGACTTCGATGCGTATAGCGCCCCTCGACTTGTTGAATATTACGATCCGTCTCCTTGCAATTCAATTAGAGAGGAAGTGATGGACAAAGTGCAGGCAGCAATGTCGTTTTCAAAAGACGAAGAATCGGACGATCAGCTTAAAAAGAATGCCAAATACAAAGTCACAGTAGAAGCTAAATATACTGTTGGCGAATATGACATTTTAATTTTATCTGCGAAAGAATCGGGAGGATTAAAACATTGGCTAACCGACAACGGATATAAAATTCCGGAAGGCGCAGAAGAAGTTTTACAACCTTACATTCAAAGCAATATGAAGTTCTTTGTGGTGAAAGTAAATATTGAAGAACAAAAAGCTAACGGAACAGAAATACTTCGTCCATTGCAAATCGCCTTTAACTCTCCTAAATTTATGTTACCAATTCGTTTAGGAATGGCTAACGGAAAAGGTTCACAAGATTTAATTGTTTATACGTTAACAAAAAACGGAAGAGTAGAAACCACTAACTACAGAACCGTTAAAATGCCAACTGATAGAGAAGTCCCTGAATTCGTGCAACAGTACTTCGGAAAATTTTATGTTGACCTATACAAAAAGAATTTAGCAAAGGAAGGGAGTGATAATGTATTTATGGAATACGGTTGGGATATCAGCGGACAAATGCAAGTTAAATGCGATCCTTGCGCTGGCAATCCTCCAATGCTCAACGGATTGTTTGAAGCAGGCGTAAATTGGATCTCTCCTAATAGCTGGGGCGGATACAACGGTTCGGTATACTTTACACGATTGCATGTTACTTATAACAGAGAAGATTTCCCGCAAGATTTAGTTTTTCAAGAAACACCCGATAGAAGCAATTTTCAATGTAGATATATCATCAATCACCCTGCTCAACAATATGGTGAATGCCCTGAATGGAGTAACTATCGCGATCGCAAAAAAGCAAGCAGAAGAAAAGAGCTGAAAGAATTATCTGCTTTAACTGGATGGAATACCGAACGCTATTGGGAATATCCTTCTAAGTTTGTGGGATATTCAGCACCACTTCCTCCTGAGGAAGAAACAGGCTATATAATTCCGGGAGAAGGCAAAACAACTATTCCTGTTTCTCCGAGAATAGATCAAACAACAACAGGGTCGATACAAGAAGAAATTAGCAATAGTCAAATCAATCAAACTGCTTTCATTAATACTAGAACACCTGAACATAAAAAACCAATCGACTGGGGTTTAGGATTTGGAATGATAGCTATCGTAACATTAGCATCGTTAGCGAAAATGCAGAAGAAAGGGTAAGATTAAACTCCAAATTATAAAGGAAAGGCCTCTCATAAATAATGAGAGGCCTTTCCTTTATAAACTTTTTTTTATTTCTTATCTTCTTTCAATAAATTATCCATTGCCATCATTTGTCGCATCACCTTTTGCATTCCATCAGGCGATCCGTCGAGGAAGATTACATTTCCTTTTCCGTATTCTGCAAAGTTCTTAATGGCTTCTGTCCACATAGAGAACATAATCATTGAAGTATCAAGATTTGCTTGTTGCATTTCTCTTGCAGCATTCTGCATACCTTTTGCAACTTCTTCTCTAAAGAGTGCCACTCCTTGTCCACGAAGCTGTGCTGCTTCTCTTTCAGCTTGTGCCGAAATTTTAATGGCATTTCCTTCTGCTTCGGCTGCTTTCGTTTTAGTAATCAATAATGCTTGTCCTTCGTTCTCTGCAGCAGCCTTAAGGTTATTAGACGCTACCACTTTGCTCATCGAATGCATTACCGCTTCATCGAAAGTAATATCGTTGATCTGAAGATCTTGTAAATGATATCCCCACTCTTCGATTACATTGTCGATTTGTTCTTTAACGTGATCTACAATCTCACGACGTAGACTTAAAACTTCCGATTGCTTCTTCATTGCCACGAAAGCACGAATGTTTCCTTCGATAGTACGAATCAAAGCTTGCATTAAGTTCTTCTCATCGATAAACTTAAAGGCTACTTTCTTAATCGTTTCTTCTTCATTATCGATAACAGAAAACAAGATCATCGATTTGAAGTACACATTCGCTTGATCGATAGTTACTGCTTGGAACTCGAGTTCTACCGAACGATTTTGCGTCGAAATTCTTTTGAAGATCAATTCCACTAAAGGAATAGTAAAGTTCAATCCGGGTGATAATACTCTTTTGTATTTCCCGAATACGGTAACAACGGCAATTGTTCCTTGCTGTACAGTTTTAACACCTAAAACGATAAGCGCTAAAACTAAAAACAGAATAATGAATGTCATTTTGTGTAGGTTTAATGTTTGGTAAAATTGGTGATTATAATCGCAATTTACAAGTAGACGATTGTTTATCGGAGAAATTGTTTGATAGACGAGTTTTTTTTGCTAGCAAAGAAGCATTTCTTTTCTGCTCTAATTGGCTACTTTATATGATCAAATCTTGAACCCTGCATCTTGCATCTTTTGATTTTAAGCGCAAAATTACTTCAAGTTTATGCCTTGTCAATCAAGTACAGATAGAGCGACATTTCAATTCTCTAAGACAACAAAAAAGCCTCCCGAATGGATCGGAAGGCTTTTCGAAATTTATAACTTAGAATTACCAGATATTTACGCGTAAACTATCCGGCTGGTACATCGGACTTCCTTCTTTAATTCCGAATGCTTTGTAGAATTCAGGAATATTAGCCATTGGTCCGTTGATACGTAAAAAGTTAGGTGCATGCACATCGGTCATTAATCGTAAAGCTAATGTCTCGTCGCGCATCTTTCCAACCCAAGAAAGGGCATATCCTAAGAAGTAACGTTGATCAGGTGTTAGTCCGTTGATTTTCTTTCCCGACTTATATTGCTCCGTTTTCTTGAATGCTTGATACCCCAATACTACTCCTCCAAGATCCGCAATATTCTCTCCTTGCGTAGCTGCTCCGTTTACATGTAAACTGTCAAGTACTTTGAATGCGTTGAATTGCTTAACGATTAACTCAGCACGCTTACTGAATTCTTTCTCGTCGTTAGCTGTCCACCAGTTTGTCAAATTACCTTTCTCATCAAACTGACGTCCTTGATCATCGAATCCGTGCGTGATTTCATGTCCGATAGTAGATGCACCCGCATATCCGTAAATAATTGCATCATCAGCTAACGTATCTTCCATTCCTGGAATGATAAATATCGCAGCAGGTAATACAATCTCGTTGTTCGAAGGATTATAATATGCATTGTAAGTTTGTGGAGTCATATCCCACTCCGTGCGATCAACAGGCTTGCCTAATTTGCTTGCCATAAAATCGTGAGCCCATCCATTTGCATTTAATACATTCATCACATAAGAACTGCGATCAATTTTTAAAGACGTATAGTCTTTCCATTTATCAGGATAAGCAACTTTTGTTGTGATGCTGTTTAACTTCACTAATGCTTTTGCTTTCGTTGAATCGCTCATCCATGTTAAGTCATGAATACGTTCACGATATGCTTGAATAATATTATTCGTTAAATCTTGGTAACGTTTTTTCACTGCTGGAGAAACAAATTTCTTCACATAAAGTTGTCCGAGCATATCACCGATAGCTCCTTCTTCTTCATCTAATACTCGCTTCCAACGCGGACGTTGTTCTTTCACTCCATTCATTACCGTTCCAAAGAAATTGAAATGTTCTTTCTCGAATGGTTTACTTAAATAAGATGCAAATGAGTTAACCAAATTCCATCTTAAATAAACTTTCCAATCATCAAGACTAACTTTCTTCAACGACTTATCTACTTCTTTGTAAAATTCAGGTTGTCCAACAATTACTGAATCTACATTTCCATAACGCATAGTCTGGAACATCGTTGACCAATCTACTGAAGGCGTAACATCTTTCATTTCCGATACCGTTAACTTTTTATAGTTACGATATGGATCACGTAAATCTTCTAACTTGCGAGATGCTTTTGCTAAGGTTGTTTCAATAGCCATCACTTTAGCACTATTCTTCGTAGCAGTTGCTGAATCTTCACCCATCAACACAAACATATTGCGAACGTGTAAAGCATATTCTGCACGAATATTTTTTGTGCGGCTATCGTTATTGAAATAATAGTCGCGATCGGGTAATCCGATTCCTCCTTGATACAAATGCAACATTTGCTTCTCAGAGTTTTTCTCGTCTTGAAATACAAACGATGTGAATAAAGGATCGGCACCATAAGTATGCATTGCAGAAATCATCGAAAGCAATGACGCTTGATTATTGATGCCGTTGATTTTAGCAAGTTCTCCATTCAAAGGAGTGATGCCTAACTTATCAATATTCACAGTATCCATTCCAGCTCCGTAAAAATCGCCGATTTTTTGCTCAGCCGTTCCTGCAGTTCCATGCGCTTTCGCTGCATCTTCACTGATCTTTTGCATACGAGCATAGGTTTCATCCATCACTAAACTCCAGATACCCCAGCTTTTTTCGTTGCCCGGAATTGGATTTTTCTTAATCCATCCTCCGCAGCTGTACATAAAGAAATCGTCAGAAGGGTTTACCGTAGTATCCATATTCTCTACTAACGGATCTTTAAAAGCAACTTCTTTTTTGGTTTCTGTTGCCGGTTGAGTACAGGAAGCCATCATCAAGCTTATTCCTGTGGCTGCTAATAGCAGTTTTTTCATGTTACTGATTTTTGATTCTTGTTTTTATATTGCCGACTGACTTCGCCGACCCTAGAATGTTCAAATGTACGATTTTCTCTATTTGCTCAATAATTCGAGTGTTTCGTCGGGGGATTCTATTGGCAAGGAACAGACCTTATCTTTACATACAAAAGCTATCGTTTTTCCCTCTGAAACGCGTCCTTCATTGATCGATAATTTGCTACCCTTTGTCGCAATTGCTAACAATAGGTCAGGTCGGTAGTTTTTGCGTATCTCATCGACCCAAACATGGGCTTCATCGCCGCTAACCACTATTTCATAGAAAGGATGGGTAGAATTTATGAACAATTGCGCCCATTTGGAGTACCAAGGGGTCGCCGACACTATTTCTTTCTGCAAACCTGATATCATTTGCATTGCTTGTTCTTCATATTCTGGCTTCCCGAAATAACGCGATAGATTAAATAAATTGGTAGCCATTACTGCATTCGAAGATGAAATTACATTGTCTTGTAATTCCATTTTTCGCGCTATTAGTGCTTCTCCATTCGTCGGGGTGAAATAGAAAAGTTTCGTATTGTCATCTTCGAAAAGTTCTATTACTTTTTCGGTTAATCGTTTTGCCTCCAACAAATGTGCTTCGTTAAAATCAGCTTGATACAAACTAATATATGCTTCTATCAACAAACTGTAGTCATCGAGGAAAGCATAACCTTTCTGTTGGTGTGCAACATTCTCGGCATCCACACACGAGTGATACAACCCTCCGTTTACGTCACTTAAATTTGATTTTATAAATTCAATATTGGAATATGCTGCATCTAAAAATATTTTGTCGTTGAAGGCAATATTAGCATCCGCAAGTCCTTTAATCATTAACGCATTCCATCCAGTAATAATTTTATAATCTAATCCCGGACGAACACGTTTTTCTCTCTCAGCCAAGAGTTTATTTCGAAGTGATGTTACTTTTTGTTTCAATTCTTCGACCGAAAGTTGATATCGAATTGCAATTGTCTCATCGTCTTCGAAGCGTAAAGGAATAAACACATCATGCTCCCAATATCCTCTATCGTTGATATTATAGTAGTCACTTATTAGCAATGCATCATTTTCGGTAAGGATAGCCGTTAGTTCATTTTTTGTCCACGTATAAAACTTCCCTTCTACTCCTTCACTATCTGCATCGAGCGCAGCATAAAATCCTTTGTGCGGCGATGTCAACTCTCTTTGTACAAACGCGAAAATATCATACGCGATTTCTTTATACAAAGGATCTTTAAATTGTCGGTAGGCATTCGAATACAATGAAAGTAATTGTCCGTTGTCGTATAGCATTTTTTCAAAATGCGGCACCTTCCATAACATATCGGTACTGTATCGAGTGAATCCTCCTCCTATTTGATCATAGATCCCTCCGTAAGCCATTTTCTTCAGCGTAAGCTGAACATGCTCACCGGCATAAGGATGTTTTGAATGAAAATAATAGTTTAATAAAAACTCGTAGGTTGCAGGCATCGGAAATTTGGGTGAACGATTCGGACCACCATCTTGTTCATCGAAGTTCGCCGACCAACGCAAGAAAACATCATTCCAGTCGGGAGTAGAAATTTTAGCAACATCAATATTCGGCTTCAGTGCTTCCACGCGTTGTATTCCCTGCGTTAATTCCTCAGCATATTCATTGCATTTTGCGGGATCATTGCGATAAAAAGCTGCAATTTGCAACAACACATTTCTCCATTGTTCTTTCGGGAAGTAAGTACCACCATAAATCGGTCGACCATCAGGCAAAACGATACAATTCAATGGCCATCCACCACGACCAGTCATTAGCTGCACAGCATCCATGTAAATCTTGTCGATATCGGGACGCTCCTCGCGATCGACCTTCACACAAACGTAATGCTTGTTCATCACAACAGCTATCTCTTCATCCTCAAAGCTTTCATGCTCCATTACGTGACACCAATGGCAAGCCGAATAACCAATGCTGATGATCATAAGCTTACCCGTCGATTTCGCATCGGCAAAGGCCTTCTCGCCCCAAGGCATCCATTTTACAGGGTTATAAGCATGCTGAAGCAGGTAAGGGCTCAACGAATCAATTAAAGCATTGGGTTCTTTAGGTGCGTCCATGAAATAAAATTCTTGCGACAAATATCGGATAAATCAGTATGTGGATTATCTTTGTTGCATGACAAACAAGCGAAGAGTCACTATAATCGTGTTATCCGTGATAACAGGATCCATTTTATCTTTCTTCATGTTCAAGCTTAGAAGAGGAGGCGGAGCATTAACAACCGACGATCAAGCTATGCTTATCACCAACTTTTCATTTTCGATTGTGATTATATTGGGGATTGGCTTTTTCTTTATTTGGAACAAGAAAAACGATTTATAATGTGCTAGTTTGCTAATCTGCCAATGTGCTAATTTTTATTTTTCTATGGGATAAAATATTTTAAAACATCGGCTATATTCTTTACAATGAAATAAAACAGAATTAAAAAGAGGCTATCGGTAATCGACAGCCTCTTTTTTTTATTCTGCTATGAGCAGGTAGTAATTTTTCTTTCCTTTTTGTACTAGCAGGTATTTATTGTTTAACAACATTCCTGCGTTAGCATTGAAGAGAGGATCGGGCATCTTTTCTTTATTGATACTAACACCACCGGCTTGAATCATTTTTCGTGCTTCACCTTTCGAAGGAAACACTCCTGTTTTCTCTGATAACAATTCAACTAAGTTTATTCCCGCTTCTAGATCGCTGCGCTGAATTTTCACCTGAGGCACTCCTTCAAAAACACTTAACAATGTTTCTTCGTCGAGTTTCAATAATGCATCGGTGGGCGCATTTCCGAATAAAATTTCGGAAGCTTCTACTGCTCCTTTCCATGCTTCTTCAGAATGAACAATCGTAGTCACCTCTTTTGCTAATGCTTTTTGCAATGCACGTTGATGCGGCGCATGGGCATGATCAGCTTCTATGGCTTCTATTGTTTCCTTCGATAACAAAGTGAAAATACGAATATATTTTCCTGCATCAGCATCAGAAGCATTTAACCAAAACTGATAAAATTTATAAGGGGATGTCAGCTTCGCATCGAGCCAAACGTTTCCGCTTTCGCTCTTCCCGAATTTGCTTCCATCGGCTTTAGTGATCAACGGACAAGTTAAAGCAAATGCTTCGCCACCTTCCATGCGACGAATTAATTCTGTTCCTGTAGTAATATTCCCCCACTGATCAGAACCACCCATTTGCACTTTGGCATTCATCTCTTTGTTAAGATGATAAAAATCGAATCCCTGAATCAACTGATAGCTAAATTCGGTGAAGGAAATTCCGGTTTCTAAACGATTTTGTACGCTGTCTTTCGACATCATATAACTTACCGTAATATGTTTACCCACATCACGCAAGAAACCTAACAAACTCCAATCCTTAAACCAATCATAATTATTTACGAGAACCGCTTTATTATTGCCATTTTCGAAATCTAAAAACTTCGACAACTGTTTTCGGATACACGCAACGTTATGCTGTAAAACTTCTTCCTTTAATTGCTTGCGTTCTTCTTTTTTACCTGAAGGATCACCCACCATTCCGGTAGCACCACCAACTAAAGCAATAGGCTTATGTCCGTTAACTTGTAAATGCTTTAATAACATAATAGGCACTAAATTTCCCACATGCAGCGACTCAGCAGTAGGATCGAATCCCACATAAGCTGTAGTCATTTCTTTTGCAAATTGGTCTTGGGTACCCGGCATCACATCATGGATCATGCCTCTCCATCGTAGTTCTTCTACGAAATTCAATTTATTACTCATGAGGCAAAGATAAAGAATTTTGAATTTATGATTTTTAATTTTGAATGGGGCTGGCGCATATAAAAAGCGTAGCCCTGATTGTGCTATTTCAGCTCTACTTCAGGGGAATCTCGCCCGCGTCCCCATTCATTCATTCACCCATCCATTCATTCATTCATTGCTTTTAGGTTATCTCCTAAAATTAACTGATTTTTGCAGCATATGATATTAGTTACCGGAGGCACAGGATTAGTAGGTTCTCGCTTGTTGTATGATCTTACAAGAGCAGGGAAAAGGGTGCGTGCCATTGCCAGAACGAAGGGTAATTTGGGCACTTTTGAGATATACACCGCCTCCGAGCCTGCCTTACGAGAGCTAGTTGAATGGGTAGAAGCCGACTTACTCGATTTGGGATCGTTGGAGAGGGCCACCCAAGGAATTACGGCCATTTATCATTGTGCTGCCGTCGTATCTTTCGACCCGAAATCGGCTAAAATGATGGAGCAAGTGAATATTGAAGGGACGGCCAATTTGGTGAATTTAGCCCTCAATCTTCCCAACTTCGAATCATTTACGCATGTGAGTTCGGTAGCGACATTAGGAAGAGCCCCGGGCAATGCCATGCTCGATGAACATAGCGATTGGATTCCCGGTAAACATAATTCAAACTATGCCATTAGCAAGTACGGAGCAGAAAGAGAAGTATGGCGCGCCTCTGCGGAAGGCTTACCAGTTGTTATTGTTAATCCGAGTATAATTTTAGGTCCGGGTAATGGTAAATCGGGTAGCTCTGCATTGTTTAAGAAAGTAAAAGACGGATTTCCTTTTTATACCGAAGGAGTAAGTGGATTTGTTGATGTTGCCGATGTAACACGAGCTATGATTCAACTTACAGAGCAAAAGAAATTCGGAGAGCGATATATTTTGAATGCCGACAATATTACTTATCGCGAATTGTTCGGCATGATGGCTGAATCGATGAAAGTAAAAGCTCCAGGAATTAAAGTTAGTCCATTGCTTTCAGCAATCGTTTGGCGCCTCGAAAAAATACGAAGTTTAGCTACAGGCAAAACACCTTTTATCACCAAAGAAACTGCATACTCAGCGCATCAACAACGCACCTATTCAGGAAATAAAATAGTTGTTGATACGGGATTTAAATATACTGCGTTGAGTGATTCGGTTAGGACAATTTGTGCGCTTTTTTAACGCAACTTTCTCTATTTATTTATATCTCAATTCTGAATTGTTTTTTTTCTCATCTCCGGCTTGTACTTTATAAAAAAGTTAAGCCATATTACTCGTGATGTGCGGAATGTCCATGGAGATAAAACTAAAAGCACTAAGGTTAATGCCAACATATATGACCACGTATTGAATTCAGAAAACAATACGATATCCGCTACAAATAAACTTACGCCAATAGCTACCGTTAACGCATAGCTTACATACATTGCTCCGTAATAATATCCAGGCTCGCGCTCAAAATCTAGTCCGCATTTCGGACAAGAATGATTCATCTTTGCAATGTCTTTTAATTGATATGAGCTTTTTGTTTGATACATATCGCCTTCGAGACACTGAGGACATTTATGACTAAAAATAGATTTCAATTTTGCGAGCATACTCTGTGGTTTAGCGCTGCAAAGGTCGTGATTTCAAGCCTATAATCATTGTAACTTGTGTTACAATTGCTCTATTTTACACCAAAAAAGTCGCATTTTTATCAAAAAGGAAGGAAGACGTATAAAAACATCTTCCTTCCCCCTCCTTTTCCTTATTTCATTTTACAGGCATCGGTGCAAACATGCCCTTTCTCACCATGCATGTACATATGCTTTCCGTCTTTGCATGATGCATTGCATTCGTGTTCCTTCATTTTCATGGTCTTTGCCATTGCCTTATGGCATTCTTTCGTACAAACATGTCCCTTTTCCCCATGCATATACATGTGCTTGCCTTCTGTGCATGCTGTCGTACATGAATGTTCTTTCATTGTTGATTTCATTGGGGCTTGTTGAGAAAACCCTGAAATGCTCATGCCGGCAAATAAAATTACCAACGCCATTAATTTTTTCATAGTGCTTTTGTTAAAGTTCAACCGATTGGTCGGCGAATGACACAATTCCTTACAAAAATTTCAAAAAAAAATTATTGTTCTTCTATTTTACGAATGATCCGTTCTTGCAAAAACAATAAATCTGTTGCAGTTTCTACTTGTCGTGCCGCTATTTCTTTCGCTAATTTTTCTATCAATTCACTCTGTCGGCTGTATTTCGTACATGCACCGCAGATACCGAGATGTAACTTCAACTTCACCGATTCAATTGCAGAAAGCTCTGTAATATGTTTCTTTTCTATCAGCTCGGTAGCTCGTTGGCAAGAATACCAGATGTAATGTGTAGGCTTCTTCATGCGGCAAACCAGTTTAATTCAAGACATTTCCTCAGTTGCAGTTTAGCACGATGAATAATCTGCCAGTAATTAGTAGGCGTGATCTCTAATTCCTGACAAACAATTTTACTTTCTTTATCATCAATAAACTTTAAACGAATAATCGCCGACCAATTTCCCGGTAATTTATTGATACATCCATCTAATACCGACTTAAATTTTAAATCGTCTAACAAATGGGTTTCATCCGCAACTGCCCATTCTTTCGGCGCTTCCGATTCCTTCCAATGTCCGTTTACAAAATAGTCGCTTGTGGTATCTAGTTTAACGGTAGAGCGTCGCTGCTGCTTTCGGTAATGATCAGCAATTTTGTTTTTCAATATACCGTACAACCAAGTTTTCACTTCACTCTCTCCCTTAAAAGCTTTAAATCCTTTCAAAGCAGCAACAAAAGTATCTTGCACCATATCCTCCGACAACTCTTTGTCGGATGTCTTGTAAAAAGCCCATGAATACAACTCCCCAGAGAACTGTTTAACCCAAATTTTTACTTGCTCATTGGCAGAATCCATATTCATAGCAGGCTCAAAAATAAACCAATTCGGTTAAAAATCAACAATCGGGTCGATCATCTCAAATTACAATTCAACCCTATTTACATACAATTCATGTACCTACACCTTTATTTAAGGATTTAGCCAATCTAATATTGCCATAAATTCTTCAACCCATGAAACTGTATTCTATTCTACTTTCATTCTTATTCTTCGGATTTTCACCGGCTTTCAGCCAAATTCCTGCTCAAACTATTAAAGGACAGGTAACCGATAAACAATCGCAAACTACTTTGCCCGGCGTATCGGTAGTTGTACTGAATTCCAATCCCGTAGTTGGAGCAGTAACCGATATCGACGGAAACTTCAGCATTAAGAATGTTCCCATTGGTCGCGTTACTCTTCAATTTACTTTTCTTGGTTACAATACCGTTACCATCAATAATCTAATATTGAATTCAGGAAAAGAATTGATCACGAATGTGAGCATGGAAGAAAAAGTGAATAATCTTAATGAAGTCACAGTCTCTGCTAAAAATATCGATAAGAAAAATCCCTTGAACGAAATGGCTACGGTAAGTGCTCGCTCCTTTTCCATCGAAGAAACAAATCGCTATGCTGGCTCTTTGGGAGACCCTTCGCGAATGGCAGCTAATTATGCAGGAGTCAATATAGCAGGTGACTCAAGAAATGATATTATAATTAGAGGAAATTCACCTGCTGGATTATTATGGCGTCTCGACGGAATAAATATTCCTAATCCCAATCACTTTGGTGCTTTAGGAACTACCGGCGGACCAGTAAGTATGCTTAACAATAATTTGCTCGACAATTCTGATTTCATGACAGGTGCTTTTCCTGCAGAATATGGAAATGCATTATCAGGCGCATTTGATTTAAAAATGAGAAGTGGTAATAATGAAAAGCATGAATTCTTAGGACAAATTGGATTCAACGGATTTGAATTAGGCGCAGAAGGTCCATTAACTAAAAACAAAGGATCGTATTTAGCAAGTTATCGTTATAGCACACTTGGACTATTGCAAGACATGGGATTGAATATTGGATATGGAGCAACACCTCAATACCAGGATTTAAGTTTCAAAATTGATTTGCCAATGGGATTAAAGTCGGGAAGATTTACCATGTTCGGAATTGGTGGCAAGAGCTATATTGAACTACTCGATAAATACAAAAAAGAAGATGACTTTACGGTATCAGGAATTGCAGAAGATACTTACTTCGGTTCCGACATGGGAGTAATCGGATTATCACACAAACTTTTCCTAAACGAAAAAACATCGCAAAATATCAGCTTAGCATTATCGGGAGTGCAAAACAAATCTACTGTTGATAGCTTAATCAATGATAAAACAGATAAGATTCTTCGCTATTCAGGAAGATCTGCAGAAACAAAGTACTCGTTGAATTACAATATCAATAGTAAAATCAATAAACAAAATACGGTGAATGCAGGAGTGATGGCCGATTTATATCAATTCAATTATCAAGATTCATTACTAGAACAAAAAACCTTTTATCATCATCTTAGAGACTTTACAGGTGACGGAGTTTTACTTCAGGCGTATGTTAAATGGCAGCATCGCTTTAGTGATAACCTGACACTTAATTCGGGAGTGCACTATCAGCAATTTATGGTAAACAATACTTATGCAATTGAACCACGAGTAGGATTAAAATACAATTTGACAGAAAAGCAATCGCTCAATTTTGGAACAGGATTACATAGTCAATTGCAACCAATGTCGACCTATTTCCTACAAACAGAATATAACGATGGAACCTCGGCTCGCACGAATGAAAAACTCGACATGTCGAAAAGTGCTCACTTTGTAATTGGATATGATAATAACATCTCCACCAACTGGCGATTTAAATCGGAAGTTTATTATCAATACCTATTCGATATCCCAGTAGAAACACAATCCTCAACATTCTCAATGCTTAACAGCGGTGCTGATTATGTCCCACCATTAAATGATAGCTTACTAAACAACGGAACTGGAACAAACTATGGCATTGAAATTACATTAGAGAAATTCTTTAGTCACAACTATTACTTCCTTTTAACAGGCTCAATTTACGACGCCAAATACGAAGGATCCGATAAAGTAGAACGCAATACTGCCTTTAACGGAAACTATACCTTCAATCTATTAGGAGGTGCAGAATATAATCTCGACAAAGACAAAAAGAAAGTATTGACTTTAAACGGAAAAGCAACCTATGCAGGAGGCAAACGATATATTCCAATTGATTTAGCGGCTAGCCAAAATTCAAACCAAACAGAGTATATTTACAGTCGCGCATACGAAGATCAATATAAAGACTATTTTCGTATAGATGTAAAATTCGGATTCAAAATGAATGGAAAGAAAGTCACACAAGAATGGGCATTCGACCTTCAAAACATATTGGGAAGAAAAAACATATTCCAACAAGTGTATAATCCGGTAAAAAGAAATATTCAAACAGAATATCAATTGGGATTATTCCCGATGATGACCTACAGAATTAACTTCTGATAAAATCAGCAATGAAATACATTAAAGCATCCACAAATAAATTCTTTCGCCATCGATTCCCCTATATGATTTTATTGGGGATATTGATAGCGTGGATGCAGCAATTAGTATTACCGATGCCAAATGCAAGCTTCAACCGCATGCTCTCTCACTATCTATCATCAATACTTATTACTATGATGGTATGGGAAGGAAATGTACAAATTGATTGCTTCATTAACAGAAAATTGAAGTGGCCACAAAACATTTTGAAACAATTAATGATTCAATTACCGATCAGTATTGTTTATAGTGCGGGAATCATTTATTTGTCGTTGTTGGTTTACAACACATTTGTTTGTTCACTTCCTATAGAGAAACAAGAAAGCATTACTAGCCTTTCAATTATTTTCGGAGTACTAATTACTTTATTGATAATTGCTATTCAAGCTGGAGTAAGTTTCTTCTTACAGTGGAAACAAAGTATTGTCGATATAGAAAAGCATAAAAAAGATGCGTTGCAGGCTCAATACCTTTCACTCAAAAGTCAAGTTAATCCGCATTTTCTCTTTAACAACTTAAGCGTTTTAAGTTCATTAGTTTACAAAGACCAAGACCAAGCTGTTGATTTTATTAATCAACTTTCAAAAGTATATCGATATGTTCTAGATCAACATAGCAAAGAAATTACCGAAGTTAAAGAAGAACTTGAGTTCATCGAAAGCTATATCTTCCTCCTAAAAATAAGATTTGGAGAAAGTTTGATTTTCATTAACAAGACAGATGAAAGATGTAAAAACAAGCTCATCCCTCCTATGGCGCTTCAACTTTTAATTGAAAATGCTATTAAGCATAACATCATTAGAAGCGATGCGCCCTTAAAAATTGAGCTGCTTTCAGAAGACAACTACCTTGTTGTAAAAAACAACTTTCAATATAGAAAGCCTGAAGAAGCTGAAAGTGGCACAGGATTACCCAATATCATATCGCGCTATCAATATTTCACCAACGAACAAGTAATTATCGAAAACGACAACAAATTTTTCACCGTTAAAATTCCATTGTTAAATTCCCCTGAATTATGAATGTTTTAATTGTAGAAGATGAACAACTTTCATCAGATCATCTGAAGACACTTTTAAAAAAGATCGACCCTTCTATTAATGTCATCGATTCTTTAGAAAGCATAAAAGCTTTTGAAGAATGGAATAAAGAATCAGGGAAGGCCGATTTAATCTTAATGGATATACACCTCGCCGACGGAATCAGCTTCGAGATTTTCGAAAAGATTGAAATTGACATACCGGTAATTTTCACTACTGCCTATAATGAATACGCCATCAAGGCATTCAAAGTAAATAGCGTTGATTACCTTTTAAAACCAATTGGCTTAACCGAACTTCGCGAGGCGATTGAGAAATTTAAGAAGTATAATCATAAAGAAGAGACCGTTCACCTTGAGAAATTAATGAATGCAGTTGCTATCCTTAATAAGCAATACAAGCAACGCTTCTTGACAAAAATGGGGGAGCAAATTATCTCTATAAAAACAGAAGAGATCGGATGCTTTACTGCGGAAGAAAGAATTGTTTTGCTAAAAAACAAAAAAGGACAACGTTATCCGATCGATTACACATTAGATCAACTAGAAACCTTAATCGACCCCACTCAATTTTTTAGAATCAACCGAAAAGCAATTGTGAATATAAATCACATTGAAAAAGTGAGCACCTATTTTAACAACCGATTAAAAATTAGTTCGCCATTATTAAATGATGATGAAGCAGTTGTTAGCAGAGATCGAGTTGCAGAATTTAAACAATGGCTGAACGGTTAATTACATTTAAACCAATCATCCCTAACGACTTTGTTGTATGATGTCGTCAATAATTTCTAAATGATGTTTGGTGTGGATTTCAAGGAATTTAATTGTTTGTTTTCGCCTTAGATTTCCCAAATACGGATGTTTAAAGAATTTATCATCTGAGAGCGATTCCACCTCTTGCACTTTCATTCTTGTTTCCGATAATAAAGAACGTAATGCCTCTTCATCAACTCCACCTTTAGGGTTCACAACATCAGGTGCCTTTGCTCTTCCTCTTGGAATTTTCTTGCGAGCTAAAACCAAAGTTCGTACAAAGTTGAATCCCCATTTATAGTCGTCTGGATTAGACTTAATCAACACATTCGACACTCCTCTTAATGTGAGCAAAGTATGTTCAATATGCCACGCCACACTCGAATTTGAAACATTCGTATTTAACTTTTCTGCAAATTGAATCTTCACATCAAGTTGATTTATTAGATTGCCTAATTCATTCATAATTTACTTTTTTGAGAATAAAAATCTTTTACCAGAATTATATTCACTTGGAATTATACAGGAGAAACCAATTGCTCAAAGAATCCGCCGATTTCCTTTTCGCGATTCACGAGATGCATTTCATAAATCCAGTATCTCGGCTGACCCAAAATATCTACATCAGAAACTTTGATATCATTATCGCGATGAAAATAATTATTGATTTCATCACCTAAAATTCTTTCGTGAGGGAAATTACCGACCAGATGTCCGCAGTGCAAATTTCCAAACTCCCATTTATATTTCAAGGCTAACTCTTGTGTGAACTTGTAAAAAGAAGCACCCGTAAGCTCATGTTGATGTTTTACAAAATACTTTTGACCTTCGTACCAAGCATCCTCAACATCTTGCTTCAAGCGTAATTTATCGGGATCGTTTCCGATTACATACGTACGTCCGAAATCGGCCTCCCACTCATCGAAAACCGGTCCGAAATCGAGGAAAATGATCTCGTCGTCTCTCAAAGTCAAATTCTCGGGATTCTCACGATAAGGCAGCAAAGTGTTTTTCCCCGCCCGAACAATGCGCTTGTGCCAATACTTACGAATACCGAACATCTCGTCAGCCAAATCAAAAACACGGTCGTTTAAGTCCTTTTCAGTGATGCCGGGCTCAAAATATCCTCTTTTCTCAATTTCTAGGAATAGCTGCGCTGCCTTTTCCTCTGCTTTAACAAGTTCTTGAATCATTGGTCGAAATTATGGATTTAGAAGTAAATCTAGCACCAAAATTCACATTTGAAGGCATTTCCTATCAAATTAATTCAAACAAACATCTATAATTAAAAAATGTTTTTATATTTACATATCAAATTTAAAATCATGAAAAAACTTTTAATTTCACTTTGCTTAATAATCATTATTGGAGCACCCTTTTATTCATTTGCACAAATTTGCAAACCAATATTTAACTATAGCGTTGGTTCGGGTGGAAATGTAACATTCAATTTAACATATCCAACAATAGGACCAGGGACAGGAATTTCTTGTATGTTTTTATTTGGAGATGGTTCTAATGCCTTCGCTTCGGGTGCAGTAACAAACCATACCTACCTCTATAATTATCCATTGTATAGAGTTGAGGTACAAATTTTCGATTCAATAAATGTTTGTTATGACACTTCATATCAATATTTAGCAATTACAAATGCAACTCCGGTTAATTGCCAAGGTACGGCATCTTTCAGCTATGCTCCATCTGGCTCGCTAACAAAATTTACAAATACAAACTCATTTGATCATTGGCAAATAATAGACTTTGGAGATGGCATCCCTAACCAATCTGCTGGAAGCATAGGCCCTGATGTTTATTACCAGTATAAACTCAATGGCACATACAATGCAACTGCTGTCTCTTTCCAACAATATGGAAACATTACCCATCCTTGCGATACATTCACAACATCAGTTACAGTAAATAATGTTCCGTGCAGCCTACAAATGTCTGTTGAAGCGGATACGATGTTCTATTATTTCATCCATGGGAGTAGTGTTTACTCAACTGGATATACCAATTTCAAGTGGTACATCGACGGAGTTCTTTTCTCTACAGCTAATTATTTTAACACCCCCGTTAATTTTCCAGAGGGAACATATCTTATTAGCTTGGCTGCCACAGGTCCGAATGGATGTCAAGATTCGCTTTCAGACACGATAGATTTATATTATACACTTCCCTGCGTCGGAGCCACTGCCTATGTAAATAATATTGGCAATTGTGATGACTATCAATTTACATCATCGGGAAGCGGAGTACTTGCCTCATCATGGGCAATAGACAATGTAGTAGTTTCGACAAACCCCTCATTAGTGCAATCTATTCCCTTTCCTATGGGACAAAATAGTCCTTATCACATTATTACTTGCTCATTAACTGGTAACAACTGCATGGACAATTATATTTTTTATGTAGTTAACCCCGCAGGCTTTTATTTTGAACTTGACACTTCCTCTTCCATGAACACATGGTATGTGTATTTAACTGGGAACTTACAAATTGCTTCACAGTTCTGGGATTTTGGAGATGGATTTACTTCTACACTAGCTGCGCCTTCTCATATTTACAGTACTGGTGGTTATTATAATCTATGCCATACCATTACAACTACTTCAGGTTGCACTTATGATTATTGCTACAATAATTATTTTTACAAAGCCGGATTAAATAGCAACCCATTTCAAGTGATAGTAATGCCGTCCACAACAGGTGTTTCTGAGAATGAATTTAGTGACATTAAAATATCCCCTAATCCAGTTGAAAACACTCTTCAAGTGAAAGGAAATGTAGATTCTTTTAGCGACATGAAAATAATTAACATGCAAGGGCAATCTGAGAAAAGCATGCCATATTCATCATCGATATCGACCGATGATTTAGTACCGGGAATTTACATTCTGGATATTCATACAAAAAATGAAAACCATTTAAGACTTCGATTTATTAAGCAGTAACTTATTTGATTATTTGAAATAAAATCATTCAACTTATCCGACATTAAACGTTTATTTTCGGATAAGTTAATTCTGATATGCGATCTTCGCTCCCCCAATTAAAAAAGTATGAGAAAAAACCAAAAACATTTAATTTACATATTGGCATCGGTGATGCTGATGGTATCTGCTTGTAGTAAAGAATCAAGCAATTCGGGAAATGGCGATACTGCTTCGGTTCTCGAGCAAAAATCTACTTTACAACAAGTTCCTTCCGGGAGTCCGATCGACGAAGTCACGTTGAATAAAGCGGTTATAAAAACGCTTGAAAATACAGGTGATTTTAAATGGACCAATGCCGACTTAAAAACGCTTTGGAGTGCGCTTCAGTACAATGACCATAGCTTAGCAATCGGTTATGCTCCAGCTAATGCAGGAGACATCAGCAGTAAACTAGGTTCTATCAATATTGCCACAGGTTCATTCAGAAAAGTACATGATGCGTTAATTGAGTACATTGTTAATGAAGCGAACAAAACCGCAGCGACACCAATTACATGGCAGCAAATTGTTATCGAAGATGATGCAACATTACCAATACTAACGGTACGCCTTACCGATAAAAATGTGCTTACTGCCTTAAGCAATCTTAAAAACGTTCGCTATCTAGAACCAATCGATTTCTGGCCGGGAGATGGAAACAGATCTTCTTCGGGATGTTCTGGTTCTACTTATGGCATTAATACATTTGACTATACGAATATCACTCCCGCAGCTAAACTGCCATGGAATTACAATAACATCACTGTACCAAGTGCATGGAGTACTGCTCAAGGACAAGGTATCACGGTTGGTGTAATTGATGCTGGCATTAGCAGCGGACAACCTCTATTAGGATCATCTTTTAATGATGGTGCATCGTCTGTAGGAAGAACAATCCAAGTAGATTATACAATGGGTGGAAGTGGGTATTCAACTTGTACACACGGAACGAGTATGTGTGGAGCAGCGGTTGGCCCGCGTAACGGACAAAATGCTACTACAGGAGTTGCTTATAAATCGAATTTATATTTTATCCGTGCTGCAGATGATGTGGTATTAGATGCCTCGGTTGAAATCACAGGAGTAAAAAATGCTATGGTACGCATGGGTGATCGTGCCGACGTAAAAGTAATTAGCATGAGTATGGGAACACCATTCGGAAGTAGTGTACTTAAAGACGGTGTTGATTACGCTTATAACAAAGGTAAATTAGTATTGGCGGCTGCTGGAACATCTTACAGCTGGACAAGCTGGTGGGGAGTGATTTATCCTGCAGCATATTCATCATGCGTAGCAGTTACAGGAGTTAATGAAAGCAGTTCTACTTGCAGCGATTGTCATGATGGCTCTCAAGTGTTGTTAACTGTTCCGATGGAAAGAAATGGCAACACCTCTAGAAATTCATTATCGCTAGCACCTTCAGGAGTTAACCCAACTTATATTGGAGGTAGCTCAATTGCTACTTCAACTACTGCGGGCGTTGCTGCCTTGGTGTGGAGCGCAAGACCTAATATGACTAGAGCGCAACTTTTAACCTGCCTTACAAATACTGCGCAATATTATCCTACAAGAAATAGCAGCCGCGGTTACGGAAATATTAACGCCAACGCCGCTGTGAATTACGCGATAAGTCATTATTAATTTTCTATTCCCCAATAATAAAAAAAACTCCCTGCAACACAGGGAGTTTTTTTATTAGTTTAATGTCAGAATTTAAGATTACCCTAAAGCCAAAACAGCTTTCGCGAAAGTTTCGGTATCAGGTCCAATCACATATCTCCTTTTCTCCGTTTCGATCATAATTAGATTTTTAGAATGACCAGTATAACGAATATATCTTCCAATAGAATTAGAACTATACAAACCGAAATAACCAAAGAACCCACCAGAGGCAAAAAGTCGCAACCCAAAGCGCAACTTGGCAGCATCAACAGGTTCAATATTTACAATTTGATCTTTAGTAATAGTTAAAGCACCAACTGGCCTGTGAATTAATAAACCATTATCGTTCACTTCATATGAAGTTGGATGGAATGCCCAAGATGTTCCAAGCGTTAAAATAAAAAAGCCAATAACAACAACTGGTGCAATAACTGGAATTTCATTATTACCAACATCACGAATCATATAATATGCTATCGAAATCAAAATGGCAAAGACTAACGTAGTCATTACTTTTGACAAAGTGTCAAGTGTTACATTCTCTTTCATAATGCGTGGAAGACGTTCAGTTTAAAATAATATTTTAATTGCAATATTATTATTTTTTTGCAAAGGTAACTACCGAAGTATGCATATTTAATGAATTTGCTGTATAATATTGAATACGTGCGCAATACATTCCCGACACAAGTCTACTTACATCAATAGAATTATCGTTTTTAATTCCACCTAATACAACTCTTCCTGTTAAATCAGTTATGTCAACTGAATTAATTTTAATTTCATCTGAATTTATTAGCTGCAATTTCTCTTCTACAGGATTAGGTTGCACTTTGAATTTCACATAGCCCAATTGACTTAATCCTACAGAAACATCTAAAATAGAAACTACAGTATTTGTTTGTACAGCAGGATTAAAATCGAAATAAATATCAGCACGGTTACTGATCAAATACGGACTTATTGGCAGGTAAAGCTCCGGTTTGATTTTGTATTTCACATAACCATGACTTAAAGGTTCATTGATATTACTGTCAGGCAATAATATATTATCGAAATAAAATCTCAATGTATGTTGCCCACTTAGATCATAATGACAAGGATGCGAAGAACCTAACATTTCAAAAGTTGAAGGAATTAAATGTTGATCAAGTGAATCAACTACAACAATATTAAATGCAGTATCCGTTCCTGTATTTTGAAAGTAGATGGTATAGTTCATTGCTGTATCTACATCCATGAAATAATAATTATTCGGATCATTATGTGGCGTAACAATTATTTCATTCGGATCAAAGCTTCCTGTAACCACTCTAGTATCACTGCTAATATTATTGGCACTATTCTCGTCGTTAACAACACCCGACAAAGTAACACTCGTTCCAATACTAGTACCAATTAAACTAGGGTTTGCAGGAACACTATATGTTAATACCAGCGAATAACCTGAATGAGCTGCTATCATTGGCAATTGAATTTGAATTTCATGCGATGAAATCACCGTATAAGGTAACGGGCAATTAATCAGAGTCAATTGCGAATCATACATAACATTTATAACCGGACTTAAAGAATCAGCATAAGATTTATTATCAAAATAAACATAATCGTAATGATCAAATCCAGGACGAATCGGTCCCATTGCAACACTAACAGCTGCGTCTATGTGCACTTTTATAGTATCACCTAAAACGATATTACTGATCGTGTCGTTACTTGCACTTAAAACTAATCCGGATTGAGTACACACAGGCTCTAATTCAGCATTTCCTAAAGAACGCACTTGATAAGTTCCATACGGAAGGTTTATCTTAAAATGTCCGGATGCATTGGCTGTGGCATAATAATTTCCTGGTGTTACCTCTACAATTTGATTAGAAACATATTGTTCATTTGTATCAATTAAACAATTGCTAATCGAATCGAGAATTACATCACCTTCTATCACTCCACAATTATTCCCAAGACTTGGAACAACTACAGTAAAAATGGAATCACATGTATTAGCTCCCACCTGCGAAATTTTAAGCGTATACGTTCCTGGTAACAAATTTTTTAATTCAGTATAATTCGAATTTCCCCAACCAGCATTTGAGTTAGTAGGACCAGTACAAGTGACTGTATTATATGCCCAACCACCGAGTACTGAATATAGCTCGATTTTACCTATCCCTTGTCCTTGACAAGATGGGTAAATTTTTAAACTATCGAGGTAATTGCCATTGGAAACCGGAATATTACTTGACATAGCAGTTCCTTGACATCCAGAAGCATCAGTAAATGTTACTGATACTTGGGCGGAAGCACACACGTCGGGCACAGCCCAATAATTTGCACTCTGATCAAAATAATATCCACTTCCTGCTCCTGAATATGAAGTGATTGTTATAGGTGGAACAGCATTAGAATTAGCCGTATTCAAATAAACTATTCCATCACATTGGTGAGGACAGGGAAATCCTACAATAGAACCAAACATAGTAGGACTAAAACCCAATGTCGCACCCTGGATTGAATTTGCAGAAGTCAACAAAACGGAAGCGGTACCAGTAGTACCCATTGCATCTGTAATACTAACGGTATAATTCCCGGGCAACAAACCAGCAATAGTACCTGTAGTAGCTCCTGTATTCCATTGATAAGTATAAGGAGAAAACCCTCCTGTAAAATATGCAGAAAGTTGTCCGTTGGCTTGGCCACAACTTGGATTTTGCACAACTGATATACCCGCACCTGCGAATGATAGCATTGGAAAAAATAATACTATTATCAGTAGATTTTTTAGTTTCATATTTTACTTTTTTATCAAATGAAATGAATCAAAATTTATTTGTGTCTCGCTAATTGATCGAATTTATTTTTTAACGATCATTATATTCGCATAATGATCTTGTTTACTACTTAGCGATTGGTATTTTATTTTCAAATTATACACCCCAGGATTTAGCATCCCTACATAAACATCTTTTGCATTGGACAAATTGTCGAAAACAACCCTCCCTTGAACATCATAAATCGTTGTTGATTGCAAATCAATTTCAGCAGAACTTACAAGATGCACTTTATCTTCTACCGGATTCGGCTGCACTTTAAATTGAACATCGCTTAGCTCATTTAATCCAACAGAAACAACCATGGTAGACACAACAGTATTTGTTTGTACTGCAGGATTAAAATCGAAATAAATATCAGCACGGTTACTGATCAAATACGGATTTATAGGCAGGTAAAGCTCTGGTTTGATTTTGTATTTCACATAACCATGACTCATTGGTTCATTGATATTACTATCGGGCAGTAAAATATTATCGAAGTAAAACTTTAAAGTATGCTGACCTGAAATATCATAACGACAAGGATGTGATGACCCTAACATTTCAAATGTTGAAGGAATTAAATGCTGATCAAGTGAATCAACTACAACAATATTAAATGCAGTATCCGTTCCTGTATTTTGAAAATAGATGGTATAGTTCATTGCTGTATCTATATCCATGAAATAGTAATTATTTGGATCGTTGCGTGGCGATACAATTATTTCATTCGGATCAAAGCTTCCAGTAACAATCCTTGAATCAACTGAATAATTATTTGCACTTATCTCATCATTTGCAACTCCTGATAATGTGGCCGTTGACGACAATAAAAATCCTAAGATACCAGTTGGTGTATAATAACCAATTGATATAGCATATCCCTGACGTGCAGCAATCATCGGCAGTTGAAATTGGATTTCATTTGCTGAAACCACAGTATAGGGTATTGATGGATTAATTAATGTAAGAAGCGGATCATATGTTATATTAACTACTGGATTCAATGAATCAGACCATGAATTATTGGCAACATAAATATAATCGTAATGATCAAATCCCGGACGAATAGGTCCCATAGTTATACTAACGGATGCGTCTATGTGAATTTTAATGGTGTCACCTAAAACAACATTACTAATGGTATCATTACTTGCACTTAATGTTAAACCTCCTTGTGTACAAACAGGCTCTAACCCAAGTGTACCGACAGATCTGAATTGGTAAGTTCCATAAGGAAGAAATGATTTAAAATGTCCAGATGCATTTGTAGTTGTATAGAAATTCCCAGGCGTTATCTCTACAACTTGTCCTGCAACCGGTTGCTCATTCACATCAATTGTACAATTATAAAGTGAATCCATTATAACATCGCCCTCAATCATGCCACAATTATTACCCATACTAGGAACTACAACTGTAAAAGTCGAATCGCAAATAACAGCACCCGGTTGAGTTGCTGTTATTGTATAAACTCCCGGTAATAAATTTGCAAATTCAGTGTAAGGGTATTGTTGAGATAAAGTTTGAGAAAATGAAGGACCAGAACATTGAACAGGATACATGTAGAGCCCCTGCAACTCAGAATACAATCTTATTTTGCCAACTGCTTGGGTTTGACATGAAGGAAATACATTTATACTATCAATATAATTCCCTTCAGGAAATGGTTGAGAAGGATATGTGGATCCAGGGCAACCGGTATCATCAACAAAATCAACACTAATCCATTCGTTTGCACATACTCCTTCAACAACCATTGAGTTAGACGATGAATCGAAAGTTAAATAAGCTGAAGTACCACCCGAAACAAAACTAGGGTTAATAGGTAATGTTGCATCAGAAATATCCGTATTGAAATATAAAATCCCATTACATTGGTGAGGGCAAGGGAAACCAACCACTGTACCAAAGGCTCCATTGACAAAACTAAGATCAACACCAGTGACAAAGGGAACTAACGCCACAGTTGCTGATGCACTATCTAAAGCACCATTAGCATCAGTTACATAAACTGTATAAACCCCTGGCATTAGATCTGTAATATTCGAAGATGTTTGGCCGTTGCTCCATTGATAAGTAAATGGCGATGCCCCTACAACATTTGTATTTATTTGACCCGTTGGGTTACCGCAGGAACTATTTTTTACAACTGAAATATTTATACCGCCCAAAGAAACTATGGGGATAAGCAATACAATAATTAGCATGAATTTTGCTTTCATAACTTTTTCATTGTTTTTTTATGTATTCAAAATTTAGCACTTTCAATATTTCATAAATTGTATAACAGATGATTTAATATCTGAATTTCTAGCATAACTATAATTCACTCTTAATGAATACAATCCTGATGAAAAACTACGAACATCGATTGTATTATCAACAAGCTTTCCATCAAACATTACTTTTCCTAAAGCATCCACAATTGTTGCCGATACAATTCCAATTTCATCATTACAAAATAACACAATTTTTTCTCCTACCGGATTCGGCTGCACTTTAAATTTCTCATCGCTTAGCTCATTCAATCCAACAGAAACAACCATTGTCGAAACAACAGTATTTGTTAGCACTGCAGGATTAAAATCGAAATAAATATCAGCACGGTTACTGATCAAATAGGGATTTATTGGCAGGTAAAGCTCTGGTTTGATTTTGTATTTCACATAACCATGGCTCATTGGTTCATTGATATTACTATCGGGCAGTAAAATATTATCGAAGTAAAACTTTAAAGTATGCTGACCTGAAATATCATAACGACAAGGATGTGATGACCCTAACATTTCAAATGTAGAAGGAATCAAATGCTGATCAAGGGAATCAACTACAACAATATTAAATGCAGTATCTGTTCCTGTATTTTGAAAATAGATTGTATAGTTCATTGCTGTATCAATATCCATGAAATAATAATTATTCGGATCGTTGCGTGGCGATACAATTATTTCATTCGGATCAAAACTTCCAGTAACAATCCTTGAATCAACTGAATAATTATTTGCACTTATCTCATCATTTGCAACTCCTGATAATGTGGCCGTTGACGACAATAAAAATCCTAAGATACCAGTTGGTGTATAATAACCAATTGATATAGCATATCCCTGACGTGCAGCAATCATCGGCAGTTGAAATTGGATTTCATTTGCTGAAACCACAGTATAGGGTATTGATGGATTAATTAATGTAAGAAGCGGATCATATGTTATATTAACTACTGGATTCAATGAATCAGACCATGAATTATTGGCAACATAAATATAATCGTAATGATCAAATCCCGGACGAATAGGTCCCATAGTTATACTAACGGATGCGTCTATGTGAATTTTAATGGTGTCACCTAAAACAACATTACTAATGGTATCATTACTTGCACTTAATGTTAAACCTCCTTGTGTACAAACAGGCTCTAACCCAAGTGTACCGACAGATCTGAATTGGTAAGTTCCATAAGGAAGAAATGATTTAAAATGTCCAGATGCATTTGTAGTTGTATAGAAATTCCCAGGCGTTATCTCTACAACTTGTCCTGCAATAGGTTGCTCATTCACATCAATTGTACAATTATAAAGTGAATCCATTATAACATCACCCTCAATCATGCCACAGTTGTTGCCTAAATCTGGTAAAACGACATTAAAAGTAGAATCACATGGCCCCATTGATGAATTCCGCAAAACAGTAACATTGTATGTTCCAGGCAATAAGTTATCGAACGTAGTCGGCACTGTTCCTAACTGTAAAACAAGAGTACCTGATGGACCCGAAATAGTTACAGTATTTAAAATTGCTGAAGGACTTGCATTAAAAAATCTGATTTTCCCTGTTGCTTGCGATAAACAACTTGGAAATACATTCACACTGTCAATATAATAACTTGAACCTATCGCTGGCATTAATCCAGTCGTTCCCGGACATCCATTGGCATCTACAAATTGCACCTCAACGATATCACCTTCACAAACATTATCAACCACCCATTGATTTGTTCCATTGTCAAAGCTAACTACATTAAAAGGGTTAGGGCTGCCGAAACCCAAACTGGCGGTTATAGGTAAGGTCGCATTTGAACTCTCTTCATGAACAAACATTCTTCCATTACATTGCTGAGGACAAGGAAAACCTACCAATTGTGTTACAGTTCCACTGAAATAAGAAAGATTTACTCCTGAAACAAAAGGCTGATCAGCAACAACCGTTGTCGCGCTATCTAATGTTCCATTTGCATCAGTTACATAAAGAGTATAGGTTCCAGGAAGTAAATGATCGATATATGGCATCGTTGATCCTGTGCTCCATTGATATGCAAAAGGAGCAATTCCTGTAACATACGCTTCGATTTTACCTGTTGGTGCTCCGCATGAACTATAAGAAGTTACACTGAGGTTAATACCCGCAAACGATATAATAGGGAATAGAATAGCGATTAATAAAGTAGAAATTTTCTTCATAACATAAATTATACAATGAAGGTAAAAACATTTTTCAAACAAACTGCAAAAAAGTCAAAAAAAATCCCGTCACTAAGGACGGGATCATATTTTATAGAATTTTAATTCTATTAGTTCTTAAAAAGCCATGCATTCTGTTGAAAGCCGGCCTTGATCGAAGATAGTTGCGCTTGCGCTTCTGTTTGTGAATTTCCAGTATATAAACTTACCATCCACATCCCCTTAGCATTCTTACCTATTACCGATGCTTTTAAGCCTTGCGCATTAGCTTCTGCAACATATTTATTTGCATTCTCTTCAACCGAGAAACATCCTCCGATGACATTATACTTACCTACAGATGTTGTAGAAGCTTCTTTAACTATCTCTGCCTTTTCATGCGCATCTGTTGCAGTATGTACTGCTTCTGCTGTCGACTTCGACTTCTTTTCAGAAGCTAGTATATCATTTGCTGCTGCATCTACTTCTTTGTCGAATGCTTGTTGCATCAACTTAGCCTTCGCATCTATTAATTGCTGATTTAATTCAGCTGTTAAAGTATTAGATGCCGAAGAAGAAGAAGAAGAAGAAGAAACTGTTGGTGTCTCTTCCTGCACGGGAACAGAACTTGTAGTAACGGTATCTATCGCAGTTGTTGAATCAACTGTTGCAGTATCTTTTTCTACAAAATAACTGTAGTTCGTTGCTTTCTTTGCAGGATTAACATGCTCAGGAGCTGAAGATGATATATCAAAAGGTATTACACTTCCGAGGTTAGTATTTAACTTCTGAATAACATTCGGATTAAAAATAAGAATAGCTAATACTGCAGCTGCAGGAACTAATTCTAATAACCTCCATCCTTGTCGCTTTTTAGGAGCGACTTCAGACTGATGATTTTCTTTTTTGCTTACCTTTTTCAGAGGTGAAGTAGTAATTGCTTCACGCTTAATTGCAGGAGAATGAACCGTTGTTAATCCAAACGAATCCATTAAGAAATTCGTTGATGCATCTGGCTCAAATTGTATATGTTGTTCAAGATCTAATGAAATCGATCCGACTTGCTGAATTTCAATTTTTTCTCCTAATGCTAATAAACGAAATACGTCATCAACATAAAGTTGAATTGCATTTACCGCTTCTTGATATGAAACACCTCCGTTTCTACTCACATAATGAGCCAATAATCCGTCGTTTACACGAAGACTAGCGTTGAAGGCAATTTTCTTTGTCGGCGGAGAGAAAGTATGTTGTGCTGGATTCAAAAATGCACTACGCGTATTGGCCACGAATCCTCCCAAACCGGGTATGATTACGCAGTCATTCGTATATAGTAATTCGCTTATGTAATGGTCTATGCGCACTCTTTGAGTTTAATTGATAGGTGCTAAGATAATGATAAGATGCACCAAACCCCAAGAAATTAACAATTTATTGTTTAAAACAACTATAAATCAACCGATTGCGCTTTTAATAAGTCGTCGGGAGTGTCTACCGCAAGGGTTTCTTCTACCGTAATTCCGGTGGCTATTCGATACCCGTTTTCGAGCCATCTGAGCTGTTCGAGTGACTCAGCCACTTCTAAGCTACTTTGCTTCAATAGCGTCAATTTGGGTAAAACCGAAGCTTTATATCCGTAAATCCCAATATGTTTATAATAGGTATGGCGATTTACCCATTCCGTAATTTCTTCTCCTTTTTTATAAGGTATCGGCTGTCGACTAAAATAAAGCGCCTCTCCTTTTTCATTGATAACAACCTTCGGAGTATTTACATTTAATAATTCTTCCGTGAGACTAATTTTCTTGATTAACGTTCCGATCTCTACGTCTTCGCGTTGCAATATTTCGGCAAGGATATTTATCTGATTCGGATGAATATAGGGTTCATCTCCTTGAATATTAATTACAGCATCCCAACCGCTTTTATATTTCGCCATTGCTTCCGCACAACGATCTGTTCCACTAGGATGATCAGGTGATGTCATTACAACATTTCCTCCAAAACTTCTTACCACTTCAGCAATTCGATCATCATCAGTAGCAACTACTACCTCCGTTAAGTTTGCTTTCGAGGCTTGCTCATATACTCTTTGTACCATCGGCTTTCCTTTGATCATTGCCAAAGGCTTACCGGGGAAACGAGTGGATGCGTAACGCGCAGGAATGACGCCTAGAATTTTCATACTACTTCTTGCCTCTGATCAATTGTATTGTTCCGTGTAACTTTCTCGGTACTACATCACCGTTAGGTGTAAGTTCATTCACCGTACAGATATAAAAATATACTCCGTCAGTTGCTTCTTCTCCATCATTCTTCTTCTTTCCGTTCCAATTAATATCAGGATCTGTAGTTTCGAACATCAATCCACCCCATCGGTTGAAGATTTTCATTTCTACATCTTTAACATCGCGATATGGAATAATAGGATGATACAAATCGTTGATGTTATCTCCGTCAGGCGTAAATACATTCGGCAATTCGTAATTCGGACAAGGATCAATACAGAACGTATCACTGTTTGCACTTATATTTCCTGTTGAATCGGTTGCTGTAATATAATAACAACCCGATATCGATTTAGGATTACTATATACGTATGATGATGATGTTGGTCCTGCCGTATAAATAAGCTGATAAGTTGTTTGTCCAGTAGGCATAAAATACATTTGATATGTTGCAATATCAGATGCGCAGGTCGAATCAATCACCCAACTCATCGTATCTTTTAACAATACACAACTACCATTATTCGCAAATGTTGGTGTACATGGAGGCTCATTATCTTGAGGTGTTCCGCAGGCAACTTGCGATTTATTGATAATCGGATTCACTAACCCCGTATCTAAATAAGAACCGAAAGCTTTTATGTAGTAACAATAATTAACTCCGTTTTGTATGCTATCATCAACATACGACTGAGTGGTTGTATTACCGATTAAGGTAAATAAATTCGGTGGTCCTTCTCTGTAAATTTCGTAGAACGTGTTTGTCCACGGCACATCAAAATTCCATGATAAATTATTCTTCTCATCTCCGGGACCAACATTTAAAAACACACTGCTCGCTACTTGTGTAGTTCCGATTAAGAATGTATTTCCAGGAGTATCATTCCAAAATTGCACTCTATAACGTTGCTGTATAGCCGAAGTATTTAATCCAGCATCATTATATGTAGTATCGTTCAAATCATTTTTTGTAACGACATCAATATAGCTTCCTGTTCCGTCTGCACGTTGCAATACATAACGGAATGGTCCGGGAGTTTGTGTGAAATCGAGTTGTGTTGGTTTCCCCCATGCTAGATAAATTGTTCCTGTTGTTGTAGACGTAGAATTTACATCTACGTTTGTAATCACAGGAAGATCTCTAATTAATTTACCGCAGAATTCTATTGAAGCATAGCTCTCGGCGCCATCAGGAAACACTGCTACTACCATATAGCAATATTGAACCGCAGGTGCTAATCCCGCACCATTATTATCGTCGGTAAATGTGGTTGAGTAATATCCGTTAGTTTGTCCAATCAATGTATATCCAGTATAAGATGGAACGCCAGTTTCACAAGCCGATGGAGTAAATCCGTATGAACCTACTCTTCGATAAATTTGATATCCTACTGCTTGCGGACAAATACAGGTATCCCAATTCAACACTAAACTATTTCCTAACGCTGTTGCAAAAGGATTCTTAGGTGATGGCGCAACAACAGTAATAAACACTTGCTCTAAATCGACTAACTGAACTCCTGTATTATTATCGATAGCTTTGAATACTACGGTGTATTTACTTTTTCTTACATGTGAACAATCAGTGTTCCATAAAAAATCTCCTGAAGCTACGGCTACCGAAGGTGCTGATGTAAATGTTGCAGGACTATTCGTTGTAACAAATGGTCCACCTGTTGCACTCATAGTAATCAATTCGCCATTCGGCTCAGTTGCATTTACGGTGAAGGCTAAAACTGTGCCTGCTTCAACGCACGTATCATTTACTGTTGCGATGACCGGAGGTTGATTCACCGGAGGATAAATGGTAATTTGCATGTCGCGCGTTACATATCCGATGTTCAATAATCCAACACCTGGAATATTTCTCCATTCACGAATAATCATTGCAACATTGTATTCACCGATTGTTTGAGGACTATCCCAAATTAAATCACCCGTTACAGCATCTAACGTAAACGAATTGTTTGCTGCAGGATAACTGAAAGTAGGAATGGGTTGACCTCCGGTACCTTTACAAGGTGCTAACTCATACGACAAGCTATCACCATCGGGATCGAAAGCATTAGGATTGTGTAGGAAAATTTGTCCTACTGCTCCATTATCTATTGGTGCTTGCAATAAATTTGGTGAGTTATTAGTAGTGATCACAGGAGAAATCACCAATTTAGTTTCTACATAAAAAGGCAAATTCACCGAACCAGGCATGTTTACAATATCGGCATTTCTATTTTCGTCTAAGAAATACATCGTGTAACTTCCGTTACCGGGATAAGTATGAACACCAACATATATATTACGTTGAATATCGGGACCCACATTAAAGTCGATGCTCTGACGAGGAATGGTATCACGCGATCCATCACCCCACCAGAATTCTAACTCAGGACGATCGGCAGGACTCGACGTCTTCGTATAAGTTACAATTTTTACCTCGTACAAAAGGTTGGCAATCTTTCGGTATGTAATCTCCCCCGCCCTATTATGCGTTGCATTGGCGGTGAAGGAAGCAGCCATGATTAACACAGCCGTTAATACTAAAACACTAAAAGAGCGGATATTATTCATTAGCACATCGAAAGATATTTACACTAATATTCTATTAATAGTTAATCACTTGCTGTTCCAAATGCGCTGGCATCTCACGGAACTCATATTGCTGATTTCTAAGCTGTGGTTCAAACCCTGCTTCACGAATTGCTTTTTGAATGCCTTCAGCAGTAAATCGGTGAGGAGCTCCTGCTGCCGACACTACATTTTCTTCAATCATGATAGAGCCGAAATCATTGGCTCCCGAATGTAAGCATACTTGCGCTACCGCCTTTCCTACTGTTAACCACGATGCTTGAATATTCTTCACATTCGGCAACATTATTCGGCTCATAGCAATCATACGAATATACTCATCTCCGCTGACTTCATTTCGAACTCCTTTCACTCTTCTCAGCATCGTTCCCTCATCTTGGAATGGCCAAGGGATGAAAGCGATGAATCCTTTGGCATCAGCAGGTTTTTCACTTTGCACTTGGCGAATAAGCTCTAAATGCTCAAAACGCTCGTCTAAGGTTTCAACATGTCCGAACATCATGGTTGCCGAAGTTGTTAATCCCAGCTTATGCGCTGCTCTCATGACATCCAACCACTCCCTTCCGCTGCATTTACCTTTAGAAATAATTCTACGAACTCGGTCGTTCAGAATTTCGGCACCCGGACCTGGCAATGAATCTAGGCCAGCTTCCATCAAAGCTGACAACACTTCAGTATGCGTTTTGCCTTCTAATTTGGCAATATGTGCTATTTCAGGGGGCCCTAAAGAGTGTAATTTTAATGTCGGATAAAGCTTTTTAAGCTCACGGAATAGTCCGGAATAATAGTCGAGTCCAAGGTCGGGATGATGCCCTCCTTGAAGCAAAAGTTGCTCCCCTCCATAGCGGAAAGTCTCGTCGATTTTTGTCTTATACTGCTCAATAGTAGTTATATACGATTCTGCATGTCCCGGAATACGGTAAAAATTGCAGAACTTACAATTAGCTATACAAACATTGGTAGTATTCAAATTTCGGTCGATAATCCACGTCACCTTCCCGTCGGGCTTCTGAATTTTTCGAAGCTCATTCGCCACATACATCAACTCACTGGTTGGAACGTGCTCAAACAAAAATTTACCTTCTGCGGCAGAGAGAAACTCAAACTGAAGGGCACGTTTTAATAATTGATCGCTATTCATATCGTTTTATTTGGTGTCTATCAGATAACCTGATAACGGATAAAATGTTAAACAATTGCCGTCACTTTTTGATGATGACGATCGCATTGTTTAATTTCAGCCGCTCAAAGTTAAAGTTTCTTATGCATATCGCCATAAAACGCCTGTCAGCTACTCGTAAAGATGATCATTTAGTGATCTTGGCCGACAACGACAAAAACATCCCGTTTGATCTCTTTTCCCGGGAGGAACTAAGTTTCCTAAAGAAAGAGCGCAAAGCTGAACGCAAGCAAATCATTATTAACCAGTACAAAAGACTGGTAATCGTGCAAATGACCGAAGGCGGAAGCAACCCTTCTTACCAGCAGATCGAAACAGCTCGTAAGAATGGCTCGGGAATTGCAGCACGCATCAATGGCGTTAAGGGCGAGCAAGTTAACATTATGGGAACTGTTGCCCCTTCTCTTCTTTTGGCCTTTACGGAGGGATTGATTTTATCGAATTACCAGTTCTTAAAGTATCGCAGTAAGGCTAGTTCAGAAAAGAACTCACTTTCTACGGTAGGAATTATTCACAAAGAAGTATCTCAAAAAGAAATCGACCATTTATCGGTTCTTTGTGACGCTATATTTAAAACGCGCGATTTAGTGAATGAACCCGTTTCTTTCTTAAATGCAGTTGAATTAGGTAAGCAATTCACCAAAATGGGCAAGGAAGCAGGATTTAAAGTGACTGTTTTCGATAAGGCTCAGATTACTAAAATGAAGATGGGCGGATTATTATCCGTAAATTTAGGAAGTATCGACCCTCCTACTTTCACCGTAATGGAATATAAACCTGAAGGTGCTATCAATAAAAAACCATTTGTATTAGTTGGAAAGGGTGTTGTTTATGATACTGGCGGAATGAGTTTAAAGCCGACGCCTAACTCAATGGATTACATGAAGTGCGATATGGCAGGCGGCGCTGCTGTTGGCGGAGCAATTTATGCTATCGCGAAAGCTAAGCTTCCTGTTTACGTTATTGCATTAGTTCCTGCAACTGATAATCGCCTCGATGGTAATGCATATGTACCGGGAGATGTTATCACGATGATGAGCGGCAAAACAGTTGAAGTATTGAATACGGATGCTGAAGGACGTTTGATTCTTGCTGATGCTTTGCATTATGCAAAAAGCTTGAAGCCTGAAATGGTAATGGAATTCTCTACGTTAACAGGTGCAGCAAGTGCAGCTATTGGACCTTACGGTATCGTTACGATGGGAAAAGTAGATGATGCAACGCGTGCTGAATTAGAAATCGCAGGTAATAATGTTTACGAACGCTTAGCAGAGTTTCCTTTGTGGGATGAGTACGATGAGTTGTTGAAGTCGGATATTGCTGACTTAAAAAACATCGGAGGAGCTACAGCTGGAGCTATTACTGCGGGACGATTCTTATTAAACTTCACCGACTATCCTTATATGCATTTTGATATAGCAGGACCTGCGTTCAGCAAATCGAATGATAGTTACAGAGGGAAAAACGGAACTGGTGTTGGAGTACGATTAATATTCGAATTCCTGAAAAATAAAATCAAGTAATAACACATTCGAAGAACTCCGGATATTAAAATGTTCGGAGTTCTTTAGATGAAAGAATAACAATACGAGTTTTATAGTTTTAAAATAATATTATGCATCACGAAGGAGAAGGCAAAATTCGTATAGGCATCACGTTAGGTGATGTTAACGGTGTGGGGGCGGAAGTAATAATGAAGGCGTTAATGGATAACAGAATTTTGCAAACATGCACACCTGTTATTTATGGATCATCGAAAGTAATCTCTCATCACCGCAAGGCGTTGAACATACAAGAATTTAATTACAATACTGTAAAAGGAATTCATGATGTTATTCAACGTAAAATAAATTTAATAAACTGCTGGGAAGAAGAGATTAAAGTAGAGATCGGCAAGCCTTCATCGGAAACTGGAGTTTATGCATACAAAGCATTACAAGCTGCAACAGCAGATCTAGCTGCGGGACATCTTCACGCTATCGTAACAGCTCCTATCGACAAACATACTATCCAACCCGAAGGCAGTGGATTCACTGGGCATACCGAATTCTTTGGAAAAGCATTTGCAAATTCTAAACCATTGATGTTTTTAGTGTCGGGCGATTTGCGTGTAGCATTAGTGACTGGACATGTACCTGTAACAAAAATCTCACAGCACATCACCAAAGAAAATATTCAATCGAAATTGCAAATCATGATTCAATCATTGAAACGTGATTTCGGTATTCGTAAACCTCGCATAGCGATATTGGGATTAAATCCTCATGCAGGAGATAACGGAGTAATTGGCAACGAAGACAAAGACATTATCGCTCCAGCGGTGAAAGAGATGTCGGAGAAAGGTGCAGTAGTGTTTGGACCATATTCAGCCGACGGATTATTCGGAAGCGGAGCGTATAAAAAATTTGATGCAGTATTAGCAATGTATCATGATCAAGGATTAATTCCGTTTAAGACATTAGCATTTGAAACGGGAGTTAATTTCACTGCAGGACTACCGGTGATTCGCACCTCTCCTGACCATGGAACAGGATATGATATTGCAGGAAAAGGAATTGCTAGCGAAGTATCGATGCGAGAAGCTATTTACATGGCTTGCGACATCTACAACTTACACCAAGTATATGATGAAGTAACATCAAATCCGCTGGCCTTTACGAAACTCGGTGGAGATCGATAAAA
>JAHEYP010000009.1 GCA_023251535.1 Bacteroidota bacterium
AAGATTGCGGGGTATATTATTTTCTCGATCAAGATCAAGAGATCATTTATGTAGGGAAAAGCAAGAATGCATATAATCGAGCAATGAGTCATTTCAACAGCAGCGAACAAAAAGGTCGTAAGATGTTGCATGAGCTTTATAATGTTGATTTTGTGCCGACGGGAAGCGAATTGATAGCATTGCTATACGAGAACGAAGAAATCAAAAAGCATAAACCGAAATTTAATACTCGTCGTAAAGCCGATGCATTTACACATTGTCTTGATTGGTTTAAAGATGACGATGGAATAATCAATTTCAAAATTGTTGAATTTGCAGAATCAGAAAATGCTTTGATTAGTTTTAATTCATATTCATCAGCCAGAGAAAGATTAGAACAAATAATCGATATACACACTCTTTGTTTACGCTACTGCGGATTAACAGGAGAAGATTCAATCTGCTTTAATCATCAAATCAAAAAGTGCAATGGAATCTGCGACGACAAAGAAGATGTTGAAGATTACAATCGTAGAGCAATGCGCATTTTAAACGATTATATCTACGACAGTCCAAATTTTGTAATGATTGACAAAGGTCGAACAAGTGACGAACGATCGGTTATTATTATTGAAAACGGAAAGTACATAGGTTATGGTTACATCGACGAATCTACCTCCGCCAACTCGTTGGAAACATTTAAATCAATCATTGAAACAGCCGAATATTATCCCGATAACGACGACATTATTAAATCCTGGTTAAAGAAAAATAAAGTTAAGATTTTAGATTTTTCGGGGGTAGTTAACCATTAAACTAAGTTTTCTGCAATAAAAAAATCAATTAATATTTACAATCTTATAGGCATTTGTAATTCCATTAATTGAATACTGAATAAAATAAGTTCCAGGCCGTTCTGTTTTGAATCTATAATTATAACTTCCCGCTTTTAATGAAGTATTTAGTATTGGCTCACTAACTACTTCACCTAAAACATTAAGAATCTTTAAAGTTACATTGCTTTCTTTTTTCAAATCAAATGACATTTTTGTTTCATTAGAGAAAGGATTTGGAAAAATAATCAAACCAGATTCTGATATTTCTTCTACACCAACGTTTGTTTGAACCACCAATGTATCAAAAATAGTATCAATGCAATTTCCAGTATTTAAAATCAAGTTAACTATATAGTTGCCAGAAGAAGAATAGGTATGAGAAGGAGACCCAGATATAGCCACATGCCCATCTCCAAAATTCCAATAATAACTAATTGCATTCGTGGCAGAACAATTAAACTGAATAGGTTGTCCAACAATTAAATTACCACTATGAGCTATTGTACTTGTATAAATCGAAATATTTATCGATTTGGAGAGTGTATCACTACCGAAAGCATTTGAAACAATTAGTGTAACATTGTAATTACCACTAGACAAATACTGGTGATTTGGCATTTGCAAGGTTGATGAATCACCATCACCGAAATACCACTTCCATGAAGTTGGAACATTAAGACTAGAATCCATAAAGTAAGCAATATCATTACATCCTGTCGACGAGTTGCTAGTGAAATTCGCCACTGGTGACAATAAATTTGGAGCTATTCGAATTGCATAATCTTCATATTGACCATAAACAGGGTTAGAACATCCATCAGGAGGAAATAAAGAGCTTAAATCATCACCAATTCTCATTCGTAGCGTTGTATTTGGAACTGTTGCATTTGGAATAAAAACGGTTCCGATATGATTAATTAACTTGTCGTTAGAAGTAAATACTAATTCATCGGTCATATTGAAATTACCATCATTATTAAAATCTATCCATGCTCTTACATTTTCATTGTAATTACTTCCTGTTAAAATTTCTATTGAGTAAATTTTTCCGTTTGAAACTTCCAAGCTATCTGTACAACTAAAATCTTTATACCCTTCTGATCCATCAGAACTAACTTTATTAAGCGTATCAAACATGAAATTGGTAATTCCAATTCCGCAACAATTTCCGAGTGTATTGGGAATACAAGACGCGCCAATAACTGTACTAGATGTAACTATTGATATTGTTTTTATTGTAGAATCACATCCAACTGAATTGCAAACAATTAATTTTACTTGGTAAATCCCGCTTGAAGAGAAAGTATGTGACGGACTTTCCAAATTGGAAAAAGTCCCATCTCCAAAATCCCAAGTCCAAGACGTTGGAAAACTCAACGAACTATCAATAAATAAAATAGAATTACTACATGATTGATTATATTCGAAATTTGCTATTGGTTTTGTTGCAGTAATTATAACAGCGTAATCTTCAAATTGACCATATTGAGAATTATTACAAGGAGTTGGGGTTGGCGAAGAATATAAATCATCTCCAACACGCATTCTTAATGAAGTATTAAGAATCGTATTGGCTGGAATAGTAATTGATCCAGAATGATTTTGAAGATGATTTAAAGAAGAAAAAACCAATTCGTTTGTTTGATTAAAATCACCATCATTGTTAAAATCTATCCATGCTCTTACATTTTCGAAATAAGTCGGGCCAGAAGCAATATTTAATAAATAGGATTGTCCAGCAATCAATGTCGTTGTATCGGAACAGCTATAATCTTTATACCCTTCATTACCAAAACTACTAGAATTGTTAATGTTAGCAATTGAGACATTTTGAATTCCAATAGAGCAACAGTAAGAATTGGTATTAGGCAAACATGATGCAGTAATTGGTCCTGATATATTAGTGATTGTAATATTCTTGCTGATTGAATCACATCGAGTCGAATTGCATACAACTAATTTAACAGTAAAACCACCTGTACTTGAATAATGGTAATTTGGATTTGGGAGATTAGACGTACCGCCATCACCAAAAGTCCAATACCATGAAGTAGGATCATTAATGGTAGAATCTTTAAATGTCACATACCCACTACATGTTTGTGTAAATCCAAACTTAGCTATGGGTGGAAGAGGTTTAATTACAATTTTGAAGTCTTGATAATAAAGACCAACGAAGCATGGCGAGTAAGTATTTGGTCCCGTAGCAGTCCGCATTCTCAATGGAGTATTTAGAACAGCATAAGAAGGCACTATAAAATTACCTGATATAGAACTACCACCTTGCTTGGATAATATCAACTCGGATATTGGATCAAATTCTCCATCATTATTAAAATCAATCCATGCTGACGCAACTTTCTGGTTACTGGTGTTTGTTCCAATAGATATTTGATAATTAGAGTTAATTAATAACATTGCACTATCGGTGCATGAAAAATCATCATAATATGTAGGCGAATTAACACTTGTTTTATTTAGCATGGAAAGTTGAACGGTGGTAGTATATGTTGTAGCTACAGGAGGAGAAGATGGAATGCAACTGCAATTTTTTGGACCACCCAAAGACGATATAACTACCTGTTTTATAATTGAATCGCATGAAGCAGGCTTACAGACTATCAATTTTATAGTATATTGTCCAACTGCAGAATAAACATGGGTAGGATTTGGATCAGTTGAAGTTGTTCCATCTCCAAAGTCCCAAAGCCAACTGGTCGGGACATTGACAGAGGAATCTTTAAATACAACCATTCCATTACAAAAGGATTGTTGCGTTAAACTATAATTACAAATTAATGGTAGTGTTGAAGGTTGAATAATTACGGAATAATCCTCCGCTTGGCCATACATTACATTATTACAAGGATTTGTTAATGATAAATATGAATCTTCGCCAATAATCCTCATTCGCAAAGGTTTCAATACAACAGCACTTCCAGGGATGTAAATACTATCCCTTGTTATATATTGTACATTTTTAAACAATACAAGTTCAGCAATAGAATCCAAATTACCATCATTATTAAAATCTATCCATACTTTAACAATAGAGGAAAACTTTTTACTGCAATAAATTTCTATCGGATATTTTAAACCTGCTGTAACAGTTGTCATATTACTGCATGTATTATTTTGGTAACCCTCTATTCCATCTGGACTAGTTTTATCAATCGTATTAAAAATTACTCGTGTAATCCCTCCTCCTCTTATAGATGAATAAGATGTAGTAGTACAAACACAGCTTGTATTAACAGGGCCAGACATTGTTGTAATAGTAATATTAAAAGTTGAGGAGTCACACCCAAATGAATTACAGGTCACCAATTTGACTATATAGTTTCCATTTGCAGCATATGTATGAGAAATATTTTGACTATGTGATGTATCGCCATCACCAAAATCCCAAAACCAAGAAGTAGGCTCGTGATACGAGCTATCAATAAATGTAAAACCTCCCCCACAAACCTGATTAAAGTAAAATTTTGCGACTGGAGGTAATTGATTGGGCTTTAAAATTACAGCATAATCTTCCACTTCGCCATATAAGGGTGTGTAATTTGGATCAATATTATAATTTGAGGATTCAGTATCTGCAGCTATTCTCATTCTCAAACGTTGGTTGACTACTACTCCAGGGGGAACAATAAAGTTCCCAACATATTGTTTGAATCTAGTATTTGTAATTAGTACTTTTTCTGAAATGGTATCAAAATCATTATCATTATTATAATCTATCCATACACCTATTTTTTCTCTATAAACGGTATCTGTATTTATTGTAATGGAGTACAATCCTCCTATATTTAAGGTAGTAGTATCCGAACAACTATAATCAGAATAAATAGGCAGTATATTATTATCTGAATGATTAATATTATTTAACCCAACATGCCAAATTCCTGCCCTGTATAAGTTTGAGCCTGAGGTGCGTGTTTGTATTGGGAAAAAGACTGGAGGGTTTGGACCAATAAGAGAATTAATAGTAACTTGTTTGATTACAGAATCACAAGAAAACGATGTACATACTACCAACTTGACCATGAAATTTCCGGTTGATGTATACATATTGTTTGGATTTTGAAGTGTTGAGCTATTTCCATCACCAAAATCCCAATAAAAATTTGTTGGAGAATTAAACGTTTTGTCATTAAAGGTTACAAACCCATTGCAGGTACTAGATTCAAAACTAAAATCCGCACATGGGTTTTGGCGAACAGTTAATAATATATTTAAACTATCAAGAGGGCGCAATGGATCATTAGAAGAAATATAAACATTTGATAAATGGTTACCAGCTACCAACCCCGCTGAATTTATGGTTATAGTTATTAATGCTGAATCCCCGGGTAATATTGTCCCATTGTAAGGAGAGGCATTGAGCCAAAATGGAAACCCTGTTGTATCAATATTTACTGCATTTGCCATGATTCTTTCAATAGCTGAATCTGGTTCGAAATAATCGAAACCGAGATAAATTGCCTTGCCTAAGCCTATATTCTTAGATGCAACTAGACAACTATAACCAACTGAAGCAACTTGAACAATTGCAGAATCGTAATATGTGGAAACACCATATGACGCGTTTGTTGCATAAAAGCCATTGGGCACCCCATTCATTAATTCACTTGTTGAATCAATATTTGTCACTTGAATTGGTGCACCGTAAAAGTTTATTAAGTAAACATTCATTAAACTCAAACTCTTAACAGTATTGGGGTAATAAGATGTTTTATAATAAGAACCACAAACAATTGCTTTGCCCCCCGAGTTTACGAAATCAAGCACTGGATTCGCCATTGTATAATAAAATCCATTGTAACTTTGGTTATTAAATTCACCTTCTGGAAATAATACAACATCTTTATTTGCAAGAGCCGATTTGAGTTGGCTTGCTGAATTTACAGTAATTGTATCTAATCTATAATTAGGATAATATTTGTTGAGCGCATTTATTATATGTTTAAATTCCACTGCAGTATCAACAGCGTTTAACACCGCTAAAATTTTTACCGGGGCTCGCAAACTATAATTTAAGTTAGCAGAACCATCATTGTGAATATAAGCGGTTAATTGAATAGAATCAGAACACGCATAAAGAGTCGTGGAAAGGTTGGGTGTTGGCAAATTAATAATTGGTGCTGCTGATGCACTTGCTGTCAAGCAGATAACTGTATCTCCATTAAAATCATTTTGAATATGAATTGAATCTATAAAAGTGCCTACTGTGGGAGATTCAAAATAAACTATCACTTCTTTACTTTGTCCTGAAGCAACACTTAAGTTAGTGGAGGATAAAGTAAAAACACTATTTGTTGATTGAATGTTTGATATATGCAAAGTATCGCATCCACTATTAGAAATTCTAAACGAGAGTTGTTCCCTTCTGTTTTTCATAATAGTAGGAAAATTCAAGCAAGTTGTTGAAAGCTCTAAAGTTGGAGCCGCTGTTACATGAAGATTAACCGGAACTGTTATTATACTATGTGCTGTGTCATTTGAGCCAATGAATATATCCTTCGAGTAATATCCTGAATGCAAATCTTTAGCAGAAATGGATAAGTTAAAAATCAAAGAATCTCCTGGATGAATCAAACTTGAATTAGTTGAATGAGTCAACCAATTATTTGTTGAGTCCTTTGAAGATTTGACGATATTCATCAGTATCCTCTGCAGTTCATAAACATAACTTGGATTGCAATCATAACCGAAATTAAAGGCACGACCTTTTCCTATTGATCTATAGGTTAAAATATCATAATCTTGATTGCTACTTATTAGTGTGCTTTTATCACTATTTGTAACTAAATGCTCATAGACATACTCATTAGTGTATCCATTAATTGTAATTCGGTTGACTCCAATATTTGTAATAAAATTAGTCGTATCTAATATCTCAAGATTCGGTTGACTATCGTGAATTGTTTTAGCAGAAAATTTACCTGTAAATAAACCCATTTCATACGCTCTTGAATTCCTATTTATATTAGTACTTGCACAAACAATAACAGTTTTACCTGCAGTTACAAAATCATTAACTACTGATGAAAGCGATGCATAATTACTATAGCTGTTCGTAAAATACTGTGAGGGAAAAACTAAAATATCCATTCCTTTCAATGCTTTTTGCAAATCAGCAGGTAAGAGCGATTGAAGAGTATTAATTTTATACTTTTTAAAAGATGGAGAAAACGAACCAAGAAAAGTTTTGAATTGATTATTAGAAGAGCCAAAGTTTGTTACCCCTGAAAATTCTAATATTTGAATAGTGTCTTCATCAGCTTGTATTGAATTTAATGCTAAGGTTAAATCATTTGATCCTGCATTATAAATTTTGAATGGAACAACCAAAGAATCGTCACAACCCAATGTAACTTCGATTGTATCCGGATTAATACTAATTGTTGGCACGCCTTGCACTACAATTGTATGTGTAACGGTATCAATAGAACTACAATTACTTGTTCGCAGAAGAACCAAATAGGTGCCCGCTTTAGAAAACGTGTGATTTGGGTTTTGTTTTTCCGAGGAAAAACCATCTCCAAAATCCCATTTCCACGATGTGGGATTATTTGTTGATTGATCGGTGAAATTAACTGCTGTTCCATACGGAGGATTACTTGAGGATACCGAAAATTCCGCATCAATAGGATTTGTGCTAGAAAGATTTGTTGTCCACGACGCATTCCAACCGGTATAAGAAGAACCAGATGTCGATTGGAAAACAATAAACATACTTCCTGAATTGGCCGTTACTGTAATTGGAAATGTGCCTCCTGTTCCACTTGCAACTAAAGGTGCAGAGCTATTTAGTCCATCATAAATATATAAATAATCAAAATTGGGCAAAACACTAAACTGATAAAAGGTCATTGTTATACTACTAGCACATGTTGGTTGTATTAATAGCGAGCAATTCGAAGGAGAATAGTAATTCCCAGTTGGACCACCTGAATCATAAAACGATCCCGTTGCTGCATTAGTTACAGCCGTAGAACACATTAGTAATCCGTTTGTGACGTGAATGTAATTAGTCTTTACAATGCTATCTTGACCAAAGCTATTTTTAGCAACTAATGTAACTGCATAATTTCCAACATTTGAATATAGTACTGAAGGGTTTCTCAAAGTAGATGTTGATGGTGTTCCGCCGGAAAAATACCATTGCCAACTTGTTGGTAAATGTTGTGATAAGTCGGAGAAATGAACAGTAGTACCATTATTGATTGTAGTATAATCAGCTGAGAAAACTCCAATAGGAGATTGACTGTTTGACACAAAAGTAACTGTATAGTCCTCTGCCTGTCCACTATATAAATTTGAACATGCATCCATTATAACTACAGTGGAAGTATCGTCACAAACTCGCATCCTCAAAGGCGTATTTAAGATATATGCGGGAGAGGTGTTTATAATTCCCGTATGCATAAATTGCTTATGATCCGATTGAAACACTTGCTCCGTTATAGCATTAAACAAACCATCATTATTAAAATCTATCCACGCTTTTACATTTTCAAAACATATGGAGTCTGTTAAAACTGTAATAGGAATTTGATCTCCTGCTATTATTGTTGTTCCACCCGAACAAGTAAAGTCCTTATAACCTTCTTTAGCACCTTCCGACGATTGATTGATAGTATTAAAAGTAACTTTGAATATACCTGTTCTATTTACAACCGAACTATTTCCAGGGTGACATTTCGCTTCCGCAAGGCCATTAACAGCTGTATTGGAGATAACTTTAACTATTGAATCACATGAAATAGCATTACAAACTTTAAGTTTAACAGAATAATTTCCGGCACCACTAAACTTATGCATCGGACTTTGAAGAGTTGAAAAAGAACCATCACCAAAATCCCACAACCATGAAGTAGCACAGTTTATATAAGTAGAATCTTTGAACGAAAATGTTCCATCACAAACTGAAGAATAAAAAAAGGCGGCCTTTGGTGCGAGATTACTTGGTTGAATAATAATGGAGAAATCCTGATACTGACCTCTTTGTATATTTGAACAAGGAGTCAAGTCAGTATAAAAATAGCTACTTTCATATCCAATTCGCATTCTTAAAGGAAAATTGTAAATAGCATTTGTCGGAATCTTAATTGAGCCCGAGTGAATAAGACTTGGAGGCGAATTAAAAACAACTTCACTAACAGAATCTAACACACCATCATTATTATAATCAATCCACGCCATAACTCGGTGAGTCGACGTTTGGTCAATTTTAACTGTAATTGAGTAGGTTTGACCTGCGGTTACTATGGTAGAATTTGAACAAGAATTATCAATAAAACATGAGTTAGAATCCGTAGTAATTTTATGAATACTATTGAAATTAATTTCAGACATGGATGGACTAAAATAAAAGCTACTAGGTCTACACAATAAGGGAAGCGGTGAAAACAATGTGTTTATTACAATAGATTTAACAATGGAATCACTTCCTAATGAATTCGAAACTTTCAATTTAACCTGATATGTACCAACACTTGAATAAGTGTGTAATGGATTTTGCGATAAGGAAGAATATCCGTCGCCAAAATCCCATTGCCACTGTGTAGGAATATTAAGCGATGAATCTTTGAAGAAGTATGATCCGTTACAAAAGGACTCTGAATTAAAATTGGCAATTGGCAAAGAAGTAGCAGCCGATAATCCTAGCCTTTCCCCTTTTACATTAAAACAACCCAATATTAATATTAATACAATATAAATGTTTTTCATGTGGGTCAATCTTAGTTTTTAATCCAATTCTGCTTAAACTGCTTCTGTTTATCTCTTAATTCAAGATGATAAATTCCCGTTGGAAAATTCTTAACATTAATATTGATATCTTCATTTTCAACTAGTGGATCTATTCTTTGAACTAAGACTAGCTGTCCCAATTGATCATAAATATTTATTTGTGCTTCTGTCAATTTTTGGCCTTGTAAACGAATATGTAATTCGTCGAAGGCTGGATTCGGCCAACAGATTACGTCACTTCCGTTCAATGTACTTCCAATTCCGGTAGCCACGAAATGTATTATGCTTGATGTAGACGAGCATCCATCCAGGTTCGTAACTACAACAGAATAATTTCCACTTATTGAAGCCACATAAAAAGAATCAATTGCGTTTGATATTTCGATATCACTTATATACCATTGATAACTTGATCCGGGAACGAGACAAGACAAGGTGTCTCCATTAACAGACGTTGTAACAACAGGATTTGATAAAACTTCCCATGTGAATTGCTTATGTTGTGAGCAATACGGATTTGAAGCTTCCATTTCAATTACATGTGTACCAAGTGGAAGAATGGATAACAATAGCAACGTGTCGCCGACGCCAAAACTACTTCCATCGATCGTCCAGTTAATACTAGATGGTATTCGTGTAGGTGCTATAAAGTCGAAATTATCATGTTCGCAAGAAATCAATGTGTCAGGACTTTGTGCAATTATTGAATCACAATCAAACAGTATTAAGGAAGAAGTATTTGTTGCGATTGGTGGATTTAAGTCAAAATAAATCCACGCTGTATTCTTCAAGGTGTCGCCCATCGCTGCAGGCGTTTTTAGACTTATTCTATAATTAATAAACCCTTTACTACCTTCTTCACTACGTCCGCTATCGAGTAAATTAATATCGCTAAAGGTATAAGTAATTTTCCCACTGCTTTCTATTTGCCATGTATAGCCATGGCTGGATGAAAGGGGAATAAATGTATTAAAATCAAATTTAGTATCAAGTGTATCAACAATTACAATTCTAAACGCAGTATCGTTACCAGTATTTTGAAATTCAATTTGGTAATCGAAGTATGGTGTTGTAGTGGGCAGCCAATTGCCTTCTCCAAATCCATTTGGCTGCACTGACTTATGATTTGGATCGTAAGATCCTGTTATCATTGTGGTGGTGGAGTAACTATTGTTTGAGGGGTTTATATCTACTTGAGACTGGTAAATAAGAGAACTCGCAGTAACATAGGTTCCGATTAAATTTGGATTATTGGGGACTTGTACATTTACATAAAATCTATCCTCATTAAGTGCGTTAATTACAGTTGGATACCACATTGCATAACCAGGCCCAACCGAATCAGCAATAGGATAAGTTGAATTCAATACTAAAAGGGGATCGAATTGCAATACTATCGAATCAATATTCGCCGGAACGGCTGATAGATTAAAGAGTGAAAGAGTAATTTCACCAGGTTTCCCTGGACGCAAAGTTGTAATATTAATAAATGTCATTAAATCCATTCCTGGAGATGTATCTGTTAAATTGATAACAGTATTATTTCCAGTAATTATTGAAAAGGGATACGGTTCTACTGGGCATCTTACTCCTAATAATCCATTATATTGAGGAGTATGTTGCAATGTATAAGACCCAATATTTAAATCAATTGAGTAGTTACCATTTTGGTCGGTATTTGTATAATAGGGACCAGGGCTAATTTCAACAATAGCACCCTGTTCCTTAGGCTCTGCTAAATCATATAAACAGTTATTATTCAAATCAACAAAAATGTTTCCTGAAACTGTTCCACATGCAGTTCCTAGATCTGGAACTGTTACGTAAACAGTTCTAAATAACGTCGAATTTCTAGAATAATATTTCAATAAATAATCCCCTGCAGGCAAATTATTAAAAGCGTAGACCTGATTATAACTATTGATTATTGAATCTTTGGGCGATGTTACTCCAACTTTATAAAGAAAAACAGAATAGTATGATGTGCTCCAAGTGAAATTTAAAGAATCATCGTACGCCTCAAGAGTGTCATGAATTTGACCATTAGAAGAATTATGACATGCACCATAAATAAATGGCGTTGGCATGGCAAACCCATAGGCTCCTAATGTATCATGAATAACGAAAGCACAACCATTTATATCGCTCAAATGCACATTGTATGGTAGGCCATGTAGTGTTAATGTTCCACAACCTGAGGAACTTGGCGAAAAAGGGGAAATATCGGTCAAATAATTTGATGATCCGCCTAGATTATTTCCCAAGCAATCCCAACCGATTTGAGGATAAAGTCCATTATGGACAACTACAATATAATTTCCATTATTATCAAATCCCGATGATGGGTTCTGTTCATAACCTACATCAAGGAAATTATCGTTATTCACATTAGCTGTAAAAATAAATGTTGAACCTACAGCATCCGTAATAGTACAAGAATACGTGCCCGCATATAGATTTTGAATGGTTTGTGTTGTTAAGCCATTGGGAGACCATAAAAATGTATACGGATATACTCCTCCATTTACAGATAAAAATATACTACCCGTACCCGAATTACAGGCGTCGTTTATTATTGTTGCGTTTCCGGATAAAGCTGCCTTAACAGAAGTATTGGAAAAAAATATGAACAGTATAATCAAAATGAGCTTTTTCATGCGTATGCTTATATTATAGTAAAGGTATAGAAACTTTTTAAAATTCAGGCATTTAATCAAATTTCTTATTTATGTTCTTATAATAATTGAATACAACAACCTATTATATATTTATCAATAGAAGGAGAAACTGCCTAAGAAATTTGAATTATAAAAGCCTTTTAACATTGTATCAGAAGGAATGGCTAAATAAAATTTATGCAATTACTCCATTGGACCACTATCAAAAACATAAATGGACCTCTTATTAAGTCCTGGTTAAAGAAAAATAAAGTTAAGATTTTAGATTTTTCGGGGGTAACTTCCTCATAATTACCACTTCACCGTTTTATTGCGCTCTTTATTGATATAGCAATTCTTGTTCTAATTACTATTAGGGTGAACCAACTTAGGCAACGAAAATCAGCTTTTCAACTTTTGCACAAATAGTTCGAAAGCCGTACTTTTGCAGTTCACTTAAACAACATGAAAAAACTTTACTTCTCAATTGTATTAATTCTTGCCTCCTTAATTACGCAAGCACAATTACCAGTAATGGTAAGCGACATTAAACCAGGAGCCGTTGGCGGATTCGAATATGCGAGTACCTATGATTATTATACAGGATCATTCAATATTGTCTGGGAAAATAATGGCTACATTTATTTTACTGCCATTAATTATTCCTCTGTTCCCAATGGAAACACACCTACCAATAATTATGAGCTCTGGAGAAGTGATGGAACGGCTGCGGGAACTAGTATTGTAAAAGATATTTATCCAGGAAACACGGGGTCAAATCCGGGAGATTTTCATGCAATAAATGGTACATTATATTTTACAGCCACAACTCCAACAACAGGACGAGAACTTTGGAAAACCGACGGAACAACGGCAGGTACTGTTATGGTAAAAGATATTAAAGCTGGTGCTGTGGGTGGATTCGAATATGCGAGTACTTACGATTATTATACTTCCACTTTTACTCCTGTGTGGATACAAGGAAATACTTTTTACTTCGTCGCTATTGATTATAGTTCAGTACCAAATGGAAATACACCTTCCAATAACTTTGAACTTTGGAAAAGTGATGGTACCGATGTAGGTACAGTGCGCGTTAAAGACATCAATTCAAATAATACAGTAAGCTCTTATCCGGGTGATTTTTACGATTTCAACGGGACACTCTATTTTACTGCTACCACCGCTGCTAGCGGACGTGAACTTTGGAAAACAGACGGTACTGCTGCAGGTACTGTTATGGTGAAAGAAATTAAAGCAGGGGCTGTCGGTGGATTTGAATATGCGAGCACTTACGACTATTATACTTCTACTTTTACTCCTGTGTGGACACAAGGAAATACTTTTTATTTCGTCGCTATTGATTATAGTTCAGTACCAAATGGAAATACACCTTCCAATAACTTTGAACTTTGGAAAAGTGATGGTACCGATGTGGGTACCGTGCGTGTTAAAGACATCAATTCAAATAATACAGTAAGCTCTTATCCTGGTGATTTTTACGATTTCAACGGAACACTCTATTTTACTGCTACTACCGCTGCTAACGGACGTGAACTTTGGAAAACAGACGGTACTGCTGCAGGTACTGTTATGGTGAAAGAAATTAAAGCAGGGGCTGTGGGTGGATTTGAATATGCGAGTACTTACGACTATTATACTTCTACTTTTACTCCTGTGTGGACGCAAGGAAATACTTTTTACTTCGTCGCCATTGATTATAGTTCAGTACCAAATGGAAACACACCTTCCAATAACTTTGAACTTTGGAAAAGTGACGGTACCGATGTGGGTACCGTAAAGGTGAAAGATATCAATACAACTACTACTGTAAGTTCTTATCCCGGGGATTTTTATGCAAACAATGGTACTTTGTATTTTACCGCAACAACTGCAGCTAGCGGACGTGAACTTTGGAAAACAGACGGTACTGCTGCAGGTACTGTTATGGTGAAAGAAATTAAAGCAGGGGCTGTGGGTGGATTTGAATATGCGAGTACTTACGACTATTATACTTCTACTTTTACTCCTGTGTGGACGCAAGGAAATACTTTTTACTTCGTCGCTATTGATTATAGTTCAGTACCAAATGGAAACACACCTGCCAATAACTTTGAACTTTGGAAAAGTGATGGTACCGATGTGGGTACCGTAAAGGTGAAAGATATTAATTCAAATAATACAGTTAGTTCCTATCCTGGTGATTTTTATAGTCGTAATGGAACATTATATTTCACTGCTACAACAGCCGCAAGCGGACGGGAGCTTTGGAAAACCGATGGAACAAATGCTGGCACTATTATGGTGAAAGAAATCAAAGCGGGCGCTGTTGGTGGTTTCGAATATGCGAGTACTTACGACTATTATTCTATGACATTTACTAGCCCGTTTAGTATTGGTAATGATTTTTACTTTGTTGCTAATGATTATAGCTCTGTACCCAATGGTGGTGCATTTTCCAATAACTATGAACTTTGGAAAAGTGATGGATCTGCAGCAGGAACAAGTAAAGTATTAGACATTCATCCGAGCACAACCGTTGGATCATATCCAGGTGATTTTGCGCTTGCTTTAGGAAAAGTATTTTTTACGGCTACTGACAATACGCACGGAAGAGAACTTTGGGTAATTAATGCAGCGGCGACGGATGTTGAAGAATTAACTGGCAATCAAACCTTGGCTGTCTATCCTAATCCTGCTAATGATCAACTTAAAGTTAAGTGGAGATCAGAGGATATAAATCAATCATTAAATAAAATTGAAGTGAGTGATTTAAATGGTCGATCGCTATTATCAGAAACCTTAACTGATGCTAAAGGAGAATTTTCGTATAGCCTTGACGTTAGTACACTATCTCCAGGAATTTACTTTGTGAATTTACAAGGAGATGGGTACAATAAAACCATGAAATTTGTGAAACAATAATTTTATTCTTGAAAAAATATAAACAGCTATTGGGAAACCGGTAGCTGTTTTTTTATTCATAAAACTCCCATGCAGATACGTAAGCTTGAATCTCTTCGATGTAGTCGATAAAACTTTTATAGAATGGATGATTCGCTAAAGTGGAACTATCACCAATCACAACCAACTTCGATTTAGCTCGTGTAAGAGCAACATTCATGCGTCGGATGTCATTTAAAAATCCGATTTCTTTTGTGTCGTTACTCCTTACAAGGCTTATGTAAATAACATCGCGTTCTTGTCCTTGGAATCCATCTACTGTTTTTACTACAATTTTTATCGGCGTATTTTGCAACTCGTCATCATTCCTGATTAAATCTTCTATAAGTAGAACTTGTTCTTTGTAAGGTGAGATTATCCCTACTGAAATTTCTCGTCGTCTTTTTTCTAAAGGATTATACTGATGCAATAATAATTTCAAATGTTTTAAAAGAAGGATGGCTTCTTCCTCATTCGAAATACTTAAGCTTTCAGGATTTACCTTTTCATTGTAACCACAACCGGCAGTATCAATATATGTTACAGCTGTATTTAACAAATGATCATGTTCATCGTTACTTAGTAAACGATGTTTCACGTTTTCTGCTGCCAATAAATTTTCGTCGTAAAATTGTCGGTTTGAAAAATGCATGATATGTTCGTGCATCCGATATTGCATATTGAGCATAATAGAAACATTCTCGAGATTCATTGCTTTCTCGAATAATGTTTCTTTCAACTGTGCTGCTTCGGGACGTTTCGATTTTACTGTGGGAGGTAATTGAAAATGATCTCCAGCAAAAATCACTCGATCACTTCGAGTGATAGGAATCCAACTCATCGGTTCAAGGGCTTGTGCTGCTTCGTCAATAAAAACGGTGGTGAATTGTCGATCGCGCATCATTTTACTGGATGAAACAACTGGAGTACAAGCAATCACTTGAGCTTTATCAAATTGATCGTTGATCATATAATCCTCAAGCACTCTTGCCTCTTGCAATATTTTCTTTCCTTCTTGATAAAACAATTGTCGCTGTTCTCGCTCTTCTCTTCCTAATGTACGTTTATATTTTCCAGCCATGCGAAAATATTCGTCGGCTGTTTTACGATAATTCTTTAAATCTTTATAGGATTCATGTGCAGCAACTTTAGCATCGAGTGTGTTAGAAAGAACATCTTCAGAAACACGAGCAGGATTTCCTAAGCGCAAAACAGTAACGCCTTCACGATGTAATTTCTCAGTTAATAAATCAACAGCAGTATTGCTCGGACTACAAACCAAAACTTGTTTTTCTGTTTTCAGCACTTGTTTAATTGCTTGAACAAGCGTTGTTGTTTTTCCTGTGCCCGGAGGACCATGTATGATCGCAATATCACAAGCAGAGAGTATTTTTCGCACTGCTTCATTCTGCGAAGCATTTAATTTTTCAATATCGAATTGATGAGGAATTTTTTCGAATTCCGGAGTTCGATTATCGTAAATAACATCACGAATTGCTGCCAACCGATTTCCAGATGCACGAATCACTTTATCGAGAGCAAAATCCATTTCACGATAGGATGCCTCATCAAATGAAAGATTAATTCCAAGTTTACCATCATCACACCAATCAGGAAGTTCATCAACAGAAAGAGCAATGCGAAGTTTATTTGGTCCCAACACTTTCACTGTGCCCGACAAAGGAGTTTCTCCAGGATAAAGATTCGAAAACAAGGAAACTATTTTTCCTCCGGAAAATTGATGCGGCTCATTATGATTTGTTGTTCTTTCGATATCGATAGACAAATATTCGCCTAACCCGATTTCTGAACTAACAATACTTATCGGATACCAAGTAACGCCATTTTGCTTTCTATAAGAAATATTATTTCTTGAAAACAATTCACTGTATTGTTCAAAATCGTCGTCGCGTTCCATTTTCAACAACGACTTTAGTTGTAATAATCTTTCCAATTGCTCTTTCTCTAAACCCAGTTGCGAAAGTAGTGAAATGATACCCTATTAAAGGCGGAACACTTTTTAAACAAAAAAACTGTATGATAAATTTGTTCACTCTAGCTATTATATTCTTGATTGTCAATTAATTAAGCAAAACAAAAGGTGTTTTAGCGGAATGGCTTAAATTATGTTTAATACAAGTAACTTTTAGTTGTTGATTGACGTAAAAACACGACTTAAGTTACTGAAAAAACAACCAAAATGAATCATTCAGGAATTCCGGCAAAAAGCAGGAAAAACAGAAACACCAATCGCCAATCAACAAGACTTAGTCAACGTCAACGTATTTTAATTGGGGCAGCAATCTCAACCTTTTTAATTGTGTTGATTGTTGTGTTCTATCAAACATTCCACTCAACAGAAGCTAAAGGAGCAGTTAGTGGAGATTATCGTACAAAAGCTTCAGGAAACTGGGCTTCAGCAGCAACATGGCAAACCTTTAATGGCACGACTTGGGTTAATGCGGCTTCTGCGCCAACAACAGCGGCACAAACGATTAATATTCTAAGTGGACACACAGTGTCTGTTGCCGCTAATGTCTCTTCGGACCAAGTAGTAATTGATGCAGGAGGAACATTGAATGTAAATTCTGGAGTTACATGGACAATAAGCAATGCCACTGCCGCAATTGACCTTACAAATAATGGGACATTGGCAAATTCGGGAACAGTAACAATAAGTGCAGGTGCGGCTTATTCAAATGCAGCATCTAGCACCTATCGTCATTCACAAAACGGAGGTACGATTCCAACAGCGACTTGGGCTTCGAATTCAACATGTGAAGTTACGGGTGTGACGACTACTGTGCCATCTGGAATCACTCAAAGTTTCGGAAATTTAACGTGGAACAGTTCCGGTCAAAACTCTAATCTTGGTTTGAATGCCAATATGAGCATTCAAGGAAGTTTTACGATGCAAAACAGCGGAACCGGACGATTACATTTAACGGATGCACTTTTCACTAATAGAACCTTTTCAATAGGCGGAAACTATATTGGTAGCGGAGGTGAGTTTAGATTATCTAATTCAACTGGTACAGGAACAATGACCGTGTCAGGAAACTGTACATTAACAGGTGGGATTTTAATGGGAAATAACAGTCTTGCAAGTACCACTACAACAATTAACGGAAGCCTAAGCATGAGCGGATCGTCTTCTTTAATTATTGTTAGTAGTTCTGCTAATTCAACTGTAAATGTTTTAGGCAATATGTCATTCACCGGAGGTACTATTACTATGACGGAGTCGACAGGAACAGGAACACTTAAAGTTGCTGGCGACTTTACGCATACCGGAGGAACAATCACAGAAACAGGAACTCCGGCAGGAGAAATAATTTTCAACGGTACTACAATGCAAACTTATACTTCCGGAGGTACTATATCAAACTCTATTAACTTCACGGTAAATAATGCGGCATATTTGCAAATGGCTGCGGAAGCAACAACAATAACCGGAGGAGGAACATTTACATTAGTAAATGGCGGTAAATTAGGTATTAAATCTACTGGAGGAATCGCTTCAACTGGAGCAACAGGAAATATTCGTGTAACAGGAACTAGAACATTTAATACCGGTGCAGACTACATCTACAATGGTACATCCGCACAAATTACTGGATCAGGATTACCTGCAACAGTTCGTGATTTACAATTTGATAATACAGCCGGAATAACAATTACAAATTCAAGTGCTGCTACAGGAACATTAAGCTTAACAAATGGTATCATCACAACAAATACTAAAGAACTAATTTTAGGATCCGGAGCAGTAGCAACACTATCTAGAACGAATGGATATGTTATTGGAAACTTTAAAAGATGGGTTGCTGCATCAACTGCTACAGGCTTAGAGTTCCCTGTAGGATGTGCAGGATATTACAATGGAATCACATTAGATTTTACCACAGCACCGACTGCAGCAGGATATATTGTTTCAACTTTTACAACAGGATATCCTGATAACTACGGATTACCGTTAAATGATAACTCCGAAGAATGCACAACTTACGGATCAGGATGGTGGACACTTACTGCGGGAAACACTTTCGCGGGAGGAACCTACTCTGCCTCAGCAAGAGCAGAAGGCTTTACAGGAATTAACAACTTCAACTTGTTACACTTAATGTATCGCGAACAAGGTGGGTCTCCATGGACAATGAATGGTACTCATGCTTCACCTACAGGAACATCGTCTGTTCCATTTGTAAATCGCACGGGGATGACTTTACTTGGAGATTTAGGAATTACATCAACAGGAGCTAATCCATTACCTGTAACATTAATCTCTTTCAACGTTAAAGAAAACAAAGGCGCTGCTAATATCACTTGGGCAACAGCTTCTGAAAGCAATAGCTCTTATTTTATGGTTCAAAGATCTTCTAACGGTAAGGACTATACGAATTTAGTTCGTGTTAATGCTGCAGGGAACAGCAACGTAATTAAAAACTACAGCGCTAACGATCCTAATCCGTTACCGGGAACCAGCTATTATCGATTATATCAAGTTGATATTAATGGGGCATCAGAAAATTTCCCTGCAAAATCATTCAACTTAAAAACTAAAGAGACGATTAAATCTTTCTCAACTTATCCGAATCCATTTAAAGCGGATATGACCATAACATTTGAATCAATGGTAGCAGAAAACATGACGATGAATATTTATACACCGCAAGGAGTTCTTGTTTATTCTAGTGTAATCTCTGTTGAAAAAGGAAAAAATGCGGTTGAGTTACCTGCTCTAAATAAATTGATGGCAGGAACTTATATTATTACATTAGGAGAAGGAGAAACAAAAGTAAAACAAACTATAGTTAAGCTTTAGTCTCCAAAGAAAATATTTAAGCGCCATGAACAATACAACGTTCATGGCGCTTTTTATTTATACAAATCGTGTTGTTTCGCTACTGTAGATATGAATACCGTTCAATGTTTCTTGTGACGCATTGAATAATAATGCTGCTGTTTTAAGGTTCTCCGCTTTTTCCTTTTCGGTAAACACAATAAACATAATAGAATCATTCTCGTGTGAGTTCAACGCAAACCAGTTTTCGGATCGAGCTGAATCATCTCCTGTTTTGAATCCAGTTACTGCTGTGTATGAAAACACAGTTATGTTAGCCTTTTTAAGCATGCTCTTGATATCATCTTCGAAATCATGAACTGCAACTATGTGTAGTAGTATCATCTTTTATTTTTCTGATTCCTGTGCATTAGTGTCATTCAATTTTATTTCAGGGTATTTATGCTTTTCAGTCATGAAATAAATTAATGGAACAATGATCAAGGTTAAAATTGTTGAGACAATTGCTCCAGCCACTAATGATATTGCTAATCCCTGGAAGATTGGATCAAACAAGATAATTGAAGCTCCAATAACAACAGCTCCTGTTGTAAGAAGAATCGGAGTTGTTCTTACTGCGCCCGCATCAATGATAGCTTGTTTCAATGGTGCACCATCTTTTAATCGTATTTCGATAAAGTCAATTATCAAAACAGAGTTTCGAACCATCACACCGGCCAAAGCAATCATACCAATGAATGAAGTTGCCGTAAAGAACGCACCTAGCAGCCAATGTCCGAGAACAATTCCTATTAACGACAATGGTATCGCTAACATCATCACGATAGGTGTTTTGAAATTTTGGAACCAACCTACGATTAGCATGTAGATTATAATAATTACCACCAAAAACGCTGCGCCTAAATCTCTGAACACCTCAAGTGTTATTTGCCATTCGCCATCCCACTTTACTGTAAAATCGCTTTCGTCCTTTGGTTGTTCAGTATATAGCTCATTAATTTTATACCCTTTAGGCATTTCGATTGCCTTCAGTTTTTCACTCATACCTAGAATTGCATAAACCGGACTTTCTAGTGCTCCTGCCATATCTGCCGTAACATAAACTACTCTTTTTTGGTCTTTACGATGAATAGTAGGTTGTAATGTTTGTTCTTTGATTTGAACTAAATCACCGACAGGTATTGTAGTGCCACTAGCAGATTTTATTCTGATGCCTTTAATATCTTGTAAGGACGTTTTATCCTTATCTGATAGTCCGATAACAATATCTACTTTATTCTCTGATTGAGCATCTTTTAATTCCGCCACCGGCAACTCACGCATAAGCGTTGTAACAGTTCCAACAACTTGTTGAGGTGCTATGCCATATGACATTGCTTTTTCTTTATCGACTTCAATTTTATATTCTACTTGTTTATCTTCAACCATCCAATCAATATCAACAATATCGTTTGTTTTATGTAGAATCTCTTTGATATGATTGGCAACTTTTATTTGTTCGTTATAGTCGGGACCATAAACCTCTGCCACCAATGTCGATAGGACAGGTGGTCCAGGAGGAACTTCAATTATTTTAACATTTGCGCTATACTTTTTCGCAATCTTTTGAACCTCCGGACGAACTCGCTTGGCAATATCATGACTTTGCAAGTCACGGTCTTCTTTGTGCAATAAATTCACTTGTATGTCGGCCATATTGCTACCTCCTCTTAGGTCATAGTGTCGAACTAAACCGTTAAAAGTAATTGGTGCTGACGTCCCTACATAGCTTTGATAGTTTACCACCTCTTCTTGCTTCGCAATGTATTGTGCTATTTCACGTGTAACAGCAGCTGTTCGCTCAAGTGTTGTTCCTTCCGGCAAATCAATTACTACTTGGAATTCATTTTTGTTATCGAATGGTAACATTTTAACTACAACTGAATTATTAAAGAACATCGCCATTGAACCCATTAACAAGACAACAGTAACACCTAAGAAAATCCAACGTTTTCTTTTATCATCTAAAAGCGGTTTCTCAAACTTTTGATACATTTTATAGATCCAACCAGTTTCTAATCCATGCTCTGCCTTTTGGTGCTGACTTTCTTTTTCGCGTAACAAATGAAATCCTAAATATGGTGTTATGGTTAATGCAACAAACAAAGACAACATCATAGCAATAGATGCACCTATGGGCATCGGACTCATATATGGTCCCATCATCCCACTTACGAACGCCATTGGAAGTATTGCAGCGATTACAGTAAACGTAGCGAGGATAGTAGGATTACCAACTTCATTTACTGCAAATAGTGCTGCTTGTTTAAAAGGAAGACGCTTCATCTTAAAATGTCGATGCATATTTTCCGCAATAATTATACTATCATCCACAACTATACCCACAACAAAAACCAATGCGAATAATGTGATACGATTTAGAGTATATCCTAACAAGTAATAACTAAACAATGTCAATGCAAATGTTAATGGAACAGAGAAGAAGACAACTAATCCGCCTCTCCAACCCATTGCTAACATTACTAATACAGTAACTGCAATAATTGCAATACCTAGGTGCATTAATAATTCACCTACTTTGTGTGAGGCAGTTTCGCCGTAATTACGTGTAACATCTACATGCACTTCATTTGGAATAACAGAGAGTTTCATTGATTCCATTTTTTCAATTATCTTCTCTGATATTTTCATCGCATCTGCGCCTTTCACTTTGGCAACAGAAATGGTAACTGCAGGATATTCGCTATTGTTTTTATGTACTTTCAAATTACTCTTTCCATAGCCGAAAGAGACATAAGCGTTAGGAGTTGCAGGACCGTCAGAAACAGTAGCAATTTGTTTTAAATAAACAGGTAAATTCTTATTGCTACCAACAACGATATTTTCGACATCTTCTTTAGAAGAAAGAAAGTTTCCGGTAGTGATTAAATATTCCCTATCGTTACTAACAAAACTTCCTGATTGTGATTGCCCGTCGTTAGCTTGAATCATTTGCATAACGGATAGGGCATCTAGTCCCATTTCCGAAAGCTTATCTTCATCGAGCGTGATTTTTAATTCACGTAGTCGACCACCAATATTTTTAGTGATGGAAACATCTTTTATTTTTTTTATTTCATTGGTTACCTCTTCCGCAATTTGACGCAATTGGAAGTCATCGTATTTCTCACTCCAAAGAGTCAATCCCAACATTGGTACATCATCAATGGCGCGTGTTTTAACCATTGGCTTAAATGCCCCTTTTGGAAGTATCCCATCGCTTTTCATTAACTCATCGTACAATTTAACATACGATCGTTCAATATCTTGGCCTACTAAAAATTGAACAATAATCATTGCCCGTCCATTCATCGCCATTGAATAAATATGATCTACGCCCTTAATATTGCCAATAACCTTTTCTAAAGGTTTTATTACTTTGGTTTCTACCTCCGCTGGAGAAGCGCCGGGATATCCCACCATGATATCGGCCATCGGCACAGCAATTTGAGGTTCTTCTTCACGAGGGATGAGAAATGAACTATAAACTCCTATGATCATCAAAGCTACCATTAACAAAATGGTAAGCTTAGAGTTCATAAAGAAATGAGCTACTTTGCCCGCTATTCCTTCTTGCATATATTGTATTTTGCTCTTATAACTTTGTGATTACATTAACTCTTGTTGATTGCAACGATTATTGTATAACCAGTGTACCATTAACAATTTTCTCGTCATGCGAGATAATGATTTTTTCTCCCGACGATAATCCGGATAGCACTTCAACCATTTCTCCTTTTTGTTTTCCAACTCGTAACCATCTTAACAATGCTACGTTTTCATCGCTAACAGTATAAACACCTGTAAGTTGTCCTTTGTATATTAAAGCAGATGTCGGTATCAAGATTTGACCATCACCTTTTTCTTCATCCTTTTTAATTTCATTTGAAAGAATTTCAGCATTCACAAACATCCCAGAACGTAGATCTTTTCCTTCTCCGTTAATCGCAATTTTAACAAGGTATTGTCCACCGGTATTCTTCGCCGATCTACTCACTTCGGTAACTACACCATTGTATTTTTGCTGGCCTGATTTTACCAATACATTTGCTTTCATCCCTTCAGATACCTTTCCTATATTTTCTTCAGAAACGGTTGCTATTACATCAAATCCTGATCCTGATTCAATCGATAACAATGGCATTCCCGGATTAGCCATATCCCCTTCTTTAATAAACGTATTAGTTACAATTCCAGAGAATGGTGCCACGATAGTACTATATGAAAATTGTGCTTGTACTTCTTTTTTCATTTGCTGAGTCGCTTCTAATCCAGCTTTTGCCATCTCGTAGCGAGTGGTCATATCATCTAATTCTTTTTGAGAAGCGCTTTGTTTACTGAACAATGTTTTAAATCGCTCATAGTCTGTCTTTGCATTTTGATAGCCTGCATTTGCTTGCGCAATTGATGCATTTACTTGTGATAACTTTGCATCTAAATCTGCGCTGTTAATTAAAATCAGTTGTTGGCCTTTAGCTACTTTTTGACCAACCTTAACAGATAACTTGTTCACAAAGCCCATCATGCGTGTGCTGATATTGGCGCTATTATTTGCTTCTACTTTTCCGCTTGCCGAAATGCTTCCGGTTGCGTCGGATGAATTGATAGCTAAAACAGAAGCTTTAACTGGAGATAATTTCTCGGACGTTACCTTTTTTTCTTTCGAACAACTTCCGAGTAGAATTGTAATGAATATTGAAGCGATAATGAATGTATATTTCATGTAGTAGTTATTTTGATAGAAATTCGAAGTTTAATTTTGAGAGATTGTATTCGTAAATCGATTGATAATATTCCAATTCTTTCATTGACGATTGCGTTTCAGATTGAAGAAGATCATTTGCTTTTTCTAATCCTTGAGCAAACCTGTCAGAACGAATTCTGTATGCTTCTTTCGATTGAAAAAACCCGTTGCGCTTATTGTTCACAGTATTAAATGCATCAAATACTTTGCGATTAGCAACACTTAATTCCATCTGACTTTGCGATTTGTATTGCTCAAGTTCTAGTCCAGAATGATTGTATTCGGCTCGCGACTTTTCAAGTTTTCCGATCGATTTATATCCATCGAAAATGTTCCACGATAATTGTACTCCGATTAAATATCCTTCTGCATCTGTTCCGAAAATTTTATCATCATAAATCTCATATGTCCCGAAAGCATTCAGTCGTGGTAAAAAATTGAGTTTTTTCGATTGGTACATTTTATTATACGCATCCGCCGATAATTGCATTGCTTTTATATCGCTGCGCTTTTCATTCAATTTATCATTTATTTCAGGACTAACACATGAAGTGTCTAATTTTTCCTGCGGAAGAAACACTTTTTCACCAAGGTTTTCTCCTAGTAAAAAAGAAAGGTATGTTGACGCATTATGAATATTGCTTTGTGCCAATGCAATTTGATTTTTCAATTCGCCTACATGCACTTCCACATTCAATACATCCGTTCTTTGAACATAGCCTTGATCGTAATAATCGCGTATCATTTTCTCTGTATTCCCGGCTGAACGCTCTGCAATTTTCAATACATCATACGCCATGTAAACAAGTTGTAATTGGTAATATGCCTTTTGAATTTCCATTTGCAGATATTGCTTGGTTCGCTCTGATTTTAAAGAGTACGCTTGCATTTTTATTTTTGCCGCTCTTCTCTCTAAAATTCCATCCGCGTTAATAAGCGGTTGAAGAACTTCAACTTTTGAAGAATAATTTCGAATCTGATCCGGATTATTTAATAAGTCAGGATTAAAATCAGCTGGCGTTAATATCTCCTGATTCAATTTCGAGCCAAAAGCCATTAACGGATTAGTAGTGTTAATAGCAGCGTTCGAAATAGTCACATTCGGAAGAAACAAAGCATTCGATTGATGGTAATCGGCTTTCGCTGACTTATACTCTTGATCTGAAATTTTCAGTTGATAGTTTCCTTTTTCAGCTCTAGGCCAAAGTTCTTCCTGCTTGATCGGAATAGTGTCTTGGCTTCTCGCCGACAAGCTATTCACCAGTAATAATAGGATAAGCGCTCCTGTTTTGGTCATATAGTTTCCTTTAATGGAGCGCAAAACTATACTTATCAAATGCCGTTTTCTGTGACTTTGATTACATAAGGACTATCAATTACAATTTTGAATAAGTAAAAAATCTCTGTTCTAAGAAAATAGTTTCGTTATGTAACATATGTTACATTAATTCGGACTAAAAGAAACGTTGCTGAATAAAGTCAAGCATAAAAAAGCGGACAATCCAAAATTGGATTGTCCGCTCAAATTTCAATAATTTTAAAATAAATTCTTCACTGAATTTAAAAGGCCGTCAACACCTCCTGCATTTCCACCAACAGCGCCCATGATTCCTTTTAGGTCAAAGCTGCTATCATTAGGATCATTTGTTTTCTTAACAAGATTATTCATGACTACTGGAATTAGGTTGCTTACAATGCCACCTGCTTGATCGGCACTAATTCCGAATTTACTCATTAAACTTTGAGCTACATTTCCTGAAATTCCGGATACAACTGAGTTATTAGCCATATCGCCACCAGAAAACATTCCCATTATTTTATCAAGTTCTCCACTTCCACCAAGTGATTTTAAATGGTCCATAATTCCGCCTGTGGCTGTTTGTATGGCATCATCGTTCTTTTCGTTAGGGATAGCGGGATTATTTACAATCGCTTCGCCTGCGTGTTCTTTTACTAAATTTAAAAGTGATTCAAACATGGTCTTTCTTTTTTTGATAAAAATACCTGTTTTTTTTTAATCTGTGCATTTCATAATAAATGTTCACTTGTTCAAAATTCCCAAACAAGAAAACCACCCCTTACGAGGTGGTTTTCATCCCTTTAAACGAACTTATATTACAGATTAAACGACAAACCCGAATTGCCGTTCTAATTGTTTCACATGCCTAATTCTGCAGGAGGGAATAAAACTTCTCCTGTTGATTCATCTTCTACTTTAATTGCACATTGCGGACATTGCTCTGCTGTTTGCACTAAGGTTGTCACATCTGTATCATCTAATCCGCAAACAATCGCTTGTCCATTTCCATCTAAGTCGAATACATCAGGAAGGAAGTGCATACACAATTGTGAACCCACACAACGATTATGGTTTACTGTTACTTTAATATTTCCCATAACTTATTTTATTTGATCAAATCTGATTGGTAGGTTTTTCAGTGCACGGTGTACAACTGAAGGATAATAATTCAAGTACGATTCTTCTTCAAGCACCGGACAACTAATACGATTAATTAATCCTGCAAATGCCTCTTCCACCTCCATTCTAGCAAGAGATGCGCCTAAACAAACATGTATACCATGAGCGAACGCAACATGTAAGTTTGGATCACGAGTTACATCCAAATCATCTGGACTATCAAATTGAAGTGGGTCGCGATTAGCGCCTGATAAGCTAACTAATAATCGTTCTCCTTTTTTAATTTGTTTACCACCAACCATTACATCAGCTTTCGCCCAACGCACAGTAGATTTAACAGAACCATCATAGCGCAATAATTCTTCCACTCCTTTTTTAAGAAGCTTAGGGTCGTTACGCAATTTTTCCCATTGCTCAGGATGTTCCATTAATGCAAGAGTGCCGTTAGCAATCAAATTCATTGTTGTTTCGTGCCCTCCGAAAACTAACAAAACACAAGTTGCAATTACATCGTTGTAATTTATTTGTCCTGCTTCCTCTGCAGAAATCAACAAACTAATTAAATCGATACCCGGATTTTCACGACGATGTTCAATCAACGGTTTAATGTATTCAACCATTGAGTTGATTCCTTCGCAAGCGATTTCACGACGACGAGGCTCATCGGCTTTGATAAAGAAGAATACTCCGATTGCTTCCGACCATTCTTTAATTTTATCACGATCGAGATCCGGAGCTCCAATAAGTTCAAGAATAACAGTCATTGGCACTTCATAAGCGAAATCGCGAATCAATTCCATTTTACCGCTGGCCACTACTTTGTCGAGTGTCTTCTGAACTATTTTACGCACCATCGGACGATATCTTTCAATCGCAACAGGAGTAAATAATTTATTTAACAACATTCTTAGAACAGTATGTTCAGGAGGATCTCTGAATACCATCCAATATTTCAAAACATGAAAAATAGGTGCAATTGATTCTTGTTCTTCCTGCGTGAGCTCAGAAGCCAAGTAGCCCATTCGATCGGAAGAAAAATTTTCTGCATCACGTAATACATCTACCACTTCCTTATAGCCGGTCAATACCCAGCCCTTCCATCGCTCATTCCAATGCACAGGATCAGTTTCGCGCAATGCTCTGTAATAAGCATGCGGATCGGCAATCACCTCCGGTGCCATCAAATCATCTTTAACTAAATACGTTGTCATATAGGTTTACATTTAGAAAAACGAAATTGTCTCCTTTCCTTCAAAATGCAAATGACATACATCATAATAAAAAAGGTTCCACATCTATTTTACGTGGAACCTTTATAAATAAACTTTTTTTAGCTCTTAAAACAAACTTTGATAAAACGCTTAAATTATTTATTGTTTCGGTTTGTTGACGAAAATCATTTCTTGCAAACTTGATTTTTGCGGCTTTGATTATGAATAAAAGATATTTCGCTAAATTAATTCACAACAAACGTTTGCTGCATTTTGCCATCATTAGTAATGATGCTTGTCAGATACGTTCCTTTTTCAAAAGTAGATATATCGATAGGAGTGTTTTGATTGCCCACTACTTCTCCTACATTCCTTTTAAGCATTAGTTTTCCTTCAACAGAATAAACCTCTATTGTAACGGAAGAGTTCTTTTTTAATTCATAGTTGATATTGATATTACTTTTCGCAGGATTTGGATAAAGAGAAATACTATTGATACTACCCGATGTTTCATTTAAGCCCGCTACAGTTCCACTGAAAGCTAGGTTGTCAACCCAGATATAATCGAGATTCGTTGCAGTAGCTCCACTAGCTCTTAGTTCGATGATACATGAATCGGGAGCATCGCCTGAATTATAACTAAAGCTGATAGAAAAGTTTCCCCAACTCATCACCATTCCTGATAATGTTTGAGACGCAAGAGCTACGGTGTCTCTTGATTCTGTTGTTGTATTCCACTTTGTTAAAGCAACATTAATTTGTCCTTGAGCCAATCCATATACCATGTGTTGCCACTTGCCAGTAAACGCTGAAGGGCGTGATGTAAATGGAAATCCTGAAACAGGTTTTTTTGTAATTGTATCTAAAAGTCCCGATACTGCAATTCCTGGTACCACTGCGCCATTAATGGTTTTTGAGGTTACCTTCATATAATAACTACCAGGCATTCCGGGTGTAGCTTTCGTAACAGTATAAATTCCATATGCAGCTGTTGTATGATTCATTGTTCCCCATGAAGCTGGCACTTCATAGTTTCCTGCAGAAACCCATGTTTCGAAACTATTATTCGGAATTTGCGCATTTACAGATAAAGAAAATAAAGTGGAACAGAAGATAATTAGTAGTGCTCTTTTCATGTTTTGTTGTTAATCGTTTGGAATTCCCAAAAATACAGCTTTTGCTGTTGATATTTTACTGATAATGCTCATTAAAAAGAGGGGGCTTTTTGCCCCCTCTTAATTGTAATTTGCCTTTTAAATAAACAACATATGTGTTCCAAGCACTGAACCTTGTTTATAAAAATCACCAACGGTAATAACTTCACTTAACCCATCATACATATCCTCTTTCTTATAGTGGAACATATCCATCGCTAAACGGCACGCCCAAAGCTTTACTCCTGAAGCCACCATAATATCCAAGAACTCATGAATATCGGGCATATCGATTTTCTCCATCTCTTTTTTCATCATGGTTGTTGCCAACGCTTCCATACCCGGTAAGCCTCCTAACATAGTTGGCATATGCATAGCGGGATTACCTACTGTTGCAACATGTAAATGCTCGAGTTTCTTTTTATGAATCGCTTCCAATCCGAAAAACGTGAAAAAGATTTCGGCTTCTATTCCTTCCATTCTTGCACCGTTTGCTAAAACAAATGCGGCATAAACATTTTCTAGTGTAGCTTTAGAGAGGATGATCAACATCTTTTTTATCTCTCCATTATATTCGCTCATGATTTTATTTTTTTATTTTGATTATAGACAACTTGCCGGTTTTGGTATTCCTGCAATTTTTGTTGAAATTTTTAATGGCCCCTGAGGGAACAATGCGTAAAATTCTTTTATGTCGATGACATTGCTTTTTCCAATTTTACGAATGCTCAATGGAACATTATTTTTATGTTCACCTTGAAGATATTTGACAACTTCCCAATGACGAGGAGTCATATCAACATTATTTTCTTTGGCAATAGCTTCGCCTATACTTTGATCCCATTGGTTAAAATCAATAAGATATCCTTCTTCGTTTACGTTGATTTTTTTACCTGCAATTTCCTTTTCCATGATTATAGATATTGAATGATTGTTAATATTGTTTACCTGCTTCTTGCATCTGTGCAGAAACGAATGGTATATGTGTTCCTTTTAATAGCATGTTCCAATAGATCCATCTGAATGCTAATTTTCCCATGTGATTCATTCGACTTTCTTTTAACAATCTTAAAGGACCCACTCCTGGGAAAGGAAAAGTTCCTTCAACTGGCTCGTGTGTATAGTTAAAATCGATTAATAGTGCTTTTCCTCCTCCTGTTTCGATGAAGCAATTTGCATGTCCATCGAAATCTTCTTTCAACGGTTCATTCTTAATGAAACGAAGAATATTCTCTGTTAAAATTTCTGCTTCAAAGTGTGCTACTGATCCGGCTTTTGATGCGGGAACATTTGAAGCATCACCGATCACGAAAACATTATTATAATTCAGCGATTGAAGTGTAGCCTTATTTGTTGGAACATAATTCAAATCGTCGCCCATATTTGAACGCTCCATGAGTTCATCGCCTTTATTTGTAGGAACAGTTACTAATAAATCAAAAGGTATTTCTCTTCCGCCATAGTCGATAATCATTTTTCTTTCGTTGTCTACACTTTCTATTGCGAAATCACTTTCTATGTTTATGTTTTTCTCTTGCAATAAATGATCGAGAGCTTCGGTAGCTTTTGGTTTTGTGAATGCTCCGCTAAGAGGTGTTACGAATGTGATCTTTACTTTCTCGCGCATTTTTTTATTCTTGAAAAATGAGTCGGCAAGAAACGCAAATTCAAGCGGAGCCACCGGACATTTAATCGGCATTTCGGTAATATGAACTACCATATTTCCGCCATCCCATTCACGCAATTTATTTCTTAGTGCCAACGCTCCTTCAAACGTATAAAAATCGAATACTGATTTTTGCCATTCGCTTCCTCTCATTCCTGCTGTTTCTTCTGGAGCAATTTTCGCACCTGTAGCAATAATCAAAACATCATAAGCAATAGATGTTCCATCCACCATTTTTACTTGATTTGCCATCGGATCGATTTTATCGATCTTTCCTTTCCTTAGCGATACGCCTTTAGGAATAAACTCTTCGATTGTTTTTATGATGTCTTCAGGTGTATAAATATCAAAAGGCAAGAAAAGATACCCTGGTTGATAATGGTGTTCTACTTTTTCATCAATAATTTCGATTTCCCATAATTTCTTGTCGAGTTCATGTTGAAGATGGTTCGCCATCATTGTTCCTGCTGTTCCTGCGCCAAGAATTAAGATCTTTTTCATAGTCGGGTGTATTAAAAATTACATGTCAAAATTACCTTACATGCGCGCGAATTATTATGAGCCGTGTTGCGTCCTTCCGTGAGTCATCTCATTAAAAAACAGGGCCTTTTGTAACAATTGTTACTGAAAACAAAAAAGCAGCTACACTATATTAGCGCAGCTGCCGATTCCATGAATGGAACACTTTCAATAAACCTAACCTAACCTATTCTTCTTTGTACACTTTCAAGTGCTCGTCGTTGTTATAATAAACATCGTCGTTATCATCCCAATCTTCTCTTAGCTCGTATTGATGTTCGCTTTCAAGATTAATATTTACGATTACCGGAGGCGCACTAACGCTTGTCACCCATAAATTGTTCGAGCGATACACATACATATTTCTCCAGTTATCCCAATAAAAATTATAGCGAGGGAAAAAGACCCAACGATGATGAAATTCGTGACGTGGACCCCAAGTCGGATGATAAACCACAATCGTCTTCGGACGATATCTACTGTGTTTCACCACAACTCTTTTGTTTTCGTGTGTTCGAACCGTTTTATGTTTATGTTGCGGCGGACGTTGTTGAGCGGATACCGAAAAAGTGATTAAAACAGCAAGTACCATAAAAAGCCCTTTTATTGCCGATGATTTTAATGTTTTCATTTTGATGATGATTTACCAATAGGACAATCGTCAAGTAAAAAGGTTTAATCACAAAAAGCGAAAAAGGGCTAGATTAGTCCTAAACCCAAAAATATTGCAAATACCAACAGCATAATACCAACTACTGTTTGTAACGTTTTTACCGTTATTTTCTTTAAAGCACTATTTCCGATAATCGCACCTATAAAAGCTGAAAGGGAAGCACACGCAATTAATTTATAGTCGAGGGTAATTCCCGGTTTTATAAAATCGGATGAATAAACAGTTAAACGAGAAATATCAATAATGATAGCAATGGCAGTTCCGCTTGCGATGAACTGTTCTTTCGTTAATCCTGCTCGACTTAAAAATGCCGATCGAAGAGCGCCTTGATTTCCCGATAGCCCACCGAAGAATCCGCTTAATAATCCGCCGAGCGGTAAATATTTTTTATCGAATGTGATATTTGAAAGTTTAGGAGAAAGTTCAATGACGGAGAAGATAATCAGTAACACAGCAATTATTAATTTAACCGATGTAATCATCTTATCCTGCTCTCCTATTTGATACGTATACAGAGAGGGTGCGTCTGCTAAAAGATGAAGCACTGCTGCTCCCGCTAACGCAGCAACGATAGCGGGTAATCCGAATCGTAGTACAATTTGTTTCTGAACATGACTACCAATCAAAACAAACTTAAATGCATTATTCAGAAAATGAACAATAGCCGTTAATGCAATCGCAATTTCTATCGGGAAGTAAACAGCAAAAACGGGTACTAATATTGTTCCTAGTCCGAAGCCTGAAAAAAAGGTTAGTCCGGAAGCAAACAATGCAACCAAACAAATGATGATGTATTGTGTCATTCGTTATTTAAAATAACTATTCGTCTTCGTGTTTTGAGCTTGCCGATTTTTCCGGCTTTCCTCCGATACAAACCACAATTTCTCCCTTCACTCCTTTTTCGGTGAAATAAGTACTCAACTCTTTTAAGGTTCCACGTTTTGTTTCTTCGAACATTTTAGAAAGTTCGCGTGATACAGATGCTTGACGATCTTCTCCAAAAACCACCGCAGCCTCCTCTAAGAGCTTCACTAGTCTGAAAGGCGACTCATAGAACACCATGGTTCTGTTTTCGTCTCTAAGGGCTTGTATTCGCGTTTGGCGGCCTTTCTTTTGTGGAAGGAACCCTTCAAACACAAAACGGTCGCAAGGGAGTCCGCTCATGACCATTGCAGGCACAAAGGCGGTCGGCCCGGGCAGGCATTGCACTTCGATTCCTTCTTTGATGCATTCGCGCACCAGCAAATAACCTGGGTCGCTAACGGCAGGAGTTCCGGCATCGCTAACCAACGCCATTGAATTCCCTTCTTGCAACAAACGAATTACTTCTTTCAGGGCTTGATGCTCATTATGCTGATGATGGGAAAGGATTCTTTTTTCAATTTGAAAATGTTGTAAAAGAAATCTCGCGGTTCGGGTATCCTCTGCTAACACAATATCCACACTTTTCAACACTTCCAGCGCACGTAGTGTGATATCTTGTAAATTGCCGATGGGTGTTGGGACGAGCGTTAGCATATACTTAAATTGATGCTACAATATTACGGTTTATTGTTTTATCGCGACAAGCTTTCATCTGGCTAAATTACCGGTCTTTACAGCTCGACTTTGAGATCAGTATTTTTTTGTTGTACCTTCATGTAATTATTATACGTTTTATGCCTGCAAGCAAACGACTTCAAAAGCCAACTATTGCCGAACAGACCCTATTCTTGGGGGGCACGACTTTATTTGCTCTTTTAGGATTACTCAGTATAATGTTCTGGAAAGAGCGACAGGCTTATGATGCTGCACATTATCTTTTGGAAATAATAATTCGTAAAAACTTCTTCATCGCACATCAGCGTCCTGCGGGAATCGTTTCACAAATATTACCCTTAATCGGGGTTTACTTAAATGCGCCATTAAGCTGGTTAATGAAACTTTATTCAATTGGTGATATTCTTTTCTACTATCTCATTTTTGTTTGGCTCACACAATCGGCCAAAAATTACGGAGCCGCACTAACGTTATTAATGAGTTACCTGCTCACCGTTTGTTATTCTTTTTATTGCCCTGTTACAGAACTCCTGCAAGGAATGGCATTATTACCGGTGATGTGGGTGCTGTTAGAAAACACATTCAGATTCCGTATACCGACATTAATTGTATTAATGGCTTTTATCATTTTTTCTCATCCCTTGCTTTTTATTCCTACCGGCATTATGATCGGCTGGTGGTGGAATCAACAGAAAGAAAAAAACATTATGGCCATGGTGATGGCTGTTGGGTTCGTAGTGATAACAGGATTGAAGCTTTTACTTCTCGATAAATACGATTATCAAAAAACATACTACCCTGTGGTCTTCAACGATTATTCCAACATGAGTAACCTAACCGACGGGAAATACATTTTTTCATTTTTGAATATGTTGGTGACGAGCTATCCTGTTGTAGGTTTAATTGCGTTATTAACATTAGTGATGTTGTTATTCAGAAAAGTGTATTTGCAGGCAGGTTATTTCTTGTTAACACTTTTCGGATTTTTGTTGATAATCATTTGCACGCATCGGTTTGTGGCCATCACTAATTATTCCGAGCGGATGTTGTTGCCACTTGCATTTATTATCGCCCTGCCTTTTTCGAGAGAAATAATGTTTATTAGAACTGCGCTTATTAAGCAAGTGATTTTATTCGGACTAATGATTTTCCTTTTGTTTCGTGTGAATGAAATAAGAAATATGTCGAACGACTATTCTCTGCGCATTGCACAAATGAATAACTTGATTCAGACATCGCGTGCCACTGGACATCAAAAGACAATTGCAGATGAAGAAATACTTGAACAAGTTCCTTCTGCAAACAGTGGCTGGTGTTACAGCATAGAAACAATGTTGTTCTCATCGTTAGAGGGTCCAGAAAAAACGGTCAGCATTGCGATGCAGCACGATCACATTGATCGAATCAAAGAAGCCGGGATCACACTTCAACCGAATCAGTGGATAAAGTGGATGGAATATATTTTGAAAGACGACACACTTCCGGCAAACTATTTTCAGTTTAAGCCACAAGTATATTCTTCACTACGTAACGATGGAAATGTTCCGGAGAAATTACGGGGCCTAGTAAAATGCACTATTGAAAAACCTATTCATCATACCTCAAGCGGTTCAACCATTATAACGGTTCGTTTTAAAGGTTTAGGGAATTATTTGGTTCCCGCGAAAAGTTCGGTAATGCGGATCCGTTACAAATCGCAGGATTTTTCAATCCCTTTGGTTTCGGATATTATTTCGGGATGTGCACAGCAGGTTTGTCTTCCTTCCGAAATTGGAAATCCTGATGACATAAGCATCGACATTATTCCCGTGAAACAATAAGACAAAAAAAATCCCTGCAGAAAGCTACAGGGATTTTTTCATTCTATTTATTTCAATCCGGCAATTATTCCGGCAATCTTGTCAAAAGCATCATTGTCTTTGATCACATATTGCTCTGCTCCTTTCTGAATCGTTTGCAAAGCGAGACTATACTTTTCTTGGCTCGACAACATGATTACATGAACATTCGGATAGTTCTTTTTTATCGCTTCTAAAATTTGCAATCCGTTTGCTGCTTCACGAATGCTTTTATCGAGATGATAATCGAGCACAACCACATCTGGATTTTCGCTCAGATAATGTAAACAATCTTCTCCGTTGCTGAAGCTTGTTACGTGGTGGTTAAAGGATTTCAATTTATCCTCCATCATTTGACGTACCATTTGATCATCGTCAACAATAAAAACTTTCTTTGGTTTAGTGAATTGCATATTGCAAAAATATTAAATTAAAACAAGGTTACTTTTAAATTCGATTAATGAGATATCACAAATCGACCGGTGTAGTTCTGATCAGATCCTATGATGGAATAAAAGTACAAACCATTTTCCATAGTTGATGTTCCGAATCCATATCCACTTAATCCTTCGATTAAAGTTTCACGTACTAATTTTCCTTCGGCATTATACACTTTTATAAAAGTGTTCGCTTTTGTTGTTTCGGGAAGGATAAAGTTTATTTGGGCTGCGGCCGGATTCGGATAAACGGCTACTGTATTTGCCGATCCTGTTTGTTGTTCAATTCCGGTTGACGTTCCATTTAACAAGTATTCGGAAGTGTTCATTACATTTCCTAAGCTATCACCATCTAAGCCCAAAAGATAAGCGGGTTGGGTATTTCGGAACCATCGGTAATTTGACGATTGAGTAACAGAAGAATTTAGAAGTGTATAAAAACCGATTCCCAATAAGTCAACAAAAAGTGAATCATAAACGGTAGAAATAGTTTTAATGCGAAGAGTATTCGGATAAGTACCATTAGGAAGAATTAACGATCCGTAGCCATCTGCTTCTAACGCCGATTCCGTTCTATGAACCAAACGTAAGTGTTGGCTTAAAGTATCGATATCAATTCTGAAACGAGAAACATCGTTGCGTGTATTTCCGAAAGTGAAAGGTACTGGCGCAAAAATTTGAGAAGGATTATACACCAATGCCATGTTACTTACACCTGCAATTCCGTTCGTTCCGTATGGATATGCTCCATTAACATAAAACCCAGAAGAGTTATTAATGAAGAATGTCCAGATGCTATCTTTTACACTATTTGCAGCTAGGTTCGCTAAAGGAAAACTGCTTGCGTAAGGTGACGATGATATGGCCACAAACCCCATTGTATCTTGTGATGCATTCACTAATGAAGAATAGTCCCAGTTTTGGCTTGCTCCGCCCGGTGTGATGTTTGCCGAATAGGTTGTATCACCACCTAAAATAAAGGCCGATCCTGCTACTGGCAAGTCGCTTTGGGTAAGTGTTATTTGAGCGTTTACTGTAACGCTAGCCAACATAAGAATTGGTAAGAGTCGTAAAATTTTATTCATGGTTGATATTGGTTGATGATTATCGAACAAAGGTATTTGTAATTTCAGGCTAAAATATGAAGGTGGAATATGATTTCACTCAACTAAATTTTACTTCGCCTCCGACTTTTTGAACACATAAATGATGCTTGAATGCTTCTCAATATTTGTTTTGCCGAGACTATTTGTTTTTAATCCTACGAAGAATGCTTTAATCGGATTAGTATATCCTCCTTTGTATTTGGTACTTAATAGGGAGATATAAAACGGATCGAAAAACATTCCTTGCGTCTTCACTAACGACATTCCATGGCGCTCCATAAGGGTAACCATACTTGCTTTATTGAAGTGATAGATATGGCGTGGAACATCATAAGCCGCCCAGTATTCACCGAACACTTCAGCATCATGCGACTGATGATTGGGTACTGCAATGATTAAAACACCTTCTGAACTTAAACATCTTTTGAACTGTTCAATGGTATCGTTTAGGGTATGTACATGTTCTAAAACATGCCATAAAGTAATCACTCCAAACTGTCCTGAAGGTAATCCTGATAATGCTTTTGGGTGATCAACATTCAGCTGATGATTGTCTTTTGCCAGCTTACGAGCATCATCATCAAGCTCTAATCCGGCGCTTGTCCACCCACAACTTTTAGCATATGAAAGAAACTCTCCTGTACCACATCCATAGTCTAAAATCGACTTCGGACGAGGAGAAAAAGATTCTACCAAGTCCATTTTAGACTTAATTGCTCTATTACGAACAAACTGATAAACCTTATTAAGGATTCCTTTTGAGCTATTTGTATGTGAGATATAATCTTCCGATTTATAATAACGTCCGCTGTTTTCCATGGAAGGACGCGGATTAGTAAACACAAAACTACAAGAGGCACATTTTACTAAAGTAAATTGCTCGTGAGAAACAGTATAATCGGTACAAGTTAAGTAAGGTTGTAATATCGTTTGTTGGCAAACCGGGCATTCATTAAGTACTTCAGGCATGATATTAAATCGCTTTTCAGAGACAAATTTACCTACAAAACAATACAATGGGTCAATAACAGATCAAATATTGATCACACTATATCAAGTGAGAGCTGAATTTTGCTAGTATCCTTATGGGTATTGAATGAACTTTAGAAAGGAAAATAAGCGGTTCTAGAGGCTGATATCTACAACAAAACTCCTACGAACCGCAACAATTTACTAGCCTGTTAATTCACTCTATAAGGGCTATAAAAGGTCGCTACGGCACTCATTACTGAAAAGAGGTAATAGCTCAAATCACTAGAAAAGAGTCCTGCAGAAGGCTAAAAATGCGCCTAATTTATCCTCATAAATAACCTTGAAGAGCGTTAGAAATCAACTTTTATTATCACCGATTGTCTATTTCTAGAAGGCAGCTTCCACGTGAAAAATCAATACGACAAGTGCTATTAACCCATTTTGGTATTCCTTTAAAAATATTCATTTATATTCAGTTTACTGTTTTTAGCCTAAAATGGGAGTTAATTAGGTTTATTTATGGTCTGCGAGATAAATATTGTCATAAATCAACGTACAGCACGTGGCACAAGCATACTAGATTATCGAGACTTGCGATTTCCGGACAATTACATCTCATTAAAGCTGATCAATAGCGTTTGCAATGGGAAATTCAGCGTCCAGGATAAATATTCATTTAAATTCATTTCACTTTTTTAATAGGCTTATTGATCATTGCTCTCGGTACTGAAATAACTAAAAACTGATCAATAATTAGCTTTAAAAATGAACCGTGGAACCCATTTTTGGGTAAGGGGTACGACTTATATAGCCACCAGTTATAGAAAACAGAGGCTTATATGAGGTATCAAATGATCAGCTCGAAAGTATAATTGAATGTTTCACGGGGCAAATTATCGTAGTAGCAGTGCTATGGTTTAGTGTGGTACTCGCTAGTTAAAATTAAAAACGTGGAACAAACAAAGAGCTCTGCCACGTGAAAAAGTGATAACAGAAAACCAATTGTGTGGCACGTGGCAAACAAGAAAAAATGGACCATGGCGAATAGTATTTCCTATGTTCTTAGGCTTTTCAGATAGTTTATAGAAAGGGTTTCACGTTAAAAAAAGTAAAGACAAAAAGAAAGGGCGACTGAATCAGTCGCCCTTTTTAATGAAATGTTCCACGTGGATCATTTCGGATAATTATTCATTTATATTCATTTATGGAGCCTAAATATGTTTCACGTGAAACTATCTACCCATATGGACAAGTAATACAGAGATATCTGAAGGTGTTACTCCACTTATACGAGCTGCTTGACCTAGCGTAGAAGGCCTAATAGCACTTAATTTCTGCCTAGCTTCAGTAGAAAGACTAGAAACTTGACTAAAATCGAAGCCTTCTTTTAGTTTTACGTACTCCAAACGACTCATTTTATCTACTAATTCTTGTTCTCGACCGATATAACCTTCGTATTTGAAGTTAATTTCAGCTGATTCGATCACTAATCTATCAACTTGTAATGACTCAATAGCTGATTTTAGCGTGGCAGATGCATTAATGAAATCCACGATACCAACTTGAGGTCGTAATAATATAGATTTTGCTTTTACACGCTGATTCAGTTCACCCGTGGCAAGAGTATTTAACCATGGATTCACTTCAGATGGATCAATAGATAAATTGGCTATTAAATCCATAACACGTTGAATATCAACTACTTTTGATTTTACACGGTTGTAACTTTCTTCCGTGGCAAGCCCAATTTCGTGTCCAAGAGGAGTTAAACGTATATCTGCATTATCTTGTCGCAAAAGCGTTCTAAACTCCGCACGGCTCGTGAACATTCTGTATGGTTCTTCTGTACCTTTCGTAATAAGATCATCGATTAGAACGCCTATATAGGCTTCTGAACGACTCAATACAACTGGAGTTAAATCATTAATCTTCCGGTGCGCATTTATTCCAGCCATCAATCCTTGACAAGCCGCTTCTTCATAACCAGTCGTTCCATTAATCTGTCCAGCGAAATAAAGACCAGATATTAACTTAGTTTCTAAAGTACTCGAAAGTTGAGTAGGTGGGAAATAATCGTACTCAATTGCATAACCAGGTCTGAACATTTTTACGTTTTCAAACCCTTCAATCTTCCTCATTGCTCGGTACTGAATATCCTCCGGTAAGCTACTTGAGAAGCCGTTAACGTAGATTTCGCAAGTATCCCAGCCTTCGGGTTCAACAAACAATTGGTGTCGCTCACGGTCACTAAAACGGTTAATCTTGTCTTCAATACTCGGGCAATATCTTGGTCCTAATCCTTGAATTCGACCGGTAAACATTGGGGACTTTTCAAAACCCTCCTGCAGGATATCATGCACCGCTTGGTTCGTATAAGTAATCCAGCAGCTGCGTTGTTTGGTAAGATAGGGGGTATCAGAATAGCTAAACTTATCAGGATTCTCATCTCCGAATTGCTCCTCCATCTTGGAATAATTTAGAGATCTTCCGTCGATACGAGCTGGTGTTCCAGTCTTCATACGACCACTTTCGAAACCTAAACCAACCAGTTGCTCTGTAATTCCTGTAGCTGCTTTCTCTCCGGTTCTACCTCCACCAAACTGCTTCTCTCCGATATGAATTATGCCATTCAGGAAGGTACCATTAGTTAAGATTACACTCTTAGAACGGAAAGAAATTCCCATCCCTGTAGTCACTCCAACAGCTCTACCGTCCTCTACGATAATACCATTAGCCATATCTTGCCAGAAGTCGATATTAGTCGTTTCTTCTAGCTTCTTTCTCCACTCTGCAGCGAAGAGCATTCTATCATTTTGTGTCCTGGGAGACCACATAGCAGGTCCTTTAGACCTGTTCAGCATCCTAAATTGAATAGCAGATTTATCACTCACTATTCCGGAATACCCTCCTAAGGCATCTATCTCTCTCACTATTTGACCCTTTGCAATACCTCCCATAGCCGGATTACAGCTCATTTGGGCGATAGTTTGCATGTTCATAGTGATTAACAGCACCTTAGAACCCATATTGGCAGCGGAAGCAGCGGCTTCACAACCCGCATGTCCGGCTCCAACAACAATTACATCATAATTTGGGTAAATCATCGTGTTTCACGTGGAACTATTAACAAATATTTGATGTTCTAGAATATAACCTATTGAAAATCAATAATTTATAATTAAAACATTCAGTTAATAAAGGTAAGCAGACTGATTCATATCATCAAAGGAAATCTGTAAAAAATAAAATCATGGAACAAAACAGCCAAAAAGGGGTAAATTTTTAGCTGAATAATAAATGAATAATATTGAAGCGATAGGTAAATTGCTCCAAATGCTTCCACGTGAAACATATTGCACTCTGAAGATAACTGATGAGTTAAATTGGTTAAGTATAAAAAATACATGGAGGGAGGGAGGATTAATCAAAGTGCTCTTATAACTTCCCATTTTAACTTATGATAATCTATCAAAAAAGGGAAGAGCATTACTCAGAGAGAAAATGTTCCATTTAGAGAGATTTACTATAATAAATAGATAGCGTTTTAGCTGAATAATGAGAGAATAAAAGACTTTCACCAATGAATTATATGAAAGAGAAGTAACGAATACTCTACACATTCAAACAAAACCATTAGAGAGGTAAGAATGCACATTAATTATTAAAATGCTGGGGAATTATTCAAGCCTTTTTCAGAGTGAAAACAACCTAAAATTCGGAGTGAAATTAGTCTACCAAAATCATCATAAAAAGTGCCAATAATAGCTTACAAAACCCAATTTTTACCTCTGAAATAGCTTAAAAAACAAGAGCGTAACTAATTAGAAATGCTTCTTTCTTTTCTTAAGAAAAAGATCTTCTTTTTCTCTCATAATAGCTTTCTTTTTGGGTGACTTATCTCCATAGCCACAGAGGTGTAAAACACCATGAACCATCACTCGATGTAATTCATCAATTAAGTCTATCGAAAGCTTCGCAGCATTATCTTTTACTCTGTCAATACTGATATAAAGTTCACCTTCTATCTGAGAAGGAACAACAGTATTCTCGAAAGTAATAATATCAGTTAACGTATCATGGCTCAGAAAATCGACATTCATCTTGTGAAGATGATCATCAGAAACCAGGATAATATTTAAATCAACAAGCTCATGACCTTCTGACTTAACTACGTCAGCGAGCCATGAGCTTATTTTACGTTTATCTTTTAAAAGATAGTTGGTGTCTTCAGAAAAGAAGCGAACTGCCATAACTACTAGTTATTGATATGTCCGCCGGTCTTGAAATACAACTCAACAACTCTTCCATTCTCAGAAAAAATGATCTGATCGGCTAAATGTTTCATAAGAAACACCCCACGGCCTGTAGGCTTTTCGAGGTTCTCCGGATCAGTAGGATCGGGGAGGTTTAGGTAATCGAAGCCATGTCCTTCATCAGAAATGGTAAATGCTATTTGTTCTGAATCGACCTCATAAGCGATATTTACTTTCTTATCAGGGTCGTATTTATTACCATGTTGCATGGCATTATTGACTGCTTCAGTAACCGCTACCAGCATATTTCCATAGCATTCTTCGTGAATACTGTGTTCCGTTTTGATTTCATCAATTAGCTTTTCTACTAAATTGATGCTTTCTGGTTGTGAAATAATCTGCATGGTATTGGTGTATTTCTCGGTGTTCATCATTCTATCAGTCCTCAATACTTTGGAAGTACGAATTAACTAAGTTTTTGTAAAAGGTTGTGAAATTTGGCGGGATGGTTTTCAACAATTCCGTTTCTTTTAATTTCAAGCGTTTGTATTCCTCAAATTGAGGAGGAACACGGGTAATATTGCGACCTTGATTTGACTCTCTTTTCTCTTCCATCTCTCTTTCTTTCTCTGCTTTTTCAGATTCTAAAAGTCGAGTAAGGATCTCTTGCTGACGCATCATTGTCATCTCATTGATGCGCTTATTAACAATATCTTTCTCGGTTTCTTCCATTTGCTGAGCAATTTTCTGCAAATCTCCGAGTTTTCCTTTGCCGTCTTTGTTACTTTCTTTGTCTAACTGCTGTATGGCATTTCGTAAAGCTTCCTGTTGCGCAGCCATTCTAGCTAACTCTTCACTCATTCCGCCTTGACCACCTTGGCTTCCTTTTTCACCGGGTTTCTTACCCTTTTCCAACTTACCCTTCATATCCTGAAGTTGCTTGGCTAACTTCTCCTGCATCTTTTTTACATCTCCGGCCGATGGTCCCGGTTTCGGTTGACCTTGTCCGGGTTTCTTGCAAGCAGAATTACTTGGCATCTGCTGCATCATTTGCTGCTGCTGTTGATCGAGCGACTCACTTAGGAGCAAAGCTAAATTATTTACGGCAGTCATGATGTACTGCTGATTAGCTCTAGCTACTTGGACTTGTCTTTCCTGTAAATTAGCAATTGCTTTTTCTGTATTCGCATGAATATCAGTTATTTGCTCATTTACGGTAGAAGAAATCTTCATTACACGCTTACTCAAAGCTAGTAAAGAATCTTCAAGAACCTTAGCATCATCCTTTAGTTTTCTTTGCTGCTGCGACATTTTCAAGAACTTAGGATTATTGACATCCACTGTTTTAAGGTCTTCCATCAACGCTTCCTGATCGAAAGAGAAGCGTAAAAGGTTCTCGAGTAATGCACGCATAGCGTTCATATCCTCTTCGGCTTGTTCCTGCTGTTCTTCTTTCTGATTCTGATTGATCTTATCGGCAAGATCTTTCATCTTCTTTGCAGCGCTCTTTTGGCTTTTCGATGCTTTTGAATTTTGCTTCTGCGAAAGTTGTTGTTCGCTATTCTGCATATCCTCATCAATCGACTGCTGCTCTTTATCGAAATCCTTCAGATCTTGACTGTATTCCAGTTCTTCGTTTTTCTTTTCAATATCGTCTAAACTCTTCTTCAGATCTTCGAACTCCTTATTAAGTTCTTTTTGATCTTCCTTCATTTTATCGGAGTCGGCATTCTTATCGTCTGTTTTCTCCGCCAGCTTTTCCTGGTCTTTCGATAACTGCTCTAATTGATCGGCAGTTTCTTTCATCTTCTCTTCCAGCTCTAGTTGCTTATAAAGTTCAAGTGTACGTTCCAGTTGTTTCTCGAGATCTTTATTATCGAGTTTCATCTGATCCATTTTCTCTTGCAATTTCTCCTTATTGACTTCGGCCATTAGTTTTTCTAATTCCTCCATCATCTTCTTCATCTCCGGCGACATTAACTTTTCGAAGAGATCTTGCAGCTGCTGTTGTTTTTCGGCAAGGGTAGGGTCGTCTTTCTTCAGCTCGTTTTGCTGTTGATTATTTTTTGCATTGCGATCCTTCAGCTCTTCCATTTTCTTCTCGAGCTCTTTCTGTTGCTTCAGGACATCATTGATTTTTTTCTTGTCTTCGAAATCAAGACTTTTCTTATTCAACAAATCGCGTTGAATAGCATCAAGATTTTTTTGAAGGTCTTTCGCTTTTTTAATCGACGCTTCCATATCATCTTTCAATGCCTTATTTTTTTGCTCGGCATCTTTAGCTAATTCGCCAAGAGAAGGAGCTTTAAAAACATTTGATTGAGAGCGGGCACTCTTCGGACCTTTCACTCCATCGTTATCCCATACTTCGAAATAGTATTCTAGTTCATCGCCAGCTTTTAATCCTATCTGACTTAAATCCCAATAATGAAAAAACTGTTCTTGTGTAGAATGATTAATTGGAATATTAAGTGTGATTGGGTTTTCATTTGCAGGTTCACCTTCACGTTTTATGAAACGATATTTAAACTGCAATTTACTTAAGCCATAATCATCGCGTGATAATCCTCGGAAATAAACACGTTGATAAGAAGCCGAATCACGTTGTTCATCCACTTGAATAGAAGGAACCTGATCAGAGATTACCGTAATTGAATATTGCATGGAATCTTTTCCTTGCATAAAACTATTACTACTTCTTATGGTATATTGAGTACTTTGTAAGAAACGATGATTGAAGCTATATTTATTTTCTTCTTGTTGAGCTAAGGTATAAGCAGTATCAGAAAAACGAATATTTAAGCTAGAAGTATTTTGAGTTCCGAAATCCCATGTTACACGTGTCCCTGCAGGAATCAAAAGATCTCCAGTATTTTTAACTGTTTCATTTTTCTTTCCAAGGTAAGCGGGATAATCGAGTGCGATTCCGAAATTTACGATTACTGGATTAGGCACAGCTTTTAAAACAAAATCATTTGAATTAAAACCGTCGGCTAATAAACGAAAAGGAACATCACCTTGAATATTTCTGAACGTATAGTTAAACGTCAATTTACTTTGTTTCTCGAGACGGAAAGTATTTCCACTTACTTCCACATATACTTCCTGCGGAATTTCCTTTCCCGTCATTTTTACCTCTACAGTAAAATCATCGAACTGTGTTGCCTGTAAAGATTTGTTAAGGATATTAAATTCGAACGGTGCCGGTTTTTTAAACGAAGTATTATGTTGAAGTAAACGCTTTGTTGAATCGGTTAATAAACTAGGAGCCGTAAACAACATCGCAATAAAAATCACAAAAGGAATTGCGGCATAGCGCAAGTATTTTTTATTCGTACCAAGATCGATTGCATTTGTAAATGCTACGGGACGAAGTTCTGAACTCTTTTGTTGAATGGATGCATAAACTAAATCAAGGTTTACCGATTGCTCAGACTTTTGCGTTTGATCGTGTAACTGTAAAGTGTTTATGAGTTTATCTTTGATATCAACGAAATGTTCACCAACAATTTTTGCTGCCTCCTCGTGACTGATAATTTTTCCGATGCGATTTAAATGGAAGAGAGGAGTGAGCACCAATTTCCACAATACGAAAGCGGTAGATAAAACATAACACCAAAAGAGAAGAGATCGTACTGTTGTACTGAACCAAGCAAATGATTCTAATAAAGTAACAGCTAGATAAAAACCGAGTAACAACGTAAAGGCATAGATCGCCCCACGTATTAATTGGTTCTTATAATACTTCTTGATGAAAGCGTCTAGCTTCCCTATCAACTCACGATAATTCGATTCAACCTGCATCTATACAAAATTAACAATAACGTTTGTTTAAATAACAACGTCTTATGTTCTTAATTCGTACGTTATAAACAAGTAAAAGTTTACACTCCCAGACGACCAAATACCCCTAAAGGTAAATTTACTCCTGAAGTAGCTGGTAAAAATATCTCACCCCATTGAGCAGAATCGGCTCTTTTACCAAAGGCTTCTTGTACTAAATTCTGAATTATAAGTGCTGAAAATCCGAGTGAATAGGTGTTTAATACAAGGAAAGAGTCCTGAGGTTCAAGTATTTGAGCTACTCCATGAATCATTTCATTGATCATTTCCTCAAGTTTCCAGTTCTCACCGTTGGGTCCGTGGCCATAAGCCGGAGGATCGAGAATAATACCATTGTATTTTTTTCCACGTTTTACCTCTCTACGAACAAAAGTCATGGCATCTTCCACTAACCAGCGGATATTATCGAGATTACTCAACTCCATATTCTCTTTCGACCAAGAAACCACCTGTTTAATAGAATCGAGGTGAATAACATCGGCACCAGCAGCTTTAGCAGCCAAAGAAGCCCCACCTGTATAAGCGAAGAGGTTCAATACTTTAGGTTGATCTACCGTTTTTTTAATCTTAGTAACCTGGTTATAGATAAAGTCCCAGTTTACCGACTGCTCAGGGAAGATCCCTACATGTTTAAAAGAAGTTAATCCCAAACGGAAGACAATGTCGTGATTCCCGACATGATACTTCACCTTCCATTGATCGGGCATTTCCTTGAATTTCTTCCAAGTTCCTGCTGAACTCGATTTAGAGATAAACTTAACATGAGCACGTTTTTCCCATTCTTTATAATCCATGCGTCGTCTCCAAACTGCTTGAGGTTCAGGACGAATAGTGATATATTTACCGAAACGTTCCAGCTTTTCGAACTCACCGCAATCGATTAATTCGTAGTCAGGAAAGTGAGTAGGGGATAATAGTTGCATGCTGCAAAATTAGAATAAAAGACACAATGTGAATGATTTAACCCATGAATTGTAAAAATCAATGATTACTAATAACTAGATTATATAGATAATTAATAATCAAAAAAGTTATTCTTAACATTCATTTTTAATGAGTTATGCACATAAATAATCAAAGAAAGTCATATATTTGAGAGTGAAAAAGGGATAAAACAGTCACCGGTAACAACATTGTTCATATGCATGTTAATATCTCCGAAATCTGTTAGGAATTATATGAAAAGAATATTTGGAATTCCGAATTGAGCTGTGCTTATATTTCCACATCGGACTACCAAATATAACGGGGGTTGATTTACCAAAGGTTATCCACGTTATAATCCACAAAAAAAGAAGGATTTCGACAAAAACTAATGAACGTCAAGAGTAATTAACAACTGTTAATATCCTAAACGCTTTCTTCATTATCAATCATTTAAGCAGATGATAACTGTGTATAGACCGTTAATAACCTTTCATAACGATTCGAATCAAGTAAAAGGGAATAATAATATCAACCGAACTAACACCCTATTATAAACAAAACATCTTTTTAAAATTAAAATAATATTTAATGGTAATGTGTGTTAAGAAAAAGAAACGGGCATTTTTTAAATTTTGACCGCCTGACGGGGTATCTTTGTCAACATGACGGCTTTAAACAACAAAAAATCTCTTGCGGGTCTTCCGGCCGAAGTCAGAAGGCCTAATTTTTTAAAATTTTTCGGGGCTGACGCCCTATTTTCGTGGGTTCAATAAACCTACGTAGTTTTGCAATTACAAAAAGAAATTTTCCGCCGGGATTTCCGTTTTAATTTCTGTGGATAACAACTGAAGAAATACATACCCCAATGATTACCCAAAACGAATTAGAGCGCGTAGGATACGTTAAAGAGCAGGTGAGCGCGCGTCTAGATCTTTTCGAAGAGATAAAACGGCTTAAAGCCGAAAAAAACGCCATTATCTTGGCGCATTACTACCAGGATGGCGATATTCAAGATATTGCCGACTATATTGGCGACAGTTTAGGATTGGCACAACAGGCCGAAAAAACGAAAGCCGACATTATTGTTTTCGCTGGTGTTCACTTTATGGCAGAAACGGCGAAACTGCTAAATCCCAATAAAAAGGTGGTTATGCCAGATTTTAGAGCTGGCTGTTCATTAGCCGATTCTTGTCCCCCGGCCGACTTCAAAAAGTTCAAAGACGCCCACCCCGACCATATTGTAATCAGCTACATCAACTGTACGGCTGCCATTAAAGCATTAAGTGATATTATATGTACATCGAGCAATGCGGTGCAGATCGTTGAAAGTTTACCGAAAGATCAAAAGATCATTTTTGCTCCCGATAAAAACCTTGGCGCTTACGTAGCGAAAAAAACAGGCCGGGATTTAGTATTGTGGGATGGAGCATGCATGGTGCACGAAATTTTCTCGCTGCAAAAAATCGCGAAGCTAAAAGTGGAACATCCTGATGCATTATTGTTAGCACATCCAGAATGTGAAGAGCCAATTTTAAAAATCGCCGACTTCGTCGGATCAACAACAGGCATTTTAAAATTTGCGAAAGAGAATAGCGCAAAAACATTTATTGTAGCCACCGAGAGCGGAATATTGCACCAAATGCAAAAAAATTGTCCTGAGAAAACATTTATTCCGGCGCCACCAGACAACAATTGTGCATGCAACGATTGTCCACATATGAAACTAAATACTTTAGAAAAAGTATATTTATGCATGAAACACGAGTTGCCCGAAGTAAATATTGATCCGCAACTTCAAGCTCCTGCATTAAAATCGCTGAAGCGCATGCTGGAAATTTCAGCATCACTCGGACTTTAATAACATCCTTTATGGTTAACGGTATAAGAAAAATCAAAAATTATCATTGGGCAGTAATATTGTTATTGCTTCCAGCTTTTGCATTTGCACAACCCGGCAATACGATTACCGACGGACCACAAAAATTTTATTATCCCGGAGGAAAAGTAAGCTCAGAAGGAAATTTTGTGAACGGACTACCCGAAGGCGTTTGGAAATCATATTATACTGATGGTATATTAAAATCGGAAGGAAACAGAGTTAACGGAAAGCTTGATGGTACGTGGAGTTTCTATGCCGAAAATGGAGTAAAGGCGAGTGAATATAATTACATCAACGGCATTGAAAACGGATGGGAAAAACAATTTTATCCCGACGGAAAATTGGCGAGCGAGCGATGGAAAAAAAACGGAGTAGCCGATAGTATTTCAAAAATTTATAGCGACAAAGGATTTCTTCAAAAAATAATTCTGTTGAAAGATGGCGCCGAAAATGGACTTGCGCGAGAATTTGCGGAAGACGGCAGAGTTATAACGGTAACGACTTACCGAAATGGGTTTTTTGTAAAAGAAGAAAAGATCAATCGTGTAGATAAATTCGGATTCAAGCAAGGAACATGGAAATCGTTTTACGACGACGGAAGCACCAAGGAAGATGGCACCTATAAAGACGACAAGAAAAATGGAGTTTTCAGATGGTACACAATAGAAGGAATTCTAAATAGAATGGAAATTTGGAAGAACGATGAATTAGTTCCAGATGAAGCTGTGAATGTAAAACTCGATATAAAGCGCGACTACTATAACAATGGTCGTCCGAAGTCGAGCGTGAATTTAATCAACGGAGTAAAAGAAGGAGTATATCGCGACTACGATAATTTAGGAACCATAACGGGATCGAAATTATACGACAAAGACAGAGTAATAGCAGAAGGAGGAATTGTTGACGCCAACGGGCAGCAGCAAGGAGAGTGGAAATATTTTTACGCTGATGGAAAAGTAAAATCGAAAGGATTTTTTAAAGACGGCAAGCGCGACGGACAGTGGACGTTTTATTATCCGAATCAGAAAGTACAACAAACCGGAAGCTACAAAGACAATCAGCCGATCGGAAATTGGAAATGGTATTATGCCAACGAACAGTTATTGAGAGAAGAGAATTACAAGAACGGGAAAGAAGACGGAGCCTCTGCGGAATACGACGAAGGCGGAAATGAAATTGCGAAGGGAAGTTATGCCGACGGCAAGAAAGAAGGCGCCTGGAAGCTTAAAAACGGCGAATACATAGCAGAAGGAAACTACGTAGAAGGCAATATGGATGGAATGTGGAAACAATTTTATCAAAGCGGAAAGATTGCCTTTGAAGGAGAATATTTCGAAGGACAAGAAAACGGCCTTCATAAATACTATTTTGACAACGGCAAGGTAAAAGAAGAAAGGACCTATCGCTTAGGACTAAAAGAAGGTATTTGGAAAGCCTACGACAGCACAGGCGAACTTTTACTATCAACCACCTATCGTGGAGGAGTGATGCAGAAGTTGGATGGAGTGAAGGTGGGGGAGTAGCCTTCGAGAACCTCAGGGACTGAAGGTCACTTATGAAATTTTTATAAAGCAGGAGTCTTATTCGCTCTAGATACTACTGGTGTTTTAGTTTCTCCATACGGCCGGTGCCTGAGGTTCTCGAAGGCACGTATTTCGCTTAAATAATCACACCAATAAAAAAAAGCTACAAGTTTTTTCTTTACTTGAAAATTACCCATTCAAGCAACAACATTAAAATAGCAAAGACAATCAAAACGAATCTCATCACCCACGGATGTCGCCGATGCCATTGCATTTTTTCGTCCAGCGACATTTGGTCCCATTTTTTGTCCATTCTCTAAAAAGATTAAATACTGGCTTAATTTCGAATAGCCTCAAACGATTGTATTATTCTACCGTCACTTTTTTCACAATCTCTTTTCCGGAAATTGTTAATTTCAACAAATAAACGCCACTTGCAACTCCATTAAAAAACAGTTTCTTTTCGGCTACATCGAAAAGAGGTGAGCGTAATCGTTTTCCGTCGAGTGTGTATAGAATAGCGTTTTCGATTGGCGAATTATTCTTAATTTGAATAAATCGTTTTGCGGGAATTGGAAACAGTTTTATATCATCGGCCTGCACATTTTCTAATCCCGTGGTGCTTGCTTGAGTTGATACTAAATAGTCTTCTACTTCGCCCCACATATATTGCGACGAGCAAGCATCAATTAATAATGGGCCTCCGTTTTGAACAATACTGCTATCGTCGGCTACAATAACACGTAAACCGGTATTGCCTGTGAAACCGATTGTCCATACAGGGAATACATCAGCGAATAAGGTGTCGCCGGGAGCTACTAGTCCGCTAGCGATATATTCAAAAGCCCCAAAGCTTCCATCATGGTTATAATCGATATAAGCCGTTACATAACGATAGCGCGACGAAGGCGAAACACTAATTTCGATTGGATAAGTCACGCCAAAGGCGAAAGCTCCCAAGCTCCCATATTGGATATAATGCGGAAAAGGAACCTGCGTATTTCCTGTATAATTCGAGTAGTTTCCTAATCGGACATTCGTTATACAATGCGGATATTGAGAAGTAGAATCGGTAAAGGTATAAGGGCAATACGGACCTTGTGCATTCACAGAAAAGCCTACGCATAAAAACAAGAGAAGTAAATACTGTTTCATAATATGATGTTTGGGAGAATAAAGGTAGGAATTTAATGGAAAAGGTAAAATTCTTCCAACGAAAGAAAACTAGTTTTAATCGAATTCCTTATACAATGAATGACCCAATGTTATATCGATCTAAAAAAATTCATAAAATAAGATAATAGAAAATTGATAATGCATTTTATGATTTCGATTTGCACAATAATATCAACGCATGACCAATCTATCATCAGATTTAAAATCCCAGTTCGACTAACCCAAACAAAGGAGAAATAGGTTTAATCCTAACCACTATCTTTGTCCTCTCATAAAATCAGTGAAACAATGACTTCCGTAAGGACCCGATTTGCCCCAAGCCCTACAGGCCCGCTCCATATGGGCGGAGTAAGAACAGCTTTATATGCCTATCTGTTTGCTAAACAGCATAATGGACAATTTATTCTGCGTATCGAAGATACCGACCAAAACCGTTATGTGCCCGGTGCCGAGGAGTATATCATTGAAGCACTTACTTGGTGCGGAATCATTCCCGATGAAGGTGTTGGGTTCGGTGGCCCTCATATGCCTTACCGTCAAAGTGAACGAAAGGAGAAAGGGTTCTATCGTCAATATGCCGACCAGATGATCAATGCAGGTCACGCTTACATCGCATTCGATACTCCTTCAGAATTAGAAGCAAAACGAAAAGAAGCAGAGGCTGCAGGAAACCACACGTGGCAATACGATAACCATTCGCGTTTATCGATGACGAATTCTTTAACGCTTTCTGCTGAAGAAACAGCGAAGAGAATGGCTAACGGTGACGCCTATGTGATTCGCTTAAAAGTTGAACCAGGAACAACAGTAACGTTTACCGATATGGTGCGCGGAGAAGTGTCGTTCGATAGTAACCTCGTAGATGATAAAGTGATGATTAAAGCAGACGGTATGCCTACTTACCACCTTGCGCATATCGTTGATGACATCATGATGGAAATTACACATGCTATCAGAGGGGAAGAATGGTTGCCATCAGCTCCTGCGCATATTTTAATTTATCAATATCTCGGCATTGCCGATAAAATGCCTCAATATGCACACTTACCCTTACTGCTTAAGCCGGAAGGCAATGGTAAGCTAAGTAAGCGTGATGGAGATCGTTTAGGATTTCCGGTATTCCCATTAGAATGGAAAGACCCTGTATCAGGAGAAATTTCTTCAGGTTACAGAGAGAAAGGATATTATCACGAAGCATTTGTAAACATGTTGGCGTTCCTTGGATGGAATCCCGGTACAGAGCAAGAAGTCTTCTCAATGGAAGAGCTAATTAAAGCCTTTTCTTTTGAACGCGTTCATAAAGCGGGAGCACGATTCGATCCGGAAAAAGCAAAGTGGTTTAACGAACAATATCTTCGTCAACAATCCGATGAATCGCTAGCGGCTCATTTTGTTGATCAGCTAAAAGAAAAATTAGGCGCCGAAGACGCTCGTGCCAATATGCAGTTTGCAACAGCAGCAGTTCGTCTCGTAAAAGACCGTATCCATTTCGAACATGAGATGATTGGTATGAGCACTTGTTTGTTTGAATCGCCAACCACATACGACGAAAAAGTAGTGGCTAAAAGATGGAATGATAAAGCAAAAACATTCTTTGCAGCATTGCCCGCACAATTAAATACGGTGAGTGATTTCACGGCAGAGAATACCAAGTTAGCTTTCGAACAATTAGCTGCGCAGCAGGAATTAAAGCCAGGCGATGTATTACAAATGTTCCGAGTTTTAGTAAGCGGACAAGGTAGTGGTCTCGATTTATTTGGAATGGTAGCATTACTCGGAAAAGAAGAAGTAAACAAAAGAATAGAAGCCGGCAGAGCAGCGTTAAATTAATTCTGCAAACAAATTATAGGCGCTCAGTAAAAGTTTTTTTGGTGGTTTAGAAATATTATCTATATTTTTAGTTTACCAAAACATCTTTACCTATGAAAAAACTTTTACTGATTGCACTTTTTGTGCTTCCTAAAATGCTCCATGCTCAATGGCAAGAGTGTCCAGCGCCCAATCAAGGATCAATTATACAGCTTGCTACTTTTGGAAATTATATCTGGGCGGGCACAACTTACGGTGGCGTTTATCGCACCAATAATCAACAATCAAACTGGGAGGTTCAGAATGATGGCCTTTCCGGAGGGCAAGATAAGTTGATTAATTGCATGAAAGTAATCAATGGATCATTGTATGTTGGTTGTAGAGGAGGCTTGTATAAAAAATCTTCGGCCAATGTGAGTTGGGTTCAGCTGCTTAATTATTATTATCCGACAAGCGATGTTTGTAGCGGAGGCGGAAATGTTTTACTAGCCGGCATGTACGGAACGATCCGTAGAAGTGTTGATGGAGGATTAACCTGGCAAGATTCAAATGCGGGATTACCAACCACAGGTAGCTTTAGCGTAAATAATTTAGAATATGACCCGGCAACAGGAGAAATAATAGCTAACTTAATGGGAACGGGTTTATACCATTCTACCAATCAAGGACAGACTTGGTCGCCGATAAATTATCCGGGAAATTTTTCTCCTACAGCTGCATTTGTAACCATGTTAAAAATGGAGAACAATGTGATGTATGCAGGAGTAGAGCCACAAGGACTTTTTTCATGGAATACAATTACTGGTAGTTGGCAATTGGTAGCGCAAGCATCAGGAAGAATTACTGATATGATAATCGTTAACAATAAATATCTTACTACCACTTCGTACGGAATACAAATGTTTCCAATGTTAGGAAGTGGAATGTTTACAACTGTTGTTGCGAATGCATCCGGTTTTTTAACGGGGTCATTAAGTCTTGAACAAAGCGGAAATCAAATTTATATTGGAGGAATGAACGAATGCGCACTCATGATTGATACCGCACTTCAAGCCTATAGTTATAAAAAGGAAGGAATGAAATCTTCGCCTACCGAATGGATCAGTGGAGATGGAACTCACTTATTTACTCATGCCGACCAAGAACACTTTTATTATACCAGCACTGATGAATTTACATCAACAAGTATTTTTCAAGACCTCGAGCCCTATTATTTAGGAGAGAATCTCGTCGATATAAATATCACCCCACAAAAATGGTATCTCGTAAGAAATTCTAGAGGTGTTGATTTGTCGTATGATCATGGACAGACAGCAATAAAAGCAAATAACGGATTGCCTCCTACAACTTTTCAAACATACTTTTTATCTGCGATAAGTCGAACAAATGCGGGATACATGATATTAGGAACAAGAGACGGAAAATTTTATAAAACAATTAATGATTCCACATGGTCTTTGGTGTGCGATTTATTTTCTTCCACCGAAAAAATCGATAAAATTATTCAGGCAGGAAATTATCTTTTTGCAGGAACACAAAACGTTTTATTGCCATCAGCAGCTCATGTTTATCGTTCGTCCGATAACGGACAAACTTGGCAAGTGATGCCGGGACCATTTCAAAATGGAATGTCGGTTTATGGATTAACATACGACGGAAACAGAGTAATAGCAGCGGGTAGCGGATATGGAACATGGGCAAGTACAGACTTTGGAAATACATGGACGCCCATTAATGATGGATTACCACAATACAATGTGTTTAGGACAATAAAATCCTTTAATGGTGATGCATATGGGATAACAGAAATTTCAAAACAGCTTTATCGTTTAGCTGCAGGAGATACCACATGGAATTGTGTCAATTGTACAACCGGAAGTCCGTTGGCGAATGAAGTTTTTATTCAAAACGGAACACTGTTTATTGGTACGCCCGATTATGGAATTTATAAGTGGCCAAACTATATTACTGGCATAGAAGAGCCACAAAATATTTCAAGTGTTTTATATCCGAATCCCTCTAAAAACTGTCAAATAGAACTTACTAACGAATACGCCTTACCGTTAACAATTAAAGTTTACGATTTGCAGGGAAAAACCGTTTACGGTGAAACCATTAATGATTACCGAAAAACCATTTATTTAAATGCAGGAGCATTTAAAACGGGAGTATATTCGGTAAAATTAACTGACAATTCCGGTAAGTCAAGTCTTAAAAAGTGGTTGGTAGATTAAAAATTAACTATCGCGAATAGGTGAATTGTAGCCGTTCGCAATTCCCTAAATTCGTCCTTTCTTCTTCGCAGGACCGAGGTTGGATGCTTCAAAATCCAAAATCAAGCCTGAAATCCCTCCTTTTTCGGCTCGATGACCGAAACATGTTGTATTTTTGCAGAGAAATCAGATTATCTCAGTAAAAGAGTTATGAGCACAGAAAAAGGCCCGAATTTCCTAGAGGAAATTATCGAGGAAGATGTAAAGAACGGAAAGCACGGAGGAAGAGTATTAACGCGATTCCCACCGGAGCCGAATGGATATCTCCATATCGGACATGCTAAGTCAATTTGCGTGAACTTCGGACTTGCTCAGCAGTTTAACGGAAAAACAAACCTTCGTTTCGACGATACTAATCCTGAAAAGGAAGAAACCGAATATGTAGATAGCATTCAAGCCGACGTAAAATGGTTGGGCTTTGAATGGGCGAATGTTTTTTATGCTTCCGATTATTTTGATCAGATTTATGATTTTGCTGTTAAGCTCATCAACAATGGACTAGCTTATGTTGACGATAGTACGGCTGAACAAATTGCTGCATTAAAAGGAACTCCAACAGAAGCAGGGAAACCAAGTCCGTTTAGAGATCGTAGCATTGCCGAAAACCTTGATCTTTTTACTCGCATGAAAAATGGTGAGTTTAAAGATGGAGAAAAAGTGCTTCGTGCAAAAATCGATATGTCTTCGCCTAACATGCATATGCGCGATCCGATCATCTATCGTATTAAGCATGCACATCATCACCGCACAGGCGATAAATGGTGCATCTATCCGATGTATGATTTTGCGCACGGCCAAAGTGATTCTATCGAGAAAATAACGCATTCAATATGTACACTCGAATTCGAAGTGCACAAGCCTTTATACGAATGGTTCATCGAGCAATTAGAAATTTTCCCGAGTAAGCAATACGAGTTTGCGCGACTAAACTTAACCTATACGGTTATGAGTAAGCGTAAGCTTTTACAGTTAGTAAACGAAAAACATGTAAGCGGATGGGACGATCCTCGTATGCCTACAATCAGTGCATATCGTAGAAGAGGATTTACTCCTGAGAGTATTCGCAACTTCGCTACGCGCGTAGGTGTTGCCCGCAGAGAGAATATCATCGATGTTGGATTCTTAGAATTCTGTGTACGTGAAGATTTAAATAAACGTGCCAATCGTGTGATGGCAGTACTTGATCCCGTGAAGTTGATCATTACCAATTATCCCGAAGGACAAACAGAAATCCTTACAGGAGAAAATAATCCGGAGGCAGAAGATCATGGAGGAACGCGCGAATTACCTTTCAGCAGAGAGCTGTGGATAGAGCGCGAAGATTTTATGGAAAATGCTCCGAAGAAATTCTTCCGTTTAGGTCCAGGACTTTCTGTTCGTTTGAAGCATGCTTACATCATCAAGTGTGAAGACTTCAAAAAAGATGCGGACGGAAATATTACGGAGATCCATTGTAGTTATATTCCTGAGAGTAAAAGCGGAAGTGATACTAGCGGAATCAATGTTAAAGGAACAATTCACTGGGTAAGTGTTCCACATGCGATTACTGCAGAAGTTCGTTTATACGATCGATTATTCAAAGTGGAAGATCCTTCATCAGAAGAAGGAGACTTCAAAGAATACATCAATGCAGATAGCTTACAAGTAATCAACAATGCATTTGTAGAACCGTCGTTGAAATCGGCGAAGCCAGGAGATTTATTCCAGTTTATTCGCAAAGGATATTTCTGTCCCGATACCGATTCAACAAGCGACCACTTAGTTTTCAACCGTACAGTTACGTTGAAAGATACTTGGGCGAAAGAACAGAAGAAAGACTAATCGAAGTTCAAGTGAAAATACTCATCAACGATATCGAATGTCATGCGTATCATGGTTGCATTGACGAAGAAGGAAAAATCGGACAGCGATTCTCTGTTGATCTTGAATTAGAAATGGACTTCACCAAGGCATTAAATAGTGATGAGTTGGGAGATACTGCCGATTATGTTGTGTTGCATGATCTTGTAAGAGAAGAGATGGCAATTCGAAGTAAACTGATAGAACATGTTGCGGGAAGGATTATGAAGAGAGTAAAAGCGGCATATCCAGAGGTGAAGAAGTGTAAGGTGGCTGTCACCAAATACAATCCTCCAGTAAACGGTCAGTTAGGAAAAGCAGTAGTAATCATAGAAGAATAATAGAAGGCGGATCTAGATGGTTCGCCTTTATTTTTTCAGAAACATTTGTTAACATTTAACCGATGATTTCTTTACAAACACATAGAACAAAACGGAGTAAATTACCGTTACATTCGTAGTACCCTTTTCAAAAAGTAAAAAACAATCAATAATCAATTTTAACATGGCGAAGAAAAAGCCCTCAGTAACAGATTTCCGTCCTTTGATCAGACAGGCGATGCTTACTGTTTTTAAAGAACACCCGAGTAAGTGGTTTAACTATAAACAAGTACTCAAGAAAGTAACACAGGATCCATTTAATGAATCCGCATCACTTTTTATCGACGATATTTCGGAAGATGAATTAAAAGTTATTGTGATGGAAGAGCTGGAAGCGATGTCGTTTTCAGGAGATCTCGAAGACGGTTCACGCGGTAAATACCGATTATTTCCTGTCGAGAATTTCGTTACCGGAAAAATCGATGTCACTTCAAGCGGGAATGCATATGTCATTAACGAAAATTTTGAAGAAGATATTTTCATCGCAAAAGGAAGCTCACTTAATGCGCTCAAAGGCGATATTGTAAAAGTGAGTCTCTATGCAAAAAAGAAAGGCCAACGCAACGAAGGCGAAGTAGTGGAGGTGGTCGAAAGAGCTAGAAACGAATTCGCAGGTGTAGTGCAAGTAAGCGAGCGATTCGCATTTTTAAGCAGTGAAAATTATAAAGGTGGAGGAGTAGATATTTTTATTCCGCTTTCGAAATTAAATGGAGCCGTTAACGGACAAAAAGCGGTTGCTAAAATTATCGAGTGGTTACCCGATGCGAAAAATCCTCAAGGAGAAATTGTAAAAGTTTTAGGTAAGCCGGGAGATAACGATACCGAGATGGATGCCATTTTGGTAGAGTTTGGTTTCCCGCTTCACTTCCCGACTGAAGTAGAAAAAGAAGCAGAAGAAATTCCGTTTGAAATTCCAGCTAAAGAAATTAAAAAGCGTCGTGATTTCAGAAAGATCACCACATTCACCATTGATCCTGCCGATGCAAAAGATTTCGATGATGCATTGTCGATTCAATGGTTACCAAATGGAAATATGGAAATAGGTGTTCATATCGCCGATGTTTCCTATTATGTTCGTCCGGGTTCACACCTCGATGAAGAAGGATACGATAGAGCGACTTCAATTTATTTGGTAGATCGCGTGATTCCTATGCTTCCTGAAAAGTTAAGTAACAACGTTTGTTCACTACGTCCGGGAGAAGATAAACTAACATACTCTGCAGTTTTCGAAATCAACGATGAAGCGCAAGTTATAAGTGAATGGTTCGGAAGAACAATCATTCACTCGCAAAAAAGATTCACCTACGAAGAAGCTCAAGCCGTTATTGAAACAGGAAAGGGCCCGCTGCAAGATGAAATTCTTGCTATGCAAGCCCTCGCTGTGAAAATGCGTAAAGAGCGATTCAAGAATGGAGCGATCACATTTGAAAAGGTAGAAGTGAAATTCCGCCTCGACGAAAAAGGAATGCCTATCGATGTTTACTTGAAAGAAAACAAAGACAGCAATAAATTGATTGAAGAATTTATGTTGTTAGCGAATCGTAAAGTAGCCGAGTTTGTCGGAAAAAAATTACTCGAGAAAACAGGTAAAGAACATCCTTTCGTTTATCGTATACATGATACTCCTTCGGGAGAAAAACTCGATAAGTTTGCGTTGTTTGCAGCGCGCTTCGGACATAAAATTAATACCCGCACCGATAGAGAAGTAGCTCATTCGTTGAATAAGCTCATGAAAGATATCAAGGGTTCTAGAGAGCAAAATGTTTTAGAGCAATTAGCTATTCGTACAATGGCGAAAGCGATTTATACAACTGATAATATCGGTCACTACGGATTAGCATTCGATTACTATACACACTTTACTTCACCGATCAGACGATATCCAGATGTGATGGTACATCGCTTACTCGATTATTATTTAAAAGATGGAAAGCCTGCCGATGCAGAACAAATTGAAGAGCAATGCAAGCATAGCACGGAGATGGAAATTAAAGCATCAGAAGCAGAACGCGCATCGATTAAGTTTAAGCAAGCCCAATATTTAATGGGACGAGAAGGAGAAATTTTCGATGGAATGATTTCCGGTGTTACTGAATGGGGAATTTATGTTGAGTTGATCGATAGTAAATGCGAAGGATTAATTCGCGTGAGAGATCTGAAGGATGATTTTTACGAACTCGACGAAGTAGCATATTGCCTCGTAGGACATCGTTACAAAAAGCGATATCAACTTGGAGATACACTTCGTGTGAAATTAAAATCGGCCGACTTACTGAAAAAGCAAATCGACTTTGTATTAGAAGATGATATCGGAATTCGTTTCGATAAAGGTTCGCGTCCCCAAGGCAATCCGAAGAAAAGTAATTCGGAAAAAAAATCTAAGCCACGTGGATTTGCGAAAGAAGTGAAGAAGAAAAAGCGCAGATAGCTAGATAATTTAGAATTTTCTAGAAAAGAAGTTGGAGATGTTTCAAAAATTTCTACTTTTAAACTTCCAACCTAAAACCTTTAAATTATGAAAATTCTAGTAACATTTATCGCGGCCCTTGTTCCGATGGTCGTAGGATTCATCTGGTATAACCCCAAAGTATTTGGCACCATTTGGATGAACGAAACAGGAATGACTCCTGAAAAAGGCAAAAGTGCTAACATGGCAAAAACATTTGGCTTAACGTTTCTTTTAAGCCTAATGATGGCATTCATTCTCCAGACAATTGTAATTCATCAATCAGCATTACAATCGTTGGTTATGAATGATACTTCTGAAGCCACAAAGAAATGGTTAGCAGACGCAATGAGTGCTTACGGTAATAACTTCAGAACATTCAAACACGGTATGTTGCATGGATTTATTGCAGGCTTATTCATCGTACTTCCTGCAATCGGAGTTGGAAGCTTATTTGAACAAAGAAGCGGAAAATATATTTGGATTGCGAGCGGATTTTGGATGGTGAGTATGATGATTATGGGTGGAATTATCTGCCAATGGGGGTAAGGAGCTGATTTGGACGGCGCATACTTCGTTGTGAGAAAAATTTAAAATCCTCATTTACCTTTAGTAGACTCCGGTTTTAAATTTTTCTCCCGCCTCGTCTTCACCGCCCAAATCAACTCCTGCGGAAACCTAGAAGAACGACGCATACAACGATGTGAAATACAAAAACCCTCTATTACGTTAGGTTAACAGAGGGTTTTTAAATTTTCTCCCGCCTCGTCTTCAGCGCCCAAATCAACTCCTACAGAAACTTTAGATAACGGCGCATACTTCGTTGTGAGAAAAATTTAAAATCCTCATTTACCTCTAGTAGACTCCGGTTTTAAATTTTTCTCCCGCCTCGTCTTCAGCGCCCAAATCAACTCCTTAGTAAACCTAGAAGATCGACGCATACAACGAAGTGAAATACAAAAAACCTCTATTACGTTTAGTTAATAGAGGTTTTTAAATTTTTCTCCCGCCTCGTCTTCGCCGCCCAGATCAACTCCTTAGTAAACCCAGAAGAACGACACATACAACGATGTGAAATACAAAAACCCTCTATTACGCTATGTTAACAGAGGGTTTTTAAATTTTCTCCCGCCTCGTCTTCAGCGCCCAAATCAACTCCTTAGTAAACCTAGAAGATCGACGCATACAACGAAGTGAAATACAAAAACCCTCTATTACGCTATGTTAACAGAGGGTTTTTAAATTTTCTCCAGCCTCGTCTTCTCCACCCAAATCAACTCCTACGGAAACGTTAGATAACGGCGCATACTTCGTTGTGAGAAAAAGTTAATCTGAAAGATTAACCCTGACAATCTATTCGTCAGCCGAAAGTGCAAATTTAGCGTTAGCAAAATTTGGGTTAAAATCCTCGTCCCGTCGAGATGACGGCACTCCGGTTAAAAAAATGCAGGCCTCGTCTTCACCGCCCAAATCAATAAGCTATAACATTTAAAAGCCCGATCAATTTGATTTGATCGGGCTTTTCTTATTTAGTTATTTGATAGTAAAAATTTAACTTCCAATTCGAATCTAATTCTCTTAGGATTATCTACTCATTAAAAATGCTTTCAATCCTTCGTAATCTGGTCCCATCACAATACTTTTCTTTTCGAGGTTGATTAAATCCGCAAGCGCTTTCGGAATTTCAGGTTCAATGCCCAACGTTTCTTTTACTACGTCAATGAATTTAGTTGGATGCGCCGTTTCTAGTACAATTCCTTGTGAATTAGAAGGAGCTGATTTTTTAAATTCTTTCCACCCTAATAATCCTACTGCCCCGTGCGGATCGAGGATATAACGGTTATGGCTATACGTATTTACCATTTCTGCTCTTGTAGCGTCGTCATCAAAGAAATATCCCGTAATATCGTTACGCATTTCATTTACCGATTCGTGATACAGATGATTCATTCGCGCAAAGTTACTCGGAGCTCCAACATCCATTGCATTCGAAATCGTTGCAATAGTATTCGTAGGTTGATATTCTCCTGATGTCAAATAGCGAGGAACACTATTGTTAACATTGGTAGAAGCAATGAATCCACTGACAGGAAGTCCCATGCGTTTTGCTAATAAACCGGCAGTTAAATTTCCGAAATTTCCACTAGGAATAGAGAAGTAAAAAGGAGAGGTTTTATCTTTTAATTGACGATAAGCATCGATATAATAAAAACTTTGCGGAATTAATCGCGCAATGTTAATGCTGTTAGCAGAGCTTAACCTGTATTTCTCGCGAAGTGTTGTGTCAAGGAAGGCTTGCTTCACCATTCGTTGACAATCGTCGAATGTTCCGTTAATTTCGAGGGCGGTGATGTTTTCTCCAAGTGTAGTCAATTGTTTTTCTTGCAACGGACTAACTTTCCCTGAAGGGTAAAGAATAATAACTTCAATTCCATCTACTTTATAAAATCCATTAGCAACAGCACTTCCTGTGTCACCCGAAGTAGCAACTAGGATGGTTAATTTCTTCGATTGATTTTTATTTAACAATGCCATTGTCCTCGACATAAACCTTGCGCCTACATCTTTAAATGCAAGTGTTGGTCCATGAAATAACTCGAGCATAAATGTTCCTTCTTCTAATTCTACTAAAGGCACAGGAAAGTTAATGGCGTCGTCAGTAATTTTTCTAATGTCTTCTAATGATAAATCAGGCGACAAATATTGTTTGGCTACTTCAAAGGCAATTTCTGAAAACGTAGAGCGTTCAATGTTCTTAAAGAATTCAGGAGATAAAGCAGGAATTGTTTCAGGCATGAATAGTCCGTTATCTTCAGGAAGACTTTTCATTATTGCTTCTCCTAAAGAAGTAAATGTAGAAGGACTATTAGTGGAATAAAATCGCATAAACTATTTGATAATTTTAACACCTTTGTTGTTTATCTTAGAGATATAAACATCGGCACCCATTTTTGATTTTTTGTAAACTGACTTCATCGCTTCCGCGATTTTCTTAGCATTCGTTGCGCCTTTTGCTAAAGCAAAAATCGATGGCCCCGATCCGCTGATGCTACACGCCAATGCTCCGGCTTCCAATGCTGCGCTCTTTGCTGCATCGAAATGAGGAATTAATTTACTTCGGAAAGGTTCTGCGACATGATCTGTTACGCATCTTCCTAATAAGGCATAATCTTGTGAATGCAACGCATGCACTACTCCTGCAGTATTCGCCCATTGATGCGATGCGATTTTAATGCTAATCTTTTTCGGTAATGCTTTACGTGAGTCGCTAGTCTTTAACTCGTAATGAGGATGAATCACTACAGCATACAATTGAGTAGGAACAGGTAAGGAGATTACTTCAACATGTTGTACATTTCTGCACAGTATAATTCCTCCCATCAATGAAGGAGCAACATTATCGGCATGCGCAGTTCCACATGCAATGCGTTCGCCTTCCATCGCAAACGGAACTAATTCCGCTCGGGTGAATGGTTTTCCGAAGAATTCATTCGCAGCAAATAATCCCGCAACCGAACTGGCCGCGCTTGAGCCTAATCCGCTGCTTAAAGGCATTTTCTTCTTTAGATAGATATCGAAGCCCTGATTACTTTTCAGTGCGTCTAATAAAGCCTGAATCGATATCGCAACAATATTTTCATTGACATCCTTCGTCAGTTTTTTATTATCACCAGAGATCGATTTTATTTGTAAAATATTTTTGTCATTGGGGATGATGGTAACTTCATCGCCAATATGATCTATCGCCATGCCGAATACATCGAACCCGCAAGCAATATTGGCTACTGTTGCGGGAGCGAAAACGGTTATTGATTTCTTTTTGTTTGTCATTTTATTCGAAATAACGACTTAAACTGATGATCTCGGCAAATACTCCAGCAGCTGTAACTTCTGCACCCGCCCCGGGACCTTTTACTACCAACGGACGATCATGATATCGTTCTGTGGTAAAGGAGATAATATTATCACTTCCTGATAGATTATAGAACGGATGTGAACTATCAACTTCTTGTAAACTGATTGATGCTTTTCCGTTTTCTAGTTGTGCTATAAATCGTAGTTTTTTGTCTTTTGAATTTGCATTAATTGCACGTTTCGTAAACACATCATTGTTTGCCTTCAATGCAGTGAAGAATTCAGCAACTGTTTTTGCTTTTACACATGCAGGAGGAAGAATTTGTTCGATCTTAATATCTTTTAACTCGATTTCCATTCCTGTTTCGCGAGCTAGTATTAACAATTTACGTGCAACATCTAATCCGCTTAAATCTACTCGTGGATCAGGTTCCGTATAACCTCTTGTTTGTGCTTCTTTAACTATTTCACTAAACGGAACTTTTCCGTCGAAGGTGTTAAAGATAAATGATAATGTTCCCGATAAAACAGCTTCAATTCGAAGTATTCGATCGCCACTTGTTAACAAGTCTTTAAGTGTGTTAATAACAGGCAATCCTGCACCAACATTCGTCTCATAAAGGAAACTAACATTACGCTTTTTAACAATTTCGTGGAGCTTTTTATAGTTCGCCATCTTACCCGAATTCGCAATTTTATTCGGCGTAACAATAGAGATACTACTATCAAGAATTTTTGCATACGATGATGCAACTACATCTCCTCCGGTGCAATCTACCAATACACTTTGAGGTAAATTCATCGAGCGAATTTTTTCTATGAATGCCGGGATATCAGAGGTTTCGCCATTCATCAATTGGTCTTTCCATTTTTTAACGGAAACACCTTCTGTATTGAACAACATTTTTTTACTGTTGCAAATTCCTGCAACGCATATTTCTAATGATCGTGATGTTTTTAAGTATTCACGATGCGATTCTATTTGTTTCAACAATGTACTTCCAATAAGTCCTGCACCAACTAAAAATACATTCAACGTTTTTACGTCAGAAAGGAAGAATCCTTGATGTAAAGAGTTAAGTGCCTTCGGTAAATCTTTCTTCGGAATAACAACAGAGATGTTTAACTCGCTAGATCCTTGTGCCGTAGCAACTACGCTGATACCGTTTTTCCCTAGCGATTGAAACATTCGTCCTGAAACACCAGGTTGGTTACGCATGTTTTCACCTATAACAGCAACAATCGAAAGCCCGTTTTCTACTCGAACTTTTTCTATCATCTTCGCTTTGATTTCTAGTGCGAAAACTTCTTCTATTGCATTAGCAGCAACAATGGCATCGTCAGGCTTTACAGCAAAGCTGATGGTATGTTCCGACGACCCTTGTGTGATTAATATCACATTCACTTTCGATTGATAAAGCGCACCAAACAATCTAGCAGAAATTCCTGCTACTCCAACCATTCCACTTCCTTGCATTGTTAAAAGGCTAACATCATCAATCGATGAAATTCCTTTGATGATGTAATTCGTATCACCCGGCTTTACAGAAATAAATGTTCCGGGTACGTGAGGGCGGAATGTATTTTTAATGCGTAAGGGAATGCCTTTGTCGAGCGCAGGTTGAATAGTAGGCGGATGAATAACTTTCGCACCGAAATGACTTAATTCCATTGCTTCAGTGTATGTCATCGAAGGAACACTAAATGCCTTTTTCACTTTGCGAGGATCAGCAGTCATTACGCCGTCAACATCTGTCCAGATTTGAATTTCTTCCGCTTTTAACGCAGCACCAAAAATGGAAGCAGAATAATCAGATCCACCACGACCTAAAGTGGTCATTTCTCCTTTGTGCGTTGCACCGATAAATCCTGTGATAACGCCAATGCCTTTCATCTTTCTAAAATGATCTGCTATACGACGATTGGTGGTATTGAAGTCAACGCGAGCAGATCCGAATCGTTCGTCGGTGCAGACTAACTGTCGCGCATCTACGAAACTCGATCCGATTCCCACACTGTTGAAATAGTGACTAATGATCTTTGCCGATAAAACTTCACCATGTCCGCTAACGAAATCTAGCGTTCGTGCTGACAATTCCTTTACCAAATAAACTCCATGCAATAAATCATGGAGCTCACTGAAAGTAGACTCCAGAAAATCATGAAGCGCTTTGTCTTTTCGCAATCCTAGTTCTTCCGCAGCATTCACATGACGAGCACGAATTTTATGAAACAAGTCGATGTAATCGTCTTTTCTACGAGAAGCTAACAGCGACATCTGAATGAGATCGTCCGTTACTCCGCCGAAGGCACTAAAAACGACGGCAGCTTTATTTTTGGTTTTTAACGAGCGAATAATGTTGGCTACTTCTGTAACACGCTGAGGCGTCGATACCGAGCTGCCTCCGAATTTTAAGATAATCATAAGTGCAATTGTGAATCAGCGTATACGTTAAATCACACCGAAGGTTGCACCCGTTTTCAGAGAGAAATAGCACCAATTTCTGAATTAAATGCTTCCCTCTCAACGATCAATGTCGGAACAAGCATTTGCATCGCTTAAAACGGTATTTTCGCAGTGAATTACTTAGTGCCTTATGATGGACCTCAACCAACTTTATACCACGCGCCGAACTGGAAAGAATAGCTCGAACCCCGATATTCGTACCGAGTATCAACGCGATTTCGACCGCTTGATTTTCTCTTCTCCTTTTCGTCGTTTGCAAAACAAAACGCAGGTGTTTCCTCTTCCAGGAAGCACGTTGGTACATAACCGATTAACACATTCGTTAGAGGTAGCGTCGGTTGGAAGATCACTTGGTAAAGTCGTGGGTGCTATGATTGTTAAAGAACGAAAGGACGCATTGACCCCTGAGGCTCGAGAGTTTTATAACTACCATCTTTCGGAGGTAATTGCAGCAGGTTGCTTGGCCCACGATATCGGAAATCCTGCTTTCGGACATAGCGGTGAGAAGGCGATCAGTCATTATTTTTTAAGTGGAGCTATCGATAAGAATTTATTCAGCGAAGAAGAGTGGCAAGACATTACGCACTTCGAAGGGAATGCAAATGCATTGCGAATTTTAACGAATCAATTCAATGGGCGACTGCCGGGAGGATATCGTTTAACATTAACTACCCTTGCAACCATTCTTAAATATCCTTGTGAATCGACCGGGACTGAAAAAGCGAAAAAACATCTCAAGAAATACGGATTCTTCCAGACTGAAAGAGCGGTTTTTGATGCCATCGTAAATGAATTCGGATTGATCAAAGAAAATGATTCGCCTCTTCAATATTGTCGCCACCCATTTGTGTATTTGTTAGAAGCTGCCGACGATATTTCTTATCGCATTATCGATTTTGAAGATGCTGCTCGTCTTGGAATCATTACTCGTGAGTTAATGATCGAAAGTATTATTGCTATGATTTCAGAAATAGGTCGTGATTCAGATGATCTGAATGAAATCAACGAAGTAGTAAACGCCATTCATGATGAGAATGAAAAACTCAGCTATTTACGTAGTAGAGCAATCAATACTTTAATCATGAAAGCAGCGGATATCTATCTCTTGCACTTAGATGAAATGCTTGCCGGAAAGTACAACAATACGTTAGTAGATGAAATACAAAGTAATTGCGAAGCTTTAAAAAAGATTGAGAAAATTTCACTAGATAAAATCTATAACCATCCTACCGTAATTGAAATCGAGTTAGCTGGATTTAATGTGATGAGCGAATTACTTAGCACATGGGTTCCTGCAGTAGTAAAGAAGAAGAAAGATCGCACTGCTCCCGAAGGTAAAGTGATGCAGTTAATACCTGATCAATATGGTCCTTTTAATGAAGAAGATTCAGCCTACAGCAAAGTGATAAAAGTGTTGGATGTTGTCTCGGGAATGACAGATTTATACGCGACTGAATTGTACAGAAAGATCAAAGGGATTGATATTGGTAAGCATAAGTAGTCTTTATTCCGCTTTAAGGGGGATTTTCACCATTTTTTTCTTGTAGGGTTGTAAAACTAGCTGTAACTTGCACCTCCACGCTTTGAAAAGCCTTAATCGGTATTGGGATCACCGTTTTTATTAAGGAAATAGAAGAAATCCGTTTAGACAAAAAATGACTGTGAAGAGAAAGCCATTTACTGGGCTTATGCTGATTATGTTGATGTTGACATTTGTGAATAGCTATTCACAATCGTCGATAAAACTAATGGCCTATAATCTGTTGAATTATCCAAGCGGTTCAAATTTTGTTACAGATACCACAACCAGAAATCCTGCTTATAGAACAATTATTGCGGCGGCCCAACCCGATATTCTTGTTACTGAAGAGATGAACAATCAAGCCGGGGTTAATATTTTTTTAAATAGTGTAATGAATGTTAACAACGTCTCGTATTCGGCAGGGGTTTTTAATGATGGTCCGGATACCGACAATTCAATCTTTTTTAAAACATCATTGTTTTCATTTATTTCGAATACACCTATTCATACTGCATTAAGAGATATTACCGAATTCAAGTTAATATATCTTGCTACAGGAGATACACTTCGGATTTATGCAGTGCATTTAAAAGCGAGCTCAGGTTCTCCTAACGATACACAAAGAGCATCAGAGGTTGATAGCCTAAGAAAAGTTACGAATGCTTTACCTGCAGGATCGAAGTTTTTCGTTGTGGGCGACTTCAATTTTTATTCCAGTGCTGAACCAGCATATGTAAAACTATTACAAGTGACTGCGGGCAAAGAGGGACAATTTTATGATCCTATTGTTGGCATGACCGGTGTTTGGAATAGCAGTACTTATTCTCAATACCATACTCAATCTCCCCGAGTTAGAGCCTTTGGCGGAGGATCAACAGGAGGGATGGACGATCGATTCGATTTGATACTATATTCGAAAGCAGTAAACGACGGCACAGGAATAGCCTATTTATCGAATTCAATGACAGCCTTCGGGAATGATGGGAACCATTATAACGATTCCATTAATCATATGCCGAATGCGGCAGTGAGCCAGGCTGTTGCCGAAGCTTTGCATGCTGGTTCTGATCACTTACCCGTTTTCGCAACGTTTACATTCCCTAATACGTCAACCGATTTAGGAGCAACGGCCTTCATTGCACCAACGGTTTCTCCATGCTCCACAACAAATAAAACACTTACCGTGCGAATAAAGAATTATGCTGTAGCATCGCATAATTTCTCTGGTAATCCTGCTACAGTTACGCTGAATGTGTCTGCTCCTTCAGGAAGTATTCAAGCAATTTCTCAAACTGTTAATAGCGGAATATTAACTCAAAATGCAACGATAGATGTAGTGATGACTTCTACATTTAATTTTAATCAGTCGGGAACCTATACTTTCAATGCGTTCACTACAGTGGCAGGTGATATTAATAATTCCAATAATGCCATGTCTTCGGCTACGCTTGCCGTTAGTCAAGGATTTGTGGCAAGTATTTCTCCTTCGGGATCAGTGGCTCTTTGCAGTGGCTCTACTCAGCAATTAACAGCAACTGCAGGAGCATCATACTTATGGTCTCAAGGAAGCACAACACAATCGATTACCGTGAATACAGCAGGAGGTTATTCAGTTACCGTAACCGATGCTAACGGATGTAGTTCAACTGCAGGGCCTGTGGTAGTGACAATAATAAATTCAACATCCTCCGGAATTGTATTCCAAGAAAATATGGGTAGTGTCGCTGGAACAACCGCTATCGCTTTGCATGAAACGAACAACGGATTTCAAAATACTTCGCTGACGATGTCTGGAACTGGTGACGTTAGAATTACCAACGTATCGTCAGGGTACAGCGGGGCCAGTGCAAATGCCAATGTGTTTTTAACAAATACAGTTGGCAGGAATTTTATTATTTCAGGAATCAATACTGTTGGTAAAAATAGCCTTCAATTATCTTTCGGATTATTTAGAAGTGATATCACAAATAACGGGTCAGGATTACAAGTGCAGTACAGTACCGACGGAATTAATTATACCAATTTAACAATGCCGGTGATTAATAACTCGTCGGCATGGAATTACATCACTGTTAGCGGAACAATACCGGCAACCACAAATTTGCGACTACAGTGGAAACAAAACGCTACCGTTTGTCAATATAGGATAGACGATATTGTATTGAATTATTCTACTGTACCAACTATTACGGCAAGCGGCGCTACAACTTTTTGCACGGGGGATTCGGTAACACTAACGGCGAGCAGCGGAACCAACTATCTATGGAGCAACGGAGCAACAACACAAAGTATCGTTGTAAAAACATCAGGAAGTTATTCGGTATTGGTAGATTGTACTCCAAGTGCAGCACAAACGGTTGTGGTTAATAATTGTGGTTTTATAGCACTGAATCTTAAATTATACATTCAAGGATTTTATCTTGGAAGCGGAATGATGCAACCGGTGGCATATAATAACGGATTAACTACCGACCCAACTGTATGTGATTATATCACCGTAGAATTACATCAATCGGTAAGTCCATATACTTTAGTAACAAGTGTGTCGGCCACGTTAAAAACTAACGGAGATGCAATAGCAAATATTCCGACAACGGTACCGGCGGGAAATTACTATATCGTCATCAAACACAGGAATTCTATAGAGGTGTGGAGCAAACTTCCGGTTACATTTGGCTCATCAACAGTCAACTATGACTTTTCTCAATGATATAACGGGTAAAATCGATCGAAAAACACAATAGAAACAGGCGAAGTAGTTGGCAAAAGCATAAAAACTAAATAATTTCACCAATTCAAATAGGGGAAACCAATAACCAATATTAAAAACAGTACTATGCAAATTATCAATCGCGATTTATTAGTCATTACACCAAAGCAAGCGTGTGTAGACTGGGCCAACGCATTAGGGGAGGAATTCGAATTACAAATGGAAGATATGAGCGGACACGATGCTGCATCAACATTTTTAATTCCGGAATTTGAAGATGAAGAAGAAGCGCTTGAGTGGATGGAAGAGGGTGCAGAAGGCTGGTTCTCATTATTATTGATGGAATGGACCGACGATAGAACAAAGTGGCCGGAAGATTTGGGCTGGGAAAACCTGAATAACTTCTTCCATGTAAATTACCAATCAATGGTAATGGATTTAGTGAACGAACCAATCGAAAAGGACTCAGATGAGGATTACGACGATGATAGTATCGACCCTGAATTAAACTAATGGAAAATAAAAATCCCCGAATAACATCGGGGATTTTTTTATGAAAAGTATAGTTGGTACGAACTTATACAGTAGAAAAAAAGAAAAGGGGGGTTAGAAAATTGGTTTGTACGGTAACGAACAGTGCTTTTTAGCAATTAAAGAGGGAATTGGGGTGAATTCGCCCTTTAGAATACAAAGGACACACAAATTTTTGAGAAAAAAACGGGTATTTTTCCCGGTATAAGGGGGGTATTTTCCCCGGTATGCAAAAGGGGGTGTTTTTCCCGGTATTAGGGGGGTGTTTTTCACGGGGCTAAAAATACGGGTTGATTTTTGCAGAGGAATACATTTACTTTGACCCAGGCAAAAAGTCCTCAATCATAAACATTTATGGCATATCCAATACCACAAGTAGACATTGATCTAATGTTAGCTGATCGTGAAATTCATATGAGTATCCCCGATCCCGATACAAACGCAAACATAATATTGTTTAACTCGACTAGAATCAGAGTTGAAGAACTGGTAAGCTACTTCTATTTGAATAATGATAACAGATTGACAGGAATTCGCTTTTGGCCAGGGATTATGGATTATTCCCTTGTTTTCCCAATCATTTCAGTTTCTACTTCTGCGGCAAACGCTACTGGCTTTTGCCTTTTAGAAGAGAATTCTTATGTGGATCCAAGTAAGGATTTCTCAAAAGTGGTTTCCCGACCACTAGCCATGAGATGTTTCGGGGAATACAAGTCAAATGTTCTTATTGACGGACAATCACAAGGAACCATGGTAGCAATCGATTCAAGATTCTTCGATTGGCAAGACTTTATTGACCTTTTCGTGGCGAATATCCCGGGATTTGATGAAAAGAACCCTACAACTTTTAGTGGCTATACTCTAAAAATTGAACAAGGTTATATCGGCGCAGGACTTTGTGAAAAGTTCTTCAGCCAATATGGTATTGGAACTAATAATACCGATTATATTGGGTATTCGGTAATGCTTAGCTTGTTTGATCCTGCAGGAGTTCAATTGGTTAATCCTAATCTGTTGTTCGAATCAGGTGTTTATACAGAGAGATATTTAGAGGGAGCAAAACCTTGTCCGACTTTGTGTAATTAAATACTGCAAGTGGGTATATTTGCCGCGCACGTACCGGCCAACATGACACTTACAGATATTTATTTCAACTATTCAGGATATATTGAGGTCGGCCTAGTTTCATCATTGATTCTTCTTTATAGAAGGAAATTTAACAGGCAAGAATGGGATTTGATTATTTGGTTTACTATAAGTGCAATTACCATGATTGTAGCTTATACGCTCCAAGCAAATCACATGTACAATGGTTGGTGGTATAATATTGCCAATTTCTTCCAATATGGGTTTCCAGGATATTTTTATTATAAGAACATAATTGATTTAAGCGTTAAAAAAAGAATTGTACTATCATTCAGCGCAGCTGCTGTCTTTTCCATTATTCGTTTATCAATAGTTGGATTGACGTTACCTGATAAATATTGCATTATTATTTGGGTGTTCTTAGATAGCATGTTTGCATTTATCTATTTAAAACAATTGTTCGAAAACATCGAAGTGAATCCGTTTCATATTCTTCCGTTTTGGTTTTGTGCACCGGCTATGCTCGATGCTATGTGCATGATTCCGAGCTATGCAATATTTAACGTATCAAAATCATACACTCTGTTAACTACTCTCGATTCAATCCTTCAATTTACCTTTTCATTATGGCATTTTCTCTTTGCTTATGGTATCATTTATACACAATGGCATAAAAGAAAGGCTTTAAAAACCATTTAATAATTATACGAAAAAATGGATTTTGATTTAGAATTATCGCTCATAGTTATCGCTATATTCATCCTTATAGTTGTGCTACTTATGCTCAACTTGATGCTCACTGGTCGTAACCGGAAAATAAGGCATGACAGTGAAATCTTGCAGTTAAATGCTCGTCTTGATAGCGAGGTTTCTATTGCAAAAATGGAAGTAGCCGAAAGCACCATGAACGAACTCGGCCGCGATTTGCACGATGATGTTGGCCAGCAATTGGTCTTTACGATTATGCAAATGAACGCGCTCGACAAGAAACTAAACGAGAACGAAAAAGGCGCATTGTTGGAAGCACGAAACTCTGTGCAAGCGGCGTTGAATTCAATTAGAAATCTTTCGAAGAACCTCAATAAAGAGTATATTTCTTTAACTGGGTTTAAAGAGGGCGCTACCCGCTTATTCGAAAAGCTTTCTATGACCGGAACAATGGCTCTTCGTATAGATATTCCTGAGCAATTGAAATTCAAGTCGCCATCAAATGAAATATTCTTATATCGTATAATTCAGGAGTGCGTAAGCAATACCATAAAGTACGCTGGAGCTTCAACTATATTTCTAACTGTTAAGGTAATTGACGATATTGTAACAGTGATATATGAGGACGATGGGCAAGGAATATCTAATTTGGATTCTTCTGGCAATGCCATTTCCGGCATTGGGATAAATAATATGAAAAAGAGGGCCGAATTAATGAAAGGGGATATTTCTATTGGAAATCGTGAACCTCACGGAATAAAAGTATCTTTGACTTTTCCAGATAAATAGGAGTTATGAAGATAAAAGTAGCGATTGTTGACGATCATCACTTGGTGCGGAAGGGATTAAGGTTATTACTGGATAACCTTAACGATTTTGAAATTTTATTCGAAGCCTCAAATGGAGAGGAGTTTTTCAGTATACTTAATAAGCAAGAAGTACTTCCCGAGATTGTTTTAATCGACGTAAATATGCCCGTAATGAACGGAGTGCAAACTACTCGATTGTTAGAGGAAAAGGATTGTAGAATTCGAAAAGTAGCTTTGTCGGTTAATACCGATCTAGAAACGGTTAGAAATATGATTAAAGCTGGAGCTTGCGCTTATTTATTTAAAGATGCCAGCCCCGAGATCTTTCACCAGGTATTATTGAAAGTATACGAAGAAGGATTCTTTTATGACAAACACGTAATTCAAAGCCTCGTGCCTGAACTGGGAGATCAAGCAAAATACAATAGCACGTATTCTCCGGAAGAGAAAAGCGAAGACTTGGAGTTGCTGAAACATCTGTCAGCACGTGAACTTACCTTTTTAAATTATTGTTGTTCCGAAATGACTTATAAGGAAATAGCCGACGAGATGGAAATAACGTCTCGCACAGTTGACGGTTATCGCGAGTCATTATTTGCAAAGCTGAATATTAAATCGCGAATCGGTTTAGTGATTTTTGCAATTAAAACCGGAGTGTATAAAATTCAATAGCATTTACTTTTTTCCGACTAACTATCATTGAAGTACGGCTTCCATTTTCGGCTGTGCTAAAACGTTAGTCGCACTAAAATATTTAGCCGGAAGTTCAATCGTAAAGGATGATCCTTCTCCAGCGGAGCTATTAAGCCGAATAATACCTCCCATATCGGAGATTATTTTTTTAGCAACAGCTAACCCTATTCCCATCGTTTCTTTTTCATCTCGCCGTTGCAACGTTTGAAAAATTTCAAATACTTTTCTGTGATACCTTTCGTCAATTCCCGGACCGTTATCTCGAATGTTTAAACAGCAAGATTCATTATTCGACGAAAAAGAAATGTCAATTCGTTTGTCGTCTTTATCGTTGTGCAAAATAGCATTGCTGATAATCTGATATAAAACTTTTTGAAGTTTATTGCTACAAGCAATAGCATCAGGCATTCCTTTTTCAATATTGATAGTAACATCATCTTCAGGATGAATGTGCGATATTACTTGATGCAAAATCATCTCTAATGAATGCGATTCAACAATCTCATGAATCGTCTCCATTTTGGTGTAATTCAAGAGAGCATCCAATAAGTTATCCATTCGCGTTAGTCGACCTTTAATGGTTTCGAAATAGGGCATTAATTCAGGATGACTTTCTTCTGTTTCTTCTTTGATTATACCCGACAAACTACCAACTGCTCGCAGCGGTGATCGTAAATCGTGAGAGGCAATGGAAATAAATTTCTCGAGATCACGATTCTTGTTTTCTAATCGAACAGAGTATTCACGTAATGTAATATTCTTCTCTTCTAATTCGCGATTCTTTTTCTCTAATTCTAATTGATCATGCTCTAACTTTTGAGTAACAACATTTTTTCTGCTCTGTAAATATTTACTCAAGTTTGCTACAAGAAATACGGTAAGAGAAATGTTTACTATATAGTCTTCGTTGATTAACGCATCATCATTATTAAACATCTTGAAGGATGTCCAGTCAGTGTATTGTGAAATCAAAAACAAGTATGTCAGCTGACAAAGTATACCAATAGTGAAGTATCCACCTAAGCGCTTTCCTAACAACATATATGCATATATCACAATGGCTGTGTAATACATCGAGCCGCCGGTTCTGATTCCGCCGCAGTCGTATGCTACAGTATGTAACAATAAACAGGCGCTCACCAACATGATCACATAGGCACGTCGCAACTTCTCTACATTTCTGGCAGCATAGAAGTTGGTTAGCATAATAGCAGCCAACGATAAAATGATATAGGGTAATATACCAGGGTTCTCAATGGTGATCATCATTTTCGAGAAAACGCCCATACATACTATAGAACCCGAAAAAGAGAAGATCTTAAATAAGGAATATTGTTGTTTGGATATTACATCAGTCGAGGGAATGCGTTCATAAACATTTTCTCCCGTTAATATCTTTAAATAGTTGTTCATATACAGATTACTCTCTGCTGAACGAAGCACAACGTTTATATGTTCCTCGTTATATTGCCGAGGTGCGTAAAATGAAAGGCAATCTTCGAATAGGTCAAGTGCCAAGGTCACTCAGCAAAGGCCGACTTTCTAGCATTGGCCAAAGAGGATTGATGCAATAGAAATGCCAATGCCCTCCAAATAATCCCTTCCCGTTCATAATCACAGCGTTATAAATTGGATAATTTCATTAAAACACCTTCCTTTTCTAATAGGAACTCCATTTTTCAAACATTTGATTTTTCGTTTGAGCCAAAAAATGATACGTTTCGGTAAAATTTCAAGGCCTCATTCCCGAGTTCGTTGCAATTTTGATCCACTTTCTAAAATATTTTAACCAACATTTTAAATGAAAACAGTTCTGAAATGGACAGGAATTCTCCTGTTGTTACTCATTTTTGGCTTTAGCGCTTCTGTTGCAGTGCTAAAGAATCGTACGTTCGACGCCCCATATCCTCAATTAAAAGCATCAACCGATTCTGCAATAATTGAACGAGGCAAAGCGATTGTATATGGACCGGCCCATTGCGCCCATTGCCATACCCCAGCATCGGAAATTGACCGAATTGATAAAGGAGACATCGTTCCTTTAGCCGGCGGACATATATTCGATATTCCTCCTGGAAAATTTTATACCCAAAATATTACCTCCGATAAAGAAACTGGAATCGGTAATCTACCCGATAGTACAATCGCTCGCTCTCTTCGATATGGCGTTGGTCACGATGGAAGAGCACTGTTCGATTTCATGCCTTTCCATAATTTATCTGACGAGGATATGGTCGCCGTCCTTAGTTATTTAAGAAGTACTACTCCTGTTAAGAATAAAGTTCCCGAAACCGAAATTTCAACGTTGGGCTTAGTGTTAAAGGCCTTTCTTTTAAAACCAGTTGGTCCCGAAGGGGAAATCCCATCAAGTGTTAAGCCCGACTCAAGCATCGCCTATGGAAAATACCTAGCAGAGTCGGTTGCAAACTGCAAAGGATGCCATACTAACCGCGATCTTAAGACAGGCGCCTATATAGGTCCTTTTTATGGTGGAGGATTTGTAATGCCATGCGAAAACACACCCGGCAAAGCAGTAGTAACTCGTAATATTACCGTTGATCCAGAACATGGTATGCTAGCATATATGAATGAAGACGCGTTTATTAAGCGTTTCCGCGATGGAAAAAGAGTGCACGAATCAACAATGCCATGGGGGCCTTTCAGTAGAATGAGCGAAATGGAGTTGAAAGCCATTTACAGGTTCTTAAAAACAATTCCTCCAGTAAAAAATGACCCAGGTCCTGTTCTCGTTGATTTGAAATAATGAAGAATAGATAATCAACCACTTTTTAAAGAATCAATTGTTAGCAAAGGAGCAGAGGTAAGTACTTCTGCTCTTCTTGTTTTACCTATCATTGCAATCTACTTTTATTATATGGCAGAGAAGAAAAATCCCGCACTCGGATTTATATTTATTACCTTGTTAATCGATATTACCGGCTTAGGAATTATCATCCCTGTTTTTCCGAAATTAATACAGGAAATGATAGGAGGGAATTTAAGCATGGCCTCTCAATACGGAGGTTGGCTGATGTTCGCGTATTCTGTTACTCAATTTCTTTTTGCTCCTATCCTTGGAAACTTAAGTGATCAGTATGGTCGTCGCCCCATAATTCTTGGCTCGCTATTCGGCTTCTCTATCGATTATTTATTCCTTGCCTTAGCACCTTCAATTGGTTGGTTGTTTGTTGGTCGAATTATCGCAGGTATTACAGGAGCTAGCTTCACTACAGCTACCGCTTATATCGCCGATATTAGCGCTCCTGAAAACAGAGCCAAGAACTTCGGAATGGTGGGAGCGGCATTTGGACTAGGGTTTATTATCGGTCCGGTAGTAGGTGGAGTACTTGGGCAATATGGAGCCCGCGTTCCGTTTTATGCTGCTGCAGTACTTACGATGATCAATTTCCTTTATGGATATTTTATTCTTCCTGAATCGTTGGCAAAAGAAAACAGACGAAAATTCGATTGGAAGAGAGCAAATCCCGTTGGAGCATTTAAGCATCTGAAAAAACATCCTGTGTTAGTAGGGATGGCTTTATCGTTTATGTTAATCTATATCGCCGGACATGCACTTCAAAGTACATGGACTTACTATACCATGGAGAAGTTTAAGTGGAATGAAGCATGGGTGGGTTATTCGCTTGGCTTTGTAGGATTGATGGTAGCAATCGTTCAAGGGGGATTAATTAGAGTGATTAATCCTAAATTAGGAGTGAAACGCTCTGTTTATGTTGGACTATCTTTGTATATCATCGGCTTTATCCTCTTCGCTTTTGCTACTAAGGGATGGATGATCTTCGCTATTCTCGTTCCGTATTGTTTAGGAGGAATAGCAGGACCATCGTTGCAAGGAATTATTTCTAATCAAGTTCCGCCAAACGAACAAGGAGAGCTACAAGGAACGCTTACTAGTATGATTAGTATTACATCGATCATCGGTCCGCCGCTAATGACCAATCTCTTCGCTCACTATACCAATCCCGCAAGTAAAATTTATTTTCCGGGAGCGCCTTTTTTATTGGGAGCCTTATTAACATCATTAAGTTTATTTTTCGGTTATCGCACATTGCGAAAAATCGAAATCAACAAAGTTGCTTCTTAAATTTAATCTGAATAAATGATTATGAAAAAGAATATTCTTCTGTTAACCATCTTGGTTTTATCAGGATTGTTTTCCTCTGCACAACAACTGCCTAAAAATTGGTATAATCTCGATTTGCAGAAAGATTCGGTTTACGGAGTAAGCACCAATAAAGCATATGAAACGATCCTGAAAGGGAAAAAGGCGACGACTATTATCGTTGCAGTTATAGATGATGGAACAGACGTAGATCATCCCGATTTAGCTGGGCAGATTTGGACTAACACTAAAGAAATTCCGGGTAATAAAATCGACGATGATAACAACGGTTATCCTGATGATATTCACGGTTGGAATTATTTAGGTAATGCTGACGAAGATATTGTGTTGGAGAATATGGAAGTGACACGCATCGTAAGAAAATATCAAAGCGTTTTTGCTGATTCAAACAACATTAAATCACAACCCGAAAAATACCAAGAGTACTTAAATGCGAAGTCGATTTACGATAAGAAGCTGGCTGAGTATACTAAGACGGATGAACGCCTCAATAAAATGTTAAACTTTATTGAAGCAATGAATAAGAAATATGCCAAGGATTCTCTTTCTGTGCAAGAAGTATCAGGGTATTACGTTACCGACAGCGTTTTGATAAAAATGAAAGAGAGAATGGTAACATTAATGGATAAAGGAACAACCTATCCTTCATATGTTTCGGAGCTGAAAAGAGGATATAAAAACAATAAAGATCATCTCGATTATCACATGAATATTGCGTATGATGCGCGAAAGGTTATACACGATGATTACGAAAATATTAACGACAAGAGTTACGGAAATAATCATGTGAAGTCGCCCGACGGAGATCATGGAACGCATGTAAGCGGAATTATTGGAGCCGTGCGAGGAAATGAAATGGGAACAGATGGTGTTGCATCGAATGTTCAATTAATGATTTTGCGCGTAGTGCCGAATGGCGATGAAAGAGATAAAGACATTGCATTGGCGATTCGTTATGCTGCCGATAATGGTGCAAGAATTATCAATATGAGTTTTGGTAAGCCGGTGCCGTATAATAAAAAGGCTGTTGATGATGCAGTGAAATATGCAGCATCTAAAAATGTATTACTAGTTCATGCCGCAGGAAATGAATCATTGAACCTTGATGTTGACAAAAGATATCCGAATCCGAATTATCTCGGCGAAAAACGAAATGCTAGAAAAAACTGGCTCGACGTAGGAGCAAATGCTGCCGATGGAAATCCGGGAGTCTTCTCGAATTACGGTAAGAAATATGTTGATTTATTTGCTCCGGGAGTGAAGATAACATCAACATTACCCAACAATGGTTACGGAGCTAAAAACGGAACTAGTATGGCGTCGCCAGTAGCTGCAGGAGTTGCTGCATTAATTCTTTCATATTATCCTCAAATGACCGCCGAACAACTTAAAAAAGTATTGGTAAAATCAGTTGTTCGCCCCCAAATAAACGTTAAAAAACCAGGTACGAAAGATGTAATGGTAAAATACAAAGACCTTTGCATAACTGCCGGAATCATTAATGCGTACGAGGCGGCTAAACTAGCCGAACGGAAATACGGGAAGTAGATAGGAGAGAATAAGTTGTTTTTTGGTAATTTTTATTACCTTCATCCTGTCATGAAAAAGCTTCTATTCTTAATAGTCCTTGTATCAGCAGGACTTTCAGCATTCTCACAAGGAATCGATAAACCGCGCTATCAAATCCTAACAAAACGTGCAGGGAACTATCTCGGAACTTTCAATATTGAATTATTTCCGCTGGTTGCTCCTCTCCACGTAAATAATTTCGACAGTCTTACTCTGGCTCATGCCTTCGACAGTACTGCTTTTCACCGCGTGGTTCCAGGTTTTGTAATTCAAGGCGGCGACCCTAATTCGATTAACGGACCGATTTCTACGTGGGGACAAGGAAACCCCAACCAACCTACAGTGAATGCGGAATTCAGCCCTGTGCGCCACCTAAGAGGCATTATCGGAGCTGCACGTGATGCAGATACGAATAGTGCAAACTCTCAGTTTTATGTTTGTGTAGCGAACGCAACTTTCCTTGATGGTCAATATACTGTTTTCGGTAGAGTGACAGAAGGAATGGAGGTTGTTGATACAATTGTTGCTTCGCCCCGCGATGTGAACGATGTTCCACTTCAAAAAATAGAAATGTTCGTGACGTATATCGGCGTAAATGATACCATCCCTAACGCGCCGTCAACTACACTACCGGCTAACAATGCAACAGGAATTCTTCCAACACAATCATATCAATGGTCATCGGTGCCGGAAGCAATTTTATATACTGTTGAATTTAGTACAGATTCGTTGTTCAGTTCTATTTATTATTCTAAGAGAACAGCTATAACCTATATCCAATCACCAACATTCGCAGGATATACCAAATACTATTGGAGAGTAAGATCAAATAACGGAGGACATGAAAGTGTGAATTCAACAGTATCGAATTTCACTACTATTGCAGGAGCTCCCAATCTTGTTTTCCCACCAGACTCATCAATACAGATCACCGATCCTGTGAATTTTCAATGGGATGCAAGCAATGGAGCAGCATCCTATCAATTTCAAGTAGCTACTGCAACATCTTTCAGTGGAGTTTATTTGATTCATAACTTATCGAATGTTACAGGAACATCTCAACTCATCAGTGGCCTAAATCCCAATACAAGATATTACTGGAGAATGCGCAGCACTGATGGAACCTCATTTGGTCCATGGAGCCCGAAATATACTTTTGTAACTATGCCGCTGGTTGGATTACAAGAGGTAAATGCAAACGCATACCAATTAGAATCTTTATATCCGAATCCGGCTTCAGATATCATCAATTTACGTTTTGTAACTGCATCTGCCGAAAAAATTGCCGTAACAATTATGGATGTTACTGGAAAAATTGTTTTTTCGGATATGCTTAACGTTAGTGCTGCTGGTAAACAAAATTGTTCTATAACGCTTAATTCAATTGCAAAGGGGAATTATATTTTAACATTAAGCAATAACGAAAAAGTAAGTAGTCAAAGTTTCAAGAAAGACTAGTCCTGAATGCGTGGAGGAATCTTTCTGTTGTACAATATAAATTACCGATCTCAATCACAACGTAATCATGAAAGCCTTCTTTAGAGTCATTTCGTTCTGTTCTTTATTCCTTCCTGCATTCTGTAGCGCACAAGCTACATTGCTGGCAGACATTAATCCAGGAACCGGATCCGGAATTACAAATAATACAGATTTTAGTGTTGTTGTAGGGGATACCATGTTTTTTGTTGCAACAGAAAACGGCATTACGTACAATCTTTATCGTACTGAAGGAACTCCTCAAACAACAATTAAATTAACAACTATTGATGCCGGAAATACCTACGTAGGACAATGGTCGCGTATTAATGGCAAGTACATTTTCTCAATGTATAATGCGGCAACAGTCGGAAGAGAATTATATGTTTCCGATGGCACTCCTGCAGGAACATCCTTATTGAAAGATATTTGTCCAGGTACAACAAGTGGAGTCTATAGTGCTTCTGATTTTAGTTATTCTGATGGTAATGCACTTTATTTTGTTGCTGCTGCCAATGGAGGTAATTTCGACTTATGGAAAACAGATGGAACAACAAATGGCACTATACAACTTTCAACAATAAATGCTACCAATACCGGATTAGGTCATTGGACAAAATTGCCAAACGGAAAATTTGTTTTTTCACTATTTGATGGTGGTGCAATTTACGGTAGAGAATTATTTATAACCGACGGTACACCTGTAGGAACAACAATTTTAAAAGATATAGATGCAGGTCCACTTACAGCGTTCACGGGAAGTGGTGATTTCATTAAACTGGAAGGGAATGAAATTTATTTTGCAGCTACCGACAACGATTATAATTATGAATTGTGGAAGAGTGACGGAACAACAGCCGGTACAATCAAATTATCGAACATTGGAGCTACTACACCGCAAATAGGACATTGGAATGCTATTAACGGAAAGTTTGTTTTTTCAGCGTTTGATAACTCGTTAATTTATGGAAGAGAATTATGGGTTACCGACGGAACTCCTTCAGGAACGGCATTATTAAAAGACATACGCAATGGTTTAGCCTCTTCATTAGATGGCGCGGCAGATTTTATTTATAATGATGGCAACAAACTTTATTTTACTGCAAGCGATAATGGTGTTAACTATGAAGTTTGGAGCACCGATGGAACACAAGCAAATACGTTGAAAGTATCTAACACAGGAGCTATTGCGAATACTATAGGGCATTGGACAAAGTTGAACAACCAGTTTATTTTCACTATGAATGACGGAGGCTCAACAAGAGGAAGAGAAATGTGGGTAACTGATGGAACCTTCGGAAACACTCATGTGCTGAAAGATATTCTGCCTGGCACCGCTTCTGCTTTTACGGGTTCAGGAGATTTTATTGTGAAAGATGGAAACATTGCATTCTTTGTTGCGACCGATGATGGAACTACTTATGAAATGTGGAGGACGGACGGAACAAGTGTGGGCACAGTAAAAATTTCGAATATAGCTGCGACAAATAATACAGTTGGTCAATGGACATCTCTTTTCGGAAGCTATATCTTTTCAATGTCGAACGCTGTATATGGCAGAGAACTCTACACGAGTACAGGGAATTTGGGAGGGACAACGCTACTAAAGGACATCTTCTCCGGAACAGGAACAGGAATAAACAGTGATAATTTTAGTATTTCTGCGAATAACACTATGTTCTTTGTTGGGTCCGCGGATGGTATCATCTATGAACTATGGAAAAGTGATGGAACCTCAAATGGTACAATGCGGTTAACAGTTGTAAATGCTACAAATCAATATTTAGGACAGTGGTCACAAATTAATGGAAAGCATACTTTTTCATTGTTTAACGCAACAGTTGGAAGAGAACTTTATACAATCAACACTATAACGGGAGTTGAACCAACTAAACAACCTGAACTAGTTGCCGCACTAAGCCCTAATCCAACAACACAATCACTAACGGTAAGCATATCCGAAAATGAAAGATTCGCAGAGGTTCTTGTTTTCGATCTTCAAGGGAAACGTATATTAGACGAGACTAAAAGCTTGAAAGGGTTAAATGAGGGAGTAATCAACATAGAATCACTTAACCCCGGATTATATTTATTAAAGATGACGACACAATCAGGAAAGGTGGTAACAAAGAAAATCGAAAAGATCTAGTTCTTTTTTATTACCTTTATTCTACCAAACCTACCACAATGAAATACTTTTTTACATTTCTATTGTTCTTCAGTGTCTTTATTTCTAAGGGCCAAAGTGGAAATTACATTGATAGTACAAGTACGTGGTATGAGTTTTTCGGCGCTAGCGACGGAATAAATATCTACAAAGACAATAATAGATACTTTATTGAGGGTGATACTACCATTTCAGGAACTGTTTACTATAAGTTATATTGGGATAAATTAGATTCAATCTTCGACGCTTTTACAGACACGTTTCTCTTGGTTAATTTCTACCAACATGTTTATCAAGGTGGATTGAGAGAAGATTCGTTAAAGAGGTTTTATCTCTATTATCCGGGACAGTCTTCAGAAAGCTTACTTTTCGATTTCAATTTAAATGTTGGTTCTGCTCTACCCAACATGATCAGCAACTATGGATGTGTTAATCCCCCGTATGTAATTCAAAGCATAGATACAATGTATTTAGGAAGTACAATTGTAAAGCATTATAATTTACCGCCTTCTATATTCAACAAATCGTTGTACGAAGGAATAGGAGCCTCAGGAGGCTTTATCTGGCAAGGAAGCCTGTGCACGATGTTTGAGTCCGGAGCGTGCCTTATTGCGTACAAAAAGGGCAGCGATTCATTATTCATAAACAATTGCGGTCAAGCTATAACAGCACTGGCTGAAACGTCAAAGGAAGAAGAGGTGAAAATTTATCCGAACCCTACTCATGATGAAATTAGGGTTCAAATTAGCCCAGAAGCCTTTAACGCCTATCGAGTTATAGATGATAAAGGAGTAGAGCAGTTAAGAGGGGAAATTGACGCCATTGGGTTAACCATCATTTCTTTACGAGAACTAAAATCTGGTCACTATACCATTACCTTAAAAAACCTCAGCGGGAGAGAAAGCACAAGGAAAATTGTAAAAATGTGATTTCGTATTTAAAAAAAAAGTACTTTTAATCGTTGTAATAAGCATACATTCAGTGAAAAATCTTCGTTTTTTACGAAGTATTACAGTCAATAAATTTCGTACAGTGAAACCTTTAAAGAATTTCAACATGAACGAATATCTGTTACTCATTAAGAATGATATCCGCGAAAAGGATGCGCTTACAGGGGAAAACCACCTAAAATTTATACAAGAATGTGAGCAATATATTGCCGCATTGAAAAAGGAAAAACGACTAATCGCAGCGCAACCACTTCATGAATTGTCGGGAGTTATTACAGTAAATGGAAAAGGAATGGTAGAGGAGGAAAAGAATAATAATCGCTATGTAGGTTATTATCATGTTTATGCCGATAATCACGAGGAGGCAATGGAAGTCGCTCAACGCAATCCCGAATTTAAATATAAACCTTCTGCTACCATTGAAATAAGAGCAGTAAAGGTGAAAGAAAAATCTACAGGGTTTAAATATCCTACGGGAATAGGTACTTGTTTATGATTCTTAAAATTCATCATTGCAATAAAGTAAAATGCTATTCATTTCGAATGCTTCTAACTTTTTGCCTTTGTGGCTTTTTATGCTTTGGACAGAGCAATGGTTTAGTCGAGAAGGACTCAACTAATACGCGTGCTGCACGTTTTCATATCATTAGCCAATTTTTAAAATTAAATCCTCAAGATAAAATTGCAGATATTGGATCTGGTAAGGGCTCCGCCATTTTACGAATAGCTGAAGATTGTCCTGAATGTTTCTTTACTGTTGAAGATATCGATAGCAATTCATGTGCTAAAAGCGTGTATTCGAAAAAACTTAAAAACTCAAAAACAGATATTTCCCATTTTACATTTCATATCGGAAACGAAAAGTCAACAACTCTTCCCGAAAAAAATTACAATAAGGTGCTGATGTTTGATGTCATGCATGAACTTTCAAATAAAGCAGAAATGCTAAGTGACATCAAAAGAATTCTTCGACCAGATGGCTCATTATTCATTGAAGAAATTCTTGTAAAACGAAAGGTTAAAAAAGATAAAGACTGTTCATTTCCATTCTTAAAAGAAGAGGAGTTTAAACAAATTCTCAAAGAAAACGGCTGGAATATTAATCGAGAGGAATATACCTATAATTCATCCCAAAATCGATACATTAAAATATTCGAATGTTCTGTTATTCATTAACAATGTTTCGAACGATATGAACAATAAAAAACGTACTTGAATAATAAATAGCTATGTCATTAAAGAATTTAATTTCCAACTACGCAGCCTTTAACGAATGGGCCAATACGGAGATAGTTACTTGGTTAAAAACGCTCGATAAAGAGCTTTTGTATAAAAAGACGGCATCCAGTTATCCTTCGATAGATTACACCTTACAACACATACTAAGAGGACAAAAATTCTGGTTTTTATTCATTACCGGTCAGGATACCAGCAATTTTAATTGGTCAGTATATGAGGGAGAGGTTGAAAGGATTATGGAAGACCTTTTGACATCCTCATCAGCAATGAAACAAACCTATTCTACCTTTTCGGAACAGGAACTTTTGGAGGTTTTGAATTTAGAAGTGCCTTGGGCAAAAAATAGCCGAAGCAGATACGACTATATAGTTCATATTATCAACCATGGGAGCTTCCATCGAGGTCAAATCGTTACCATGGCTCGAAGTATCGGTGTCACTGAGGGGATAGTTAATACCGACTATAATATTTTTAATTGTTTATAGGCGACGGTTTCCAAGTCCTGTTTTGACTGTAAAACCCACCAATCACGGGGTTGCAAATATTTTATCGGTTTCGAGGCGATCGAAGGGGAATATACGATCGGAATCTAATATTAATCATTAACTGTGATTTAAATCGATAATTATTTACCTTTGATATTAATTCAGCACGATTTATGTACATTTATAACACCATGGGGATCCTGTGGCGGGTAAAAACGCTACACCTTACTAGCAGTGTTTTACGTTAAAGAAAAGCGACTATGACTTCGAGATATGGTAAAGATTATTGCAATTCTCCTAGCGGTTAGAAAGAGATAAAGTACTTAACTGCTCCGTAAAACTCCCTTCTAATTGCCTATTTATGAAATCAAAATTACTATTCACAATTATCTTTTCAACAGTACTTTTTTTTAATTGTTATTCCCAAACCGGACCGTCTATAATTTGTAATCCAAACAGTACATCACAAACAATAGATTGTGGCGATTCTGTTGTAATGAATTTCACCGTATATAACACCGGTACAAGTAATCTGGTTTATACTCCTTCAATAATTAACAATGACACAGTGAAGGTGCTCGTGTTTATGTCAGGAGTAGATACCCTTCAAGAATATTTAAATACCATAAATATTATTCTTCAAAATAATCCTAGATTAATCATTACTAAATTTTACGGGAATGATACTTCCTTGTTAGCAGCAACGATGGCATATCAAGACATACTTCTTTTTCCGGAAAATGAATCGCTCGGGAATGTCAATTATTCGCTGTTTTCAAATGTTATAAAGGATATTACTTCAAAAGGAAAAACAATTATAATATGCGGATCTTCAGGAACGTTGGCAGATCGTATTTTTGAAATGAACTTGTTCACCGGGAGTTTTGTAAGTAATTACAGCGGATTTTTGCAAGTTAACAGCACCTATCAGAATGATCCTATACTAAATCAAGTTCCCTCATCATTTTTCTCGGCCTCATCTACTTCTGCCTATTCAATTACGAATGCAGATGTTGTTCCTTTAGTCGTTAATGCCGCAGGGAATAATATCGTGTTTTACCGAAATATTGGCCTGTCAAAAGCAATTTGTATTGGGTTTGATTATTTTTCTTCTAATCCTTCAACTTCTAAGTTGTTAGCGAATGCAATTAATTCCTCAAAGCACTATGAAAACACTCCTGAAATAACGAATTCCGGTAGTTTAAATATTTTACCAGGTGACTCAACTGTGATATCGGTGCTTTTTAACAGCCTAAACCTTGAAGCGGGATTACATCAATATAACCTATTGTTGAGTTCAAACGATACCGTTCAATCAGAACTATATGTACCGATAGAAATTAATCTGAATTTACGTCCTAGAATCCTTGTCCTGAGCGACTGTTCACATTTAGATACAGTCTATATCAACGAAACTTCAATTGAACCGCTTAATGTAATGAATTTAGGATGTGACTCGTTAAGGATTACGGGTATTCAATTTTCTGATCCTGGCTTCTCTTGCGTCGAATCTTCTTTTATAGTTCCTCCTTCATCTAGCTACAAATTAAATGTCATTAAGAACATCGCATCAGCGGGAATATTAAACGGCACTGTTACGTTTTATAGTAACGATATTGATACGACTGTTTGTTTAAGTACGATAGTCTTACAAAGACCATCTCTAGAAATACTCCTTGACACTATTCATTTGGATTTTGATCTCTGCCAAGATTCCATCGTTTTTCCTATTTACATTCATAATACCGGGTTGGGTCAACTGGATTATAGTTTTTTTCCAAGTATAGTAGATTCATCACGAATTCTTGCTTACTATGACGGCTCGGATTTGGGGACTTTTGGAGAATATAAAAACACTATTAAAGCACTAAAACAGATCACTCCTAAAGTGTCAATTGATTCAACCAATACGGGCGACTCAACTCTATTGGCAACTAAACTGCAGGGGAAGAACGTATTACTTTTTATCGAACAAGAAAATGCTAGCAATGTTAATTACTCATTATTAAAAAATACTATTAAGAATTATCTTGATACCGGTGGGGTGGTTATATTTTGTTCAGATGATTCGTATTCTCATAGACTAACAACATTAAATTTATTTACCGGATCATATTCTAATATAACGAATAATATGACATTTAATATTTTAAATTCAAGTGACCCAATAGTTCAACAGGTTTTGCCTCCATTTGTAGGAATTACAATCACTTTTCCGATAATATTTTCGAATCCAGATATTGTAAATATTGTTTCTCAAGCACAAGGATCTGCAATTGCTTATCGAAATATTGGATACGGAAAAGTAATTTACTTAGGTTTTGATTATTCCTCATATAATTTGAATATGGCCAAAGTATTAGCAAATTCAGTAAAACTTTCCAATATAGATGAACTATCCGGGTTAATTCATGCTACTCCGCAATGGGGTTCTGTCTCTGCTCTCGACTCTCAGTTAATAAACATTACAGTATTTAAAAGTGACTTAATGTTAGGAAATTTTTCAAGTTCAATTAAACTGTCTACAAATGACCCCAACCTCCCAGTTTTATTTTTACCGATCAATGTCACGGTCGATTCACTCATGTGTCCTGATTTCTCCGAAAATCGAGATAGTTGCAAGGGCTTGGTAGCTTTTACAAGTAACATTTCTGGCGTAAATTATACTTGTCATTGGGACTTCGGCGATGGCACAGTTTCAAATGCGATTAATCCAAGTCATGTTTATAACACAAGTGGAAATTATAATGTTGTCTTGCAAAGTACACTTAACTTTATTGTAGAAACAAAAACAAAAAACATTTATGTGAACCATTATAATCCAAATATAACCAGGAGCGGTTCCTTGTTAGTTGGACAACCCATACAATTTACTGCAGGTGCCGCAGTAGTTAATAGTTGCAGTTGGGATTTTGGCGACGGTACAACAGCTAATACTAATCCCGTTTCACATACTTATACTTCAGGAGGCACATATGTTATCACGAATATTTCAACGGATAATACTTGCATTGATACATCAACAATGACGGTTGTTATAGGCGTCACTGGTATTGATCAAATTGACAATAATTTCGAACTTAATGTAAACCCAAATCCTTTTAAAGGGGAATTACAAGTAAAATATTCGTTAAAATCAAGCAATACAGTTTCAGTTATTTTGAAGGACTTAACCGGTAGAATAGTTGAAATAGTAAAAGAAAATGAATCGACTACTCCCGGAGACCATACATCTAATATTAAATTCTCAACCCCAGGACTGTATTTACTCGAGTTAACCGTCGGGAATAATACCATTATTAAACGAGTAGTTTCATTGTAATTAAAGTATCAGTAAATATAATTTGAAGTTGATCATATGAAAACAAGATATACTAGAACAAATTGGAATAGCGTGATTTTAGTGCTATCAACATACTTTTGTTTTATAGTTACTCCACTAATTTCAAGCGTACCCAATAATTCCGGTTCACAGTTTGTTAATAGTTCGGGAACGGTTTTTCACTATAGTGGAACAGACAACACAATAGATTTTATTCGGGTAGCTCCATCCGAAAAAATTTCGGAGCTGGAGCATTTAAAGTGGCTTGTAAATGACATTTTAAGATTACCTAAGACACAAAGCTTGTCATTAATAAAAACATCACAGGATCAATTAGGTTATACTCACTATAGATATCTGCAAACCAATTTCGGTATTCCTGTGGAAGGAGCAATGTATTTAGTTCATTGTAAAGAGGGGAAAGTTGTATCTGCAAATGGGAAAGTTAAAAAGATTGAAACTAATCCACCGGCCCCATATTTATCCGCTAAAAAGGCATATAATGTTGCATGCAATTCTGTCCCTACAATTGAATCTGTTTCAATTGTAAAATCTGCGAATGTTCAAGATAAATTAGTTTGGATAGAAGACACCAACAATAATTTCAAATTAGCTTACCAATTCGAAATTAAAACAACTGACATCCTAAATCATTCTATGGTTTTTGTTGATGCCGGAAATGGAGAGGTTTTAAATAAATTGGATCTCATTCAGTATTCTAATAAACCAACAGTTGCAAAATCGGCGTATTATGGAAATGTTACTATAAATGTAGACAGTATTTCTCCCAATAATTACCGATTGCTTTCAGATAAGCAAAGCTGTTTATTGGAAACAAAAACATACGAAAACAGATATTATTTACCGCTAAGAGAAATACAAGATAGTGATAATAGTTGGGATTCTACAACAATTCATCAATATGAAATAGATGCACATTATAGTTTGGAAGCAGTATACGATTACTTTTATACTACTTTCGGAAGAAATTCAATTGATAATGCTGGTTCGCCAGTAACAGTGGGAGTTCATTATGGCAATTGGACAAATACCGCCACTTATTCAACTGATGCAATTATGTGTGGAGATGGTGATCGTGTACTTTATCGCCCTTTTACATCAATTGAAATGATTGGACATGAATTTGCGCACGGAATTATATCGAATGAATTGTCTAATGTTTATGTTAATACTCCTGAAACCAGAAGTTTAATTGAGGGTATCTCAGATTGTTTTGCAGTTGCGGTTGATGTTTTTAAATACCCGAACGGTGCCAACTTTTTAATTGGAGATAAAGAAAGTATTTCTCATAGACCAATAAGAAGCATTAGTAATCCGGAGTCTTTATCACTTCCAGAAACCTACAGAGGGGAAAATTGGGACGACTATGATTATACTTCAAATGGTACAGTAGTTGGCTATTGGTTCTTTATGCTTTCACGGGGTGGTAGTGGAATAAATAGTTTTCAAGAGGCATATGTTGTCGATTCAATTGGTATGGGTAAGGCAGCAAACATTTTGTATCGAACGGTCGTTAATTATTTTACAAGTACTTCTCTTTACTCCGAATTTAGTTATGCAACTATTCAATCAGCTGTTGATTTATATGGAGTCTGTTCGCCCGAAGTTAAAAGCGTTATAGATGCTTGGAAAGCTGTCGGAGTAAAAAACGATTTTATTTTAAATAGAAAGGCAAGTTTCATAACTGACAAAAATTATTCTTGCAATGGTCCAACAACATTATCGTTTACAAATACATCTATTAACGCAACAAATTATTTATGGTACTTTGGCGATGGCGATACAAGTACAGTGGTTAACCCCACACATACATATTCCGCAACGGGAAACTATGATGTTACACTAATAGCATACAATCAAATTGATTGTTCGGTTAATGATACGATCATAAAAGAAAATTGTATTTCGATATCGAATTCTAGTCCTGTTATAGCAGCGAGCTGTAATGGTACAACTCCAAATGTACTTAATATAGGAATAAAAAATGTTCAACTAAATACAATAAACCATAGTTCCGATTATGCTTACAACGAGGGGAATCTGGATTTAACATGTACTGAAAGGACAGAAATCGTTAGCGGAAGTACGCCATTGCTTACAGTCACAACCTTTAACACAAATGAGATTATAAAAGCTTGGATCGACTATAATAATGATGGAATATTTAATACCACTACTGAGGAAGTATTTTATAAAACAAGTGGATCAAATGTAAATTCGGACTATATCTTAAACACGTCCAATGCTGTCCTTAATGTTCCTCTAAGAATGAGAATAGCAGGAGGAACCTCCAATATTCCTACGCCTTGTAACTTTTATCATGATCAAGCAGAAGATTATAGTATAGTATTTATTGACGATTCACTACCTCCTTCAGTTGATTTTGTTGCCAATAATCGCAAGGTATCTACGAATTCAAGTATAAAGTTTCAAGGAGTTTCGAAACAAAAAATTTCTAGCTGGCAATGGTCTTTTCCGGGAGGGAATCCTTCCTCTTCTACTATTGCAAATCCAGTAGTTTCTTATTCTTCGCCCGGCGTTTATTCAGTTACACTTATAGTAACTAATAGTTGGGGTACTGATAGCATTACAAAAACAAATTATGTGTATGTAGCTGAAAAATATAATTTATGTGCCACCACCACTCAATCTACTTTGCCATTCGGTGAATTATATGACAATGGAGGCCCTAATAGTAATTATTCAATGGATAGCCATTGTGGATTCGTTATAGATGCCGGTTGTAATAAAAGATTAAAACTGCATTTGGAATATTTAACAATAGCCCCAACAACCACTAGATTAAAAATTTATGAGGGAACAGACTCAACAGGTAAACAGGTATGTAGTTATGATAGAAATCAAAAAAACATTGATTTTGTAATTAATTCAGGCTCAGTTTGTATTCGATTCAATTCATATTACGGTGGTGTGTCGTCAGGTTTTAAATTAGTATGGGAGGCTGAAGATATTTTAAAACTTAAGCCGACAGCTTCATTCTCTTTATCAACTATAAACCCGGCACTCTATAGTGATGTACAATTTACTGATTTGTCTACTGATTTGCCTACATCATGGCTTTGGGATTTTGGTGACGGAAGCTCTTCGACAAAACATAACCCAAGTCATAAATATACTACCCCTGGCACGTTTCAAATAAAACTAATAGCTCGCAATTGTGTTGGAGTAGATTCCTCTTTTCAGACTATAGTAGTACAAGGTCCTCCGATTTTTAACTATTCTCCTCAATACTATGAAGATACTTTAAGTTGCAATGATTCTTTAACATTCCCCATTACTATTAAAAATACCGGATCCGGAAATTTAATATTTGAAAGCTATAGAATAGAAGCTGATTCTATGCGATTGCTCATCTTCGCACCAGGCAACAACATTGAAAATATTAGTGATTTGTTTCCGCAGTTTAAAAATTTAAATCTTTATTACCCGAATTATAAAACTAGTGTTCTAGATATTGGAGATCCTGATCTATTGGACTCTGCAATGAAAAATAACGATATACTAGTCTTTAGTGGTTATATTTTGCATGATTTCAACTTTAGCGCATTTAAAGATGTAGTCAATGGAATACTTGCTGAGGGTAAAACGATTATTTTTTCCCAAGATTTCGATCAATCCGGAAATTTATTAAGAGAACTGGGATTATTAAAAGGTTCTTTAGATAATGTTTCGGGCAATCTTTCAATTACTAATTTGAGTGATGAATTGGCAGCCAATATGCCGGCACCAACAACAGGGAATGGCTTTGCATACAATACTTCAGATAATGACATAGTTCCAATCTTAATCTGTTCTGGAAAGCCAATAGCTTTTTATAAGAATATTGGAGGTGGTAGAATAGTGTACAGCGGAATTTATAGTTACCCAATTCCTGCTGTAACTTCTAGGTTTTTAGCAAATGTTCTTAAAACATCAAAGGGCGCATTGCCATCAATGATAGATTTAAATTGGCCATTTAGTGATACAATTGCACCAAACGATTCTGTAACGATTGATGTAAAATTGAAGAGTGATAGATTATCAAATGGTGTTTACAATAAAGTCATCTCATTCAAAATTAACGACAACTCTAACCCAATTATTGACTTCCCTATATTTTTGACTGTGACAGGAGAACCGCAAATAGGCTTGAATAAATCATGTATTAATTTTACTTCTAAATCTCCTTATGATTTAATCCAAGATTCTATTTTAATTTCAAATTTAGGATGTGATACTTTACGAATTGATTCTATCACATTTTCAAGTAATGTATTTAGCACAAACAATACATCGTTTAAAATCAAGCCTCATAGCGCATTCAATTTGATTGTGAATAATGTGCAAGCTCAAGTTGGTGCCCTTAATGCAACTATGAATATTTATTCGAACGATATTGATACATCTATTTGTCTAAATTCAAATGTACTTGCTGGTCCTCATATCACCGCAATTCAACCATCACAAATTGCCGATACTACTGGCCTTTGTGTTGATACAATGTATGTAAATATAGTGGTAGCTAATACCGGATATTCTAATTTGCAAGTGCAAACTTCAGCCACTAGCACGAAAATCAAACGCGTGCTTATTTATTATGATGTTTCAGATTTTCCTTGGTCAACTTTGTATTCAAGTGCTAAGGCCGCGATGTTAAATAATAACCCCAATATATTGATCGATTCTACAAACACTTCTGATTCGATCGCTTTGCGAAATATGTTACTGAATACTGATATTTTAGCTATTACCCGAAATGCATTTAATATTGATTGGAACTTTACTGCTAATATATACCCAATAATGAATGAATTTATTCTTAATGGAGGAACAATTATTGATTTAGCAAACCCATTGTATGAAATGAATTGGTTTACACCTTGCCCATTCATATCTTATTATAACTTAAATAATGGAACTAATGGTAATGTAATAACAGGAATAAATTCAGATAGTTGTCTAAATGGATTACCGCTTCAATTTAGCTCCGCCTATTATTCGGTTGAAATGAATTCTATGATAGACTTTACACCTTTGATTATGGAAAGCAATACTAGTAACGTTACCGTTTTCAAAGAAAAATTTGGGTTAGGAGAGATTTATTACCTTGGGTTTTCAGGATATGCACCAAATTCTTCGGAAGCATTATTGCTTTCAAATTTGATTAAATTTAACCATGTTGACAACCCTGTAGTTCCTATTTATTCATCCACAACGTATATTATTGCCCCGGGTGACACACAGAACATTTCTATACCAATTTCTGTCGACTCATTAAGTGATGGAATTAACTATTTAGATTTTACGTTGGTTTCAAATGATCCAATTGATTCTATTATACACGTAACTTCTGAAGTTTTTGTTAAGCACTCTTCTTGCGCAGAAATTTCATTTGTAGAAGATTCTTTATGTGGTGGAACTGTTTATTTTACCGGATCATCTAATCAGTATACTACTTCAAAATATTGGGATTTTGGCGACGGATCAACTGGTTCTGGTAATATAATCAACCATACTTATGCAGCACCTGGAACGTATTTTGTTCAATACACAACTTGTGTAGGTAATCTTTGTGACAGCATTACTTACCCAATTGTAATTGATTCTGTTAACGGACCTAGAAAAGCGTGTATTCCTCCAAATCTTCCAACATGTTGTAATGTAGGAATTATGAATGTAAGCATAGCGGATATTAATAACAGTACGCAAAATGCAACAGAGGGATATAAGGATTTTGCTTGCTCAATAGGAACGAATCTTCTATTAGGGGAGTATTATCCTATAGTAATTACTACAGGATCTACCGGAAAAGAAAATGTGGGCGTTTGGATTGATTATAATAATGATGCTGTTTTCCAAACCTCTGAGAAAGTGCTTAATTCAACCAATACAATTATTAATCACACCGGATCATTTATAGTTCCTATGAATGCAGTTACCAATAAACAGCTTAGGATGAGAGTTGTTGATCAAGGAAGCACATATCCTTCAACGTATCCTTGTACCGGAACTGGAAATGGTCAATCAGAAGACTACTACGTTTATATTTCACCTAGTACACAAGCCCCACAAGCGGCAATTATCTTTGGGTCTTATGATTCATGTAATATGACGGTCTCATTCATCGATTCTTCTAGAAATGTACCGGACACGTGGTACTGGGATTTTGGCGATGGTGATACATCTTCTTTACGAAATCCTATACATACTTTTGCTAATGCAGGATCGCATACTGTAACATTAATCGCAAGCAACGCTTTCGGATCCGATACTACGTTTATTACATTTAATTTATTCAAGTTTGTAACTAACCTCAATATTTCCGGCGTGTTTACCCAATTGCAGCCAATAGTATTTACAGCAACAAGTAATCCTACCGCAATATCATGCCTTTGGGATTTTGCTGATGGCACAACATCTACATTAAATCCAGTTACTCATACTTTTATAGGAGGAGGAGTTTACCAAATTGTAAATACTACTTCTGATGGTACTTGTACTAATATAATCCATCAAACGATCTATATTGGTGGCGTTGGACTAGAAGAAAACAACGGTTTGAATAATTTCGATATTTCTCCAAATCCTTTTATTGACCAATTAAATGTCGAATACAATCTAAATTCACAAAGGAAAGTTTCGCTTAAACTACTTGATATAGCAGGTAGAGAAGTAAATTGTATCGTATTAGATCAACTTCAATCGGCAGGCCAATATCATTACTCATTTGCAGATGTGAAAGCCGGTGTTTATATGATTGAACTTACAGTTGATAATCGAAAAGAAACCCGAAAAGCAGTAAAAATCAAATAAAAAATGCTGCTTTTTAGCGATTTCGATTGAAAATGGCTGTTATATTCAAAAGAAGTTATTATACTTGAACAATAGAATATTAAAGAGTCAACTTTATGTTGACTCTTTTTATTTATGGGAATAGTATTTATTTAAAATCAGTTGACATGAAAAAAATTAAAATTCTGCTTGGACTACTTTTTATTGCTGTTTATTCCTTCGCCCAATCACCTACCTGCCAATGGGCCTACGCTCCCGTAGCAACCAACTCATTTAATGCTATAGTTTACGCTGCCGATGTCGATTCGCATGGCAATATTATTCAAGCAGGAAAGTTGTTTGGTGTGGCTGATATGAATCCCGCTACCGGTCCCGGAGATACTGTTTATAGTAACCCAGGAGGGAATTATTATCTTTCTAAAACGACGAGTTCGGGAAATCTACTATGGATTAAATATTTCACAGGAGTTCCTTATATGTCAACATTTGAGATTAACGGAGTAAGGGTAAATTCAAACGATGAAATTGTTGTTCTAGGAAATTATTTCGGGGTAATTGATGTAGATTTTTCAGCAGCAGGTGTTGATACATTAAGAAGCCATCAACCTACTTACCAAGATTATTTTTTGGCAAAGTATGATAGTAGCAGTAATTTACTTTGGGCTTTCACTATTGGTGATGCATCGCATTTAACACAAGTGAAAACAATGACGTTAAATGATAATGATGATATTTTGGTAGCCACCAATACTAATGGAGCCGTTGATCTAGACCCAGGCGCTGGTGTGCACCCTTCCATCGGAGGTAATGCCAACCTTGTAGCGTATAATACCGATGGAAATTACCTCTGGCATAATAATATTGCCGTACAGTTTTCTTATGCCGAAAATAGTAATACGTTGGAGGCAGATGCATTTGGAAATTCTTATTTGTTAACGGTGGGATACTATGAAATGACAGTTAATAAATTTAGTAATATCGGCATTTGGCATTATGATAAAACCATCGGACAATTTTCTGCCGGTGCTCGTGTAGCTCCTCAATCCATGTGGATCGACCCTGCCACTCAAGATTATTATATCTGTGGGTCATTTCAAGGATCTGTAAACTTCGACCCTAATGGAGGATCAACTGTTTTAACATGTAGCTCCGCAAATTATCAAGATGGATTCATTGCTAAATATGATTCATCGATGAACATAATTTGGGTGAAACAATATACAGGTCAAGTAGCTTTTGGAAAGTTTTCTATAGCACCTTACGGAAATAATTTACTGCTGGTCGGACAAATAACAGGCACTGCAAATTTAGGTGGAGCAAATAATTTTATATCTGCATCCGCGTCGCCATTTATGATGGAGATTGATCCATCAGGAAATACTCAGATGGCGTTTATGTTAAGTGGAGTCGGCAAGATGAATACCATCGATATTACTCCCGATTTAAAAATTGTAACTACCGGATACATCGCGGGCACGATTGATATGGATCCTACCGGCGCCTCAATTCCTCTTAATGCAACAACTACAACATCTTTCAATGCAGTATACGCTACTTCATTAACAGGAATTTCCCAAGTTCAGGATGAGGAAGAGGTATTAATTTATCCAAATCCCACAAACGACATTATTCAAATTCAATTTACTAATTCTGTAAATGGAGATGTTTCGATTATTGATGGGTTAGGAAGGACGGTAGCGTCACATCAAATTCTTAATGAGCGCCACAATGTTTTTTCTGTTAAAGAGTTGAAAGCTGGAGTATACTTTGTAATGATGACAACAAACGGAAGTAAAAAAGCAATTAAAAAATTCATTATTCAGTAAAAAATATTTGGAGAACGGATTTAAATCGAAAAATGGAGTAGGAATTTTCTTGCTCCATTTTCGTGTTTTGTTCTTCTTGAAAAATGCACCAAACAGCTTTCGCTGTTAATGGATACAATAGTAACTTTGTATAATTATCAAGCTTGCCGAATTAAAATTCCTTAAACACTCGAGAAAGCACTAAAAATTACCAATGAACAAGACACGTTTAGAAGCCTTTAGCGACGGAGTATTTGCTATTCTAATCACAATCATGGTGCTTGAAATAAAAGTGCCTCACGGAAGTGATTTCGGCGATTTAAAGGGTTTAATACCTATTTTCTTGAGTTATGTTTTGAGTTTTATTTATTTGGGCATCTATTGGAATAACCATCACCATATGCTTCATACCATTAAACATGTTAGTGGTTCTATGCTTTGGGCAAATATGCATTTACTTTTCTGGTTATCGTTAGTGCCATTCGCTACGGCGTGGATTGGCGAAACGGGATTTGTATCAGCTCCAATGGTAGTTTATGGTTGTATACTATTGTTAGCCGCCATCGCTTATTTTATTCTTCAGTCTCAAATAATAAAACAAGAAGGCGATAACTCAGTGCTTAAAAAAGCAATTGGGAATGATGTTAAAGGAAAAATGTCGCCTATCATTTATTTGATCGCTATTATCTCCGGATTTTATAATCCGATCATTTCAGGACTTTTATATGTGGTGGTTGCATTTATATGGCTTATCCCAGATAAGCGCATTGAACGAACACTTAAGCAAGATTAGACAATCAAATAGAGTGTTGAATACATCAAGAATGAAAACCTTACTTTTTAGCTGTTGTGTTGCTCTTTTTCTGGCTCTCGCACCATTGCCTTCATTATACTACCACTTACTAAGATTTCTTGTAACCATTGCCGCACTGTTGGTTGCAAAACACGAGTGGGAAAAGGAATATGCTGTTGGAATATGGTTGATCATTTTCGCTGCCATTGCTGTACTTTTCAATCCT
>JAHEYP010000068.1 GCA_023251535.1 Bacteroidota bacterium
CAACTCTGTCCTTCTAAGCTCTAACGCATAAAACAAAAGCAACCTATATGAAAATTCGGGACTATTCATACATGTATCTTTAAAAACTGCTGTTTCGATAAAACAAATTTGAGTGTCACGCAAAGCAATAGCATTGAAATAGTACTTATCATTCCCCAAAACTCTATGTCCTAGTAAATCACCATCTGAAGCTAAACGAACAACTTGTTCTCTACCATTCGGTCCGGAAGTTACAACCTTTATGGCTCCATGCATTATAAAATAAATTCCAAGCATGGTATTACCTTCTTTAAAAATAGAATCTCCAGTTCTATAGTGATTCAAATCCTTTGAGCTTGAAATTTTTGATTGTTCTAAATCCGAGCAGAACTTTCTTACATAACATTTCAAACAATTACAATCCACGCAATCGATTCTTCTACTAAAGTGATTTTCCATACTCGAATTCGTTTTTATTAAAAGATGATATCAAAATTCAATATGATAATGGATTGTGATTTTTGCCATGGCAAGTCAAGTAACACTTCCCATGATTTAATCCGGTGTCTTCAAAACGTAATAAGCCGCCACTTGAAGGAGTTACGTATGTAGTATTGAAGTTTATCAAGTTACTATTATTGGTTGCATTTCCTTGAGAGCTACTAATACCATGCGGATCATGACAAGTGTTACAAGAAGCTTTTACGTCATCAAGATGTTTCTTATGGTATTTAAAAGAAACATCAGCTCTAATGGAAGTATTGCTATGACAGTTCAAGCACAATTGAAAATTCGCAGAATTGTAAGTTGAGTTATCAGTCAACTTATATTGCGATTTAAGAATTTGCGGATATATAGAACCATGAGGACCCGTTGGAGCTCCAGTACCATCACTAGCATGGCATGAACTGCAATAGATTTTACTTGTAACTGATAAAGGCGAAATCAAACTTGGAACACTTGTATTTACACCTTGGCCAACAACTGGATGAAATGAGGGGTTTGTAGTTGCAAATTCGAGCCGCACATTATTTTGAGCAATGACGCGAGATGTAGTTGAAGCTGTTGCCGGATTAGAACTATGGCACTTATAACAAATTTCGTATTCATAGCTAGAAGAAGCAACTGCTAATCCACTTTGATTAACACCTTTAACTCCAATCAATGAACCGCTAACATTAGGAGCTGTTGCCGCAAGAGTTTTAGCTTGATGAGGGTTATGACAATCTACACATTCAACATGTTTAGTGGTAACATTCGCTGCTTCTGCTTCATCATGAATTCCTGTATAGTTGTATACATTATGTCGATATGTTTTCGCCAATTGCGTTTGGATATTCTTACCTGCCACATTCCCGTTATGACAATTCAAACAAACTGTTTCTTCAGCCAATGAATTTAACAATCTGGTGTTACTTGCTGCATTGTGAGAGTTGTGACAGCTTGCACATGCATTTTCAGCTACTGTAGTCCACTGCGAATTTGGCCAAGGATTAGGAGCAACATTATTCCAAGTTTTTGTAGATGTGCTATGGCTTCCTGCATTCCATCCCGTAGATTGATGACAAGCATTGCAAATATTTGAGTATTGGGTCGATGCTACTAAAAAATCCGAATAAATATTTTTATGTGGATCATGACACGAAGTGCATTGCAATTGACTGTTCTCTAATCTTATTACAGGATTCAATGAAGCAGGAGAAATTATCTGAGTATTTTGTGTAGCTAAGTTAGCATCGTAAGTAAAAGAGATAGGATGATCATTTTGCAAATTCGTTGATAAATTTGAAGTGCCGACCGGCATATTAACCGTATTAGCGAAAGTGATTACTGTTCCACGGCTTAATACACTTCCTAAAGCTATGGTGCCATCATGACAAGATAAACACAAGATAGAAGAACCGCTAGGTTGCCCTGGTAGGGCTTTCAATGTTGTACTTGAATACAAGGTATAACTGGCACCTGAAGCATTTCTATTCCATAGTGGTGAAGAAGGCTTACTATTATGTGCTGTATGACAAAACAAGCAAATTTCAGTTTCCGTAGTTGACTTAACAGTACCTACACCATTAACTGACAAATTATGTTTTGTATTTACTATCGACTGAGCAATAATTATAGTCGGTATAATAATCAACGCTACTATGTATATAACCTTTTTCATTTTTTACCTTCTATTTTTAATTTAAACTCTTGAATTCGGGAATTATAGGTATCGGCAACATAGATATGATCAAACTTATCAATGAAAATTCCGGAAGGCATCCAAAATTCTCCCTCTCCTCTACCCTGTGTTCCAAATGCGTAAAGGAAATCTCCATTAGTATTGAATATTTGAACTGCATGAAACAATGCATCAGCAATATAAATATGTCCGTAGCTATCTATAGCAATTCCTTTCGGAGAAGCAAATGAGCCGGTACCATCACCATTTGAACCAAACATACTTTGAAATTCACCCTCCTTATTAAAAATTTGAACTCTGAAATTCATTGCATCAACAACATAAACATTTCCAGTTTTATCAATAGCCATCGATGCCGGAAAATTAAATTCTCCCTCACCATTTCCTCTTTTGCCAATTACTTTTGATATCTCTCCCTTCGTGTTTAAAACCAAAATCTGGTGTTTGCCGGTTTCAGCAACCCAAATTAAATTTGAAGTAGGTGAATAAACTATTCCTGTAGGGCGTAAAAGGTTGAGAGAATCATTTAAAGAATAAAAAGTTTTTTTTGCAGGATCAACGACAAATATTTTATTTAAATACGAATCACATACCAACATTTTCCCATCAGTAAAATTAGTAATTGACACTAATGATGCTAAATCATTTTTTTTCTTATCTATAAACTTAGGGGACTTATACTCTTTATTATTACCATCAAAAATAGTTTTACTTTCTTGATCTAAAATCCAATAATTCGAAATGGAATCTTTTAATAATGCAACAGGTTTTGTAAGCTTTAAATCATTTGAACCAAAAACAATATCATTCAAATATTTGAAAAAAGATTTTTTTGCTTCCATCATTTCCTTGTTAGGCCATGAGCTTACAAAAACGACTTCACCTTTTTCAACAATTGCATCTTGAGCATAAGAATTCTGAACCAATATACATAATAGTATTATTGGCAAAAAACAGCTTTTTCTTAAATTAAAAATTCTCATTTCCCAACCATTTACACAACAGAATTTTACGTATTAAGCTCTTTATTTATACAGCTAAACATCTACAACAAATATATGGCTCATAGCTTTCAGTGTCAATTATTCCACCTCTAAAACATGCCAATTTCGTGTGATAGTAATCGGACTTTTTAATGATGTTTGTCATTATTATTTTAATTGAGAATTTACTCCAAACCACCTCGAAATCGCTATTTAATTTCTCCACTAATTTAAAGTCAAATATTCTCTGAATTATTGACGATTATCATATAACTAGAATTGACTTTTTCTTCTTAAAATGTCATTAAACCTCACTTGCAAAATATAACTAATGTTACATTCTAGCCTTTACAAGGCAAACCCACATCGTCATTGTTTAAATTTGTTAATTCAAACCCAAATCCAACATGAAAAAGCGTTTATTGATATCATTATCAACTTTACTTTTCGCCTTACTATTTCTTTTTAATTCATGCAAAAAAGACGAGAATACAGACTCAAATAGTACATCTGGTAGCTATACCACCATCTCAGGAATCATCACAGACCGTCAGTTAAATCCAATTTCAGGAGCTACAGTATCTATTTCAGGGAAAACAGTCACAACAGACGCTAACGGACTTTATCTGATCTCTAATGCATCTTTTAATGATCGTTGCGTAGTTAAATGTGAAAAACAAGGTTATTTTGAAGGTATCTCAAGAGTAAAAGGTGTTTCAGGTGGAATAACCAGATGTGAAATTCGAATGATTGATGCTACTCCTGACTTCACTTTCTCGGCAGGAACTCCTCAGCAACTTCAAATTGTAGGTGGCGCCGAAATTCAGCTTAGCGCAAACGGATATCAGACAACGAGTGGAACCAATTATTCAGGTCAAGTTAATATTGCTGTTGAGCATTTAAATCCCGATGATGCCGATTTCAATTTTCTTTCACCAGGAACTGATCTTGCTGGAAAAAGTAGCACAGGCGAAGAAAAACAACTTCTTTCTTATGGAATGTTGTTAGTGAAAATGACAGACAATTCAGGTAACAATCTGGAACTATCATCAGGAAATACTTCGGAAATCAAGATGCCTGTCCCGGCTTCATTGCTAGGAAATGCTCCAGCCACAATTCCATTATGGCATTTCAACGAGATTACGGGAGTATGGGAAGAAGATGGTGTAGCTACTTTACAAGGCAATAATTATATCGGAACAGTTTCGCATTTCAGTTCATGGAATTGCGATTATCCAACATCACGTGCTATAATTAGAGGAAGAGTGCTCGATTGCCAAGGCAATCCTGTTCCTGGAATTCGAGTAACTGTTGGACAAACTTATGCAATCACTAACAACAATGGCGACTATGAGACGTATGTACCTTCAGGAGTAAATTTCGACATACAAGTCAATGAACCTGCGTTAGGAATTACATCATCTATTACATCTATTGCAGCTCTCAATGCAGGTGATGTTTCTACAGGGCATAATTTGAATGTTCAATGTCCTGCATACGTAACAGGAACTATTTCTTGCAGTAGCAGCAGCGCTTTCACAGGAATAGCATCGATAACGTGGTCAGGCGGAGCTGTGTATACGCCAATTACATCAACAGGGACATTTAAAGTAGCCGTACCTGCAAATGGAGCCAATGCTTCTTTAATTGTAAGTGGCATTTCAAATACATTCAGTGAAACAAAAAGTATTATGTTTCCTACTACTGCAGGACAGACAACAAACGCCGGTTCCTTTAGCGTATGTGGAAGTACTGGTGGACAAAACTATAATTGCACTTTTACTATTAACGGTGATGGCTTTACTAATCAAATATTCAACCTAAGCACTCTACCATTATTTGCAAATACAACATATTATATTGCCGATACATTAACACTAGGATTTATCACACAAAATAATATTGTAATGGAATTTGGCATAGATGGAAAGCAACCCGGCACTTGGAATACGCTAACATCAAATGCAAACGCTGCAATCAGTATTAATGGAAAACAATACATATCAGATGATGCAAATATTATCATATCTCAATATGGTGTTGTTGGAGGGAAAGTAATCGGATCATTAGATGGTTCCTTCATCCGACAAGAAATAAATCAAACAACTGGACAAGTTACTACATTCAATATTACCGTTACGAATTCGAGTTTCGAATTATTCAGAAACCCTGATTCGCAATAATCCCAATTTTTCTTCCTACCTCAAGCATGGCCATACAAGGTCATGCTTTTTTTATTGACTAAAATGCGCTTAATTCGCAGATAAAT
>JAHEYP010000043.1 GCA_023251535.1 Bacteroidota bacterium
TACATGGACATTCACTGGAGGAACACCTGCGACTGATACATCAGCGAACCCTACAGTGCTTTACGCTACAGCAGGAGTTTATGACGTGTCATTGTCAGTAACAAATACAGCAGGAACAACCACCAAAACAATAACAGGAAAAGTAGTTGTGAGTGCATCAGGAAGTACAATCACGCCAATTGGATTTGCTGAAGGATTTGAGAATGGAACATGGCCGTTCAATAATTACTATGCAATAAATGCGAATGGTGGAACTACATGGCAAACAACATCTGTTGCTGCGAATGGAGGAACAAAATCGATCTATATTTCAAATACATTAAATTCTACTACAGGATATCAATCAAACGATAAAGGTCCTGATGAATTTATTACACCGGCATTCGATTTTACAAATATTACTAATCCAACAATGACATTAGACATTGCATGTGCATTACGTGATACAACTACAGATCGATTAGCGATATATTACTCAATTAACTGCGGACAAACATGGACGTTAAGAAGAGCATTCCAAGGATTGCCTTTGCAAACAACAACAGGATTTGTTACAGGAAACTTTATCCCAACATCATCTCAATGGAGAAATGAAATTGTAACATTCGGAGGAACTATTGCTAATAAGTCAAACGTGCGATTCAGAATAGAATTCACGCATGAATCTGCTAACAATATTTACTTAGATAATATCAACTTGAATGGAACTGTAGGGTTGAATGAAGATATGAATATTGAAAATGCTGAGATGAATATTCATCCGAATCCTTCAAAAGGTTTAACGTATGTTGATTTTTCTATGTTAGCGCAAAGCAATGTAAAAATTGATGTATTAGATTTACAAGGAAGACTTATCAGTACTTTCTCTGATAATTTAGGAGCAGGAGATCATCAATATCAAATCAATAATAATTTAGAGAGTGGTGTATATTTAGTTCGTCTTGCATTTGGTGATCGAGCGATTACTAAAAAAGTAGTTATTCGATAAAAATTGATTCAAAAATATTTCATACCCCGGTAGAGTAATGCCGGGGTTTTGAATTTATAAACACACAAAACAATTCAATGAAAAAATTAGTAGTATCATGTATGCTGATGTTAATGGGCACAGCATTAATGGCACAATCGCCTGCTTATCGTACTTGTGGAACGGAAGAGATGTGGGAGCAAGCTGTAAAGGCAGATCCTTCAGCAGCGTTACGTCGATTAGCAATACACGATCCTAACGGATTGAGAAAACTGCCTGGAACTAAAGTAGTATCACCAACAGGAGTTGTACAATATAAAATTCCAGTAGTATTTCACGTAATGCATACTTACGGATCGGAAAATATTAGTAAAGCGCAGATTCAAGATGCAGTAAATAGTTTAAATCTTTCATTTCAAAAATTAAATCCCGATACAGGTGATGTAATTCCTTTGTTCCAACCAATATTTGGAAATGCTGAGATCGGATTTGAACTTGCTAATATTGATCCTTCAGGAAATTGTACAGATGGAATTACCAGAACGTATACTGAGCTAACTAATATTGCAAGTGATAATGTGAAAGCATTGATTGATTGGCCTTGTGAGCAATATTTGAATATTTGGGTAGTGAAAAACATTGCCAGTGGAGCAGCAGGTTATGCATATTACCCTGGAATTGGATCAAATATTGATGGTATTGTAATGCGTAACGATTATACAGGAAGTTTTGGTACAGCGAATTCATCAAACTATACTGAACGTTCGTTATCACATGAAGTAGGACATTGGTTAAATCTACCGCATACATGGGGCTCAAGTAATACTCCGGGATTAGCATCAAATTGTAATATCGACGACGGAATATTTGATACACCGAATACAATAGGAGTTGGAAACTTTACATGTAACACCGCACAAAGCACATGTGGATTTATTGATAATGTTCAGAATTATATGGACTATGCTAGTTGCCACAAAATGTTTACACAAGGACAGGTGGATGAAATGCATCTTGCTCTTCAAACAAATGCAGGTGGTCGTGATAATTTAGTTTCGATTTCAAATTTAATTGCAACAGGAACAGAAGACGGGCACGTTGTTGCTCCGTGCTCTCCGGTAGCTGATTTCACAAGTAAAGACATCTATATCTGTGCAGGAAGTACCGTTTCATTTAATGATGCATCTTGGAACGGTGATATAAATAGTCGCACATGGACATTCCAAGGTGGATCACCTGCAACGGATACAGCAGCAGTTGTAACAGTGCAGTATAATGTGCCAGGTGTTTATGATGTTCAATTATCAGTGTCAAATGCACAAGGAAGTGATGCTTTAACACGTACAGCTTTAGTACATGTACTACCTACACCGGGAACAAATGTCATACCTTATACTGAAAGCTTCGAAACGATTACCGTACCGGGAAATGAATGGGAAGTGATTAATGAAAATAATAATAATGCTTGGTCTGTTGTTTCAACAGCAGCTGCTACAGGAACTAAGTCGATGCGTTTAGTAAATCAAGCAGGAAATGGATCAGGAAGTATTGACCAATTAATTACGCCAACATTTGATTTGTCGAATGTAACAGGAACGCAATTCAGCTTTAAAGTAGCATTTGCAACTAAGAATGCTAATGACTCATCCGAATTACATGTTTATTTCTCTAACAACTGCGGTAATTCTTGGTCACAGCGATATGTTAAAGCAGGAACAACATTAGCTACTGCTCCATCTACAACGGGTTCATTTGTACCAACTTCTTCTCAATGGAGAACTGAAACAATTAATTTATCGTCTTCTACTTTCAGTGGAAAACCAAGTGTGCGTGCTCGCTTCGAATTTGTAAATTATGTTGGTAACAACATCTATATCGACGACATTAATATTGGCGGAAATGTGGTAGGTATTAACGAACAACTTGCTGATGAATTTAACTTCAGAGCATTCCCGAATCCTTCAAAAGGTGATATCGCAGTAAGCTTTACTACATCGAAAACGGATGCTGTAAAATTGCAAGTATATGATATAACAGGACGATTAGTTGATGATGCCGTAAATACAACAGCAAATGCAGGAGATCATCAATATGTGATCGATGCAAACAATAAAAACGGTATTTATCTCTTGAAGATCACAATTGGAGATAAAGAATTCCAAAACCGTATATCATTCGTAAAATAATTTAGTATACACATGGCCGTTAGCTATACATTCAAGACAACGTATATCGTTTATGCAACACCTGAACAAGTGTTTGAGGCGTTAACTGATTCAGGCATTATTGCCGCATGGGGAGGGGGATTGTCGGTTGTTGAGAATAAAATCGATGGCCATTTCGAATTATTTGATGGTTGGGTAAAAGGGAAAATTACCGAATATAAGCCTGGCCAGGAATTAGGTTATACATGGAAACCTGAAGAATGGGGTAAACGAGCTAAACCTTCGGTAGTTTCAATGAAATTCAAGAGCCATGCTGCCGGAACGGATGTGGTACTTATTCACAGCGACTTCCCATCACAAGAAGAGGCAGATAAGCATGGAAACGGTTGGATTGATTACGTGCTAGACCCAATAAATGATTACTTCGTGATGTTAAAAGAAGCTCCGAAGGAAGAATCTAAATAAGAATTAAACGGCTCGTCAGATGACGGGCCGTTTTTATTTGATCCCAAACCGAGAAATTTAAACAATAGACCATTAGTTTTGTTGTTTAGTATTCCGTACCGAAAACCTTATCTTTGCACCAATGGAATCTTCTCAACTCTCCGGCATTTACTGCAATAGTTTAACTCATTACCAGCGCTTACAAACGCGCGAGGTTTTTATTGGTGATGTTGCTTTAGGTGGAAACAATCCGATTCGTGTTCAAAGTATGACTACTACCGATACCATGAATACCATGGCAACCGTAGAACAGTCGATACGTATGATTGAAGCAGGATGCGAATTTGTTCGTATTACAGCTCCAAGTATCAATGAAGCAAAGAACCTTGAGAATATCAAAGCAGAGCTACGCAAACGTGGATATAAAACACCTTTGATCGCCGATATTCACTTTACACCGAATGCAGCAGAAGTGGCAGCTCGTATTGTAGAGAAAGTGCGTATTAATCCCGGTAACTTCGCCGACAAAAAGAAATTTGAGTTCATTGAATATACCAACAACGAATACGAAGCTGAGTTAAGCCGAATTCGTGAGCGATTTATTCCACTCGTAAAAATTTGTAAAGAGTATGGTACTGCAATGCGAATTGGTACCAACCATGGTTCGTTGAGCGATCGTATTATGAGTCGTTACGGCGATACAGCTCACGGAATGGTAGAATCGGCATTAGAGTTTTTGAGGATCTGTGAATCGCAGAACTATTACAATCTAGTGCTGAGCATGAAGTCGAGTAATCCACAGGTAATGGTGCAAGCCTACCGCTTGTTAATTGCGAGGATGAAAGAAGAGAATATGAATTATCCGCTTCACTTAGGTGTTACAGAAGCAGGTGAAGGTGAAGATGGAAGGATTAAGTCGGCCGAAGGCATTGGTACATTGTTAGAAGATGGAATAGGTGATACTGTACGTGTTTCATTAACCGAAGATCCTGAATTCGAAATTCCTGTAGCACGTGCATTGGTTGGACGATATAATGATCGTGCTAATCATAATACGATCGAGAAATTAAAAAATACGCTAAGCGTTTCTAAAAAGGAAACGATAGGGCTTCCTAACGTTCACGGATTACCGTATTCTCCATTTGAATATAAAAGAAGAGAATCTTTTGAAGTGTTGAATATGGGAGCGCATCAAGTGCCTCGCGTAATTGCTGATTATAGCAAACATGAAAAGATTACGGCGGCTTCGTTGTTTGCTGTAGGGTATAATTATTCAGTTCCAACTGATAAATGGAATTTGACTGACCAAGCTTGTGATTTTATTTATGCCGGCAATCATACTGTTGATTTTGCAATTCCCGGTACATTGGGAGTGATTTGCAATGCTGCTGAATGGATGAATGTTTCTGCTAACGACCGTTTTTATCCAATGTATGAAGGGAATGAATTCTTCAAAGCATCAAAGACTCACCCTGTGCTAAATTTTATTCGTGTTGAAAGCGAAGAGATCAGCAATGGTAACTTTGATGTGAAGAATCTGAAGGCAAATGCTGTATTGGTATTAAATACAACTAACGAGCATGCGATGCCTTCATTACGCAGAGCGTTTATTTCATTAGTAGAAAACGAAATTCAGAATCCGGTGATTATTGAAAGAGGATATGCTGAAATTTCGAATGATACCATGCAATTATATTCATCAACTGATTTAGGTGGGTTATTGCTAGATGGATTTGGCGATGGCGTGTTTATCAGAGCTAACGGTAACGCATCACCGCAAATGATCAATAGCCTAGGCTTTGGAATTTTGCAAGCCGCAAGAACAAGAATTTCAAAAACAGAATATATTAGTTGCCCTAGTTGCGGAAGAACATTGTTTGACCTTCAAGAGACAACTGCGAAGATTCGTTCGCGTACCGATCATTTGAAAGGAATTAAGATCGGGATCATGGGATGTATCGTAAATGGTCCTGGAGAGATGGCAGATGCCGATTACGGTTATGTTGGATCAGGAGTAGGTAAGATCACCTTGTATAAAGGAAGGGAAGTAGTAACTAAAAGTATTGATGCTTCAGAAGCAGTAGATGCACTAATCGATTTGATTCGTGAGCATGGCGACTGGGTTGAAAAGAGCGAATAAGATGAAGCAGCACGTAGAATACCACGATCTAGGAAGAGTTGATTACAAGCAATGCTGGGATTTGCAAGAGCAAATTTTAGATGAAACTGTTCGTCAGAAAATTGAGAACAGAACATTGCCTACGGAATCGCAGTTTGCTCCTCGACATTTCTTATTGTTTTGTGAACATCCACATGTATTCACTCTAGGGAAAAGTGGGGAAGCACATCATCTTTTAGCAAATGAAAGTGTATTGAAAGCCCGTGAAGCTACATTTTATAAAATCAATCGTGGAGGAGATATTACGTATCATGGTCCGGGGCAACTGGTAGGTTATCCAATTTTCGACCTCGACCATTTCTTTAACGATATTCATAAATACCTACGTTTTCTTGAAGAAGCGGTAATCTTAACTTGTGCCGATTATGGAATCAAAGCAGGAAGGATAGCGGGATTAACTGGAGTATGGCTTGATGAAGAAAATCCGATAAAGGCAAGGAAGATTTGTGCTTTCGGAGTGCGTTGCAGCAGATGGGTGACAATGCATGGCTTTGCGTTTAACGTCAATAGCGACCTTAGTTATTTCGACATGATTGTGCCTTGCGGAATCACCGATAAAGGCGTTACATCATTGCAAAAAGAACTTGGAAGAGAAGTTGATTTGGAAGAAGTAAAGATGAAGGTGTTGTTGCATATGCAATCCTTATTTAACTTTGGGATAATTTCCGGCGATAATGCAACATTGCCATGGCCGCAACAATTAAACGTATAAAGCATAACGCTTATGAAAGTTTTGAAATTTTTAATGAAAGCCATTGCAGTTATAGTGCTGTTGTTGGTAGTGTTTATTCTCGTTAGCGGGAAAACATATCTTTTCAAAACACTTGCTTACAATTTTGTCGGAATCGATGATCTCGATTTATTCGAGCATCGTACAGTAGCAACAGGAGAAGGAATTGAATGGCCTTTGTCAAAAAATTATAACAGTAAACCAATGCCGGCGGAGTTAATGTCGACATTGGAACAATATAAATCAGTTTCGTTTTTGGTTATTAAAAACGACAGTATTCTCTATGAACAATATTGGGAAGATAAAAGTGATACCTCTCACACAAATTCTTTCTCAATGGCTAAAAGTATTATTGGAGTACTGATAGGAATAGCAATTGATGAAGGAAAAATAAAAAGCCTCGATCAGAAAGTGGGAGATTTTATTCCCGAATATAAAACAGGATCGAGAGCGCAATTGACGATTAGACATTTGATAACGATGTCGGCAGCACTAAGCTGGGACGAAGCTTATGCTAATCCTTTAAGCGTAACTACAGAAGCATATTACGGCAAAGATTTATTTTCGTTGGTGAAAAATCAAGAAGTAGTTGGTACACCTGGAAAAGAATTTAATTATCAAAGCGGATGCTCTCAGTTGTTAGGTTTTATTATTGAAAAAGCTACAGGCAAACATATTGCAGAATACGCATCTGAAAAATTATGGAAACCATTAAATGCAATGCACGCTGCTGAATGGAGTCTCGATAAAAAAGACGGCACGGAAAAAGCATATTGCTGTTTTTATTCAAACGCTCGTGACTTTGCGAGGATAGGATCGTTGTATTTACATCATGGCAATTGGCATGGCAATCAAATTTTAGATTCATCATATGTTGCAGAAAGCGTTACTCCGGCACCATTAGATGATAATGGGCAGCCGAATAAAGTTTACGGGTATCATTGGTGGATTGGAGATTACTCGGGGAAACATATTTTTTATTGCAGAGGAATCCTAGGTCAGTATATAGTTGCTATTCCTGATGAAAATATAATCTTTGTCCGCCTCGGACATAAACGCGGAGAGAAAGCAGCCGACGGTTCATTGCTTGATATGCCTGTTTATGTGAAAGGGGTGATGGAATGGGTTAAAAATTAAAAAGAGTTATGTTAAAAGACATTCATAGAGAAGAAATAGAAGATATAGCGATTGCAATAGTGCCACAAGAAGACAATTCCGAAATATGGGAAGTTTATCTTGTGAATCTAAAAGAAGAATCATTGGGCAATGTTATTATTGCCAGTAAAGGGTATGGTATTTACAAAGGCGAAGAAGTAAAAACATCAACACTTCGTCATTATCTTGGAGATATTCAACCATTAGATTGTGTTTTGGTGGAGCCGATACAAGATCAAGTGTTTGGGCTAAACAACGAATATTGGGTGAGTTTTTACATTGATCGCGAGATCTTTGATAAAAAGTATGTGTTTCTTCCAGAATCTATCAATCGCGATTTTTTTACCACGATTCCTTTTTTGAATCGTCAAGGTGTTATGATTCGATAATAGAGAATTCAGCACAAACCCATAAATGTTTTGTTGTGATAGACAATATAAATTAGATTGAATTAAAGTAATTATGAAAGAGAAGATCAATCGGATGTTTGAAGCAATGCCATCAATATCAAAAAGATTCTTTTGGATTACTTTAGCTCTTGCTATAAAGTCGATTTTTTTTATCTATAAAACGGGAATTGAGGAGCGACCTTCGCCAAATATTTATTTCACTCATACTTTTGCTAATGAGTGGGGTGATACTTACAGCTATATTGAGCCAATAGAATCATATATTGCAAATGGAAATTATGGAGGGCCTGTATATAGTGATTATAGGATGCCAGGATATGTTTTTCCATATTACTTTATTCGATTTGCATTTGATGTTGATACTTCGCTAAATATTTTAGTTTTATTGCAATTATTGTTTGGCGCAATTTCTGTTTATCTGCTAGCAAAAATTGCCATGAATCTTCTAAAGAATGAAAAAGTATTTTATATTGTTTTCTTTCTTTACGCAATAAATACATTTGTATCATTATTTGATAGTGCTGTTATGTCGGAAAGTTTTTGTTCGTCGGCACTAATTATTTCTGTATACTTTTTGCTTAGGCAAGAAAACAGAAATAGAAATTTATTTATCTCCGGTTTATTTCTTACATGGTGTATTTTCCTGAAGCCCGTAATGATACTGTTGCTGGTGTTTTATAGTTTGTACATTTTTATTGATAAGACTGAAAACAAGGTAAAGTTAAACTGGACAGCGGTTTTATGTTTCACCGGAATTTTTGTGGTCGTTGAAAGTGCATGGATGATTAGAAATGAAAGGGTGCACAATAAATTTATTCCGTTGACTACTTCTAAATACTATCCCGGAACAGATGAAAGTTACTTAGGGCCATTGTTTGAGTTTATGAATGCTTATGGTGGATCTGTAGTTTGGTGGGATCCAAGTGCTGATGTAACTTTTTTCAAGCCTGTTACTTTTAAAGTAGACAAAAAGCCTGAAATTAAATTACCTGAAAATATTTACACTAGCGAATTCAACTATGATAGTTTGTTAGCGGTAAGAAATTTAATTGGTATTGTTAACGATACAACAATCGATAAAGCAATCAGGAGACAAAATGAGTTAATAGCTATGGATAGACTTAAGCGCTATGCAGAATCTATTAAAACAAATCACCCTTTTATGTATTATATCGGGTCTAGATTTAAAGTGTTAAAAAACTATTTTGTGCATTCGGGAACTTCAATTCTCTTCACTAAGTCAAGTGCAAATTTGAATCTGTTTATGTTAGGACTGAAAGTTTTCTATTCAGCACTTTACATGTTGATAGTTGCAGGAGGATTTATTTCTTCGTTTTACTTATTACTTAAAAGAGAAGAGAATAACAACTATAGAATAATTTCTATAACAGGTCTATACATAGCGCTTGTATTTCCATTTTTATTTAAAATGGATGAGTATAGGTACTTTGTTCCTGGGTACCCATTTTTTATGCTAGCAATCGTACTTGCAGTGATTACTTTTAAAAATAAACCACTTAAAGTTCGATCTTAAGAAAAAAATTAAAGGACCTTATCTACAATGAATGGAGGTCTTTTTCGAGAAGCTTCAAGATTTCTCCAAAGGTATTCGCCAATAATACCAATAGAAATCATTTGGAAGGCGGAAATAACAAGGAATACAACCATCATAGCGGTCCAGCCTTCAACGTTAATCATTCCGTTAAGTCGCGCAATAATTACGTATAAAGCATATAGAAAGGCAATAACACCCAATACTAGTCCGGATATTGTGATCATCCTTAAAGGAGCATAAGAAAATGATGCAAATGAATCGACGAATAGTTTAATTTTTTTCTTCATCGTCCAGCGCGATTTACCAATTGATCGTTGTCTTCTTGTATAAGGAATAGCTACATAGTCGTAATTCATCCAAATTAAGAGATACAAACAATTAGTATTACTTTCATTCATTTCAACTACTTGCTGACGAAGTTGCTTATCAAACATGCAATAATCGAATCCTCCTGCTGGGAGATTAGACAATGCAAATTTTTTCATCATTTTCTGATAGGTCTCAGCAAATAGTCGCGTAAAAAAAGAATCTTCACGTTCGTTGCGATTTGCCACTACAAGTTTGAATCCTTTTTTCCAATGATCATACATTTTAACCATTAACTCAGGAGGGTCTTGCAAATCAACGGCAATAACAACATTTACATCTCCTGTAGCGTATTTCATTGCAGCTTGGATCGCATTATACGAACCAAAATTTCCGGATAGTTTAACTACTTTAACTTTATCAGGAAAGTTGTTTTTGAAATCACAAAGCAAACTATAGGTATTATCTTTTGAGCCATCATCAACCATTACATATTCAAATGAAACTTCTTCTGGAAAATTCTTTTCGTTTTCCAGTAATTCTTTAATTGTTACAGGGATGTTTTCTTCACTGTAATAACAAGGAATTATGATTGATAATTTAGGCATTATAGAACTCCTTTATCTGATTTGATATGTAGTTAATTTGTTCATCATTTAATCCTGGATAAATAGGCAGGCTTAAACATGTTTCGGCAATTTCTTCGGCAATTGGGAAATCTCCAATTTTATAATTTAGTTCGCTATATGCTTCTTGTAAATGTGGAGGTTTCGGGTAATGAATTAAAGTACCTATACCTTTTTCGGATAAATGCTTTTGCAGTTTGTCGCGCATTTTCGTCCTAACAACATAGAGATGATAAACCGCTTTAGATCCAACTGCTTCAACCGGAAGTATTAAGTCGCCAACGTTTTTAAGTGACTCATTAAACTTCTGAGCTACTTCAATTCTTAATGAATTCATTTCATTAAGATGTTTAAGCTTTATGGATAAAAGGCAAGCTTGCAATTCATCCAACCTGCTATTGAAACCTTTGATTTCGTTAAAATACTTTATACGAGAGCCATAGTTGCGTATTACTTTGCACATTTCAATTAACTCTTCGCTGTCACTGGTAATGGCTCCTGCGTCACCATAAGCACCAAGATTTTTTCCAGGATAAAAACTGGTTGCATTTATATGTCCAAAACTACCAGTCATTTTGCCATTAAAAGTAGCCCCTTGCGATTGAGCATTATCTTCGATAACAAATAAATTATGTTTATTAGCAATAGCCATAATTTTATCCATTTCACAGGATTGACCATATAAATGAACAGGAAGTATCCCTTTTGTTGCAGAAGTGATTTTTTCTTCGATTAAGTCGGGGTTGATGTTATAGGTTTCAACTCGAGGCTCAACAGGTATTGGCGTCGCACCAACATTAGTAATAGCAAGCCATGTGGCTATATAAGTATTAGAAGGAACGATTACTTCGTCGCCAGGACCAATATTACATGCTTTTAAAGCAATAATTATTGCATCTAATCCATTACCTACTCCTGCGCAATATTTTGTGCCGTTGTATTGGGCGTATTCTGATTCAAAAGTTTTAAGTCTATCACCTAAAATATACCATCCGCTATTTATAAAATCATTAAAAGCATTACTTAATTCGACTTTAATTGGAGCGTTGATATGGTCAAAAGAAAGAAATGGGATTTTCATAGTTTTGTTAAACCTTTATCAGTCATTTTATATTTAACACTGTCAGGAGATATCCATTCGGTGTCGTTTAATTTTTCGAGTTTCTGACCATGTTCATCAACCCATCCTTTTATTTTAGCAGGATTGCCGTAAACCAAAGCATAATCAGGCACATCTCTGGTAATTACCGATCCTATTCCCGACATAGCATATTTCCCAATTCTCACACCGCCTAAAATTGTTGAGTTAGCTCCAATAGAAGCGCCTTTCTCAATAGTTATTGGTAAATGATCGATGTATTGTTTACTACGTGGCCTTGGATTATTTGTAAATACAACATTTGGTCCTAAAAAAACATCATCTTCTAATGTAACGCCTTCCCATAAGTAAATGCCACATTTAATGGTAACATTATTTCCGATCTTTACTTTGTATTCAATGTAGCAATGATCACATATATTACAGTTGTCACCAATTTCTGCTCCATCTAATATATGGACAAATGCCCACACTCTTGTGTTAGCTCCAATTTTGTCGGTCTCAACAATGGCATTTGGATGGATAAATGGAGAACTCATTTTGCCCAAACTTCTTTAAATTTCTCGTAATCTCTAATATAATCTTTTTCATCAAATGCAGTGCTGGCTAAAACCAATTGCACAGCTGAATGTGAGTATTGCATTGTATGCCAAACATGCGGAGGTAAATAAACGCCAACATTAGGAGAGTCAAGAACAAAGCTGTTAATACTGCCTTTGCCATTGTCTGTTGTGACAATAATTCTTCCACTTACAGCAACTAGAATTTGCTGTGTTTCATAATGAGCATGTCGACCACGAACAATACTTTCTGGGGTATAGTATGTCCAAAATAGGCGTTCAACAGAGAACGGTAACGAGCTATTTGAGGTAACCGATATGTAACCGATTATACTTTCTCCGTGCTTTGGAAATTCAATAATATGTGGTTCGGGGTATGGCATTAAAGGTTAATTTTGCTTAACTACAAAGGTAAATAAAAAAAAGATAACTCATTGTTTCGGTTAAGTCCCTAAGAATACCAAATGAGAATAACTAAGTAATAGAGAGTTATTGATGAATTGGATCAGTAGAAATCATACCGTTAGTTTATGTGCATATAGCCGAAATGCTTATCTGTAAAACAAAATATGTACCTTACATCACTTTGGCATGCTGCTTTAGTGTAATAGTTCTCTTTTGGAAAATATTTTTGATCAATTAATCGATAGTTATTTAATACATCATGTTGGCATTTCGGATCACTTTCTGAGTGATAAACTTGCAGGCTCATTAAAAGACAATTTAAATGAACTTTATTCAATAGGTAACTTAACAAGTGCCAGAATTGGAAATGATGAAAATGCAGGTGTCAATAAATTAGTTAGAAGCGACAAAATCTTTTGGCTAGATAAATCGCATGAAGATAAATTTGAAGATGCCTTTTTCTTGTTGATCGATGAATTTATTCTTCATTTAAATTCAACTTGTTTTACTGGGATTACTGGGTACGAATTCCATTATGCTTTTTATGAAGCCGGAAGTTTTTACAAACGACATATCGATCAATTTAATTCGAACAAAGATCGAGCGTTTACTGTGATATTTTATTTAAATGAAAATTGGGTGTATGCTGATGGCGGTCAGCTTTGTGTTCACTTCGAAGACACTATGCAATTAATAGCTCCATTAAATGGAAGATGTATATTCTTTAAGAGTAGTGAGCTTGAGCACGAAGTGTTGTTAACAATGAAACCTCGATTAAGTATTACCGGCTGGTTAAAGACTAATTTGGTTTAGTAGGAAGTGAAATTTATTTAATGTAAAACGGTTAGTATTTAATTCGTGTAATTTAAATCGACCGTACCATAATAAAATCGTTCTGCACATCATCTCCTAAAATAAATTTTTTGTTGCCTGTAATTTCAAATCCGTTTTTCTCGTAAAAGCGAATTGCACGAGGATTATTTTCCCACACACCCAGCCAGATGTAATCGCAATTATTTTCTTGTGCTATTTTCATTGCAGTATTAAAGAGAAGTTGTCCAGCACCGCTGCCGTGAAATTCTCTCAAAACATAGACCCTAGCAACTTCAATTCCTTTTTTATGCGAATCCGATCCTTCTAGATTTGCTAAATTTAACTTCAAATATCCGACAACTTTATTGTCTAAAGAAACAAAATAAAAAAACGATTCAGGATTATTAAACTCATTTGTTAATTGTTGAATCGACATGTCTTTTTCAAGATAATTGGCCATATCGCTATCAGAATTATACTCGGCGAATGTTTCGAAAAAAGTTTTACGCGAAATTATTTGCAACTCTTCAACTTGGTTAACAACAACTCTCGACACTATCAATTGATTCATACTGCAAAAGTAGTAACAAACTCATGGGTCAAAAAAATAAACGCTTACAAATGATTAAATTATAGTACAGATGAAATGATTAATTAGTTTTGTCTTCATAACTGCCATCAATGCTCAATAACATCAACCTCGAAAAAATTCTTTGTCTCGATATAGAAACTGTTTCTCAATATCCCGATTTCGATTCCACTCCCGAAGAAGTTCGTCCCTTGTGGAAGCGCAAGGCGGATAATTTGAAGAAAGAAGAAGAAGACACACATATTAGTATTTACGATCGTGCAGGTATTTATGCCGAATTCGGGAAAATCATCTGTATCTCTACCGGTTTTTTAACAAGCAAAGATGGCGAGCGACAATTTCGTATGAAATCGTTTTATGGCGATGATGAAAAAGTGCTGTTAGAAGAGTTTGCGGCATTGCTGAATAAATTGAAGCCCGGAATGGCCTTATGCGGACATAACGGAAAAGAGTTTGACTTTCCATATATCTGTCGTAGAATGGTTATTCATGGTATTGAATTGCCTGCTATGTTAGATATCAGCGGCAAGAAACCTTGGGAAATCACGCATTTAGATACGATGGAGCTGTGGAAGTTCGGCGACTATAAAAACTATACTCCTTTGAACCTATTGGCCTATATTTTAGGAATTCCGAGTCCGAAGGATGATATCGATGGAAGCCAGGTAGGTCACGTATATTGGGTTGAAAAGGACCTCGAGCGAATTGTCACCTATTGCCGAAAAGACGTAATAACGGTCATCCAAATCCTTTTAAAGCTAAAGGGGCAGACAATATTAACGGAAGGTGAAGTGATTTTTTAGCGGTAAAAGTCCAAGAAACTGACCGTTTTCATGAATTTTCATGTTCATAACCCCGCTTCGGACAAGAAAAACTGTTTTTTTACAAAAAAAATGAAGGGGCTAAAAGCAGAGAAAATGGGAGCCTTAAATCAAATTAAATCATTGATATACAATATAGTTATGCCAATAATTTACTGATTTTGGTCAGGTTTTTTGTTAGGTGAGGATCAAATTAAGTTCGGCTGGACACTTTCGCAGGTTATTCACATTTATTACTTTTGCACCCCTTACACCTGTTTGTAGGGGTTTCAAATCGTTGAAAAGTGGCCGAGCATCATTCAGAATATGTCATCAAGTTTACCGGAATACCGGTAGGAGAGCATGAATTCAGCTTCCATATAGGCGATTCGTTCTTTGAGCATCATCCTGCTACCATTATCCGCAGTGCCGATGTCGACGTGAAGGCAATCCTTCGCAAAGGCTCTGGAGCTATGGAATTGGACCTTTACCTTAACGGTGAAGTAAAAGTAGAATGTGGTCGTTGTTTAGAAGAGTTCTCCATGCCGATAGATGTTGAAAAGCAACTATTGGTACGAATGGTTGAAAGTCCTAAGCGCGAAGACGACGACGACGATGCCATACATATCGCATTAAGTGCACACGAAATAGATCTGAATGACCATTTATACGACTTCTTAGCATTAGAAGTGCCATATATTCCTGTTCATCCTGACGACGAAAACGGAGTGCCTGAATGCAATCCTGAAGTGTTAAAGCTGATCATCAGCGAAAAAGCGAAAACAGAAGCGCCCGAAAAGGGAACTCCTGAGAATGATCGGTGGGAAGCACTTCGAAAATTAAAAATGAATTAATAACAAAGTCTAATAATACATTACTATGCCAAATCCTAAGCATAAGCACTCGAAATCAAGAAGAGATAAGCGCAGAACTCACTACAAAGCAACTGCACCAACAATCGCTATCGATTCAACAACAGGCGAAGCTCATCTTTACCACCGCGCTTACTGGTTTGAGGGAAAACTCATGTACAAAGGCAAGGTTGTAATGGAGCGTGAGGCGTAAACGTTTCCGATCCTCGTTAATGGCAATGCTTAATAACGAAGAACGATAAACCTTTAACCTCCAACCATGAAAATCGGAATCGATATAATGGGCGGTGATTACGCTCCTTTAGAAACAACATTGGGTGTAATCCGAGCTCTTCCTGATTTAACAGACGACGTAAAACTCGTGCTGTTCGGGGATCGTCATGCCATCACCGAACTGTTTTCTAAGGAAGGTGCCGATATCTCTAAAGTAGAAATCGTGCATACTACCGAAGTAATCGGAATGGATGAGCATCCTACTAAGGCCATCACACAAAAGCAAGATTCTAGTATTGCTCGCGGCTTCGAATATCTCAAGAAAGGAGAGATCGATGCTTTTGCCGGTGCAGGAAATAGTGGAGCGATGATGGTAGGCGCAATGTTTAGCGTGAAAACAATTCCTGGAATTCTACGTCCCGCAGTTTGTTCTATCCTTCCGAAGGAAGACGGGCCATGGGGTGTATTTTTAGATGTGGGATTAAATGCAGATTGCAAGCCGGAGATGTTACAACAATTCGGTATTCTTGGAAGCCTTTATCTCGAACATGTTCATGGAGTGAAATCTCCGAAAGTGGGATTAATGAATATCGGAGAAGAAGAAGAGAAAGGCAGCATGTTAACGCAAGCTACGCACCAATTATTAAAAAACACCAAAGACATTCACTTTGCCGGAAACGTTGAAGGCCGCGACTTATTTAACAATAAGGCGGATGTAATCGTTTGCGACGGATTTACAGGGAATGTTATTTTGAAAATGGCTGAATCTTTTTACGAATTAATTCAGAAGAGAAACGTACAGGACGAATACTTCGAGCGCTTCAATTATGAGAATTACGGAGGAACACCTGTATTAGGAGTTAACGCTCCTGTAATTATTGCACATGGAATTTCTAATGCGCGTGCAATTAAAAACATGATTCATTCTACTCAAAAGGTTACAGCTGCAGGCCTCACCGAAAAAATCGCACAGGCGTTGCAGGAAAGCATTTCCAACTAACATGACAAAGATAAGAGCAGCTATTACTGCGGTTAACGCATGGGTTCCTGAGAATGTAATGACCAATAAAGACATGGAGAAATTCATCGATACTACCGATGAGTGGATTCAGAGTCGTACTGGTATTAAGGAACGCCATATTTTAAATACCCCAGGTGAAGGAACTTCAGATATTGGAGCGAGAGCAGTTGAAGGGCTTTTAAAGAAGCGTGGAATCACCGCTGATGAAATAGATTTGCTTATTTGTGCAACAACAACACCGGATATGCAATTCCCGGCTACTGCTAATATCATTTCTGATAAAGTAGGAGCGAAGAATGCATGGAGTTATGATATCAATGCTGCTTGTTCAGGATTTATTTTTGCACTGAGCACAGCATCTAAATTTATTGAAACTGGAGCCTATAAAAAGGTAGTGGTTGTAGGAGCCGATAAAATGTCGTCGATTATCGATTACACCGATCGTGCAACCTGCGTAATTTTCGGAGATGGTGGCGGAGCTGTTTTGTTAGAAGCGAATGATGAAGGTAACGGAATCATGGATTCTATTCTTCGCGTTGATGGATCTGGAAGAGTTCACTTGCATCAAAAAGCAGGAGGAAGTGTGAAGCCTGCAACAGCTGAAACAGTAGCTGCCAAGGAGCACTATGTATACCAAGAAGGACAGACCGTTTTTAAATTTGCCGTTACTAATATGGCTGATGTCAGTGCTGAAATCATGGAAAGGAATAATCTTACTGGAGATGATGTTTCATGGTTAATTCCTCACCAAGCAAATAAAAGAATTATCGATGCAACAGCTCGTAGAATGGGTTTGAGCGATGATAAAGTAACGCTCAATATTGAACGTTATGGCAATACCACCAACGGTACAATTCCACTTTGTTTATGGGAGTGGGAAAGTAAGTTCAAGAAAGGTGACAATATTATTATTGCTGCATTCGGAGGTGGATTTACTTGGGGTGCCATTTGGATTAAATGGGCCTATTAACTAGTTGAAAATAAGGTGATTGAAGGTGTTCTTGAGAGTTGATCTCGGGAATTTGTGTAGAGCAAAAATTGTACTTTTTTATGATTTAATTCAGGGTATGTCGATAAATTTGTCGGTCTCCCTGATAATGATTACTTTTATTCTAAATTCGATCAAACAACATTCAAACATAAAAACCAATCAATGAAAAAACTATTACTAAGCCTTATGCTAGTAAGTGCAAGTTTCGGACTTACAAAAGCACAAACAACAATTTACGCTGAAGATTTTGAAAGCGGATCACTTCCTGCTACTTGGAGTAATGTTACTAATGCTACCGATGGTGGATGGTTAGTTGGTGATGCAACTGCATTATCTTCTTCATCATTCCCTATTGATGCGCATACTACAATTGCTGCAACAAATGATGATAATTGTAACTGCGATAAGAGCAATGATATCTTATCTACAGGAACAATCGATTTGTCAGCACAAACTTTAGTATTCATGAGCTTTGCAAGTTATTTCTATGACTTGTCATACCAAGGAATCAATGAAGACGGAGAAGTTGTTGTTTCAACTGATGGAGGTTCAACTTGGACATCTGTTTACACAGTTCCTGCTAACACAGGTTCATGGCAAACTGATATGGTTGACTTATCTGCTTATGCAGGTAATGCAAACGTACAAGTTGGATTCAAATACAATGACAATGGCGGATGGTTATATGGATTCGCAATTGATGATGTATTAATCTTCGCTCCACAACAAGGGACTGATCTTGCAGTTACTTCTACTATCGTAGGTAAAAACGATCCTCGTCCAGTATTCTCAGGATATTCAAAATATCTTACAGGTCTACCATTACAAGTTAAAACTTCTTTAACTAATAATGGAACAACTACAATTACTTCTTTTGATTATTCTTGGTCAGATGGTGTTAACACAAACAACCAATCTATCACTGGTGTTTCTATCGCTCCATTAGGAACGTATGAAATCATCGCAACTGTACCTTACACTACATTAGCAGGTGGAAATAACATTTCTACTACAATTTCAAATATCAATAACGGAACATCAGAATTAAACACAGCTAACAACACAGCATCATTCGATGTTGAAGGTGTTACTGCTAATGCTGACAGAAAATTCTTTGCTGAAGAAGCAACAGGAACATGGTGTCAATGGTGCCCACGTGGTGCTGTATTCATGGATTACATGCGTGCTACATATCCTAACCAATTCGTAGGTGTTGCAGTTCATAATGCAGATCCAATGACAATCACTGCTTATGATGCAGGTATTGGTACATTAATCGGTGGATACCCAAGTGTTGTTCCTAACCGTATGGCTGAAATCGATCCTTCACAGTTAGAAGCATCTTTCTTAGATTTAATTTCAGTTGCTCCTGATGCTGTAATCAGCGGAACAGGTACAGTTAATACAACTAACAACGCAATCAATATTGATTTATCAGCTACATTCAGTGCTGCACTTTCTGGTGACTACCGTTTTATGGCTGTAGTTGTTGAAGATAGCGTAACTGGAACAGGGACTACTTATAACCAATCTAATGCTTATGGTAACAATGCAAACGGACCAATGGGTGGATTTGAATTGTTCGGAACTTCAGTTCCAGCAGCTTCAATGAACTATGATTTCGTTAACCGTGCATTATTAGGATCATTTGCTGGACAAATAGGAAGTATCCCTGCTACAATCGTTGCAGGAACTCCTTATACTTATTCTTTCACAGCTACTGCAGGTGCTACTTGGGATAAAGCTCAATTATCTGTTGCTGCTGTTGTAATTAACGCTGGTTCAGGTGAAGTTGTTAACGCTGTTAAATTCCCTATCACTTTAACTACAGGAATTAATAACGTGAACAATGCTCTTGCAGGTTCTTACGTTTACATGAATGCTAACTACGATTTAAATCTTGCTTTACAATTAACTAAGAAATCTGATGTTACTATCAACATCACTGATGTAACTGGTAAAGTTGTTTTAACTCAACAATTAAACAACGTAAACAAAGGAGATAAATTCGCTTGGAACGTTGCTTCATTAGCAGAAGGTATGTATAACTTAACAGCTACTTCAGCTGACGGTAAAGTATCTTTAAAATTCGTAAAGTAATTTATTAACGAATTATAAATTCTAAAAAATCCCGGTTACTTAGGTAGCCGGGATTTTTTTTATTCCATAAACTGTAATTGAATTTTCATTATTTCTTAATGATTGCAATTTACTTGGTGATTTTCAGGTTTTTCCCTCTGAAAAAACTTTCATGCTTGGCCAAAATTTCCGAACTTTGCACATTCATAACCATTTGTCATGCAAACAAAAAAGGTAGAAGTATTATCACCCGTAGGTTCATTTGAAAGCTTACAGGCAGCGATTCGCGGTGGCGCCGATGCCATTTATTTTGGAGTAGAACAGTTAAACATGCGCGCGAAGTCGGTGAACATGTTAACGGTTGAAGATCTTGCGGAAGTAAATCGCATCTGCAAAGAACATCAAGTAAAAAATTATCTCACATTAAATACCGTGATGTATGATCACGATATGCAATTAGTGAAATCAATAATTCAAGAGGCACAAGCACAAGGTACCGATGCTGTAATTGCTTCTGATTTTGCAGTGATTGAATTGTGCAATCGTTTAAATATGCCTTTGCATATTTCTACTCAAGCCAACGTAAGTAATATTGAAGCTGTAACTTTCTTTTCGCGTTTTTCTGATGTAATCGTTCTTGCGCGCGAGTTAACAATGACGCAAATAGAAAACATCACTAAAGAAATTGTTCGTCGCGATATACGTGGTATTTCAGGAGAGCTAATTCGTATCGAGACTTTCGTACATGGCGCATTATGCATGGCTGTTTCAGGAAAATGTTACATGAGTTTACATGAGCAAAATGCTTCTGCAAATCGTGGAGCATGTACGCAGAATTGTCGACGACCATATAAAGTAACAGATCTTGAAACTGGAAATGAAATGGTAGTCGATAATGAGTATATCATGTCGCCAAAAGATTTATGTACCATCGAAATTCTCGATCAAGTAATTAATGCAGGTGTTGATGTATTAAAGATTGAAGGAAGAGGTAAGTCGGCGGATTACGTTTTTACAACCACTAAATGTTACAAGGAAGCGGTGGAGGCAGTAGCTGCAGGAACATTCACTGCAGAGCGTGCTGCTGAATGGATGAAAGAATTAGAGACTGTATATAACAGAGGATTCTGGGAAGGATATTATTTAGGACGTAAGTTAGGAGAGTGGACACCTAATCCCGGTAATGCAGCAACAGTGAAGAAAGTATATGTTGCAAAAGGAGTAAGGTATTATCCGAATGCAGGAGTAGGTGAGTTTGTAGTAGAATCAGGAAAGATGAAAAAAGGTGATCAAATAATGATCATGGGTCCTAACTACGGAATGGTAAAAGTTGAACTCGACGATTTTCGTGTGAATGGCAATGATGCAGAAGAAGCACAGAAAGGAGACCGCGTAACATTTACAATTGCAGAAAAAATATCGAAGTCCGATAAACTATATAAGCTTGTATAATTCATCATGCCTAAAATAATTCATACACGCATGAAGTGTATAGGCTGTGGTGTTTGTCACGAGAAGCAGCCTGAGTATTGGCGGATGTCGAAAAAAGACGGAAAAGCCACATTACTCAATGCCGAACTAAAAAAAGACAAAGCCATTTTATCTATTCCCGAATCGGAAGCCGATTTTTCACGATCAGTAGCTGCTGATTGTCCGGTGAAGATTATTCAGGTGATGTAGATGAATGCGGGAGGTATAGCTAATATGTCCTTTTTTTGATTTTAATTTCGATTACTATTGAAATAACCCCTCATATCAGCTCCTCTCAATATTTCGACAAGCTCAATAACCTTGACCATGTCTCGACTCATTTCGACTCCGCTCAATGACCACCGCTCGACAACCATGAAGTAGTGCTGAAATAGCACACTATCCTGACGATAACTGTCAGGACACGCCTCGAATCATAAATTGATTTCGCTATCCGCTTCGCGAACCCTAAACCCTAAACCCTAAACCGTTAACCGTTAACCGTTAACCGCTCCGCACTTCCTCAATTCCCAACCACCATCAACTTCTTAGTGGCGGAACCGGATTTGCATTTAATGGTACATTGATAAATACCTGCCGGGACATTTGGCAACTGAATATTTTGAAGAGTTGTCCATTCAGGAAGGGATTGCCGGTACACTATTTGTCCCATTAAAT
>JAHEYP010000044.1 GCA_023251535.1 Bacteroidota bacterium
TACCAAAGCTAATGAGGATGAGACGAATACAAAGTACGCACAAGGCGGAATAGCAGCCGTTACGTATGCCCCCGATTCGGTTGAAAAACATATTGAAGATACTTTAATTGCCGGCGACGGACTTTGCGACGAGAAAATAGTGCGTATCGTTATTGAGGAAGGTATGGAGCGTATTCAGGATATGATTCGCTGGGGTGCCGACTTCGATAAAGACGAAACAGGAAAATATGACCTCGCCCGCGAAGGTGGTCATTCCGAATATCGTGTATTGCACCATAAAGACAATACGGGATTTGAAATAGAGCGTAAGCTGTTGATGCAAATTCATCAGCACCCAAATATCGAATTACATACTCATCTCTTCGCACTCGATTTAATTACTCAACATCACCTCGGTGAAGAAGTAACGCGTAGCACAGGAGGAATTGAATGCTTTGGTGTTTATGTGCTCAACTTGAAAACCAAAAAGGTTGATACCATCCTTTCTAAAATTACTTTGATGGCTTCAGGTGGAGCCGGACAACTTTATAAAACTACTACCAATCCGCTCATCGCTACAGGTGATGGTGTGGCAATGGTATATCGTGCTAAAGGAACGGTGAATGATATGGAGTTTATCCAGTTTCATCCTACCGCTTTGTATAACCCAGGCGAAAGTCCTTGTTTCTTAATCACTGAGGCCGTGCGTGGATTCGGTGGAATTTTAAGAACTGTAGATGGTTATGATTTCATGCCCGATTATGATGAACGTGGCTCTCTCGCTTCGCGCGATATTGTTGCTCGTGCAATAGATAATGAAATTAAAAAGTCGGGAGGCGAATTCGTTTACCTCGATTGTACGCACCTCGATCCGCAAAAATTTGCTGAGCATTTCCCCAATATTTTAAGAAAGTGTAAAAGCATCGGCATCGATCCGTTTACAAATTATATTCCAGTAGTACCTGCAGCGCATTATATGTGCGGAGGTATTCGTGTTGATGAATACGGAGCCAGCGATATCAAGAATTTATATGCGGCAGGTGAATGTGCTTGCACCGGATTACATGGCGCCAACCGACTAGCTTCAAATTCATTGCTCGAAGCTTTGGTGTTTTCACATAGAGCCTATGAACAATCGACAAAGTTAATTTCGGATATCCGTTACCGTGAGGATATTCCCGATTGGAATGCCGATGGAACAACCGAACCTAAAGAGATGATTTTGATAACAGGAAATCGTCGCGAGTTACAAGCCCTCATGAGTAATTATGTGGGAATAGTGCGTAGTAATGTGCGCATGAAACGTGCTATGGATCGACTGCGAATCATCTACGGAGAAACGGAAGCGTTGTACGAACGTACTGTTGTTTCTCCGGCGTTGTGTGAGCTCAGAAATTTAATTAATCTTTCGTACTTGGTAGTGAAAGCTGCCATGCAACGTACCGAGAATAGAGGATTGCATTATAACTCTGATCTCGATGCAAATAAATCATCTCGTATCGATTAATCATGTTGGCATCAACTTGCTTTGATATTAAAACGGATAGTGATTTTAATAATCACGCACTATCGGTATTTGCATTTCAAGCAAAGAATGTAGCTGTATATCGTGAGTATCTCGAAGCATTGAATTTCGATGTCGATAGTGTTCATCACTATTCGCAAATTCCTTTCTTGCCCGTCTCTTTTTTTAAAACAAGATCGGTGATTGCTGATGGCTTTCATCCGCAAATTAATTTCACCAGCAGCGGAACTACGGGCATGATTACGTCCACACATCCGGTAGCTGATGTAAAATTGTACGAACTAAGTTTCAATCGCGCCTTCGAATTGTTTTATGGTCCTGTGCACGATTATTGTGTTATCGCTTTATTGCCTGCCTACCTCGAACGCGAGGGCTCATCACTGGTCTATATGGCCGATCATTTGATAAAGCAAAGCAAGCATCCGCAAAGCGGATTTTATTTAAACCAATATCAGGAATTGGCGAACTTGCTGAATGAATTAAGTACCCGAAAACAAAAAACAATTTTGCTGGGAGTGACATTTGTTTTACTCGATATATGTGAAAAGTATAGTTTTAATTTTCCTGAGTTAACAGTGATGGAAACAGGAGGGATGAAAGGACGAAGAAAAGAAATGATTCGCGAGGAATTGCATTCGATATTATGTGCAGGATTCGGCGTAAAGAAAATTCACTCTGAATATGGAATGACGGAGTTGTTATCGCAAGCATATTCGAAAGGTGATGGCATCTTTATTACTCCGCCATGGATGAAAATTTTACTGCGAGAAGTTAACGATCCCTTTGCAGGAGTGGGAGTGAATGCAACCGGTGGCGTTAATGTTATCGATCTGGCGAATTATTATTCTTGTGCTTTTATCGCTACCCAAGATCTTGGTAAACAATTTGAAGATGGATCGTTCGAAATTTTAGGGCGGTTCGATCATAGCGATTTGAGAGGATGTAATTTGCTTGTGCAGTAGAAGGACGGTCTTTCAACTTTAAAGAGAGACGTTTGTCCGATATTCTCGTCAATTAGTCGCAAATATTTTTTCTTTCGCCCATATTTCAGTCTACTTCTCCTTCAATCTCACTATTTTTGAATCGCAGATTATGGCATCAGGATATTCGAAATATTTGAAGTTGATATATGTGGTAGGGGATTTCTTACTGCTGAATACCGTATTCTGGTTAGTTAGCTTTTATTACAAATGGCCGGTATTAACTGCAGATACTAACTTCTTAGCTCAGTTTATTTACATCAACTTATTCTGGGTTATCTCCACGTTCCTTACTGAGGTTCACCATATAGATCGTGGATTACGCTTCGAGCAAATTCTATCTTTGCTATTCAGAGCATATGCCATTTTCGTGGTAACGATTGTTGTTTTTCTTTATTTCTTCGATAGCTACTTCATTCCCGTATTTCATATTGAAGTGAAGTTGGCGGTATTCGCTATCGTCTTCTTTACTTGGAGGTCGGTGATGGCGTATATCATCAATTTTGTGCGTCGCCGGGGATTAAATTACCGCAAGGTTATTATTGTTGGTAATGGTCAGCCTGCTATCGATATGCAGCATTTCTTCGAGCGACATCCGGAGGTGGGGTATCGATTGCTCGGAATCTTTTCCGACGACCTTACTGAAGTAGATAGTACTTGGCTGAAAGGGAAATTAAGCGATGCACATTCGTTTGCGCTCGATAAAAAAGTCGATGAAATTTATTGTTCAGTATCGGGCATGGAAGCAGAGGAAGTGGCGAGTATGATGACTTTTGCCGACAGAAACCTAATACGATTTAAAGTAGTTCCCGATTTCAGAGGGTTCTTGAATAGAAGGGTGAAGATCGATTTTTATGAGTCGGTAGCCGTACTTAGTGTGAGGAATGAACCATTACAAAATATCGGTAATCGCTTAGTAAAACGCTACTTCGATATAGTGTTTTCATTGTTGGTTATTGCTATTGTTTTTCCGTTGGCATTAATCATTATTGCTCCACTAATTAAGTTGAGTTCATCAGGACCTGTGTTCTTCAAGCAAAAGCGTTCGGGAAAAGACAATAAAGAATTTACTTGCTGGAAATTCAGAACGATGCGTGTAAATGCTAAGGCTGATATTGAACAAGCGAAACAAGGCGACGAAAGAATTACCGCTATTGGTTCCTTCCTTCGAAAAACCAGCCTCGATGAATTGCCTCAGTTTTATAATGCTTTGATTGGGAATATGTCGGTGGTAGGTCCTCGTCCACATATGCTCAAGCATACCGAAGAGTATTCGGCACTGATCGATAAATTTATGGTTAGGCATCTCGTTAAGCCCGGAATTACCGGCTGGGCGCAAGTAAACGGGTTGCGTGGCGAAACCCGCGATCATAAACTCATGGAAAATAGGGTAGAATACGACGTTTGGTACCTCGAAAACTGGTCGCTGCTCCTCGATTTGAAAATTGTGGTGCTTACAGCCACTCAAATCATTACCGGTAAGCACAAAGGTGAGTAAATGAAAGAATCATGCCGCTGCAAAATGTTTTTCGCTTAACTATTTTGAAATCAGCATGATAATAAATTTTAGAGCCGAATATTTGTCGGCGTTTTGGCAATGAACTTCTCTGTTTTCCCGGAGCTACATGAAGAATCGCTTTTTCGACTGAAAAAATCAAAATTTAGAATCATTCCTCCTTGTACTTAAGATTAGTATCCCTTACTTTTGCGCCCTCATGGAGAAATCCTTCACCCTGGAAAAGCCTTTAACCATATCTGCTAAACTGCAGGACTATGCACAGCTCACAAAAATGAGACTGGCATCGCTTGTCGTTTTTTCGGCGGCCATGGCATTTATGTTGGCGCCCGGCGAAATTGATTTCGGGAAAATGTGGCTATTAGTGTTGGGCGGATTTTTAGTTACCGGTTCGGCGAATGGCTTCAATCAGATTATGGAGCGAGAACTCGATAAGCTCATGACCAGAACACTTAATCGTCCTTTGCCCGATGCTCGCATGTCGGTGTGGGAGGCGATGTTAGTTTGTGTTCTCGTTGGAGCGGTAGGAGTTTTCATTCTTGCTTATTACATGAATATCTACAGCGGCATTTTAGGGCTGTTGGCGATTATACTTTACACTGTCGTTTATACGCCGCTAAAGAGAGTTACTCCATTTGCGGTATTTGTGGGTGCTATTCCGGGTGCTATTCCTCCGATGTTAGGATGGGTGGCTGCAACGGGAAGTTTCGGAGTAGAAGCATGGCTTTTATTCACCATTCAGTTTTTATGGCAGTTTCCGCACTTCTGGGCAATCGCTTGGGTGCTTGATGATGATTATAAAAAAGCCGGATTTAATCTGCTTCCGACAGGAAAACGCGATAAAGGTTCGGCACTACAGGCCTTATTATATACACTTAGTTTAATCCCGGTTGGCGTAATGCCTTATGTGTTTCATCTTTCGGGATGGGTTTCAATGATCGCAATTCTGGGAGTAAGTTTCTATTTCTTATGGCAAGCCTATCAGCTGTATCAAAAATGCGATATGGATGCTGCAAGAAAATTGATGTACGGATCTTTCTTCTATCTGCCTGTGGTGATGATTGCAATGGTTCTTGATAAAATCTGATAAGATGGAAATGACAGCAGAAAACGCTATTGAAAATGTGAAGCCACGGGTTCCTACCGAGAAGATTCTTCTCTGGGTGGCTATCGCTAGTATTGTAATGTTATTCGCAGGGCTTACCTCCGGATACGTTGTTCGTCAGGCAGAAGGAAACTGGCTGGTGTTCGAAATCCCTACCATGTTTTATATTTCAACGGTAGCGATAATTTTAAGCAGTATTACCATGCAAATGTCGATTGCAGCTATTCGCAAAGACAATAAAGTGATGGCGAAGAATCTCATTATCATCACTTTAGGCCTCGGATTAGCCTTCGTATTTTGCCAATTTATGGGATGGAGTGCATTAGTGGATAATAACATTCACTTCGTTGGAACTCCCTCAGAATCATTCTTTTACGCATTAACCGGACTCCACCTTGCGCATCTCGCGTTCGGCTTGATCGGCTTAATGGTAACCGCCGGAAAGTCAATTTTACAGAAATACAGCTCAAAAAATTACCTCGGAATCTCATTATGTGCAATATACTGGCACTTTTTGGGTGGGCTTTGGTTGTATTTATTTGTATTTTTGGCCATCTTCCGTTAAAAATTATCTAGTTCAACCTTTAACCTGAATATATATTGTATGGCTGCAGAAGCTACACTTGCACACGAGAATTCTTCTTCCAACCCATGGGGTGGAGGTAAATCTCCGTTCGGAATCAGCTGGGGAAAAATGATGATGTGGTTCTTCCTGGTTTCGGATGCCTTCACATTCTCTTCTCTAATCATCGCTTACGGTGCATTCCGTCATCGTTTAACGCACATTTGGCCAACGGCAAACGACGTGTTTACTCACTTCCCGTTTGTACACGGTCACTTACCGTTAGCGTATGTAGGTTTAATGACCTTCATCCTCATCATGAGTTCTGTAACAATGGTATTAGCCGTTGATGCAGGTCACAGAAGAGATAACAAAAGCGTAGCTGTTTGGATGGGCTTAACCATCATCGGCGGATTCATGTTCCTTGGCTCTCAGGCTTGGGAGTGGTATAATTTCATCTCAGGAACTCCTGACGGTGCATTGAAAATGCCTACCGGTGAAATTTATCGTTTCCCTGAGAACGCTCCTAGCTTACATGCTAAAGGAATTCATGCTCCTGATTGGGCGCTAATCTCTCCTGATCATAAGGTGATCGAAGACAAAGCAGAAATCGCTCGCATTAAAGCGGTAGCTCAACCTATCCATGGTGCTAACCTAGTAGATAATGAATATGGTCATCCGTTATTCGCTGACTTCTTCTTCTTTATCACAGGTTTCCACGGATTCCACGTATTCAGCGGAGTGGTAATTAATATTATTATCTTCTTTAATGTACTTAGCGGAGTTTATTCTCGCCGCGGTCATTACGAGCAAATCGAGAAGACAGGACTTTACTGGCACTTTGTAGATTTGGTTTGGGTATTCGTATTTACCTTCTTCTACCTAGTATAATTAATTACTTACACGCTTATAAAACTGAATTCCTGTAAATAGTTATGGCAGATCACAATAACGAAACGCACGGTTACTATACCGGCGACATGCATAATCAATTTGTACCTGAACATTACGATCCTAAAAATCGTGGCGTTATCTGGCGTACATTCTGGATCTTATTGGTAATTACAATAGGTGAAGTGGCAATTGCTTTCACAAGCTTGTCGAAAGAATTATTAGAAGTTATCTTCATTACTTTAACTGTTGTTAAAGCTTATTTCATCGTTGCATTCTTTATGCACTTGAAACATGAGAAGATGTCTTTAGCATACTCAATCCTTCTCCCTTTTGTTTTGATAATTTATCTGATTGCGATGAGCCTTACAGAAGCAAATTATCTGAACTTATGGGATAATATGTTCAAATAAGGGTGAAAAAATTCCTGATCCTCGTAACGCTTCTCGTTATTCCTTCGCTTGCTTATCTATATCTGCAAACAGGGAAAAACAATTTTAAAACGTTAGAGATTTTCGGGCCAAAGGAACCTGTTGCGAAAACCGTCGATGGAAAAACTGTAGTTGATACAGTTTATCATTCCATCGGCGGTTTTTCTTTGCTCGATCAAGATAGTAATGTGGTAACGCAGGATATCTTTAAAGACAAGATTCACGTAGCGAATTTTATCTTCACTACTTGTCAAACGATTTGTCCTAAAATGTCGAACGAGATGATTCGCGTTCAAAGTGCATTTAAGGATGATCCGGATGTAGTAATCGTTTCTTATACGGTAAATCCCGAATACGATACTCCTTCTATATTGAAAGACTATGCCGCTAAGCATTACGCCATTAAAAACAAATGGTACTTCCTTACAGGCGACAAAAAAACAATCTACGACTTAGCCCGCAATTCCTATTTTTTAGTTGCTGGTGAAGGCGATGGTGGTCCCGATGATTTTATCCATTCCGAAATGTTTACGCTTATCGACAAAGAAGGCCGTATTAGAGGCGCTGTAGATAAGAAAGGCAATATCCAAACTTATGATGGTACCAATGTCCTTGATGTGAAACGCCTCATTGAAGATATTGACGTATTGAAAAGGGAATACGCGAAAAAGTAATTCCCACTTTTTTAGAAAAATAAATGTTTACCCGGTCAACAATTGTTTCGTTCAGTTGTTACCATTCCAAACTCAATTATTATGTCTGATATGTTAAGTAAAATGCAGGAGAAAACAGTCTTCCGTATTGTACTCTCTTTGTCAATCGTGGTGTTTCTGGTGGTGATTATCCTCGATAGTAAAATCCTTCCACGCCCTGAGGTAATGCCGGCCTTCGGACATTATCTTCCGCTCTTAAACGCAATTATCAATGGTACTTGTACTATCTTATTGTTGTTGTCGTTTAATGCCATCAAGAAAAGAGATATTGCAAAACATAAAAGCATTAACCTGATTACTTTTTTCCTTTCAGCTATCTTCTTGGTTTCTTATGTGACATATCATTGGATGTCGAATGAAACGAAATTCCCAATCGATAATCCTTTGCGTCCCCTTTACCTAGGAATCCTTATCTCGCATATTATCCTAGCCGCTGTGGTACTTCCGCTGGTACTTATCAGTTTCTGGTACGGATTAACGAATCAGGTGGCTAAACATCGTAAAATCACCCGATTTACCTTCCCGATTTGGTTATATGTGACTACTACAGGGGTGGTCGTATATCTGATGATATCTCCTTACTACCCAAGCTGATATCTCTCAACATGAATTTTAAAATTTCTTTTCGCCGTTTAATCCTTGCTTCGTAACTTCGTAGCTTCAATTCAAGAATCATGAAAAAGTTGATCTTCTTATTCGCCTTGCTGTTTACCTTGTCTCTTTCGGATGTGTCGATGGCGCAATGTTCGATGTGCCGACAAGTTGCTGCATCGAGCATACAATCTGGACAAAAAACGGGAATTGGTTTAAATAAAGGAATTCTATTCTTAATGTCGATTCCGTATTTATTGGGAGGAACGGCAGCGTTCATGTATTGGAAATACAAAAGAAAACCTGATACTTCAGTAACTGAATAATATAAAAGCCGGTCTTAATGATCGGCTTTTTTTATGAAGATATTCTATTTAGATTTATTGAAAATTTTATTCGATGACGAAGGAAGTGAAAGTGATTTTAGTGGCGTTGATAACAGAAATGGAAGCCAATGCTAATTTATATCAAGCATCTCGCATGAAAGCGTATATGCGCGACCGTTATGAATTCTTCGGCTTACAAAAGAACGTTCGTGCAGAAATATATAAACCTTTTTTGGCGCAATTGTGGAAAGTGAAAGATGCGAATATTGAGAGTGTAGTGAAGTTTTTATGGGCGCATCCTTGTCGCGAATGCCAGTATGTGGCGATGGAATATATAGCAAAAACATCCAAGCAATGGACACCCGAAACTTTGTCCTTGTTCGAATACATGATCACCGAAAAATCGTGGTGGGATACAGTCGATTTGGTAGCATCTACATTTGTGGGGAAATTATTTCAGAAATATCCCGAGTTGATAAGGCCATCTGTTAAAAAATGGAATGCACAAGATGACTTTTGGTTGCATCGCACAAGTATCATTTTTCAGTTGAAATATGCCGATAAAACCGATGAGCAATTGCTTTTCAAGCAATGTGAAAAATACCTCGACTCAAAAGAATTCTTCCTGCAAAAAGCAGTAGGGTGGGCACTCCGCCAACATTCAAAATATTACCCTGTTTCCGTTCGCAATTTTGTGGCCAACCACAAGCTCTCCACCGTTAGTCTCCGCGAAGCCAAGAAGTATATTTAAATTGAGTTCTACGAAAAGTTCATGCAGTTGAGCCGATATTATTGCCATCACGCAACAACTCCCGAACAATATGCTTCTTTGCCGATTTCTCGTTCGTCGAAATGTAAGGGCTTGCTAACCCATCAAAATAGGTTAGCCAACTGCGAAAATCATAATAACCATAATAATCTGCGGCCCATCCATTGCGTCAGCAATCCAAAATCCAAAATTCAAAATCCCCCTGAACTTCGTTCCCATTTTCAAATTGCCCATTTTTAAATTTTCAAATCACCACAACCTTCCTCGTCACCCTCGCTTTCCCTTCTTCAACCAACGATACAAAATAAATCCCTCGTGGCCACGAGCTGCAATTAATAGGTGAGGTGTCTGATGCTTTAAAGTTTTTCACTAACTCTCCTTGCAAATTGTAAATTTGAATAATGGCATTTGCAGAAGTCCGATATGGCAAATGCAGCATAAACTGATCCTGCGCCGGATTCGGATAAACTGATAATTCCTTTAAACTCTCCGGTACTTCTGAGATGCTTGTTAGAGTTCCTTGGTTGCAGGATTCGAGGTCACCAAAATTAGCTGTACAATTTATAGGAATACCCATAACTAAAGTATCGTTTATTATAGAAAATGGTAGAAGTTTATTGGGGTAAATTGGGTTAATGGATCCAATTCCTAAATATAATATGTTATTTAAAATAAACATACCATAAGCATTAATACAATCATAAAGTACATTATTGGGGAAAGGGTATTGCTTTATTAATTGACCTGAAACATCGATCTCGTTTAAATAGGTTATTTGAAAGTAAGAAGTATCGTATGATGAGAAGAACCAAATATGATTATTAATGTCGACAGCAAGGTCTTCAACAACTTTGGAGAGATTTGGGCCTGTATTGAAAATTGGGGTAAGAATATTAGACGTATAAATTAAAATATCTTTTGGGTAAGTTGTATTATTTATTGCATCAAATACAATAATGCTATCATGACCAGCACAATTCCTTATGTTGAACAAAGTGTTGTTTGCAATATGAGCCCATGAATTATTAGTTAATTTCAATATATCCCAAGTGCCATCGAAATCAACATTGAAGAAAGTGCTACTAGAATTAGATGAACCGTTGCTTGAATAACCCAAAGATACATTAGGGACATTTAAAACCTGTTGGCCAGTAGGAACAATTGTCAAATTGTTAATAGTGTATTCTCCTATTGTGAAATTTCCTGGATTAGTTGAAGGAAATATTCCCCAAAATGTATTTGGATTACACGGAACAGAATTAAGGGATTGCTCCCTTAATTCTGTCATGTTAAAATTTGATTGTGCCGGTGCGTCTATTTGGCATGATATTAATACACAACACAGCATGATTTTTAGGAAATTCATAGTGATGGGTGTGTTAATTCAGTTTTAGCGTTTTTTCACAGCCTAAATATTCAGATAAATTGTAGTATTTAATGATACAGAATTCATTTGAGTGTGATTTAGAATTCACTTCCCAAGACTTTAAAGTTCCCGTGTATTCAAGTTGGCCCACCACATTATATACTTGTACATTAATTTTTTCTTTTTGTTGTAATGATAAGTGATGAATTTGTTCTAAAGTTATAGGTTTAGAAGGAGAATTTAAATATGTGGTGCTATGAATTCTCATATAAGATGGTTCTTCGTAAATTTCAATATTTGTTAATGATCTACTATTGATAACTCCTTCTCCTCCTATTAAAGCATTCGAATTGATTATTGGACTAAGAACTTGCCAATCTGAATCGTTTAATTCTCTGTTTTCTAATTCTAAAGTTAATGCAATACGGTCTACTGCAATTTTATTTTCTTCAATTAAATTGGTAGATATTAAATTGCTTAAAATACTTAGGGCTTGTTGAACTTGCGATTCATTACTTAAAGCTATGGCATCAACATATTGCCCAATATTGTCTTGGCTATGTTCAAAAATAAAATTGGAATAGCTTTGGTCAATGCTTTCTAGTATGCTATCATTTTTTATTGCATTGTAGGCAAAAACTTTGTCGAGGTAAATGTTTTCTTCAACATCTGTGTCGTATTGTATTTCATTATAAATTATTTGCCTTACACGTTCATAAACAGCGTCGGTTAAACTTGGATTTGAAACTCCGCAGCTAGAGGATAATGGAACATTTGCAATTTGAGGTGTGAAGTTGTTTATTGGATTAACACTAAACGGAGTAATGGAGAAATTGGTAGAGTAAAACCATCTCATTGCTGTGCTCATTGTGCCACTAAATTTCCTGGTGTTATTAGCGAAGCTTGAGAATATATTATTATAAGGAGAAGATGTACTTCCTTGATCCCCTAATGTTGCATTCTGAAAGTGTATGCCTCTTGGAAAAGTTGGCGTGCCGGCTGCTACATCACCAACCATAGTGTTGCAATAAATATTCGCACCTGTACAGTTTTTGTTGACAAATATACCTGTCCCCATATGTGTTAAAGTGTTGTTTTCGACTAGGGTGGCTTGACCATTGCAATCATCGATTTTTAGTCCTGTTAAAAAACTTTCAAATCCGGAAGGTGCTCCAGCAAGTCCAGCATTTCGTGTTATATTATTATCAGAGATGTGCACATTGTTTGAGTTTTGCAGCCAAATACCTGAGTGAATATATGGCTTAAAGAGAGGATCAAAATAATTAGTAATTGATCTGTTGAAATTTAATATGTTATTGTCAATTGAAAACATGTGATTTATGGCACTACCTTCCCCACGAATATTAGTTGCAAAAATCCCTATTCTAGCCCAATTAAAAGTATTGTTACTTATATGTCCGGTTAATGTAGTGGGATTTAAAAAAGCTAATCTTATAGCTACGTTAGTTAAATTCGGGCCTGGTGTTGAATTTACCGGATAATATAATCCTGTATTAAAAGTATTATTATCGATTTCTAAATGAGCCGAATTAAACCTCGAACAAAAAATCGCACAATAAAATCGAGTATCAAAGCGATTGTTTTTTATTATTGTTGAGTTCCCAATGCAATTTACATTGTCAACTTTTACACCACCTATATTAGTTATATTGTCAAAATTGTTGTTCAAGCAATTTACATTTACATTTTTAAATGCGAAAACGCCAAATCTGCAGTTGTCAATATTGTTAACTGAAGAACTTGAATTAGTTAGGCTACCAAAGTTTATTGTTTGAGGAGTGCTATTCGTTCCTTCACAATAAACAGCAGTTCCGTTATAGCGATTAGAATAAGTGTAAAATGGATCTACTGTTGTGTTTATTATATCAACATTTTTTAAAAGATTAATTGAGCCTCTTATAGCGGCGATTCCAATATTCATGTTGTTAATGGAAATATTCATGCTGGAATTGCCAATTATGTTATTGAAATTGGCATTGTCCTTTAAAAAGAATCCGGCGTAACTTCTGGCAGAGGGGTTTGTTTTTTGTCCAAAATATGGAGGTAGTAAATTGGCATTTTGATCGATTAAAATACCGGGACCTGGTGCACCTGAAAAATTTAAACTGTTTCCACTCGAATTGTCATGAGAATAAACGGAAATGAAATTATTAAGAAATCTGGTCGGCTGAGCAGTGGTGTTATTAAAATCCCCACTAACAATACCGTTAATGGATAATCCATATTCAGCATCTCTAATTATACTTCCGTTTCTTAATTTTACTTCGCTTTGGTTTTCAGCATGAATCCCTTGCCATAAATTCCCGCATCCTGCCCGAATTATCGTATTAATAGCACCAAATGCCTTGCCTGATTCAACTTTAATAGTTCCTCCTTGATCAACATTTATTGTGGTATTATAAATTTCAAGTGTGCTGTTTATAGTAAGCTGTCCATGAATTTCAATAGTTGGGGGTTGATTTGGATAAGCCACAGGGTCATAAATATAAGTACTGCCAGTAAAAACAATATTTGGTATTTGATTTGGATTGATATCAACAATTTGCGTTCCCGGGTCAACTGAACAACATGGCTCGACATATATAGTGTCAGCATCATTACATGGGGAAGTTTGTTGTATGATTATACGAGCAGCAGTTATTGATGAATTATATGTAAAAGCAGTAAATACATTGGAAGTTACTGAAAACCCATTTGTGGTTTGAGTAGAACCTTGGTAAGTAGTCACAGTAGCCCAATAAGTTGCACCATTCGTGAAATTATCAATTTTGTATTGAAATAGATTGCTTTGTGGCGGCGAGCATATGCTATGTTTTCCGCTCAAAATCGGCTTACAGTTCTGAGCCTTTGCGGTCCCAATCAGCATAAAAGTCAAAATAATTAAAGTAAAAAATTCGCAGAATTTTTTACTGGTGTACTGGTGTACTGGTGTACTGGTGTAGATTAATTCTTTCATAAAACAATAAATTTATGGTTAGTAAAACTGATTATATCTTATAATTCATGAAAAACTTAAATCAAATATACTAATAAAATAATACAAAGGCTATATTTTGCTAAATTCTTTGGGATTGCCACCGATTAGGTATACTTGTAAGCTAAAGGTTCGCTTTTTATTTCCTGGACAATAACATGCAATCATTGACTGAATGAATAAAGGAGTGAATGATTAAATGACGGTCAGGATATTGATAATCGTCTCAACGAGAAAATTTAATGTATACTATTCGTTATAAAACAGGTTCGTTTCCCGTTCGATTTTAATGTTTGAGAAAAGCCCATGGTAGACAAATCTTCGTCGATGATAGCTTACCCCTAAGGTGATGATCCGCCTCGCATTTAGACGATTTTATACGCGCCAGCCGCCATCAGCGCAAAACATCCTTTTAAATCCTTATAAAATCCTTTCATCCGCTTTTCCCAATGGGGTATTCTCCTTCGCCAAAGTCGAAAAATCATTACCAAACCATAAGAATCATAAAAATCTGCGGCCCTGACATTTATCGTCAGCACGATTTCTCCTTCGTCGGAATATCAGGACATATCCCTCAAACCTCGTAAACATCGAACATCTATCATCGATTATCTATCATCGAAAAAATCTGACCTCTATCATGCCAAATAATTTTTGCAGAAACAGGATTTTTACTTATCTTTCGTCTACAATTAAAAACCTATACCATGAAAAATCTATTTTATGCATTAGCAGCATGTTTCTTATTGTTTAGTTATTCTTGTAAAGACGATTTAACGGCATTTTCATTTACGCATGATTATGCAGAATTCGAAATTGAAGTCGATCCTACAACCACACAAGGCAATATTAGCTTAGGTGAATATGAAGTGTCAACTAATATTACCAACTTGTTAAAGGATAATGGTGCTAGTTTGGAGCATCTTAAATCTGTAACTGTAAAGTCAATTAATTTGGCAATTGATGATAGCAGTGCAACACCTTATACTTTTAATTTACTAGGTAAAATCAATGCTAAAATTGGTAATACTAATAGTTCATCAATGATCGATTTTGCTAAAAAAGATCCTGTTCCTTCTACAGGATTAACAGCTATTGATCTCGATATGTTCGATACAGATTTATTAGGCTACTTTAGAAATTCGAATATTAAATTTAATTTATCAGGATTTACAAACGCTCCAATCGATCATCCATTTATAGTGAAAGTTAAATTGCGTGTTCAGTTTGAAGGTGATATCATTAAATAATTCAAATAATTTATTCAAAGCAGGGTGTTGTTTAATTGCGGCATCCTGCTTTTTTTTAAAAGTAGATCAACAATATAATTATGTTATTGAAATCCTCTAAATTCTGATGATATAATGTTTTTTTTTAAAGAAATTTCAGTAAATTAACCGTAAACCTTAAATTTAGGAGATTTAAAACATAATCAATCGTAATTATCATAATAATCTGCGGCCAATATCTTAACAATTCCTTGACTAAATTCTAAACCCAAAATTCCCTAATTTTGTGGTCCCATGACTTTGCACAATAAATACGATAAGGAAACGCTTCAGAAGAAGCTCGATAGCGAAACATTTAAGCGCATTACGCTTTCTTTTTACCGATATGTGAATATCGCAGATACCGATATGTTTCGTGCTGAGTTATATCGCCAATTTGATGAATTAGGTGTCCTAGGACGAGTTTACGTTGCTCACGAGGGTATCAATGCCCAAGTAAGCATTCCGGAGCATAATTTCGATCTATTTAAGGCAATCCTGCAGAATGATGAGAAATTACGTGATGTGCCGCTTAAAATTGCAGTGGAGGATAATGGCAAGTCGTTTATTAAGCTGATTGTGCGTATTCGTGAAAAAGTGGTTGCCGACGGACTCGATGATAATTCATTCGATGTGACGAATGTGGGAAATCATCTCGATGCCGAGCAGTTTAATAAAGCACTCGAAGACCCGAATACGATTGTAATCGATATGCGGAATCATTACGAAACGGAAGTGGGACATTTTGAAGGTGCCTTGTTGCCTGAAGCCGATACTTTTCGCGATGCGTTAACGATGGGCCTCGACATGGTGGAGGATAAAAAGGATTCGAAAATTTTATTGTATTGCACCGGCGGCATCCGTTGCGAGAAAGCAAGTGCTTGGTTTAAACATCATGGATTTAGTGATGTGAACCAATTGTACGGCGGAATTATTCAATATGCACGTGAAGTAAAACAGAAAGGCCTAAAGCCGAAATTTATCGGAAAGAACTTTGTTTTCGACAATCGTCTGGGCGAACGTATCACCGATGATATCATTAGCTCATGTCATCAATGCGGAAATCCTTGTGATGCGCATGTGAATTGCGCGAACGACGATTGTCATTTATTGTTTATTCAATGCGATGATTGCAAAATCAAATTTGATGGCTGTTGTTCGAAAAATTGTCAGGAGATTTTTCACCTTCCATTAGAGGAACAAAAGCGTTTGCGAAAGGGTAAAATCAAATCCGATTCATTATCGGTGTATAAGAGCCGTTTACGTCCCGATTTACGTCAAATTAAATCCGATTCTTCGCAGTTATCTATTAATAGATAGAAGTTGCAACATTTAATTTTCTGTGTTTGCCCATACAATTGTTGTTTCCACCCTTATTTGTCAATAACTTACGTATTTGTATGTCGACTACGGGTATAACGCGCCGTATATTTGTATTTGCCGTAAATTTAATCTACAAGCGCTTTATATGGAAAAACGATGGGTTCTTAAACCCCAGGGGGATGCTGATGCCGTAACAAGGCTTGCTGCTGAGTTGCGTATCAATCGGATCCTGGTGAACCTGCTCGTTCAACGCGGAATAACGACTTATGAAGAGGCACGTCGTTTCTTTCGTCCTTCTTTAGACATGTTGCACGATCCTTTCTTGATGAAAGATATGGATAAGGCAATTGATCGTATTAATACGGCTGTCGAGAATAAGGAAAAAGTAATGGTGTATGGCGATTATGATGTTGACGGAACTACTGCAGTTTCGTTGGTATACACTTTCCTTAAATCGCTTTCAGGCGATATCGCTCATTATATTCCGGATCGTTATAAAGAGGGATACGGAATTTCAAAACAAGGTATTGATTTCGCTAAAGAGAATGGTTATTCGTTAATCATTGCACTCGATTGCGGAATAAAGAGCGTCGATAAAATCGATTATGCGAATAGCTTGGGTGTCGATTTTATTATTTGCGATCACCACCGCCCGGGAGCTGAAATCCCGAATGCAGTGGCAGTACTCGATCCTAAACGTAACGATTGCCCTTATCCTTATAAAGAGTTAAGCGGTTGCGGTATCGGATTTAAATTGGTTCAAGCTTTTGCGCAGCAAAACGAAATGCCGTTTAGTCAATTGGATCAGTATCTCGATTTAGTAGCTATTTCTATTGCTGCCGATATCGTTCCTATCACCGGCGAAAATCGTATTCTGGCTTATTATGGTTTGCAACGCTTAAACCGTGAACCTCGTCCCGGTATTAAAGCAATTCTTGAACTCAGCGGATTTAAACGCGATGAATTAACCATCAACGATATTGTATTTACGATTGCTCCGCGCATCAATGCGGCAGGGAGAATTGAAAGCGGAACGAAAGCTGTTGAATTGTTGATCTCTCGTAATGAAGACCTCGCAGGTTTCTTAGGCGATGATATCAACGATCAAAATAATACGCGCAAAAACTTAGATCAATTAATTACTGATCAAGCTTTGCAACAGATTGAAGACAACGAAGATTTTAAGAATAGAAAAAGTACAGTATTGTATAATTCCGAGTGGCATAAAGGAGTTATCGGAATTGTTGCTTCTCGCTTAACAGATCGTTACTATCGTCCTACTATTGTGCTTACAAAGAGTAACGGGATGGTATCGGGATCGGCTCGTTCGGTGAAAGATTTTGATGTGTATAATGCTATTGAAAGCTGTAGTGATTTGTTAGAGCAATTCGGCGGACATATGTACGCTGCAGGTTTAACGATGCGTGAAGAAAACGTAGAAGCATTCAGAGAGAAGTTTGAAGCGATTGTATCTTCTACTATCGAAGAGAAAATGCTCACTCGTGAAATCGAAATCGATGCCGAGTTAAGCTTGACGGATATCACGGGCAGTTTCTACAATATATTAAAACAATTTGCTCCCTTCGGACCGGGAAATTTATCTCCCATTTTTAGAAGCAGCGGAGTAAGAGATAATGGTCGCGGTAGAGTAGTGGGCAATAACCACCTTAAACTCACGCTTACGCAAGAAGGAAATCAGCCGGGAGTATACGACGGAATCGCTTTCCAACTCGGACATCATCATCCGATGGTTGAGCAACAAGAAGCTTTTGATGTGGTGTATCACATTGAAGAAAATAACTTCAATAACCGCATTACCCTTCAGCTAAATATCAAAGACCTGAAGTTCGTCCGCGAACGCGATTTCGCTCTATAGAAACAAATTTATTTTATTAAGTGATATCACATTTTATGATGTGGTGAAACATGCATTTTCATAGAATCGATAATCGATAATCCTTCATCTAACATCTAACATCTATCATCTATCATCTATCATCTATCGCCTATAGTTATAGTCTTGTTCTAAACCTTTTATCCGTCACCACCCTTAAAGCAATTCCCGCTCTAAAAAATAAACTCTCTGCCGGACGTGTTTTCGTAGTTACGTCACCGTTATATGTTCTAATGTTGTATTCATATTCACGTGCAACGGTTTGTCCGGCCTCGACAGAAATTGCTAGAGGAGTATGTGGTAGATAGTAGCTTCCGAAAAATTCAAATTCCCCTTCTGTTAAATGAAAGTAATCGTTGAAGCCTTCCGAATAAGAATCTTCAACTCCTCGATAGTTTATGCCAATATGAAATGGACCGCCATTTGTGAAATCTAATGTTGCATTGTTAGGAAGGAGTCCCCATAAAAACAGTTTTTCGTTGGGTGTCCATTCGAATCCCAATAAAGGCATGATATAATCACCGTAAAACTCCCTGTTATAATAGAGCCCGGCTTTCCATGTAAATTTAGGAGATATATTATTGCTGTAAATGAAGGCTCCTCCGTGCTGATCGGTGGTCCATCCGGGATTGACTATACTCGACCAATTTTGATGGTATAAATAACATGCTATAATTTGCTTGGAAGTATCGTTGAGTGTATGGATGTAGGTAATAGGTAAAACTGCCGAATGGAAGGTCTCATCATAAAAAACCGGACTTTGAACAGTCGATAAACTTAATATATCGAATTCTGAAACATCATCATGAAATCGTTTTTGGTCATACCCTGGACTTAACAACAAATAATCACGTTTGCCGACTTTAAGCGGTAAGTTGATAGCTGTACTAAGCCAGTCATTTTTTACTTGCCATTCGTTCTTCCCTTTGTATAAGCTAGAAATTCCAAAATCGCCATATTGTAATCCTACAATTTCAATATAAGGCTGAGCGAACAGCGATGTGCAATGCAGTAGTAATGCAAATAATATGAATTTCCTCATGGCTGTTTTATTTTGATCCTAACGAAGATAATTAAGTTTATTACATCTCCCTTCATAAAGAATTAACTCAAAAATTGTATTTTTCGGAATTATTGGGAATGAAATTTATGATGAATCGACTAATTATACTCTTAGTTATTGTATTTAATGTTTTGGTTTTTGATGCTTTTGCCGGCTCAGGTAAACAAGGATTTAATCCTGCAGATACTATTAGAATCGGGAATCAAGTTTGGATGAAACATAATTTAGCAATTGATGTCCCTAATAGCTTTTGGTACGATCGCGATTCAATTAAGTATAAAGATCAAGGTAAGCTCTATTATTTTTCTGCTGCTTTGATGGCTTGCCCAAAAGGATGGCATATTCCCAGCGATGAAGAATGGCAACAGTTGATCGATTATTTAGGAGGCGATTCTGTAGCAATCGATAAAATATTAGAGGGCGGTTCGTCGGGATTGAATCTAACGTTAGCGGGTTACCGAAGTGCGAATAGTAATAATGATTTGTTTGGTAAGCTAGGCGAATATGCTATGTACTGGACATCCACCATCAAAGCCGAACAAACGGCTTACGGAAAAATGTTTGTCAGAGGTAAACTCCCCGAACATCAATATTATCGTAGAGCGAATGCTTTTTCGGTGAGATTAATAAAGGACTAAAGGGAACCTCTAAAAACCCAGATATTTCGTAGTGTCGACATTTCAAAACCCTTAGTTACCTCTATGAATTCCGGTTTTGAAAAATATCCACGCCTCGCCTGAGAGATTTTTAGAGGGTTCTACTCTGCCATTTTGGATTAATTTGTTTTGTTTTTCTAATATTGATTACTCGTAAATGGTTCGTTTGTTTTGTTAATCTTATCTTTGAGGGCTTTGGTTTCAAATGCTCCATCTTTCCTGCAACTCTCTCACTGCTTCGCGAAACCTTAAACCCCGCAGGGGCACTGCCGTAAACCGTAAACCGTCCACCTTGTCCACCAACTCAACTTTCTTCTCCAAAGGCGTAAAGCATATGTTGCTTTCAACGTTTTGGTTTGCGTTGATGAATGTTTTGGTGAAAAAGTTGGCGCATCTCCCTGCAATGGAATTGGTTTTCTTTCGATGTTCGGTAGCGACGCTTATAGGATTTGCAAGCTTGTATAAAGAGGGTGTTCCGTGGAAAGGTAGTAACCGAAAATTATTATTTCTTCGTGGTTTGTTTGGCACTACTGCATTGTACATGTTTTTCCTTTCTATTCAGAATATGCCCTTGGGTACCGCAGTAACTATCCAATATATTTCTCCCGTATTTACTACAATCTTGGCTATTTATTTGCTGAAAGAAAAAGTGATGCCCGTACAATGGTTGTTTTTTCTATTGTCATTTGCAGGAGTAATTCTCATTAAAGGATTCGATGATCGTGTGAGCTGGACAATGCTCGCTGTCGGTATTTTATCTTCCTTTTTTTCAGCTTTAGCTTACAATATGGTGCGTTCATTAAAACAATTAGAGCATCCTCTAGTAGTAGTGCTGCATTTTCAATTATTTGGAGCAATAGTAGGAGGGGCCTTTACTGTCTTTAATTTTGAAATGCCTCAGGGTATCGATTGGTTGTATATCGTCCTAATAGGCGTAGTTACTCAAC
>JAHEYP010000010.1:0-6030 GCA_023251535.1 Bacteroidota bacterium
GTTGTTTTGTATCAGTGCCGGATCGATTTTGGCCGGATTGTTTCAGTATCTTTTATTGAAGCCGCATTTTAAAGGAGCTATTCACTGGATAATTACTTCATTTATCAGCTGGACATCCGCCGCCGCTATTGTTTTTCTGATCGACTATACTTGGTCATTAAGAGATTATCATGTTTCTAACTTATGGTTAGCTATTATTAACTTGGTTTTAATACTATCAGGCGGACTTGTGTTGGGATTACTTTCAGGAATTTCTTTGAGAAAGATGATCATTAATTAAGCGGATTTAAATTACTTTTATCCTCTTATATTAACTTGAAATATGGAATCTGAATATATTTTTACCTCACTGCGCTTAGGATTCAGAGAATGGCGATCAACCGACCTTACTCAAATGGCAGCGATAAATGCTAATCCTAGCGTTATGGAGTTTTTTCCTTCAACTCAATCTATTGATCAAACTGCAGATTTTATCAATCGTAATCAGCAATTATTTTCGGAACAGAGATTTTGTTATTTTGCTGTTGAATTATTGTCTTCAAGGGAATTTATCGGCTTTATTGGACTTTCACAAGTGAAATTCGAAGCTCCATTTACACCATGTGTCGACATCGGTTGGCGATTGAGTTCTTCCCATTGGGGAAATGGTTATGCTACAGAAGGTGCCTTAAGATGTTTAGAATATGCTCAAACTGTTTTGAAACTTAAGGAGGTATTTTCAATGGCTCCAGTAACTAATATTCGATCCATTGAGGTAATGATAAAAATTGGTATGAAAAAGAATAGCAATTTTATACATCCTTTATTGAATGACCATGTAACATTGAAAAATTGTTCATTATATTCAATACACCTAGTGTGAGACACGTTGTCATGTTCTTGCAATTCTTATTCGTGCGTCAACTGCTATTAGTGATGTTGATGTGCCTAACAAAGGGTTTATATCTAATTCGATTATTTCAGGTGCGATTTCAAGTAAGGCTGATAAATTCACGATCGAATTTGCAAATAATTCTTCGTTTACACCTTCTTTTCCTCTTGTTCCTTGAATGATTGGGTATGATTTAAGGTGTTGTATCATTGAATGTGCTTCGTCGATTCCTACAGGCGCTATTGCTGATGTTACGTCTTTAAAGACTTCAATGAAAATTCCACCTAAGCCACAAAGTATCACATGGCCGAAGGGTTCTTCTTTTGAAGCACCAATAAATACTTCTGTACCTTTCTTTTGTTGCTGCATTAAAACGGATTCAGCATCCGCAATTTCCATCAACTCCTTAAAATTCTTTCTTACTTCTTCTAAAGTTGAAATGTTAAGTCTAACTCCGCCAATATCCGATTTATGAATTGGTCCATTAACTTTCATCACCATCGGAAATCGAATTTCTTCTATAGCATTTTCTGCTTCTTCTATCGTAAAGACTGTCCTTTGTTTAGCTAAAGGAATATTTACACATTCAAAAAGTATTTTTATTGTTTCCGGTGATAGATATCCTTCTTCTGAGCTTTCTATAATTTTTCTTATTCTTTCACGATCGCACAAAGCAGCTATGGGTTTTTCAAATGGTTTATGTCGCCTGTAAATTCTCGACAATACATATCCGAAGCTTACTTCATCGGTGAAATTTACATGTCCCATTGTGTGAAATAAACTCACTTCTTCCGCCGCTTGAACTACAGAAGGTAATATGGGGAACACTGGCTTTTTACCCGAATTCATTTTTTCATGCAGCACTTTGTAAACGTCATCTACTCTCCACATTCCTGTTGTGCCGAATACTACTACAGAGGCATCGATTTCATCAAAGTCGTTTTCTACGGCATCTAGTATTTTTCCTAGTTGAGCTGCAGTTCCTGTTGCTAAAAAGTCGATTGGATTTGAAACGGATGATCCTGGATATAATTCCGATAAAAGAGCATCTGCTTTCGGTCCTTCAATTCTCGGGACTTTCATGCCTCCTTTGATCAGTTCATCCGTTAACATTACTCCTGGACCTCCAGCATGCGTTATTACTGCAATTCGGCTGCCTTTAAGAGGAGGGAAGGTAAAGATGGCCGCCATGTACACCAATTCTATTCTACTTGAACATCTGATAACTCCTGCCTTTCTAAATAATGCACTTACTGCGATGTTTGATCCGGATAAGGATCCTGTATGCGATGAAACTGCGCGGGATCCTTCATCGGTGGCACCCGATTTAATAGCTGCAATTCTACATCCTTTTTTTACGAGTGAAGAAGCATGTTTTAAGAATCGTTCGGGGTCACTTACTTTTTCCATATAAAGTAATTTGATCTTCGAACTTGTTAGTGGGTCGAATGTTTGATCCCAATATTCTAAAATATCTTCAATGCCAATCTGAGCACTATTGCCAATTGAAAAGATATCCCTGAACTTTAATCCTCGTGGGATCGCCATCTCTAGAATATATACCATGGTAGCCCCCGACTCAGAAACGCAATCGCAACCAAAAGGATCATACTCAGGAATAGGACCCGCAAATACTCCCTTGTATTTTTGAGTGATGATGCCTATGCAATTTGGTCCGATGATAGTGCCGCCATACTCTTCAATAATTTGAACGATTCTATGCTCAAGTTCTTTTCCCGCTTCATCCGTTTCACCGAATCCTGCAGAGAAGAGAATAAACCCTTTGCAAGATTTTTGCGTTGCTAAAATTTGAATGGTTTCTTCAACATATTTGGCAGCAATGGCAATAATGGCTAAATCGACTGGAGGAAGTTCTTCACATGAAGGAAAACAAGGAACACCACGTATTTCAGATTCCTTCGGATTGATTGCGAATAATTGCCCTTCGTATTTATGTAAAAGTAAATTGTAAAGTACTTTTCCTCCCGGCTTAGTATGATCGTTTGAACCGCCTACCACAACAATGCTTCTCGGGTTCAATATGGCTTCTGAAATCATGATTTTTATTGTGGCTCGAAAATAGGGAATGTATTTCTTGGAAATATTGATGAATATCAGCTAAATGGAATGATTTTATCAATAATGTTGTATTAGAATGTAATGTTTACTTCAATATAGGTTGTGAATGTATTTATTTGGGGATTTTATTCGGATTTTATACTTTTAAAAAATATTCATCAATAGTAATTCTGAAAATTTAAAAATTTAATATTATGAACTCTGTAGCTCCTAACATTTTTGTCAACGATCTTAAAGCAACGATAGCATTTTATCAGCATCTAGGATTTACTGTTACTGTAACTGTTCCCGAAGAAGGCGACCTCGTTTGGGTGATGATGACCAATGGTTCCGTTGTGTTTATGTTTCAGTCATTTTCTAGTTTGGGAGATGACTTACCTGAAATAAAGAGATCAGAGGGCGGATCGCTCTTATTGTATATCCAAGTAAATAATATTAGGACTTTCTTTGAAGAGGTTTCTACTAAAGTCAGAATACTCAAAGGCCTCGAAAAAACATTCTATGGCGCTACTGAATTTTCGGTTTTGGATAATAACGGCTACGTTCTTACCTTTGCTGAAGACGAGAAGTAATATTTAGAATTTCAATATGAAAATACTTAAGCAACGTTTAATAGTTTTATCTATTCTTATCTTAATTGCTGGACAAGGTTTAGCTCAAACATGGGAATATCTTTCATTCATAGGCGGTCCAAATAATGATCTTGATCCAGTAATTACAACCGATTTTAATGGCAATTTATTAGTTGCGGGCTCATTCGCATCTCCTGCGCTGAATTTGGGTTCAACTTTATTGACCAATTCAGGAAATACTGATGTCTTTCTTGTTAAATATGACAAAGCTGGTAATGTTTTGTGGTCGCGATCAGCAAGTGGTTCTAATTATGATGGCGCTAGGTCAGTTTGTACCGATGCCTCAGGAAATATTTTCGTTTCGGGTTATTTTCGTTCTCCAAATATTTCTTTTGGACCTATTCAATTAACTAATTCAAATGCTGTTACCTATAATGGTGATGCTTTCTTGGTTAAATGTGATTCTATGGGTAATTTACTTTGGGCAAAAAATTTGGGAGCTAAAAAGATATTGGCTAGTAAGTGTAATGCTGCCGGAGATGTATTTGTTTCTGGAAGTGATTTAGCGCTATCAGGAGGAGGAGCTTTTTTTTATGGTAAGTATTCCGGAGCAAATGGAAATTATATTTGGGGCAATTCAGGAGTTTATGACGGCATTGGTGATGGTACCGCAATTGTCATTGAACAAAATGACGATATTTATGTGGCGGGAAATTCTTTGGGAGGATTAGACGCACTTCTTCCTTCTTTGCAAACACAAGGTGGTTTTGATGCTTTCTTGATAAAATTTAGTGCATCAGGAAATCCTTTATGGGGAAAAATGCTTGGAGGTAGTGGTGCAGAACATGCTTTTTCATTGGTATTAAATAATTCTGGCGAGTTAATTATATCTGGAGATTTTAATTCTTCTCTGGTTGATATGGGTGTAGATTCCCTAATTCTGCCAAACTTAGGTTCGACTTCTAATTTTGTAGCGAAGTTTGACACCTTAGGTACCGAGGTTTGGTCACGTTTAATTGGGAATACGTATGCTTTAGGTGGTTCTTGGGCTACTTGTGATGCAGCAGATAATATTTATGTAATCGGCGACTATAAACCGGATAGTCTTTCAATTCCTCCTTTTCACTTAACGAATTCTTCTCCTACTACCAATGAAGTGTATATCGCTTCTTTTAATACTTCAGGATCTATTCAATGGTTAAAAGGAATCGAAGGTACAAGCGATGATATGGCGATGAACATTACTGTGGATCCCTTCGGCAATATTTATTTCGCAGGAAATACATGGTCGCCGCTTATGACTTTAGATAGTTTAACTTTAAATACTCATGCTACTTCAACTACTCGCGATATTTTTATTATTAAACTAGGATCGGTTATCAACGGATTGAGTAGTTTGCAATCAACTGAACTTTTGTCAGCTTATCCGAATCCTTCAACTGGCATATTTCATTTGAGTTTGCCTGCGCAATACTTTGGTATGGTATGCGATGTCTATGATTTATCGGGTCAAAAAATTAGTTCGTTTCGTTATGAGAAAGATGCAATAGTTAATTTAAGTTATTTGACTTCTGGAATGTATTTCATTAAAAGTACAGACGCATCTCTTAAGGGAATTAAATTAATCCTTAACAAGGATTAGTATTTCGTTCGTGATTGATTTATGAATGTCTTTCAGTAGTACGTATGAAGACGTATTGATAGCACTCTCATTTGAAGGTTAGTTTTTTTTTATTTTTTTAGTGCAAACTATCATTACTACAAATGACAAAAATCAAGTCATTATAAATCTTGGTCTTTTTTTGGATTATTCGAAGATTCCGCCCTTGTTTAATGAGGAATATTGGTGATATTTTATCAAAATAGTTTTGTTTTTTTTGAATATCGAAGTCTATTTCTCCTATAAATAGATTTTTTATTTTGTTCCTCCCTTTCAATAATTACTTTTGCAGCCCTACTTGCATATACAAGTGAAATGAATATGTTTTCAATCATAATTCTGAGTCATTTGTTTGTCGTGGTTAAATTAACTAACCTTCTTAATCAATGAAACTATTATCTAAAATTACTCTTCTCTTTGCATTTTTCTGTTTCTCAACAAATGCCCAAGATCGTATGTTTGCTTTTACATACCAGACTAATGTGCTGAGTAAAGGCGGATTCGATTTAGAGTTTCAAAATGAATTATTATCAGGGAAAAAAGGTAAGTTTAGCCCTTATGCCTTCGGACAAAGTTTGAATCAACGTATAGAATTTGAAGTTGGATTAGGACATAATATTCAGACTTCTTTTTATTTGAATTCTGAATTATTCAATTATGCGGATACATCAATGGATGAATTGGCGCAAGAACACAAGATCAGTTTTAGTAATGAATGGAAATGGAAGCTTGCAGATCCAGTAGCTAATGCCGTGGGATTTGCTCTATATGAAGAAGTTGAAGTCGGTGGGAATAATTTTGAGTCAGAAACAAAATTAATTTTAGATAAACGTTGGGGTAGTGATTTA
>JAHEYP010000010.1:6130-81987 GCA_023251535.1 Bacteroidota bacterium
TGAATTATTTGCTTTACGATAAGAAATAACAATTTTAACGACTTATATTGATTCAATGGATAAATGGAAGTCGTTATTATTGGGAGGTGATTTAAGGTCAATCGGACAAAGTAATGAAGTTGTTCGATTAATTGCTTCTCAGGCGAATTTCGATGCTGTTTTTGCGTTTTTATTCGATGGAAACCGCATTCTTGTAATGCGTGCTGCAGATGCACTCGAAAAGTGTACAATTAATCATCCTGAATACCTTGCTGCACATAAAAAGGAACTCCTTCAATTGTCAACCAATGTAACGCATATTGAGTTGAAATGGCATCTAGCACTTTTTATGTCAAGATTGCATCTTTCTCCTTCTGAAGCTGACTTAGCATCAGCAATTTTATTCGAATGGCTGAGTAATAAAAAAGAAAGTAAGATCGTTAGAGTAAATTCCTTACAATTGATATCGGATTTGTCGAAAGATAACCCTGAATTAAAGAATATGCTATTTAAGTTATTACCTTCTATTGTTTCAGAGAATATCCCTTCCTTGAATGCCAGAATAAAAAAATTGAAATTGCTTTGATTATTTGTACCTTTAATGCCTGCAACTGTGTACTATAATTCTTTCCGTTTTATTCTATGAGAATATTGTTTATTTCTTTGTTTGTGGTTTCTGTGCAATTCGGTTTTTCTCAGTCTAGGAATTCCGATTCATCCGAATTCGGTGGGCCTTATCCTTTGCAGTTAAATTCAGAGGCCATTCCTTGCATAACTGCCAATCAGTATGATGAATTGGAAAAGTCTACTCAAGAGAACTTAAGTCGATTGAATATAACCAATGATCGAAATGCAGTGACTTTATTCAGTTGGCCATTGCGTACAGCTGCGGGAATAGATGATTGTAGTTTTTATGGAATAACAAATTTTCTCGATCAAGATAATACAAGCGGCTTACTCGACTGGAATTGTGGTGCTGTGACTTACAACGGACATAAAGGAACTGATATTTGCACTTGGCCTTATCCCTTTTTGAAAATGGATAGCAATAGCATAGAAGTCATTGCCGCAGCTCCTGGTACAATTTTGAATAAAGTGGATGGTAATTTCGACAAGAACTGCGTTACGAATTCATCAACTCCCAATTATATCTCTATTCTGCATGCTGATGGTTCTGTAGCGCATTATTATCATATGAAGAAAAATTCGTTGACAACTAAGTCTATTGGGCAAACTGTTGTGGCTGGCGAATTCTTGGGGATTGTTGGGAGTTCAGGAAATTCTACTGCCCCGCATTTACATTTCGAAGTGTGGAGTGGTTCAACAGTTTCTACCTTGAAAGATAGTTATGCCGGCCCGTGTAATAGCATTAATGCAAATTCATGGTGGATAAATCAGAAGCCTTATACTGAACCTGCAGTAATACATAATTCGGTAAATTCATCTGCTCCTATAATACCTTCTTGTCCCTCAACCGAAACTCCCAATGAAGATACTTGCTATTCATCCGGATCAACTGCAAATTTTGTGATTTTTATGAGAAATGAAACAGCTGGTACAACTGTTAATATGCGCATTGTTCGTCCGAATGGAAATACATATTCAAGCTGGACACATGCTTGCACAGGAAATTACACCTTTTCTTATTGGTATTGGATATATACTTTACCTACGCAAACCGGGACATACATATTCGAAACAGTTTATAATGGAGATACTTGCCGATCTAATTTTAAAGTTAATTGTTTTGCTGGAATTCCTGATTTAGCTAATAAGTCGAATGTTTTAGTTTCTCCTAATCCTTTTATTGAAAATACCTTAATTCAAACCGATTTTGATTTGAACGGTTGTTCTTTAGAAATAATGAGCATGACCGGAGTTCTGGTGAAAGAATATAGAAATTTAAGTGGCTCGAAAATAGTTATAGGTAGAGATCAACTTTATTCTGGAATTTATTTGTTGCAAATAATCAAAGGTAACGAACTTATGGGTAGATCTAAATTAGTTGTCAGCAATTGAAATAGTATTTAAGGTTTTCGCTGGTATTTTCGTTTAAATGCCTACTTGATTTATTTTTGTTAAATTTGTCGAAATCAATGGTGGTATAATATTGGCATGAAGAAACGTATTTACTTTGAGAATCTTGACGGTTTAAGGTTTTTATGCTTCTTGTCTGTTTTTATGTACCATAGTTTTTATACTCAGAATATTTCAATTCTTCAAGATCCAATTTATCAGTTTATTAAGCACAAACTGTTTGTAAATGGAAATTTAGGTGTAAATTTCTTTTTTGTGCTCAGTGGATTTTTGATAACATATTTGTTGATTGAAGAGAAGCGGATGAATGAAGTAGTTGATCTGAAGAGTTTTTGGATGCGGCGAATACTACGGATATGGCCGCTTTACTATTTCTGTGTCTTTTTTGGATTTGTATTGTTTCCCATTTTAAAGCAATATTTTGGTGGTGATCCTAATGAACATGCCAATCCAATTTATTTTATTTCATTCTTGAGTAATTTTGATATGATTTATAATGCTCGACCCGATGCCTCTGTTTTATCGGTTTTGTGGAGTGTAGCTATTGAAGAACAATTTTATTTGGTTTGGCCAATAATTATTTTTCTTGTTCCTCTTAAAAAATTGTGGATTCCATTTTCTGTAATTATTGGTTCTTCATTAGTATTTAGAGCATATAATAACAATGGATTGTTGAATGAACTTCATACCATTTCCTGTATTAGCGACATGACCATAGGTGCTATAGGGGCGTGGCTTGTTTTGTTAAATGACGAATTTAAAATGCGAATAGTTTCATTGTCAAAGTTTGCAATTTCATCTATTTATATTTTGTTTGTATTCTTCTTCTTCTTTAGAATTCAATTCGAAAATTTAGGAAGTGGATTTATGGTTTTTGAACGATCGATAATTGCTATTTTGATTCTGTTTATTATTTTGGAGCAATCGTATTCGCGAAATTCGTTCTTTAAGATGTCATCCTTTAAAACAATATCGAGTTTAGGTACTATTTCTTACGGATTATATTGTTTTCATTTTATTGGAATTTTAATCGTAACAACACTAACTAGAGTTTTGGGTTTCAATACTCAACTATGGCAAGTTCTAATTTTGGAAACAATTTTAGCTTTGGCAACTTCTATTTTAATTAGCAAAATAAGTTACAAGTATTTCGAATCACCATTTTTGAAGTTTAAAAATAAATTCAGCTACATTACTAAGTAATAAAGCTAAAAATGATTTTTGTTAGTTTTTTAAATAATAGAGGACAAAAATATCCTTTAATATTTTTTCTGCACATACATTTGCCTTAAAATTGAAAGGATGTTCTCCAAAGCATGTGAATACGGAATTAAGGCTTCTATCTTTATCTTAATAAATTCATTGAATGGTAATAGGGTAGGCTTACTTGAAATTGCAGAAGAAATTGATAGTCCCGCTTCATTTACGGCCAAGATTTTACAAAACTTGGTGAAGCATCAAATCATTGATTCGGCAAAAGGTCCTCATGGCGGATTTGGAATAAAAAAAGCGGATATCTCAAAATTGAAATTGAGTAAAGTAGTGACTGCAATTGATGGTGATGCGGTTTTTAAAGGCTGCGGATTAGGTTTTCATCATTGCAATGAGAAAAAACCTTGCTCTATTCACCACAAGTTTAAAGTTGTGCGTGATGAATTAAAAGGAATGCTTGAGAATACTACTTTGTTTGAGCTTTCTGAAGATGTAAAAAATGGAAAATCTTTTTTGGTTCGTGATTAGGTTTTCTTGTGAAGTTTGTTTGTAGTATTTAAAAAAAATAATAAAATGGAAATGACAAAATCCCCTAGTGTAGGTTCATTCGTAGCGAATGATTTTCGCACTGCTGCCGTGTTTCAAAAGTATGGCATTGATTTTTGCTGTAAGGGCGGCAAGTCGGTTGATGAGGTATGCGATAAAATAAGTATTGATCGCGAAATGTTGCTGAGAGAGTTAAACGAAGTTTCGATGATTCCTAGTTCAGCAGCAAATGAATATAGTACATGGCCTCTCGATAAATTGATCGATTATATCGAAAATACTCATCATCGCTATGTTGAAAATGCAATTCCGCCATTATTGCAATTTCTTGATAAGTTATGTAATGTTCACGGAATAAATCATCCCGAGCTATTCGAAATAAATGAACAGTTTGTCTCAGCTTCAGGTGAATTGACTGCTCATATGAAAAAGGAGGAGTTAATTTTATTCCCTTATGTTTATCGCATGGTGGAAGCTATCAATTCAGGTCTAGATATGAAAGAAGCACCATTCGGTACCGTTAAGAATCCAATTGCAATGATGATACATGAGCATGATGTTGAAGGTGATCGTTTCAGTAGAATTGCTGAGTTAAGCAATAACTATAATCCACCTACGGACGGATGCACAACTTACCGCGTTGCATTTGCACTTTTAAAGGAATTTGAAGAGGATCTTCATAAACATATTCATCTCGAAAATAACATACTATTTCCGAAGGCTTTAGAAATGGAAGGGAAGCTGATTTCGTGAAAATTGAGATAGTTGAAATATTTCATAATGTTAGCAGGATCGTTTTTTGGTAATGATCCTGCTTTTTTATTACCTTCGATTATGATTTTTAAACTTACATAATGGATAAGATGAAATATTTATTGACAATTCTAATGTTTTTGGTTTTGGGTTGTAATTCCGACGACGACAATACTTCAACACCTACTTCTGCTGCAATTGATATGTCTGGTGTAAATTCAATTACAGAAACAGATGATGTTGGCGCCCATTTTGGGAATGTTGATTCTACTGATTGGACTACTAATGAGGTGCATTCTTCTGCAGTTAATTCCTTGTTTAATTTTAGCGATACATTGGATTATACAGGAGCTCAATCTTCTTCCATAGTCATCTCTGGTATGCCTAATCCTACTCAAGAAATAGTGACTATTGCAGTCGATGCTGGAAATATTGCCGTTATGAAATTTGTGATTACAAACGCATCGGGACAGAAAATACAAAATGGTGCAATGAAGTTTAACTCAAATCATCCCTTATTTTTGTTCGATTTAAATGATAGCTTATATGCCTCTGGTAACTATTATCGGATGTATTATAAATTTTACAAATCCGATAAAACTGCTTTTGCTGCTGGACATGGCGATATCAAGAAAGATTAAAGGTTGCTTTAGGCTTTAATTTTGAATTTCTTTTGCTTTAAAGTGAATTGCTTTTTGTTTCACTCGGTCTAAAATTTACTTTTCTTACTTTTACTGCATGAAATTTAACCTGAAATACTTCTGTAATTCTGTTGCTTTCTTGGCCGTTTGGATTTTATCCGCTTGCGGTGAGGGTAAAAGTGATAGTATTGCAAAAGCTATTCCAAATATAGACACAATGACCAATATAGTTGATAATAAAGTAGTTGCGAAAATGAAAGTGGAAGTTTGGAGCGACATCATGTGTCCCTTTTGTTATATTGGCAAACGCCACTATGAACAAGCTTTAAAGCAATTTGCTGATAGTAACAATGTAGAAATTGTTTGGAAAAGCTTTCAATTGGATACCGATATTCCGACTTCTTTCGAAACCAAAGTGAATGTTTATAAATACCTAGCCGATAGAAAAGGTATCAGCTATGAACAGTCGGTGGCTATGCATCAAAATGTAGTGAATATGGCGGAGGCTGCCGGACTTTCTTATCATTTCGATAAAGTAGTAGTCGCTAATTCTTTTAATGCTCACCGATTGATACAATTGGCAAAGGCTAAGGGCAAGGGCGACGAGATTGAAGAATGTTTGTTTCATGCTTATTTTACAGAAGGAAAAGATTGCGGAGATATTAAAGTTTTAACGGAACTAGGACTATCAATTGGTTTATCATCAACTGAAGTTCAAGAAGCATTTGCGAACGATGAATATGCTTATCGCGTGAAACAAGATATTCATGAAGCCGACAGTATTCGTGTATCAGGTGTACCTTTCTTTGTTTTCGATAGAAAATATGCAGTTTCAGGAGCTCAACCTGCCGAAGTTTTCTTGTCAACTTTGAATAAATCGTTTGCAGAATGGAGAAAGAATAATCCAGTTTCTAAACTAGAAGTTTCGAATGGTCCTGCTTGTACTCCTGATAAAGAGTGTAAGTAAAAATCTTTTCGTTTTTACATGATTCCTCGCTTCGAAGTACTTCAAAAAAAACGACTCATCGGTAAATCGATGCTGATGTCGTATAATCAAAATACAACTCCTGAATTATGGCGTTCTTTTATGATGAATCGTAAAGTGATTGCCAATACAATTGGTTCTGATTTGTATTCAATTCAATTTTACCCTCCAATATTGGATTGGTCGCGTTTTAGCCAATCTATTATTTTCGAGAAATGGGCTGCTATTGAAGTTGAAGCTTCTGCCGCAATTCCAGAAGGTTTTAAAGAGGTTTTCTTGCATAGAGGTCTATATGCAGTATTTCAGTATAAAGGTGGCCCTGAAGAAGGAGAAGCAGTATTTAAGGCAATCTTCGGCGAGTGGCTGCCTTCATCTGATTATATAATTGATGATCGCCCTCATTTTGAGGTTTTAGGAGCTAAATATGTAAATCACTCGCCCGATTCGGAAGAGGAAATATGGATTCCTGTTAAATTGAAAAACTAAGCAGTAAGTTTAAATGACTATTTTTGCAAGAAACAAATACGCGCTAATGAAAATTATCAATAATTTAGTTCTTGCTGTGATAGGTTTGTCTCTATCATTCTTCATGCTTTCATGCCAGAAAGAACGAGTTGAACCTCCTGTGATTAATTTCAAGACAGGTGCTTTGTTTCTGCATGCAAATGATACTTTACCTGGCGATTCAGTGTTCACAATCGGAATTGAAGCAACAAAGCAAGGTACCAATGGTGAATTGAGAATTTTTAATATTTCTAAATCTGTTAATGATTCTGCTTTGGTAACTGTTTATAGTAAAGGATTAACGGGTACCAATCGTGATTCATACACTTACGATTTTACGACAAAAGCAGATACTATTCCAGGAACTAAGTGTAAGTATTTGTTTACTGTGACTAACTTAAACGATATTACTAAATCGATTAGTTTAACTGTCGTTACTGAGTAGAAAGCTAAAAGCAAAAAAAAGAAGTTCTCATCATGGGAACCTCTTTTTTTGTGGTGAAAATTATTTCATCGCTGTTTGTTTTGCATTGGCCGGGATTTTGCCGGTTAGCGCTTTTAAGAAAACAAAGATTTTATCTACATCAGCCTGACTTAAATCTTTGTTTAATTCAGTTTTGCCCATAATTTTAATTGCTTCTTTTAAATCTGCAACACTTCCATCATGAAAATTAGGACCTGTTTTTTCGATATTACGAAGAGAAGGAACTTTAAACATATCCTTGTCGCTATCCTTCTTTGTTTGTTTTTTCAATCCTTCGTCGTTCCCTTTGCTATGTGTTAACTCTCGGTAGTCGCCGAAAAGAGCAAATTTTTGCATCATCGTTCCTCCAACGGCTGGGCCATTGTGACATGTGATACATCCTGCATCCATAAAAGTTTTTAACCCGTCTTTCTCTTCAGCTGTTAAAGCATTATTATCGCTTTTTAAGAAATCATCGAATTTAGAAGGTGTAAGCAAGGTGCGTTCAAAAGCAGCGATAGATTTTGTAATATTCGCGAAAGTGATGGCTTCTTTATCATCTGGGAAGGCGGCTTTAAACATCGGTTTGTATTCTTCAACACCTCTTAGTTTTTTCTCGATGAAAGCTTCATTCGGGATAGCCATTTCAACAGGATTCAAGATTGGACCACCTGCTTGCTCTTCCACGTCTTTAGCTCTTCCATCCCAAAATTGAATAGCATGTAATGCTGAATTGTAAACAGTAGGGGAGTTGCGTTCACCGAAGTTACCTGCATCTCCTTTTGAAGTCGGTAAATTGTCTACCCCGTAAGTATCGAGATTATGACATGAGTTACAACTGTTGTTTCCTTTCAAACTTAATCGTGTATCAAAATAAAGTACTTTCCCTAATTTGACTTTTTCATCGGTGATTTTATTTTCAGGATTCTCCGCTGTTGCCGGCAATGCCTGAAAATATGTCTGCGCTTGCTGAAGAAGATCTTTATCGGCTTGTGAAGGACCTGCATCAGCTACAGGCTGATTTTGTTGACTTCCCCCGCAGGATGATAATCCGATAATTACGGGTAAAATGAATGCTAGTGACTTTTTCATGTGTTGAAATTTAGGGCGCAAAATTACTTGCAATAGTTGCCGTAAAAAATGACCGTTGTCACGACTACTCTTAATGTATTGCTAGTTTGTGTTTTACCTTTAATTATTTATATTTGTTTCAACTTGTATCTGTGGCAATAGTGTTGAAAAGTACAGTAATCATAATTCGTCTAAAATACCTTCAATGCGGAAATATTTAATTTTATTCTGTTTGTTGCTCTTTACTTCTGTTGGTTTTACTCAAAAAAGTAAAATGCTTAAATGTGTTGTCGACAAAGAAAGCCGTAATTATCGTAGCCCGATGATTTACGGAGTTTTTGTTCAACGCCTTGGTTTCTCTAGCGGCGGCTTTGCACAATTTATACTGTTGTATCATTATGATGATCAAAAATACTATCGCTTGCAAGTGAAAGAACCTTTTACTTCTGCAAAAGAAATCTTGTTTTGCGCTGAATTGCCTGCTGGGAAATATGAAATAAGATCATATAATTATGTACGTAGTAAATGGTATGGAGGTAAGGTTTACGAAGAACCAATTTATAGAAATTTTGACGCGTCAGACTCTCTTAATTTCAATTCTTTAAAAGATAGTACTACCTCTCTTTCGTTGGAAAGATTTACTTTTGTTATTACTGATGTTGCTCCTTACTATGTCGGACTATGGGATTTTAATTCCGGTTTAGTCAAGTTTTCTTCGAATAAAGAATATGCTGATGAAAAACTGAAGAGATTAATCCATATTTCCGACGGACCAAAAGCTATATCAATCCTTCCTGAATAATTTATCTATGAATTTTGATTTAATAACTACGTCTGATTTAAATTTAAGAAAACTTACTCCTGAGGTTTATACGTTTGTGCATACGCACTATAATGATCAACAGTTGTCCGATTTCTTTGGATTTTCAACTCGTGAAGAGGTAATTAAAAGCCGCGCACGCCATTCAATGGGAATGTCGACGTTTAACCGTTCATTCGTTAATTTTCAATTACTTGATAATATTACAAATCAAATCATTGGTGGCTGCGGATTCCATACTTGGTATTTAGAGCATCAACGAGCTGAGATTGGTTACGACTTAAGGGATGATTCTTATAAACGCAAAGGATTAATGACACAAGCAATGAGGGCTGTTCTTGATTATGGTTTCAAGAATATGGAATTGAATCGCGTTGAGGCTTGTATCGGGCCCCGTAATGAAGCTTCTATTGCGCTGGTAAAGAAATTTGGATTCGTGCAAGAAGGACTTTTACGCGAGCACTATAAAAAGGCTGAAGTGATTGAAGATTCTTTGATTTTTTCATTGCTTCGATCTGAATATCAATAATTGTTTTTTAATTGGGATTTATCATCTTTGTTGAATGGTTTCTCATATTCTGAATTCTGAAGTGATTTTATACGTTAGCGATGAAAAATTGAGTGCCCGATTTTATTCTGCTATATTGAGATCGCAACCTGATATGATTGCTCCAGGAATGATTGAGTTCAATATTTTCGATTCATTCAAATTGGGTTTGATGCCTACTTCGGGGATTGCTAAAATTATTACGCCGATATTACCTCACCCTAATGACGCTAATGGCATTCCTCGCTGCGAGCTTTATTTCATCGTGGCCGATGTGGAGTTTGAGATGAATCATGCTATAAGTTGCGGAGCTAAATTGGTTAGTGAATCAGCCGATAGAAACTGGGGCGATAGAGTAGGTTATATTACTGACCCCGATGGACATGTAATCGCTTTCGCTCAAAAAAATGTTTAATATGATTTATCTGCGTCATTTCGATCCTCTTGAAGTTAATCGCCTGATATCTTGGGTAAATTCGCCTGAATTACTTATTCAATTTTCAGGACCAGGTTTCGATTATCCCCTCACTAAAATAGCTTGGGAGAAGCATTTGTCTGATTCTTCAATTCACCCATATTTTGTTGTCGATGTGAATAGCGATGAACCCATCGGTTATGCGGAAATTGTTAGAGTTGATGAAAATGATTTGAAATTGTGCCGTTTGTTAATTGGTGATCCCGATTTACGTGGACTAGGATTGGGGAAATTATTAGTTCGTGAACTGATTTATGAGTCTTTGGCTATCGCAAACCCTAAACGTATTTTATTGAATGTTTATAGTCATAATACTACTGCTATCAAGTGTTATCAATCGGAAGGCTTTGTGATAAATGAGTCGGTTTCAAGGTCTTCAGTTGTGGATGGAGTAGAGTGGAAGTCATATCAAATGGATTTCATTCCTAAGTGACTTTTAGGAATTTCGGGTCTTTTTGTCGTTTTTCTGTCTTTTTTCAACATTTCATGAAGGAGAAATCCCCGATTTTGGCATGAAATAAATGGTTTTTTTCTGTAATATTACCATTCTGATTCTGGAACCATATTGTAGACTTTGTTCCTCTTAAAGGATTTAGTTAAGTAGATCATTAATAATGATGAGAAAATATTGGGCTCCTTCATCATTTAGTTTAAATCAAGAATAAAATTTGTTCGCATGTCGAAGAATATAAGTGAACTGTCGGGACGTAAAGGACTTTCGAAAAATCTGTTCGAGGAGTTAGGCCTTGCTGCTGCTAAAGAAGGAACGCCTTCTAATGATGATTTAGAACGAATTCGCGAGGAATTTCTTGTGGGAAAATCTACAGTGTATGGTGCTGTGTCGTTTTATGATTTTTTAAAGCCAGAGAACCAAGGTAAAAAAGCCTATGTATGTAATGGTAGTGCTTGCCTTGTTGCTGGCACGCAAAAACATGTACATGATAAATTGAAATCATCGTTTGATGAGAATGAAATAGGTGAGATGTGTTGCTTGGGACGTTGTCACGAGAACAGCGCATTTCATGTGAATGGGAAAAATTATTCAGGTAACGATATTGATAATATCAAAGATATCGCATCAAAGAAATCGTTAACTAAGGAGAATTATTTTGTAGGTAGTACAGGTGCTGCTGTTCTTACAACTGATTATGGTGATACTGCAAAGTATTATGATATTTTCAGATCTTTTATCAAAAGAAATCCTTCCGACTTAATTACTGAGCTAAAAGAATCTGGATTGCGTGGTAGAGGTGGAGCAGGATTCCCAATGGGATTTAAACTGGAATCTTGCAAAAATACTCCTAGTGATACGAAGTTTATCGTTTGTAATGCTGATGAAGGTGATCCTGGTGCATTTAGTGATCGGTATATTCTCGAAAATCGTCCCCATGCTTTGTTGATGGGTATGATGATGGCAGGATTTATTGCCGAAGCAAATTTTGGCGTTCTCTATATCAGAGGAGAATATCCTGAATCGGTAGAGATCATTTCTGATTGTGTGAAGTGGTTGTATGATCAGAAATTAATTGGAGAAAATATACTTGGAACTGATTTTAATTTTGACTTTAAGGTTATAAAAGCTCAAGGAGCTTATATCTGCGGCGAGGAAACTGCTTTGCTTAGCTCTATTGAAGGTCAACGACCTGAGGTGAGAGTTCGTCCTCCGTATCCTACACAACAAGGACTTTTTAATAAACCTACAGTAGTGAATAATGTTGAAACGTTGGCGAACTTACCATTCATCTATAGTCACTCTGGGAAAGAATATGCAGCTATTGGAACAGCGAAATCGTCGGGGACGAAATTGATTTCACTCGACAGTGGATTTAATCGTCCTGGAATTTATGAAGTAGATATGGGAACTCCTTTGGCATTGGTGATAAATGAACTTGGCGGAGGATTTAAAAAGAAAGTGAAGGCAATGCACATAGGCGGACCGTTAGGAGGATTAGTGCCTGTTAGCAAAATCGAAAATTTAACAGTCGATTTCGATTCATTTGCTCGCGAAGGATTTTTATTGGGACATGCTTCAATAGTTTGTTTGCCTGAAGAATTTCCGATCATAAATTATATTCAACATCTGTTTCGTTTTACAGCTCACGAAAGTTGCGGAAAATGTTTCCCTTGTAGAATAGGTTCAACACGAGGGTATGAGTTAATAGAGAAAGCACAAGCAGGAGATTTCAAGATCGATAAAAATTTATTGAACGATTTGCTTGAAACGATGGAAGTAGGGTCGTTATGTGCATTAGGCGGTGGATTACCATTGCCTATCAAAAATGCAATGAAATATTTTGAAGACGAATTATCAACTTATTTTAAAAAGTAATTCAATGGCATCAACAGCATATATCAACGATATAAATTATACAATACAAGACGGTGAAACGATTTTGAGTTTTGTTCGCCGTAATTTAGGAAAAGAACTCGTTCCTACGCTTTGCGATGCTCCTAACCTTGATCCTTTCGGGTCATGCAGGGTTTGCAGTGTCGATGTTGCATTGGTGAAAGATGGGCCTGCAAAATCACAGGCATCATGTCATACTCCCGTAATTCCGAATTCGTATATCTACACTCATAGCGATCGTATTGTTAAACTTCGCAAGAATATTATTGAGCTAGTATTAACTGATCATCCACTAGATTGTCTTACATGCGAGGTTAATAATAACTGCGAGTTGCAAAGTGTTGCAGCAAAAGTAGGAGTGAGAAATGTGCGTTATCCGGAGGGAAAAAATCATCTTGATCGTAAGAAAGATTTGAGTCATCCTTACATGACGTCCGATTTCTCAAAATGCATCAATTGTTTTCGTTGCGTTCGTGCTTGCGACGAAGTGCAGGGCGAGTTTGTGTTGACAATGGCGGGAAGAGGCTTCGATAGTCATATTGTTAAAAGTTATAATAATTCATTCTTCGAATCTGATTGCGTGAGTTGTGGAGCATGTGCGCAAGCTTGCCCTACTTCAGCTATCAGTGACGTTTTTGAATCGAAGTCAATTGTTGCAGATAAAAAAGTTCGCACCGTTTGTACATATTGCGGAGTGGGATGTAATCTCGAAGTTTCAGTATTAAACGGTAAGGTAAAATCAATTCAAGCTCCTTATAATGCAGAAGTAAATCAAGGTCATACTTGTTTGAAAGGAAGATTTGCATTTTCATTCTATAATCATCCCGATCGCATTCGTACTCCGTTGATTCGACGTAACGGAAATTTAGAGCCTGCAACATGGGATGAAGCTTATGATTTTATTGCTGATAAATTGACGGAAATACGTCAGAAATATGGTCCCGATTCAATTGCTGGAATTTCTTCTGCTCGCTGTACCAATGAAGAAAATTATTTAATGCAGAAATTTATTCGTGCTGTAATCGGAACCAATAACATCGATTGCTGTGCTCGTGTTTGTCATTCACCTACTGCTTTAGGAATGCAAAAAGCATTCGGTACTGGAGCTGCAACAAATTCTATCGAGGATTTAAAATATACCGACTGTATATTGGTAATTGGTGCAAATCCTACTGATGCACATCCTGTTACCGGAGCAAAACTTAAGCAACATGCATTAAAAGGAAAGACAACAATTGTTGTCGATCCAAGGCGTACTGAATTAGCTAAGTTCGCAACTTATCATTTGCAATTAAAGCCCGGAACAAATGTGGCTTTGTTGAACATGATGTTGTATTATATCATAACCGAAAAATTAGAAGCGAAAGAATTTATTTCGAACCGTACTGAAGGATTCGATGATTTCTGTTCTCATATTCTGAAATTAGATATGGTAGAGATGGAGAAAATTACTGGAGTGGATAAAGAGTTAGTTCGCAAAGCAGCTATAGCTTATGCAACGGCTCCGAATGCAATGTCATTCCATGGACTAGGTGTTACAGAGCATACGCAAGGAACATTTACTGTAATGCTGATTTCTGACCTTGCCATGATCACTGGAAATATCGGAAGAAAGGGTGTTGGAGTAAATCCATTACGCGGACAAAATAACGTTCAAGGTGCTGCTGATATGGGTTGTCAACCACATCAAGGAGCGGGATATATGAATGCTTACGATCCGGAGATAAATAAATTATACGAAGACTATTATAAGCGTTCTATTCCTCTAGGAAAAGGGCTTAAAATTCCTGAGATGTTTGATGCATCAATCGCAGGTGAGTTGAAAGCTCTTTGGTTGATGGGAGAAGATGTTGTGCAAACAGACCCGAATACAAATAAAGTTATTGCTGCTATGGATAATCTTGAATTATTAGTAGTGCAAGAATTGTTCTTAACGGAAACGGCGAAGTATGCTACTGTAATCCTGCCAGGAGCTTCTTTCCTCGAGAAAAGTGGAACATATACCAACGGAGAGCGCCGCATTCAGAAAGTGCAGAATGCCGTTGATCCTTTGCCGGGGACGAAAAGTGATGGAGAGATTATGGTCGACATCATGAATCGCATGGGATATGCTCAAGAACCATATGATCCTGAGACGATGCTAAAAGAAATTTCGGGAATTGTACCATTCTTCAAAGGCGTTACATGGAATAATTTAGGTGATAATGGCAAGCAATGGCCGGTTCGTGAAGATGGAACTGATACTGAAATATTGCATACTGAATCATTCACTCGCGGCTTAGCGAAATTCCATTATTTCGATTTTAAGGAAAGTGCAGAGATAGAAAAGAATGGGAAAGAATATCCTTACATCATAACTACCAATCGCGAATTAGAACATTATAATTCGGGAACCATGACTCGTCGTACCGGTAATGTGAAAATTCTTACCGAAGATGTGTTGATGATTCATCCCGACGATGCTGCACGTCACTTAATTAATGATGGTGATATGGTTTGTGTTGAGTCGGAGAGAGGTAAAGTTGATATTAAAGCCAAAATAACGGATGAAGTCAAGGAAGGAATTTTAAGTACTACTTTCCATTTCCCTGAAGTGATGTTGAATATCATTACCAGCGATGAACACGATAGCGAAGCATTATGTCCTGAATATAAAGTGGTAGCCGTGAATATTCGAAAAAGTAAAGGTCAATACAAGGTGAAACAATAAGTTTTCAGAGTGTTTTTGATGAAAATCGTAAAATCGTAACCTTTTAGTATAGGCTGCGTATTAGCTATATCAAAAACTGCTTAAATGAAAAAATTATTGATCCTTCCAAGCTTATTGCTGGTTTCAGCATTCTCTTTTGGTCAACCTTGTAAATCGGTAAAAGCCGGGATGCCTAAACTTACAGTTGATGTAAATGCAGGTAAACCTGATCGTATTGAGAATTTAGTTGATGCTAAAGGAGTCTCTACACTAACTGTATGGACCTACGGAAATCAAGAAGTTATCTTTAATGGTGACGTAGTTGAAAGAGTAGTAGCAGATGCAAAACGCGAAAAGGCTTTAATGACTTCAGTGAATGAAGGAAAGCTCTCTAAACGTGATTATGACTTAGTTATGGTAAAGGTAAATACGGAAGGTTGTAAATAACCAACCTGAATATAGCATCAAAAACGGATGGATGAGCTCGAATCATTCATCCGTTTTGCTTTTGTTGTAGTGCAGCGAATTATTTTTTCCTAATTTTACAATCAACTAATAACCCGATTATTTTATGAAAAAGTACATAATTCCCTTGGCTCTGGTCATTGGATTTTCTTCTTGTTCTTCTGATTCAATCAAAGAGAAAATAAATAAGGCCGGAGACGTAGCAGGGCAAACAGCCGGTGAATTCATTGAAGGTGCGGCTAAGGGAGTTAAGAAAGCCTTTGATGTAAAAGTGAAATTGTCGGACTCTCTAGTGGCTCAAGGAATAGCTTTGGGTAAGTGTTCCATTTCGAGTGATTCTCTTGGAGTTGACAATATGCTCTTGGCTTATATCATCTTTAATAAAGATTTTAAAGGTACTTTAACTGCTAAGGTGCTTGATGAAAACGGATTGGAAATGGGACGTTCTAAAGCCTCTGTTTCTTCAACTTCTGGGAATGCCGGTTTTATTGAATTTCATTTCGATAAAAATACGCATGTAGGAAGTAAAAATGTGCTTGAACTCGACTGATTATAAGAATGAGCAAGAAATATTACGACGATAAAGAGTTTGTGAATGAGGATTTCTCCTTGGTGCAAGAAATCGGTGAATACGATGGTTGTGTTTTTAGAAATTGCACATTCGCTAATGCAAATATTTCTATGTGGACATTTAATAACTGCGTATTTGATGGATGTGATTTGAGTATGGCTAAATTACAACGCACAGGCATCAGTAATTCAAAGTTTGTTTCTTGTAAATTACTTGGAATTCACTTTGAAGATTCAAATGCAATTGTTTTTTCGGCTTCGTTTAAGAATTGTAATTTGAATTTGTCTTCTTTCTTTAAGATGAAAATTAAAAAGATGAGTTTTTCAAATTGTTCGCTACAAGAAGTTGATTTTACCAATACCGATTTGTCTGAATCTATTTTTGTTGAATGTGATTTATTAAAGGCGCATTTTGAAAATACTATACTAGATAAAACTGATTTTAGATCTTCCTTTAATTTTTCTATTCGTCCGGATGAAAATCGCTTGAAAAAAACTAAATTCTCGAGAGAAACTATTACTGGGTTGCTTCAGCATTTAGATATTATAATTGAGTAAAGGAATGAATAGGGTAAAGGTAATATGCGATAACGGACATACTTTTTATAAGAGTAGTAATTGTAGAACTTGCCCCACATGCGAAAAAAAGAATAAACCTACAGCAGGGTTTTTAATGTCATTAGCGGCCCCTGCTCGCAGAGCTTTAGAAAAAGCAGGTATTAATTCAATTGAATTACTAAGTCAAACAAGTGAAGCCGAATTATTGAAATTACACGGTTTTGGCCCCACATCTATTCCGAAGTTAAGACAAGAGCTATTAAAACATAACCTTGATTTTAAAGAAATTAATTAATTGGATGCCGCCATCTTATTGTACTTATTGCGGTACTCAATAGGAGTCAGTCCGGTGATTTTCTTAAATGTTGTTCTAAAGGCTTTTGTGTCGGTATATCCAACATCAAACATAACATCATTGATATTCTTTCTTCCATTCTCAAAGCTTCTTTTGGCTGCTTCGATTTTGATTCGTTGAATATATTCCAATACCGAATTATGTGTAGCTTTTCTAAACCTTCTTTCAAAGCTTCTTCTACCAACAGCAACATAGTCGGCTAATTCATCAATGCTTATTTTTTCTTTAAAATTGTTCTCTATGTATTCTTGTGCTTTTTTTACTTCTGCATCATCATGATTCTTCTGTCCTTTAAACATTGCGAAGGCAGTTTGACTTTCTCTATCGATATCGATGGCAAAATATTTGGAAGCTAAAACTGCAGTTTCGCGATCGGTGTACTTTTCAACTAAATGAAGCAATAAGTTCCAATACGAGTTAGCTCCTCCGCTAGAATATATCCTCTCTTCTTCAGTAATAATACTTCCATCAACTACTGTAATATTCGGATACATTTCTCTGAATTCATTTTGAAATCCCCAGTGCGTCGAGCATTTTTTACCATCTAGTAATCCTGTAGAGCCTAAAAGAAACGCTCCCACACATAAAGATGCTACTTCCGCACCATTTGCATATTGTCCGTTAATCCATGAAACTAAATTCTGGTTCTTCTTTACTGCCATCGACATATCTCCAAACAAAGCAGGAATAAATACTAAATCTGTTTTATTCACTTCTTGGAGTAATTTATCGGCATGTACAGAAAACATTCCGTCGTTGAGTTTTGTCTCTTTGTTAGCGCCTACTAATTCTACCTTAAAAAGAGGTTGTTTACCCATAATTGATAAAAATTGATTAACAGCCGAAAACAAATATTGTGGATCGGCAATGGCCTGCAAAACTGACTGCTCGGGTACAAGGATGCTTACATGTTTCATACTACAAATTTATAAAATAGATTTGTCGCAAATGCCCCTTCTTTTGTCTTTTTTGCACTTATGTAATATGTACTTATGTTGCATCTTTGTAAAGCCCAAAATTTAAATCTGTTACTATGACAAATAAAGTAGTTATTACGGTTGAAGCAACTGTAAATGCACCTATCTCGAAAGTATGGGAATGCTGGACATCTCCTAATCATATTACAAAATGGTGTCAAGCCTCACCCGATTGGCATGCTCCTCGAGCAGAAAATGATTTACGTGAAGGTGGTGCTTTCTCAACTCGTATGGAAGCAAAAGATGGTAGCTTCGGATTCGATTTTGGAGGAGTTTATTCTTCTGTTGTAGTCAATGAAAAAATCGAGTACACCATCGGTGATGGTAGAAATGTGAAAATACTTTTTGATTCAACGGATACTGGAGTAAAAATCACTGAATCTTTTGATGCGGAAAGTGTTAATCCTGTCGAAATGCAGCAAGCAGGTTGGCAAGCCATCTTGAATAATTTTAAATCTTATTCCGAATCAGTTTAATATTACAACATATGAAAATTAATCATCCCATAGTTCCTTGTTTATGGTTCGATAATGAAGCCGAACAAGCAGCTTATTTTTATGTTTCAATATTCGATGATTCTGCTGTGAAAAGCGTGAGTCGTTATGGAGATGAGGGCAAAGAATTTCACGGCAAAGAACCCGGAACTGCATTGATGGTTACGTTTGAGTTAAATGGTCAATCTTATTCAGCTTTGAATGGTGGTCCACACTTTAAACATAGCGAAGCTATTTCTTTTGTTTTAAGTTGCGATACCCAAGAAGAAATTGATTATTTCTGGAGTAAATTGTCGGAAGGTGGACAAGAAAGTATGTGCGGATGGCTAAAAGATAAATTTGGTGTTTCTTGGCAAGTTGTTCCATCTGTTCTTGGTAAACTAATGACCGATCCTTCTCGTGCCTCTAGAGTAATGAATGCTTTTTTGAAAATGAAAAAGTTCGATATTCAAACTTTACTCGACGCTTAATATTTCATGAGAACAATACAAGGCTATTTGACATTTAATGGCTCATGTAAGAGCGCAATGGAATTTTATCGTTCTTGTTTGGGAGGAGATTTGGAGATTCAGAAGGTTGGAGAATCGCCATTGGCAGAAAAAATGCCTGAATCAATGAAAGATCTTGTATTGCACGCTACCTTGACTAACGGATCACTTCAATTGATGGCATCGGATATGGTGCCGGAATCAGGATTGTTAAAAGGTAATAATGTATCTTTAGTATTGAATTGTTCCGATGAAGAAGAGATCAAAACTGTTTACGAAAAACTTTCAGATGGAGGAAAAAAGGATCATCCTTTGGAGATTTCGTTCTGGGGCTCTCTCTTTGGTGATCTAACCGATAAATACGGGAACCACTGGTTACTTAATTGTGCCATAAAATAAATTCGACCAAACCATCTACACATGAAAAAATTAAATACCATTTATTGGGTGTTTACCGCACTCTTTGCAGGATTGATGTTACTATCATCAATACCTGATATTGTTCTTAGTCCTGATGCAGTTGTTTTCATGCATCATTTAGGCTATCCCGATTACTTCACGATTTTTATAGGCGTTGCTAAAATATTGGGCGTAATTGCAATCGTTGTTCCGGGTTTTCCACGATTGAAAGAATGGGCGTATGCCGGAATGTTTTTTGATTTAATTGGAGCCGTTTATTCGCAATTAGCAACCGATGGATTTATGCCTCCTATGTTATTTATGATATTACCTATATTCTTAGGAGCGATGTCGTATATTTATTATCACAAAAGACTTCGTGCTAAAGCTTAAATAATTACAACATGAAAGCATTTGTTTCTGTTGATGAATATATCAACGCACAGGAAGAGAATGTAAGAGCTATTCTTGAAGAAATACGCTTAACTATTAAAAAAGCAGCACCCAAAGCTGTGGAAGTTATCAGCTATGGGATGCCGGCTTATAAGCAAGATGGTGTATTAGTTTATTTTGCTGCATGTAAGAATCACATTGGTTTCTACCCTACAGGAAAAGGCGTGGCAGAATTCGAAGAATTATTAACCGATTACAAAACGTCAAAAGGAGCTATTCAATTTCCTTTAAATATAAAGATGCCTTTATCTTTAATTACCAAAATCGTAAAATTTAGGGTTAAACAAAATGAAATGAAGGCAGCAGAAAAGAAAAAGAAAAAATAGCGTAGAAAACACTTTTCGAAACATGAGTATTTATATTGGAGACCAACGAGAAGTTTTTTTAATCAAACTAAAGATTGAAAATGATAGTCTTCCAAACCCTCCAAGTGTCGTAAGTTCCTTGTTTTCAGATTGCCTAACAATAACTAATTTATAGGTAATTAGGTTCGCTTTTTAATTCAAATCTGCTATGTTAGTCGGTATAATAATTGTGGTAACTATTTGTTATTGAATGAAGTAAGGTTTTGGGTTGGATTGAGTTCCTATTTTTAAACAGGACGACTTTTGTAAAAAGTTTTAGGCTATTTTTTTGCAGAAATTCTTGTTTTATAGGGATTTTAGGTTAAATTTGATCATTAAATCTAACAAACCAAAACACCTATTTATGAAAAAAATATTGATAATATCGGCAATTATTTCAATTGCCTTTACAGCTTGTAAGAAAGATGATGAAACAACTACATCAGGTGGTTCAACGTCTTCTTTTACTGTTGAACAAAAAAATAGAGCAGCAGTTATTTATTTTGGTGAAGATTGGTGCGGACCTTGTGGTGACTATGGTGGACCTACATTAGATTCATGTTTGTTGAAGGAGTCTACTCTGTTAACAGGTCTTAAGTTCAATGGATCCTCAAATGCAGCATCTTTGAATAGTTCAATAGCTAATGGTGCATATTCAGCGTTCAATACAGGAGTTTTTGCAGGCGCAAGTACAATTCCTGCAATGGCTGTAAATAATCAGAAAGTTTCAATTACTACTGGGATTTCCTATAATGCGAATTCTGCTATTCAAAAAGCAACTGCATTTAGTAATGATTCTGTAGTTGCAGGTATTGCACTTAGAAAATCAATTGTTGGTGATTCAATTGTAATCGATTCTAAAGTTAAATTCTTCAAAGCAATAGCTGCAGGATCTGATTATACCTTAGGTTTATATGTTGTTGAAGATAACTTAATAGCTAACCAATATACCTCAGGAGGTTATGATGCAAATTATGAGTATCGTAATTTGGTTAGAACTAGTAATGGTGCAACATACACTGGAGTTTCTATTAATAGCTCTTCTGCCATTACAGAAAATCAGGAATTCACTGATACTACTAAGATTTATCTTAAGCCAGCTTGGAATAAAAGTAAGTTGAAAGTGGTAGGTATTATTTGGAAGAAAGGAACTACTCCTGCAACAGTTGTTAATTCAAATGTTGTTTTGTAGTAATCTCGTGCTATAATAAAAAAAGGGGCTTTAGCCCCTTTTTTTTATTAATTTAATTACATACATTTGTCTCTAAACTTTCAGATTTGATGTTTAACCGAATTTATCAAATGAAAAACGCACTAATTTGCTTCCTTACAATACCTGTTTTATTTTTTTCTTGTAAAAAGGATTCAGAAAGTGAAGTCAATAGTACGCTAACTGTTGAACAAAAAAATAGAGCAGCAGTTATTTATTTTGGTGAAGATTGGTGTATTCCATGTCAATATTATGGCGTGCCTACTTTTGATTCTTGTTTGAAATATGAAGGCTCAATATTAACTGGAATAAAATTGAATAGCACTTCTCAAAATAATTCTTTGAATTGTAATATTGCTGCAGGTGCTTTTCAAGATTTTGTTTCAGGGGTTTTTTCGGCAGGAACAATCCCTTCGTGTGCAGTAAATAATGTTGAATCAGTAATTTCAATTGATATTGCCAATAATGCTACTGATATTTTAAATAAAGCAATTAGCTTTCAGCAAGATTCTGTAATCGCTGGATTGGCATTAGATAAGGTGGTTGTTGGTTATAAAGTACAAATTAATACAAAGGTAAAATTCTTTAAATCTTTTGCTGCCGGTAATGATTTTACTTTGGGACTTTATATAGTGGAAGATAATTTGATTATGCCTAATATTATTACTTCGGCCGGTTTGCCTTTAGTTTATAGAAATCAAGTTCGAATGGCTAATTCTTCTTATTATTATGGTACAACTATAAATGATTTAGAGAAAATCGATTCTAATCAAGAATTTACTAAAACAACTATTCTTTACTTAAATACAAATTGGGATAAAAATAAATTAAAAGTGGTAGGTATTATTTGGAAGAAAGGTACTACACCTGCAACTGTTGTTAATTCAAATGTTGTTATGTAATTTGATTTGATAAATAAATCTTAAAGATTATACGAAAGGTTCCTTAAACAGAACCTTTCTGCTTTTTCAATGGATTCAATTGCTATCTTCGCCATCCCAAACAATACATTATGCAAACTTATTTTAAATCCTCTTTAGGGAGATTGCGCTTAATCGGAATTCTCGAAGGACTTTCGCTAATTCTTCTTGTTTTTATTGCGGTTCCTCTGAAATATTTTTTTGATCAACCTGAGTTTGTTCGAGTACTCGGTATGTGTCACGGTATCCTTTTTTTGTTGTTCGTTTATTCTGTTTTCTCGGTTGCTTCTGAATATAATTGGAAGTTCCGTGAAATTACTTGGAAGTTGTTATTGTCGAGCGTGATTCCTTTCGGGACATTTTATGTCGATAAGAAAATATTAAAAGGAATAACAGCGTAGTTTATTTTCCTGATTTAATATTTGAGTTGTTGTTATAAGGAATTGTCATTGTTTTGTTAATTTTCGGTTTACATGAGCAAAATTCATCGTGTTGCTGCAAATCATGATCTTAAATTAATATCTTTGAGATATATGCTTAAAAGCTATTACAGGGTTTGTTGTTTTTGTGAAGTCGTTTCCTGTAATATAAAGTTATTCGTGTTTATCAGAAATCTAATCTTCTAAAAGGCGTGTTTTATGTCCTGAATTATAATTGCCAATCACAAACCAAACAATAAATCTATGAAATCAAAATCTCTACTATTAAGTGCATTATTATTACTATCTCTTGAAGGATTTTCTACTACCTGGACTATAGTGAATTCAGGTTTTACATTTTCTCCTTCTTCTATCACCATTAATGCAGGTGATTCAGTACAATTTACAATTGCTTCCCAACACAATGTACGTGAAGTGGATCAATCAACTTGGAATGCGAATGGTTCTACTGCAGCAATAAACGGATTTAGTGCTCCTAATGGTGGGGGATTGATTCTTCCAGCCAAATTAGGTGTGGGTAGTCACTATTACGTATGTGTGCCACATGCTTCTATGGGAATGAAAGGTGTAATTATTGTTAATCCTTCAACAGGAATAAATGAAGCGGTTGCAGGAGCTAAGATTACATTATCACCAAATCCGACGAATGATATTGTGAAAATTAAAACTGAAGCTGATTTAGTAGGTGCTGCCTATTCAGTTACCGATAATAATGGAAAACAAATTGCTTCTGGATTATTAGATCCGAATGAGACATTGATCGATCTTAGCCGCTATTCTGCTGGTTATTATTTTGTTCAGATCGGCGACGATAAGAAGCAAACGTTCAAAATCGTTAAAAAATAAGGTTTCGAATAACTAATTTTGAAGGGGTTGGTACAAGATTTGTATTAACCCCTTTAATAAAACCTTAACTTTCACTTTCACCAATGAAATCTCACTTATCTTCGATTATTATTGCTGTAGCTATTTTAGTTACCGCGCTTGTTTTTTCAAATGCTTTTAAAAACAGGAATAGGGCCAATAATACTATTACTGTAACCGGCCTTGGTAAAAAAGACTTTGTATCTGACCTTATTGTTTGGAGTGGATCCTTTATTAAGAAAAGCACTAATCTTAAAGAAGCTTATTCAGAACTCGATAAAGATCGCGAAAGTATATTGCAATACCTTGTTGGAAAAGGAATCAAACAAGAAAATATTATTTTTTCTGCTGTTGATATTAACAAGGAATTTGATGATGTTTATGGAAGTAATGGTGAACGATTGAAATCTGTTTTTACCGGATACCGATTAAGCCAAACTGTTCAAATTGAATCTTCCGAAGTAAATAAAGTCGAAGATATTTCTCGCCAAGTAAGTGAGTTGATCAATTCAGGTGTTGAGTTTTATTCGAACACACCTCAGTATTATTATACAAAACTTGCTGAACTGAAAATTGAAATGATTGCCGAGGCTACCAAAGATGCCAATACCCGTGCTAAAAAAATTGCTGAAAACGCAGGGAGCGGTGTTGGTAAATTAAAGAATGCCGATATGGGCGTATTCCAAATTACTGCTCAGAATTCGGCTGAAGAGTACTCTTGGGGTGGCTCTTTCAATACTTCTTCAAAAAGAAAAACAGCTACAATTACAGTTAAACTAAATTACGAAACTGATTAGTAGCTTTGATGAATCTTTGATCAGTATTTTCTCCACTTAAATTATTCATTTATGAATATTCTTCTGAAACTAGAAGATTTTGCGAAATTGTCGTTGGCTTTTATAATGACCTTATTGCTTGGCTTTAAGTGGTGGATGTTCTTCGCATTTTTGTTAGTTCCCGATCTGAGTATGATTGGATATTTGATTAATACGCGAATTGGAGCTTACCTTTATAATTTTGCACACCATCAAGCCATTGCGTTGATTGTTGTTGGTGTAGGATATTTTTATGCTGATTTGAATATTCAATTTGCTGGCTGGATTCTCTTCGGCCATAGTGCAATGGATCGTTGTTTTGGTTACGGACTCAAATACAGTGATGATTTTAAAAACACGCATTTAGGAAGAATTGGTTCTTAAGTATTTTTGAAAGCATTTTTTATTATTACCTTTATTTAAATCGTAAAAAAATGAAAAAAAATCTGTTTTTTCTCTTGATCTTATTGATAGGTTCAGCAACTTTTGCTCAGGATTTTCAATGGGCTTATACTGCAGGATTGCCTACACGAAGTCATACTGTAGCAGTTCGACAAAGCAATAACAGGAATTATTGTTTAGCTGTTTATACTGACAGTTCTTCATTTCGCAGCTCAAGTTTGTTTATGTATAATGTCGCTCAACAATTGTTGTGGACTAAAAGCTTTATAGGTAATGTTACTTTACAAGATGTCGAAACATGCAGTGACAATAGTTTGATCGCGGTTGGGTCTTTCGAAGACAGTGTTTTAATTGGAAATACTTGGTTATACTCTAGTCCGGGTTATGAAGGAGGGTTTATTTTTAAATGTGATGAGAACGGTAATTTTCTTTGGGCTAAAACTTTGAATCCTTTTAATGATAGTTTCGAGCCGGCGAATTTGTATTTAGCAAATGATTCATTAATGTATCTCACTGCTAGACTAAACGGAGCAAGTGCTTCATTCTGTTCTTTTCATCAACTTAATGAAGTTGGAGTGATAACTAAAAGTGAAATGGGTGGAAATTTTGATAATAGAACTTATACCAATATTCTCACCGATGCGAATGGTAATATTTGCATCAGTGGAACCTGCGGGAGTTCTGCCGTATTCGATAGCTTGCATGCAGATATCAATTTCTCTTATCAAAACTTCTTAGTTAAATATGATTCATCATTTAACGCAATTTGGCTAATTTGTAAGCAGTATATCACTTTCGATGATAATAATAAATTAACGTATGATGGTAGTAATTTGTATTGGGCGTACAACGATTTTTCGAGTTTAAACGGAGATACAGTGCGTGTCTTGAAATTAGATGTCAACGGACAAACTATTTCATCCTTTGATGGTCAAGTGCAAGGGGCTTTCTTCCCAGGAATAGCTTTCGATATGGATGCTAAAGGAAACGGAGTGCTAATCGAAGAAGCATTTGTACGTCTTTATATTACTCGTATCGATTCATCATTTAATGTGGTTTGGCGTGATACAATTTATACTGGAGCATCTGGATTTGCTCAGGAAATTGGCTTGTCGTGCTACGATTCATGTTTTTATCTTTCATCCTTGTATTACAGTGATACACTTACTTTTGGAAATATAAATATTGTGAATCCTAATGTTTCCCAAAATTCACCGAGTGATTTATTTGTTAGTAAGTGGGGATATCCTACAATTACTTCAGTACAAATAAATGCAAATACCGAAAAAATTGAACTGTTTCCAAATCCGGTAAACGATTATCTTCAAGTCATGCTAAATGAAGAACATGATTCCTTTGATATAAGTATTTTCGATGTAAATGGTAAAACAATAGCTTTACTGCCTAATTCCAATTCAAATCGCGTAGACGTTTCCTGTTTGTCACCAGGATTATACCTATTGAATTTAAAGTATAATAATAGAAATTATACAACTCGATTTGTGAAATTGTAAGGGATTTCGTTAGTTGAAAAATGACCTTTGTTTAGACTTTGCCTATTATTGATTAATTTGGTGGCCTGAATGAATGGAATTATGGACGAGCAAAATTTAATCCGAATAAATAAATTTCTAAGTGAAGTTGGTTATTGTTCGCGACGTGCTGCCGATACCTTAGTGGAAGAGGGTAGAGTGACCGCCAACGGAGTTGTATGCGTAATGGGCTCCAAAGTGACCAGAGACGATGAAATTAGAGTCAATGGCAAGTTAGTTTCCGTTCCCAAAGAAAAACACGTTTATATCGCTTTTAATAAGCCTGTAGGGATTGTTTGCACTACAGATGTTAAAGCGGAAAAGGATAATATAATCGATTATATTAAGCATCCTCAACGAATTTTCCCAATTGGTCGATTGGACAAACCGAGTGAAGGATTAATCCTCTTGACAAGTGATGGAGATATAGTCAATAAAATTTTAAGAGCCGGCAATAATCACGAAAAAGAGTACATTGTTTCGGTTGATAGACCGGTTACAGACGATTTTATAAGTAAAATGAGTAATGGTGTCCCCATTTTAGAAACAACAACACGCAAGTGCTTTGTCGAGAAAATGGATCGTTTCCGATTTAGAATTATTCTCACACAAGGATTAAATCGTCAAATTCGTCGTATGTGTGAATATTTGGGATACGAAGTCACCAAGCTCAAAAGAATCCGAATCATGAATATCGAATTGGATATGCCGATAGGGAAGTGGAGAAATTTAAGCGACAAGGAAATGGACGAAATCAATTCGTTGTTGGTTGATTCTTCAAAAACACATAAAGAGTTTGAGTAATGATTAGATGCTTTATTCTCTTGTTATTCATCTTAGCGGGTTGCAGTGATTCGAATTCTCCTAAGTCCGATATCTCGGTGTCAGTGCAAAAGATCGATACCATTGTAAATCTTGATTCTTCAGTTAATTCAGTTGCTTCATCCATTTATCAAGATTATACGAATTATTGGATTGTTATCGCGGATACGGGATTAAAGTACGACCAATTATTAAAGCAAATGCTTGTTTTAAATGAGAAAGTAAAATTGCCTATTGATTCAATGGGGCGATTTTACAATAGAAAGAAAGACTTGATCGCCTTGCCTGATAATGATGAAGATGAAATGTATGCAGGAGAATATTTCCCGAGACGATTTGAGTCAGATTTTTTAAGTATTGAATATTTGAATTATTATACTTCTTCTTCGAAGGAAAAAGTAATGAGTATTGTTGCCGGTGTTTTCATTAATGAATCATCTGCGGATAGTGTGCTAACACAAATTAGAAATTTTAAATCGAGTGCCTTTAAACTAAAAGCAAACCTATATACAGGTTGCATGCATTAATTATGGAATCAAAAGAATATTTAGATGTTAATCGTCTATCGTGGAATAACAGAGTTGAGGCTCATGTAAATTCTGATTTTTATAATATGGAAGGATTCCTCAAAGGAGAGACTTCCTTAAAACAAATAGAACTTGGATTGTTAGGCGATGTGAAGGGTAAAAAGATATTGCATTTGCAATGTCATTTCGGACAAGATACCATTTCTTTGTCGCGCATGGGTGCTGATGTTATCGGAATCGATTTGTCGGATAAAGCAATCGAGAAAGCGCGTGAAATAGCAACTCAATTAAATGTTGATACGAAATTTATTTGTTGCGATATTTTTGATTTGCCGAAACATCTCGACGAGCAGTTTGATATTGTATTCACTAGTTATGGTACCATTGGTTGGCTACCCGACATGAATAAATGGGCCGATATCGTTGCTCGCTATAAGAAACCTGAAGGAAAGTTTGTATTTGTAGAATTCCATCCTGCCGTTTGGATGTACGACGACGATTTTAAAGGGATAAACTATAATTATTTTAACATGGGTCCTATAATTGAAATTGAAACAGGTACCTATGCCGATAAAACTGCCGATATTACACAGAAATATATTATGTGGAATCATGGTATGTCTGAGGTTGTGAATAGTTTAATTTCTTCGGGCTTGAGAATAGATCGAATGGAAGAATATAATTACTCGCCTTATCCATGTTTTAAGCATACCATTAAGGCTGATAAAGACAAATACTTTATTGAGTCTTTCGGAGATAAGTTTCCTTTAGTTTATGCCATTGTAGCGTCTTAAACTTTATTTAATGTTGATTTTACACGAGTTCTTGTAGTTGGATTCAACTTATTGTGAATTTTGTATTAGAATCAAAAAACGCGCCTTGAAAATGACGCTTGTCATTGTTCTATTTTGATGGAGGTAATAATTTTACGTTGCAATGTCGAACATTCACCATTATGCGATGTTGAACTAATTTGCTTAAAATAAATACGGCTAAAAGAATTATTTTACTTCTGCTTTTTGTTAATGCAATTACTGCATTGATTGGAGGTGGACAATTAATGTTCAATCCTGATGGTAGGACATTAAATTTAGCTACTGCATTATTAAACGGCTCTGTATTTTCCGATTTCTTTATTCCGGGTTTTTCGTTATTTGTTTTTATTGGCGTATTCTCTCTTTTTTTGTTTTTAACGATAATTCGCAATAATACAATTCATACATCAGGTGTTATGCTTGAAGGTGGGATGTTGCTTTTTTGGTTGGGTGTGCAGATCTCGGTAATTCAAACACTTCATTTTTTTCAATTAATTTATGCCATAATTGGTGTACTATTGTTATGGTTAGGATTTCTGATGAGAAATAAAAAGGAGGAATGAGATTGCAGCTTTCTTATTTATAATCATTATCAACTGATATAGTAAATGTCGGATTTTGAGCGCCTAAATTGTGCCGTAAAATGATAATCGTTAGGATTTAAGATTACTTGATTTTAAATCAATAATTTTGTCATAAATAGATGAAAAGAAGTATTCGTTATTACCGAATAATGTGGCTTAAGCATGATCTTCCTGCGGGATTATCGGTGTTTTTGGTTGCATTGCCTTTGTGTTTGGGCATAGCGTTAGCTAGTGGTGCTCCTTTGTATGCAGGACTGCTTTCAGGAATAATTGGAGGTATGGTAGTCGGATTGGTGAGCGGTTCTCAATTAGCTGTATCGGGACCAGCTGCGGGATTAACTACTTTAGTTTCGGCTTCAATAATTAGTCTCGGAGGATTTCAGGTTTTTTTGTTAGCTGTGATTGTTGCTGGATTATTCCAAATTTTACTTGGCGTATTAAAGTTAGGGTCGATTGGGAATTACTTCCCTTCATCGGTAATAAAAGGGATGTTAGCCGCTATAGGCGTGATATTAATCTCTAAACAAATTCCTTTGGCTTTAGGTTACGATCGTCCCGATTTTTGGACCAGTGGCTTTATGCAATTGTTTGAATCTAAAAATGTATTAGGCAATTTCACAGAGTTAAATCACCATCTTACTACCACAGCATTGGTGATTACTGTAGTTTCTATTGTGGCAATGAGTTTTTTACAACGATCGAAGTCTGCGAAGCTTAAGTTAATTCCAGCTCCATTAATTGTTGTTTTGATTGGGATTTTAATAAACATGATATTGTCGGGTTCCTTATTTGAATTGCGTTCATCGCAGCTGGTAAATATTCCTCCTCGTGTATTTAAAAGTATTTCATTTCCCGACTTTCAAAAAATGTTTGTCGTGACAGAGATTTGGAAGGACGGAATTGTAATCGGGTTATTGGCAACTCTTGAAACACTATTGTGCATTGAAGCGGTCGATAAGTTAGATCGAAGAAATAGAATTACACCTGTGAATAGAGAATTAGTTGCTCAAGGAGTGGGGAATTTGCTTTGTGGGTTATTTGGTGCAATCCCAATGACCGCTGTTGTAGTAAGAGGTGCTGCGAACGTAGATGCAGGTGCAAGAACAAAATTATCTGCGTTTACACATGGACTATTCTTGTTGTTAGCAGTATTGCTGATTCCTTCTTTGCTAAATAAAATACCTTATGCTTCGCTAGCTTCAATATTACTTGTTACTGGATATAATTTGACTAAACCTAAATTGTATCGCAATATGTGGAGCTTGGGATGGAAACAGTTTCTTCCGTTTCTGATTACCATTTTCGTGATTTTAGCTACTGACTTACTGGTAGGAGTGAGTATAGGATTGCTTATTTCCGTTTATTTTATCATTCAAACAAACTTTAAAACAGAATATAAAATCAATAAGGTTACTTTGAACGGAATCGATAGCTATTTCATAAAACTAAATAGTACAGTAACTTTTTTGAATAAAGTGAAGCTAAGAAAGGCATTAGAGGAAATCCCTGATTACAGTGAATTAGTAATCGATGGAAGTGAATGCCATTTTATCGATTACGACATCCTTGAAATTGTTTCTGAATATCACGCAAAAGCGCATGAAAGGCATGTTCAAGTTACGCTGAAAGGAGTTGAAAAAGTAAATGTGACTGCTATTCACTAAAAAAATACAGTCGATTTCACTTCTAGATTTCTTACTTGATATTCTCATTTCTCACACATTTCAAACGAAATACTGGAAAGCTTAAGAATTGTTTACTTAAACACAATTTGTTGTAACATGTTGTTTTTCAGTTATTTGTGTGTGTTTATTTTGTTGGCCCGGAAATAATTCCGTAAAAGCCTCTCAAATAATATTTTAACCGGAAATTAAAGCGTACTTTTACTGAGTAATTAAAAATAAATATGGCCAAATCACAGGAGACTTTCAGCAAGAAAGAAAAGGAAAAGAAACGTTTAAAAAAGCGACAAGACAAAGAGCAGAAGAAAGAAGATCGTAAAACTGACGGTAAAGGAAAGTCTTTTGAGGATATGATTGCTTATGTAGATGAATTCGGGAATATTACTTCCACTCCTCCTGATCCAACTAAGCGTAAAGTAGTAGATGTTGATCAAATTGTGATTGGTGCTACCAGCCGCGATGAAAATCCTGAAGATTCAATTTTTGAAGGTAAAGTAACTTTCTTTAATACAGATAAAGGTTACGGATTTATTAAGTACAATGGTGATCGTGATAATATTTTCGTTCACATCAATAACGTGCTTACACCGATTACAGATCATGATTTGGTAACTTTTGAAGTAGAACATACTCCAAAAGGTTTAAGTGCCATTAAAGTGAAGAAAAAGTAGTACAACATATAAAGAGACTCCGGATTTTTACCGGAGTTTTTTTTGCGCTAACTTTTAATGCTATTGCGCGATTTTTCTTTTTACATTCGCTTCAGTGTTTAATAAGATGAAAGTATCTGTACAAAGTCTTTTCTCATTATTCCTTTGCTTGTCGCTTGGGTCATGCGATCCTATTGCAAACACTAAGGAGCCTGAGGTGTATTACCAAAATTCAGTTGAAGTCGACACAACTGTTTCCATTGAACATGAGGATTTGGTAAATTTCAAATGTGCTGTGGTGGTATCTCCTGATGAGGATAAGTTTAATGTCGATAAAAGTAGTTACGAGAGTATCAATGATTCATTAGCTACTGAAACGCAATTGTATTTAAACGATGCTTTGCATTATTTGGATTCAACATCTACTAAGGTATTAGCACGGAAATCAAAAGGTGAGATCATTTTTCAATTGAAGTCGGGAAAGAAAGTAATGAAGAACCTTTCAGTTTACTCTTGGCAAATACTATTCTTTAACGGATTCGAAGAGCCTAAAGAGGTTGATATGTCGATTATCGATAAAGAGTTTAAAGCTTACATGAAATAAATTTATGCATCAAAATCTAGCTCATATTGCTATAGTGGTAGACGATTACGATAAGGCAATCAACTATTATACTTCAGTTCTGAAATTTATTTTACTCGAGGACAAGATGCTTACACCTAATAAGCGTTGGGTAAGAATTGGCTTCCCCGGAAGCAATGGTTGCTCAATTTTACTTGCGAAGGCATCAAATGAGGAGCAGGTTTCACGAATTGGGAATCAAACCGGAGGTAGAGTTTTTCTGTTTTTACATACCGACGATCTTGACCGCGATCATAAAAACTTGTTAAAGCATTCAGTTCAAATTGTGCGTGAACCTGTGAAAGAAGAGTGGGGTAACGTGCTTGTATTTGCCGATTTTTATGGGAATTTGTGGGATTTAATACAACCACTCTGATTTGTACTTTATTGGACTCCCTAGAGTGATGGAAGTTGGATTATATTTAGTTAAAATTGGCTTTTATTGAAAAATGCGAATTAAAATTATCATGTTTATTTTTTTTATTACTTTAGTAGAACTTTTCAGATAAGTACCAAACCAAAGTCAATATACGGGGGTATAGTTGACATTACTAATAAGAGAATGTTTAGAAAATTTCCTGGAGAGGAGTGGAAGGTTATTGCTGTTGAGCATCCTTTAAAGATGACTTATGCCGTTTCAAATTTTGGACGGTTATTAAGTTTTGAAACTTCTATGGATGAAGCTCGGTTAATTAAACCGGGTAAAGTGGAAGGTTATACAACATTCAGATATAAAGTATATACCGATAAGAAAATCAAGTATTACTCTAAGATGATGCATAACTTGGTTGCTTCTTATTTTATTGAGAAAGTTTCTGAGGAGCAAAAACATGTTATTCACATCGATCGTAACAAGGCGAATAACCATGTGAAAAATTTGAAGTGGGCTACACGCGAAGAGCATATCAATTATAAAAAGGAAAGTCCCCTTGTAATTGAAGCTATGAAGAAGTTGGTAGAGCATAATAAAAAACGTGATGGAGCGAAGATGACTGAGTCAAAAGTGCGTCTTTTAAAGAAAAAACTTGCAGACCCTAATCGTAGAACTCGTTTGAAAATTCTAGCAAAGCAATTTGGTATTAGCGAGATGCAACTGTATCGCATTAAATCTGGAGCAAACTGGGGTCACGTTAAAATTGACTAGTTTTTTTGTGAGATAATTATTTATCTTTCGGCCTGATTTATTTTGTTAAGGAAAACCTTATGCTCATATCAGGTGAAAATTTATTCCTAAGAGAGTTCAGTCTTTCTGATGCTTCTTTTATTGTTGATCTTTTAAACTCGCCGGGATGGCTTAAGTTTATCGGTGATCGTAATGTACATTCAATAGAAGATGCAATAAATTATCTTCAAAATGGTCCCTTAAAAACTTATTCCGATTCAGGTTTCGGATTTTGGTGTGTTTGCTTAAATACTACACGCGAACCCGTCGGAATGTGCGGATTTATTCAACGCGATTATTTGCCAGCTCCCGATCTAGGGTTTGCTTTCTTAACGCCATATATTTCTAAAGGTTTTGGATATGAATCTGCTCAGTTGTCAATTCAATTGGCAAAGGGGAAATTCAAGATTTCAAACCTCGTAGCAATAACTGATCCGCTGAATACTCGTTCTATTAAGTTGCTAAATCGTTTGGGATTTGTTGATGCAGGGAATGTTGATCCTCCAAATACTAAAGAGAATTTATTACTAATGAAAATGGAGCTGGCAAATGATTAAATCTGTTCATCATACCGCTATTATCTGCAGCGATTATCATCGTTCAAAGTTGTTTTATACCGAAATACTGGGATTGCAAATAATTCGAGAAGTCTACCGTGGTGATCGAGATAGCTATAAGCTCGATTTGTCTTGTAATGGGCAATATATTGTCGAGTTATTCAGCTTTCCTGAACCAGCTAAGCGTCCTTCTTATCCTGAGGCGGTTGGATTACGTCATCTGGCTTTTGCTGTTGATAATGTAACCGAGTATAGAAATTATTTACTGTCAAAAAATATTGCTTGCGAAGTAATTAGAATCGATGAATTTACTGGAAAGCAATTTTTCTTTTTCTCAGATCCTGATAATTTACCTCTAGAAATTTATCAAGCATAAAAAAACGCTCCGCAGTTTAATTTGCAGAGCGTCTTTTAAATCGGATTCTTATTTGATGATTTCTATTTTCATAAATCGCACTTTACCGACTTGCCTAAATTGAACAATATACATACCGTTACTTATTGAAGATATATCAATGTTTTCACTTTCGTTCAGTTGATCTTTTCGGAAAATCAACTTTCCTGTCATGTCGTACATATTCAATTGATTGTTGCCATTCGTAATTCCGCTTATTCGAATTTGATCTTTTGCGGGATTCGGAATAATTTGAATCCCTGATAATACGTTTTCTTCAATACCAACTATTACCAATAGATAAGTAGTAATTGTTGAATCACATCCGGTAGTTGTCGTAAAATGATCTACATATACCCCTGTAGCCGTTTGCCAATTTCCTGCTAAATAAACACTATCTCCTTGAGAAATCACAATTTGATTGGTGTCAGCATAGTTCGGATATACGGTAAGGTTAGTGATGTTGATTGTATCACATCCAGTGCCAGTCACAATAGTGTCATTGTATGAACCAGAATTAGTTTGCCACGCTCCTCCAATGTAAATAGAGTCGCCTGTACAAATTGATTGCGTTACATTATTAATCACTCCCGACGAAACAATAACATTTAAGATTGCCGTATCACAGAAAGTAATATTGCTATTACATTCAACTACTGCAATCGAATTGGTTCCTGAGCTGGTCCACGTAACAGAGACATTGTTAATTCCCGTGCTTCCAACAATGTTACCACCGCTTACTTGCCAGTTATATGAACTTCCTGGATGTAATACAGCTGTATAACTAATGTTGCTTGCTGCCGATTGACATAATGATGTACTACCGTTAATCACGCTCGTAAATGTTACCGTTAGATGTGTAATGATTGTACTGTCGCAGCCATGAATGGTATTAAAATGGTCGGTAAATGTTCCGGGACCTTTTTGCCATCCTCCTCCAACATATATACTATCGCCACTTACAATACTTGCATTGTTTGTGATAGAGTAGGAAGGGTATACTCCAACAGTCACGTTTACGGTACTGTCACATCCATTGCTTGAAGTATAAACATGACTATAGGTTCCTGCACTATTTATCCAAGTTCCTGCAATATTTATGCTATCACCTTGACAAATGTTTTGTGTTTGATTTACTGTTTGTGAGGTATAAACATTTACTGTTAATTGTGCGGTATCACAAAGTGATTGAGTCGAGTTGCATTCAATTACAGTAATAGAGTGAAATCCAGTACCAGTCCAATTTACTTGAATACTATTCGTTCCTTGTCCGCTAATAATCGACCCACCAATTAAACTCCAACTATATGTATTACCTGATGATGCTGGAGTGCTATAGGTTTGTGGATTACTAACAGGTGAACAGAAACTTGCAGTTCCATTAACAGAGGTTGCGAAGCTATTGATTGATGTATCTACGTTTACAACTACTCCAAACGATTTTCCCCATCCGCCAGCATAATCTTTGGCTCTCATATAGAGAGTATGTACTCCTTGAAGCACAGGCTGTGGAATATTATTTCCTGCAATTACTTCCATTGCAGCATTGAAGTTTCCATCGAATGCAATCATAGGTGTTGCATTTCCATTTCCCGGATCTGTGTCGAAGTAATATTCGGCAGATACAATTTTTATCGGCCGAACACTTGTGATTAGTGCTTGAACATCTACAATTGTTTTAAATGTTGGTCCCCATACATTCGCTGCATCCTTGACACGGATATTTAATACATGTATTGCCACAGATAATCCCGATGTGCTGATGTTTTTATAAATCTGCTCTGTAGCATCATTGTAATTACCATCGAAGGCTAATAGTGTAGTTCCATTTCCGTTACCTGGATCCGTATCCCAGAAATATTCTCCAGCAATTACTTTTATTGGTCTGGTAGATGCAATTGATGCTTGTACATCAACATTAACTCGATATACCGGACTCCATGTATTCGCAGCATCTTTTACTCGAATATTTAAAGTGTGAACGGCTTGTGACGAAGGAATTGGTAATGTGGTATTCACAAAACTTTCAATCGCATCGTTATAATTACCGTCGAACGCCAAAAGTACTGTTCCATTTCCTTGTCCTGGATCAGTATCCCAAAATGATTCCGCAGCATTAACTTTTATTGGTCGTGATGTTGTAATAGATGGAAGAACCTGTACTGTTGTTCTAAATAACGTACCCCAATGTCCGTCACTGTCTTTCACGCGCACACTGAATATATGTGATCCTACCGATGGTAAACTTGATACCGTCGATAATATCTGCTCGATGGCCGATCCGAATGATCCGTCGACAGCAGTAACTGTTGCTCCGTTACCTTGTCCCGGATCAGTATCCCAGAAGTATTCGCCGCTGACGACACCCTGAGCGCTGATCGTGTTGACTTGCCAAAATAGCATGACAACAAGAATGAGTTTGAATTTTTTTAACATTCGCTTCACGTTTTATTGGTGAATATTCGTCTTAGCGATCAAAAGAATTTCCCTTAATGTTTAAGGTGTTTCCTAAGCGAACGTTAAATGGATAGGTATTTAAATATACTCGTGAAGATCCCGCAAATAGTGGAAAATAATTGTCTAATGTGTATGATCCTCCATATGCTCCCGCATCTCCTGCTGTTAAATCTAAGTCGTAGAACGGTGCCGCAGGATTTCCTCCGTTAATCGCTGCACTGCCAACTTGAAGACGACCATCATTAGCTAATGTAATGGCTGATGAAGTTGTGTTGTTTCCTGAGAATGAAAATCCCGTGCTTACAGGGTAATTTGCAGCAACATCTATATGGTTAAAATAAACATTTACTGTTCCTGAATTTCCTCCGTCATTATTAATTCCATACATCGTACTAGTCGTTGCTACAAAATCAATCACATTATTCATTATTTCTAATATATCTCCTGTACCTACATTGTAAACATCTATACCATACACCGATGAGCTGGAGTTTGTTAGTAATATCGTGTTGTTGTAAATCAAATTCGTTCCATTACAAGAATTCCCAGTCGTAATTCCCATGTAACGTGATTTTACGAAGTTGTTTTTGATTTGGTAACGCGAAACTGTATTACTAGTGTAGATTCCAGAATAGCCAGTTGAAGTGCAATTTACTTTGTTGCCAATAATAAATACTGTGTCATTTAAAGCAGTTCCGCTAATATTGTAAACTTGAATTGGATAACTTAAGGCAGTAGTGATGTCATTTCCGCAGATGCTTCCGAATGACGCATAGACATATCCAGCATCTAGTTGATTGTGCGTGGCATTTAATTCATAAGCAGATGATGCTATATAAATGTTACCACTAATGAAATAACAACCATGTACATTGATTTGAGCCGTTTTAGGGCCTCCTGTTGAGGTGGTAGCTTGAATTCCGCCTAAGGTGTTTTTCATTCCAATAATTGTCACCGCTTGCCCTGCATTTAAGGTAATAGTCCAAGTACCTTGCGCAACGAAGAAGGTGTCGTTGTCGAATGGTAAAAATTGAAGCGATTTCGTGATATTGATATTTTCTATCCAAGGAATATTTCCGGCTCTGTTCTTAATAATAATTCTATCACCGTTCGATGCCGCTGCTACCGCATCCGTAATTGTCGGATATGCAGGCGTGATTCCGAATTCTTCTACTACTATGTCAGTTGCAAATGATTTCGCAATCGTCATTACAAATAACAAACAAATGAGTACTGATTTTTTCATTTTTTTTAATGTTTTGGTTAGCTAATATTTTGTGGCTGCAAAGATAGGTAACCTGACACTTTCTTGGAAGATGATTTAGTTAATTCTTGCGTCATATTTCCGGGTTTTATGACCAAAATCGTTCTTTTGCCCTTTTTCTGTAATTTAGCCTCATGGTGTTAGCTAAAGAAGGCGATAATGCATTGGCAATAATTAGGTTGACTGCTTTATGGGCAGTCGGTGAGTCGGGACTAGGAGGGATGATGCACGCGCTTAAAATTCCTTTTACTGGATTTTTTGTCGGGGGATTGGCCGTAATTTTAATTTCGTTGATTGCCTTTTATTCTGCTCGTAAATGGTCATCCATATTTCAAGCTACTTTATTGGTATTGATGGTTAAGGCGGGTGTAAGTCCTCATTCGCCTGTTCCTGCTTATATCGCTGTTGCTTTTCAAGGAATCGCTGGGGCATTGCTGTTTACGACAATTAAGAATTTCAAAGTCGCTGCCATCGCTTTTAGTTTTATCTCTCTCGTTGAATCAGCAATACAAAAATTCTTGTTTACTACTTTATTGTTCGGAAAATCGGTGTGGGAGGGAATCGACATTTTTGTGAAAAGTGTCCTGAATGATTTGCATGTGCCTTCTGATTTTTCATTCAGTTTTTATTTGGTGTCTTCTTATGTTTTGCTTTATGCTCTTTGGGGACTCATTCTCGGTGTGTTTATCGGAACGATTCCGGTTGCACTTGCTGAATTAAATGATGTTACTTTTGCAAAAGAGATAGGTAAATCAGATTCTTCTGCGCCTAGGAAAAAGTTAAGACGATTCTTGCCTTTGCTGCTATTGATTATTTCTTTATCAGCTATTTTCTTTTTTGAGGGGATGATGAATAAAGCAGTTTATGTTTTGCTTCGGTCTGTTGGTGTGACTCTCCTGCTATATTATCTCGTACGACCGATTATTGTTTTCTTCCTAAATCGTGCTGGTACTTCAAGAAAGGCAGAGTTGAAAAATGTTTTGGTGTTGATGCCCGAAATAAAATCTAATATCTCTCCTGCATATAAACTGGCTTGTACTAACCATAAAGGGATTAATCGATATCGTTTTTTTGTGTTGTATTTGATTGCCGCAACTATTAATACTGTAGATTAACTATGAATTCGGTAAAAGGTAATATTGTTATTCTGTCACAGCCTATTCGTACGGGCAAGACTACTTCATTGATGAATGTGGTGTCGAGAGAGAATTCAGATCAAATTTATGATGGAATTATTTGTCCCGATATTGCCGGTACGCGTAAGTTGCTATTCATTGCGGAGAGACGTGTTGTAGATCTTGAAATTCCCAAAAGCGAAGATTCTATTGCTGTTGGTCGATTCTTTTTTGATAAAAAAGTATTTGAAGATGCCAATAAATATCTGGCCAATTTGAGCTTAAATGTGAATGATATTATTATTGATGAAGTGGGTAAATTGGAATTGAATAATGAAGGGTTTCATATTGGTGTATCTTCGTTAGTATCGAAGTTTTCTAACGAGTCAGCTTCAGGAAATTTGATTTTGGTGGTGCGCGACACTTTGTTGAGTCAGGTTGTTGACAAGTATAACTTACATAGTGCTTTAATTTGCACGGTTGATGAATATTTTGGTGCAAACGACACAAGTGTAGATTCTGAAGTAAGCGGATTGATTCTTTGTGGAGGTCAAAGTTCTAGAATGGGACGTGATAAAGCGTTTATCGAGTATCATGCTGTTCCGCAATATCAATATTTGCGAGACATTTTTCATATAATTGGATTGCAAAGTTTAATTTCTTGCAGAGCAAATCAAACAACTTTATTTAGCGACAATGACGAGTTGCTTATTGATGATGAAAAGTTTGTTGATGCCGGTCCCATGTCAGGATTGTTATCAGCTTTTAATAAGAATGAAAATCACTCGTTTTTACTGATCGGATGCGATTATCCTTTACTAACAATAAAACATCTCGCGATATTATTATCTTTTAAAGATTTTGCTTACCCTGCAATTTGCTTTGTACGAAAAAGTAACCCAGATATATTGGAGCCTCTGGTGACACTATATCATTATTCATGTAGAGAAAAGTTATCCGAATTTTATAATTCAGGAAACCATTCGTTGAATAAGTTTCTATCAACTATAAATACCTTAAAAATTGTTGTTAGCGATGATACTTTTTTGAAAAGTTTCGATTCTCCTGATGATTTTAATAGTTTTAAAGCTCACTTTTCTTAATTTTGAAGTATGGCAAAGCCTTCTGTTTCTTCTGTAAGTATTAAGAAGTTCTCTAACGATCAATGGGGCATTACTGATGATTTATTGGCTGTTGAAGAACCAATGGAAATACGGTTGGGTTTTGGGCCATTAGATTTGCGAGATGAGTTGAAGGTTTCTGTAACCATGCGTACACCCGGCAATGATTTTGATTTGGCCGTCGGATTTTTATTTACCGAAGGGATTATCGCATCTGCCAATGATATTCTATCAGTGAAATATTGTACGGATGGGAATCGCATTGAGAATTTAGAGAATATTGTTAGGGTTGAGTTGCATCCCAATGTTGAAGTGGATACTGAAATATTGCAACGGAATTTTTATACTACTTCCGGCTGCGGAATTTGTGGTAAAGCTAGTATTGATGCTATTCATACAGTTTGTCGTGTTGAAACTGATTTGACTGATTGGAAAGTTAATAAAGATGTGATATTGCGTCTAAGTGATACTTTACGGAATAAACAACAGGTTTTCGAGTTTACTGGAGGGATACATGCCGCAGCATTGTTTGATGTATTTGGGAATTTGATTGCTGTCCGTGAAGATGTTGGTCGTCATAATGCGATGGATAAATTAATTGGACATTTTGTTATGACGAACAACACTACAATTATTCCTTCACACACTGTATTGCTGTTGAGTGGAAGAGCAAGTTTTGAGTTATTGCAAAAGGCAGCGATGGCAGGTATTCGTGTGGTTTGTGCCGTAGGAGCTCCTTCGGGATTAGCAGTTGAGACCGCAAATGATTTTGGTATTACTTTGGTAGGTTTCCTTCGCGAAAACCGATTTAATATTTATTCAAATCCTACACGGATTTCGGAATAATTCATTGACGAATTGTATATTTGTAATTGATTAAAATTACTTTGAATGAAAATTAGAATTAAAGGAAATAGTGTTCGTGTTCGTGTTACTAAATCAGAGGTTGCTCGCTTTGCAGAAGAGGGGAGGCTAGAAGAGAAAACAGAGTTTGGTGATGCTGTGCTTACTTACGCTTTGCAATGTTCTGATAAATTTGAATATCCTTCAGCGGATTTTAAATCGAATACTGTTACTGTTTATATTCCTACTCTAGTAAGAAAAGAGTGGGTGGAAACAGATCAAGTTGGATTTAATCATCGAATGGATATCGGGAATGAGAAAACACTATTCATCTTGGTTGAAAAGGATTTTATTTGTCTCGATCATACCGACGAAGATCAAAGTGATAACTATCCGAATCCAAATCGTACTTGCTAATTTATTCTTGACTATTTATGGTTTCCCTCGAATCCGCTCGCAGTTTTGCGCTTTCGCTCGATGAAGTTGTCGAAGGCCCGCATCATGATGTTGTTTCTTTTAAAGTGAAGAGTAAAATATTCATGACAATGAATGCTCTGGAAAATCGTATTTGCATTCGCTTAAGTCCCGTTGATCAGAGTGTGTTTTCTGCTTTCGATTCCTCTGTAATTTTTCCCGTACCAAACGGTTGGGGGAAATATGGATGGACACTCATCAACTTAAAAAAAGTAAAAAAGGAAATGCTGAAAGACGCAGTGACAACAGCTTATTGTCATGTTGCTCCTCCGAAATTAGCTGCAAAATATCTCGAGTTTTAATTCGTTAGAAATAAAAAAGCCTCCCGATTTAAGGAGGCTAAGAGAAAATTTTTAGTGCATTTCTAAGTCATCTGCACTCGGACCATAAACTCCCGGAATTGGAACGTTTAATAATCTCAAGTACACACCCAACTGAGCGCGGTGATGTATTAGTTGTGATAGCGCCATTCTGAATACTTCAGCTTTTGTATTGGTAGAAAATATTTGCTCTCCCTTACGCATTGTCCACATTTCTTCTAAACGAGCTTCATCAGATTTGCTAAGTTCATCCTTGCTTTTTTCATAAGCTTCTTTAATAGCTTTTATTGCTTCCGCTGATGAATGCACTGGGTTCGGTTCAAAGTGATTGTTGTCGAAGTCTAGTTCTGTTGTTGTTAAGGCAAATCCTACCCAACCTGGAATTTCTGCAATATGTGTTGTTAATTGCTGAATGCTCATACTCTTTGGATGTGGTCTCCATTCGAATTTATCGTTTGGTACGATTGCAAGCATCTTCTCTGAGTTTTCAACTTCGAGAGCTAGTTCTTTTAAGAAAACAGGAATAATGTTCATAGTAGTATTTTTATTTGATGTGGCAAAGTAAATACCAGCCACTGACAACCCTATGGCAGTCCGTTTTGAAAAAAAATAAAAAACTTGAAATTTTAAAACTTAACAGGCAACTCCGTCATGTAATCACTTATGTTTTTGTGATCACTAATGACGAATGGCTCGTTGCTGTTTTTGAGGGTGATGATGCGTTCCACTTTAAAATCTCGGTAATCACGACGCTTGTGACACCATCCAATCAAATGCCACCCGAAAGCATAAAAAACGAGACCAATTGGTTCGATTTCGCGCTTGCTCACTTCCGATTTATTGTTTTTGTATTCAATAACTACAATATGCTTTTTACTTAATGCGGTTTGTAAAATAGATAAATATTCAAATTCTCTATTGATGCAATCTGGGAATTGCCATTTGATGTTTTTCGATAATGCTTCTATTTGATCTCGTTGCTCGTGACGAAGTGCGTTTTTAATTTTAGTCAGCGCACTTGAATATTGATCTTTGATTGATTTATCTCCGAAGGCATAAGCTAAATTTTCCATCAACAATAAAGCATTGGCTTCTGTCTCAGTAAAAGTTACCGGAGGAAGAAAATATCCAGGTAAAACATGATATCCTTTTCCGGCATCAAACCCAATTGGAATTCCCTGTTCATTCAGCGCTTTTATATCTCTATAAACTGTACGGACGGAAATCTCAAAGCGTTCAGCAATTTTTTCGGCTGTTGTAAATTTCCTCGATTGTAAATAGGTGAGTATGCCAAGGAGACGGTCAATGCGGTTCATTTATAAAAAAGATTATTTGTTCGAATATTTAATGTCGATTTCTAGCTGAATAATATCGATTATTCTTCCCATTTAACTAAGCAATTTTCTATTTCGATTTCTGGCTTTTCATTTTTATTGAAAATCCCGAATACCGCTGCTCCGCTGCCACTCATCGATGCATAAACAGCCCCTTTTTCATATAACAAATTTTTGATCTCGCGAATGATTGGACGATGTTGCATTACGGGTTCTTCGAAGTCGTTTATTAAATGGTTTTTCCATTCATTGATCGGCATCTCAATAATCGTTTTTAGCGATGCTTTTGGTTGCTTTGGTGTGATCCAGCTATAGGCTTCTGCTGTACCCACAGTTGTTGGTGGCATTACAATAACGATCGAATATGGGCTTAAATCAACCGAAATCGGACTCAAAATATCACCTCTTCCGGTGGCCATTTTAGGCGTTTCTTCGATGAAAAAGGCACAATCGCTACCCAATTTGGCCGCCATTTCGGTCAATTTTGAGGTCGGAATCGCCAATTTGAACTGCTGATTTAGCATTTTTAGCATAAAAGCTGCATCCGATGAGCCCCCGCCTAGACCAGCTCCCATGGGTAAAATCTTGTGCAAATGAACCGTAATTTGTGGTAGAGGATGCTCAGCATTCACTATGGCCCATGCTTTGTATAGGAGATTAGTTTGGAGCTCTCCATTTATAGGTAATCCGCTGATATTCAAATTAAAAGCATCTTTGCCGCCTTCTGTCAGCTCTAAAATATCGGTCCATTTTACAGGATAAAAGATGGTTTCAAGGTTATGAAAACCGTCGTTTCGGCGCTCCGTAACATGGAGTCCTAAATTTACTTTACAGTGAGGAAATGAAATCATATGAGTATCAATAACAAGAAACTTTGCCGATGCGAATCTACTTTTTTTTATTTTCGGGTATCTTTGTCACCCTAAACAAATCTCAGCATGAGCAACGCGCTGTTGGATTTCGAGAAACCCCTGGAAGAGTTGCAGGATCAGTTGACGAAAGCTAAACAAATACAGGAGAAAGGTAAAGTGAACGTTGATAGCGTCATTAAAGACCTTGAATCAAAAATTGAAAAAACCAGAAAGGACCTATACAGTAATCTTTCTGCTTGGCAACGCGTACAGTTATCGCGCCACCCTGAACGTCCATATTCACTCGATTATATCAACGCAATTACTGATGGACATTTCACTGAATTATTCGGTGATCGTCAGGTGAAAGATGATAAAGCGATGATTGGTGGATTTGGTGAGATCAACGGACAAACAGTAATGTTTGTAGGCCAACAGAAAGGTAATAATACCAAGATGCGCCAATACCGCAACTTCGGTATGCCAAATCCTGAAGGTTATCGTAAAGCGCTTCGCCTCTTTAAATTGGCGGAGAAGTTTAACAAACCTATCGTTACCTTGATAGATACACCCGGAGCTTATCCTGGACTCGAAGCAGAAGAACGCGGACAAGGCGAAGCCATTGCTCGTAATCTGTATGAGATGTCGATTTTAAAGGTGCCTGTTATCTGCATCATCATTGGTGAAGGAGCATCGGGCGGAGCCTTAGGAATCGGTATCGGAGATAGAGTATTAATGCTCGAGAATACTTGGTATTCTGTAATTTCTCCTGAGTCTTGTTCAAGTATCCTATGGAGAAATTGGGATAACAAAGAAAGAGCGGCCGACGCATTGAAATTAACTGCTATCGACATGAATAAATTGAAGTTGATAGATGGCATTGTTCAAGAGCCAGTTGGTGGTGCACATTCTAATCCTGGAGGGATGTTTGATACTGTTAAGGCTGAAATTATCAAGCATCTTGGCGTATTAAACGGATTATCTCCCGAGGAGCGTGTTAAGCGTCGCATCGATAAGTTCTGCTCGATGGGCGTTTACAAAGAAGGATAATCGTATATTACCTGAATAATAATGCGAAGCCGGTATTTTAAGGATGCCGGCTTTGTTGTCGATAAAATAAATCACTGAACAATAACTGCATCCGTTTTTGTTCGAAAATAATTCGTGCACAGCTAAGATCCGTGTCGTAAATTTGAAATATGAGCGCCGAAAAACCGATTACCAGAAGAAAAGTCACTTCTAAGCAAATTGTTCCTCAGGATTTAATGCCGGGAAAGTTACCTCCCCAAGCAGTTGACCTCGAGGAAGCAGTATTGGGTGCTTTAATGCTCGATAAAAATGCGGTGGCTGAGGTTATCGATTTGTTACATGAGGATTGCTTCTATAAAGATGCGAATCAGAAAATTTTTCATGCTATTCATACTTTGTTTCATCAAACGCAACCTGTCGATATCTTAACAGTTACTCAACAGTTGCGCAAGACAGGTGAACTCGAAATTGCGGGTGGAGCTTTGTACATAACGCAACTTACTAATCGTGTTGCTTCTGCTGCTAATATTGAATTTCACGCGCGTATCGTCTTGCAAAAATATATTCAGCGAGAGCTTATTCGTATATCCAGCGACGTTATTCGTGATGCGTATGAAGAAACTTCAGATGTATTAGAATTACTCGATCGTGCTGAGCGTAATTTATTCGCTATCGCTGAGTCGAATATTCGTCGTAAATATGAGGATATGCATTCCCTCATTTCGAAGGCGATTAAGGAGGTTGAAATTGCTGCTAAACAGGAGTCAGGTGTAACCGGTGTTCCTAGTGGATTTACCGAACTCGATCGCGTTACTTCAGGATGGCAAAAGTCTGATTTGATTATCGTGGCTGCTCGTCCGGGTATGGGTAAAACCGCCTTTACGTTGAGTCTTGCTAAGAATGCTGCGGTGAAGTTTAATCGCCCAGTGGCTTTCTTCTCGCTGGAGATGTCGTCGATTCAGTTGGTGAATCGTTTGATTTCTTCTGAAACTGAAATTAGCTCAGAGAAATTGCGTAAAGGTGAACTCGCCGATTACGAATGGCAGCAGTTGAATATGAAGGTAACTCCTCTTACCAATGCGCCAATTTATATTGATGATACTCCTTCTCTTTCGGTATTCGAATTGAGAGCGAAATGTCGTCGTTTAGCTGCCGAGAAAAAAATATCAATGATTATCATCGACTACCTTCAATTGATGAGTGGTGGCGGTGAGAATAATAAAGGCGGAAATCGTGAACAAGAGATCAGTCATATCTCTCGTTCATTGAAGAGTATTGCAAAGGAATTAAGTATTCCGATTATTGCTCTTTCGCAGTTAAGCCGTGCGGTTGAGTCGAGAGCTGGTTCTTCTAAACGTCCTCAGTTAAGTGACCTCCGTGAATCGGGAGCGATCGAGCAGGATGCCGATATGGTTATGTTTATCTATCGTCCGGAGTATTACGGATTAACCGAAACTGAAGATGGTACTCCTGCAGCTAACGTAGCTGAAATTATTGTGGCGAAGAATCGTGCGGGTGCTTTGAAGACGGTGAACCTTAAGTTCATCGGACACTTAACGAAATTTACCGACCTCAATGAATTTGATTTTGTTGATGAAACATCTCCAAGTCCAATGATGCCTAATCCGAATGTGAATGAACGTATTGTTCGCACATCGAGAATGAATGATATGGAAGAACCTCCTTTTTAAAAGGAAACTTAATTTAATCAACTGATAAATTCTTGTTTTATGAAAAAATATTTACTATTAATAGTATTAATAATTACTAGTCAGTTGATGTCGGCGCAAGCACCGGCATTTAGTTGGGCTAAAGCCATTGGCAATTCTTCTTCAAATGAAAAAGTTACTGGTCTCGATGTAGATGCCGGCGGTAATGTATATATCGCGGGAGAATTTAAAGATACAGTAGATTTTGACCCGAGTGCCAATGTAAACAATCTGATAAGTAATGGTGGTCGCGATATTTTTGTGGCTAAGTATTTAGCAGATGGCACTTTTGTTTGGGCTTATAATTTAGGTGGGTCAGGAGATGATGGCGCAACCGATTTAACAGTAGATGACTCTTCAAATATTTATATCTCTGGATATTATAATGGTACGGTAGATATTGATCATGGACCGTCAGTTCATCAACTTGCTATCAATACACTCGACAACGGATTTTTTCTGAAAATTAATACGAATGGCGATTATATGCTTTCGCAAAGTATTTCAAGTCCTAATGTTGAGTCGGTAAAGGCTATTGCGGTTGATGCTTCGCATAATATTTTCGTCTCAGGAACATATACTCAGTTAACAATTGTAAGTGCTTTAGTGCCCCACGGACTCGATGATGTTTTCTTAGCTAAGTTCAGCGTTGGTGGAAATTATTTATGGGCTGGCGACATTGGTGGAAGTGCTGCAGATGATGTTAGCTCAATGGCATGTGATGCAACTGGGAATGTGTATTTAACTGGGTCGTTCGCAGATATTGATTTTGATGCCGATCCAAGCGGAGGTACAACCACTTTATATGCTTTTGGAAATAATAAAGATTCTTATATAATTTGTGTTCGTCCTAACGGCATATTGAAATGGTCGAATGTAGCTGGATCTTCTTTCTTCGACGAGGTTGGTGAGGATGTAGTGGTTGATCAATTAGGCTATGCTACAAGTTCGTACCGAATCGATGTGTTTCAATGTGGCGCTATTCATAGAAATACTGCAGGAGCATTTATGTGGAATAGTTTAAGTGGTAATCTTCCAACAGTACAAGAGCCTTCATTGGATGTTGATGCTCAAAATAATATTTATATCACAGGTTCATTTTCGGGTACTTTGAATAACTTCGGATTTCCTCTTTATTCTGCAGGATTAAACGATGTGTTTCTCGCAAAGATCGACACAACAGGCGCATTATTCTGGGAATTTAGAGTAGGAAGCACCGGTGAAGATGCCGCTTATGAAATGGCTATCGGACCCAATAGCACAATTTATTTAGCAGGATTATTTTCAGGTACTGTCGATTTTAATTCAACCCCAACGGTAAATACAATTACTTCTAATGGAGGAACCGATTTATTCTTGGTGAAATATGGATTTTCTCCTGTTGGTATTGAAGAGACTTCTACCTCATTAAATTATGAGTTGTTCCCTAATCCTGCATCCAATGCTGTTTCGATTAAGTTAAATGAAGGTTCAGTTAAACCTAGTTCGATCAATGTGTATTCGGTAGATGGTTATTTAATGAAGACGGTGAAAGATGTAAGTCAAGTTCGAAGCGATATTTTTACCTTTGATATCGATGGATTTGCTGCAGGAATCTACTTCGTAGAAATTACTGATGGCGTCCACAAAAGAGTTAAAAAATTCATAAAATGTGACTAAGAACTGGGAGGCAACAAAATCCTTGTTTTTACGTTAAACGGCTATGCTCAAAAAACTAACTATTCTCTTCCTTTTTATTTTTGCGGGATTTCTGCCTGTCAGAGCAGCTTATGTATTAATTCCGATGGATGAGTCCCAACAGAACCATTTGAAGGCATACGGGATCGCTTATTGGGTCTTAGCGAATAATCTAGAGGTCGATTGGTTGTTGAATTACCGAGGCGGCTCTTTTATGTTTAAACAGATTCCAGCTCTTGAGAAGGAATGTCGCGTTCGCGGAGTTACTTTTTCAGTGATCGCGGATGGACAGGCAGCATCTATCTTAGATGAAATAGCTCAGCCGGAAGTGAATATGGATCTTGTAAAATTGGAGAAGGCTCCTAAAATGGCAGTATATTCTCCTAAAGATAAACTTCCTTGGGATGATGCAGTGACGCTCGTTCTTACTTATGCCGAAATTCCTTATGATGTAATTTATGATGAAGAGGTGATAGGAGGTAAGTTACCTACATATGATTGGCTTCACATGCACCATGAAGATTTTACTGGTCAGTATGGAAAGTTCTATGCTGCTTATCATTCGGCAGCTTGGTACCAAGAGCAAGTTCGTTCAGAGGAGGCAAAAGCACACAAATTGGGATTCGAAAAAGTTTCTCAAATGAAATTAGCAGTTGTAAAGAGAATTGAAGAGTTTTTATCTGGCGGTGGATTCTTGTTTTCGATGTGTTCAGGTACTGATAGTTACGATATTGCTTTAGCAGCTGATGGCCTTGATATTTGCGAAAAGATATATGATGGTGACGGAACAACACCTGAATACAATAAAAAATTGAACTTCAATAATACGCTTGCTTTCAAGGATTTTAAACTTTCTACAAATCCTTTGGAGTATGAATTCTCTGATATCGACATGACAAATCTGCGTCGTATTCCTCGCAATGAAGATGTTTTTACGTTATTTGATTTTTCAGCTAAGTGGGATGTGGTCCCTAGTATGTTATGTCAAAATCATGAGCGCGTGATTAAGGGTTTCATGGGACAAACAACTTCTTTTAATAAAAATCTGATTAAGTCAAATGTGTTAATTATGGGTGATAATAAAGCGGCTAATGAAGCTCGATATATCCATGGTGAATTTGGCAAAGGAACATGGACTTTTTATGGTGGTCATGATCCTGAAGATTATCAACACATGGTAGGAGATCCTCCAACTGATTTAGCATTACATCCGAATAGCCCAGGTTACCGACTTATTCTGAATAATGTGTTGTTTCCTGCTGCAAAAAAGAAAAAACAAAAGACTTAGTTTTTTGAGTTATCCTTATAGCGCTTGAATAATTCTTGAGCGTGTGATGAATCGTACGCCCAGCGGAATCTCAAGTGAAAAGCTCGACCCTCTTCCTTCAACTATATCAATAGTAAGTTCGCAATGCTTCCAATATTCATATTGGTCGCGACTCATATAGAATTCGCAATCGGCAATTACTCCTAGGCAGATATCGCTATCGCCGGTTTTAAACTCTCCTTTTTCGAAGCACATCGGTTGTGATCCATCGCAACATCCTCCGCTTTGATGAAACATTAGTGGCCCGTGTTTTTCCTTGAGCTGTTCAATGATTTCAAAAGCTTCTGGCGTAAGTTTGACTATTGATTCCATGACTTAATATTAGTGGATAATTAATATAATATAAAAAGGGAGCACCGAGGCGATTCGAATGCTCCCTGAAACTACTGTTTTTTTTGACTAAAAGAATCCTAACTTGTTTTTATCGTATGATATCAACATGTTTTTTGTTTGACGATAGTGATTCAACATCATTTTATGAGTCTCGCGACCGAATCCTGATTTCTTATATCCTCCGAAAGGAGCATGAGCAGGGTAGGCATGATAGCTGTTAACCCAAACACGTCCCGCTTGAATTGCTCTAGGAACACGATATAATTCATGTGCATCGCGCGTCCATACTCCGGCACCTAATCCGTAAAGTGAATCATTTGCAATTTCGATTGCTTCTTCAGTTGTTTTGAATGTTGTTACACAAACAACCGGTCCGAAGATTTCTTCTTGGAAGATTCTCATTTTATTGTGGCCTTTGAAGATCGTTGGTTGGATATAATATCCTCCTGCAATTTCTCCTCCTTGCTTGTTCGCTTCACCACCACATAATACTTGCGCACCTTCTTCTTTACCGATCTTCATATAGGAAAGAATTTTCTCGTATTGATCGTTCGAAGCTTGAGCGCCCATCATGGTTGTTCCATCAAGTGGATGTCCTGTTTTGATGGCTTTTGTTCTTTCAATTACTCGCTCAATAAATTTATCATAGATGCTTTCATGAACAAGCATACGTGAAGGGCAAGTACAAACTTCTCCTTGGTTTAGTGCAAATAACACGGCTCCTTCAATGGCTTTGTCAAGAAATTCATCATCAGCATCCATTACAGAAGGGAAGAAAATATTTGGAGATTTTCCTCCTAATTCCATCGTTACAGGAATAAGATTTTCCGATGCATATTGCATAATTAAACGACCTGTAGTTGTTTCTCCCGTGAAGGCAACTTTCGAAATGCGTTCGCTAGTAGCTAATGGCTTTCCTGCTTCAGGACCAAATCCGCTAACCACATTCAATACTCCCGGAGGTAATATATTGCCGATTAATTCCATTAACACCATAATAGATGTTGGAGTTTGTTCAGCGGGTTTAACAACTGTGCAACATCCTGCAGCTAATGCCGGAGCTATTTTCCATGTTGCCATCAATAACGGGAAGTTCCACGGAATAATTTGTCCTACCACACCTAATGGCTCATGAAGGTTGATACTTACCGTATGCTCATCATGCTCGGAAATAGTTCCTTCTTCACTTCTTAATACCCCTGCAAAATACCGGAAGTGGTCTATACATAAAGGCAAATCGGCAGCACGTGTTTCACGAATGGCCTTCCCGTTATCGATTGCTTCTACTACAGCCAAATATTCTAAATTGTCTTCCATCACTTGAGCAATTTTTAACATTAAGTTGCTTCTATAAGCAGCCGATGTCTTACTCCAAGTTTTGAATGCCAAATGAGCAGCATCTAAAGCTAATTCGATGTCTTCTTTTGTTCCTCTGGCAGCTTTGGTGAATACTTTTCCGTCGATAGGACTAGTATTGTCAAAGTATTCTCCTTTTACGGGATCAACGAATTTCCCCCCTATGAAGTTACCATACTTTTCCTTGAATTTCGGACGAGCAGCGATGTTGCTGTTTGTGGATGCGGCTTTTTCGGCAGCCGGTACATTTGCAGTTGTTTCCATGTTTATGATTTTAGTTTTGACAAACCTAAACTGATTCCTTTCGGAAGTATAGCATTATTCATTCATCTTATAGCACAAATCGGTCACTTGCTTTTTTGAATTAAATTTTTTGTATATTTATGCTTCAATGTCAAAAGCAATCCGATTAAATGAGGTAGCCATTACCGATGAAAAACACCTGAAAACACTGGTGGAAAATCGTCGCGCTTACTCTCTAGATCATTGTGAGTTGAATGTTTTTGAAACACATCAGCGTTCGGAATTGGTCCCCTTGACCTTCTCCGATTTTGTTGTTACAAGTATGCTTCGTGGCAAAAAGGTAATGCACTTATTTGAAAAGTCGGGATTTGATTATCTCCCAGGTGAAACTGTTTTGGTTCCTGCTAATGTTACCATGAAAATCGATTTCCCTGAGGCGGAAAATGGAAATCCGACTCAATGCATCGCGTTAGCTATCGACCAAGATAAAATAAATAATACGTTAGATACTTTAAATGCTCGTTATCCTAGAGAAGAAGGAGCATGGAATTTATCGAATGCTCATTATCATTTTCAGAATAATATTGATTTGGCACAAAATCTGAATAAACTCATAGGTATTTGTAGTGATAACTCTATTGGTAAAGATATTCTTGCCGATTTAGCATTGCAAGAGTTGGTTATTCGTATTGTGCAAAGTCAACATCTTTGTATTGTTGATGAAGGAGGATTTTATCAATCTCCTAAAAGTCCATTGTCGTTTATTATCGGTTATATTAAAGCAAATGTTACCGATAAGCTTCAAATGGATGTTCTTTGCAATAAGGCTGGAATGAGTAAGGCTACTTTTTATCGTTCTTTTAAACGTGAATTCGGAATGAGTCCGATGGATTTTATTCTGCATGAACGAATCAAAAAAGCTAAACGTTTGCTTTGCGAACCAAGTGCTAATGTGAGTGACGTTTGCTATGAAACGGGTTTTACTGATTTGAATTACTTTGTTCGCTTGTTTAAAAAGATTGAAGGAATTACTCCGAAACAATACCGCATGATTGCCTTTTCTAAGGGATAATCTGTTTTAAGTTTTCATTTTAGATTGTTAATATTTAGTTTGTCTTAAGGCTTTTTTCGGTTGACTCGAATGGGATTATCGCCTTAATTTTGCTATGCAGTTTCAGAGCTGCTCATTTTAATTATAAATTATACCATGAAAAAAAGTTTATTGATTGCAATTGCTTGCACTTATCTGTTTTCAGGCTGTGTAAGTCAGAAAAAGTACAAAGCTCAAGTAGCGAAATACGACACCTTAAAAACGAATTATGATAAGGTAGATTTGATGTTGAGTGATTGTGCATCGGAGAGAGAAAAGCAAAGTAAAAAGATTACTACTTTAGAGGAGGAATTAGCATATGCTAAGAAAAATGGTTCTGCCATGCTTCAACAGTTGAGTGATTTATCGGTAATCAGTGCAACTCAGTCAGAAAGTATTAAGAAATCACTCGAGAATATTAATGCGAAAGAGGGATATATTCGTAATCTTCAAACAGAACTTTCTCGTAAGGATTCTTTAAATATGGCACTTGTCCTGAATCTTAAAGGAGCGCTTCAAGATGTGAACGACGATGATGTTAACATTAAAGTGGAAGGTAGCGCTGTCTTTATTTCGATTTCAGATAAGATGTTGTTTAGAAGCGGTAGCTATGAAATAACTCCACGTGCTAAGGATGTTTTAGGAAAAGTAGCTGCTGTTATAAAAGCGCAACCTGATGTTCAGTTTATGGTGGAAGGTCACACGGATAATAAAGCTATCAGCACTGGTGCCATTCGCGATAACTGGGATTTATCAGTTCTTCGTTCAGCTTCTGTGGTTCGTGTTCTTCAAAAGCAATATGGCGTTGATCCTGCTCGAATGATAGCTGCTGGTCGTAGTGAGTACGTTTCTGTTGCTTCTAATGCTACTCCTGAGGGACGTTCTATGAATCGTCGTACAAGAATCGTAATATTACCACAACTCGATCAGTTCTTTAAGCTGATGGAGCCTAAGCAAGACTAATTCCTTTTTCACTATAAGTGACCCTGAAGTGTGTAATCGTGTCGTAAAACGCCGATTTTGCCTACTTCAGGGTCATTTTGTTATCTTTGTAACCTCAATTATTCGTTGTGAATCTAAATCCCGGAAAGAAAGTTTATTTTATCAGTGATTTTCACTTAGGTGTTCCCGATTATGAAAAAAGTCGTGAGCGCGAAGATAAAATTGTTCGCTGGTTAACTTTTATTGAACAGGATGTCCAGATTCTTTATCTAATGGGCGACGTTTTTGATTATTGGTTCGAATATAAACATGCAGTTCCAAAAGGTTATATTCGTTTATTAGGGAAATTGGCTCAATTGGCAGATAACGGCGTCGAAATCCATTATTTTACTGGAAATCATGATATGTGGGTCTTCGATTATTTACCGATGGAAATCGGAATGGAAATTCACCGTGGACCAATTACGAAAGAATACAATGGGAAAAAGTTTTATCTGGGTCATGGCGACGGATTAGGTCCCGGTGATCACGGATATAAGTTCATCAAAAGAGTATTTGCAAACCCTTTGGCGCAATGGTTGTTTGCTAGAATTCACCCGAATGCAGGCATCGGTATGATGAAATATTTTTCAAAAACAAGCAGAATCGCAACTGGTAATTCTGACGAGATTTATTTGGGTGATGATAAAGAATGGCTAATCATTTTCTCTAAAGAAGTGCTGCAAAAGGAGCATTTCGATTATTTCATTTTCGGTCATCGTCATTTACCGCTCGACAAGCAATTGGGAAATAATAGCCGATATATTAATCTCGGTGAATGGCTGAACCACCAAACATATGCAATGTTTGATGGCTCTAACGTTCAACTTTTAAAATACTAGGCTTTTATTTTTATCGCTCTGTTAGCATATTGCGGAGCTTCAAAGGATTCATCTTTGCAATGTCAAACTTGAATCGAATCATGTCGCCGAATTTCAGATTGTTGGTCTTGTAATATTCTTCGAGTGATTTCGACTTAATGAAAGGGAAGTATACTTCAACAACATCTTTAGCAAGATAGAATGATATCCCAGCTTCATAAATAAATGATGTATTTTCATTGTAAAGATCTTTTAAGCGTGCATCGAGTCCTTCAGTGGTTCCTATGTCAGCAAAGAAACGAAGTGGTAATGGAATAGGGAAGTCTGCAGAGATGTTTAATGAAGCAACCCATAGTTGATTATTAGCTATAGGAGTATACATTTTAAATCCTCCTTGATCAGTATATATCTGACGAGATAATAAGTCGTTGCTCAAGTAGTTTTCAGATCGTCCGAAGTATAAATTATCGTATGCATAATCACTTGTTCCGAAACCGGCACTTCTGTCACTCATATTAAAACCGTATCCATCTAATAATGCTTCTTTGTCAAGTAAATAACCTCCGAACGCTCTGAAAGTAATTCCTTTCTTAGCCATTTCATATGATATTTTATATTCTAAATCTAATGCGATCTTGTTGAAGTCTTTATTGTTTTCAAATTTTAAACTTCCTTTCCATGGATCTATTGCTCGTTGATCCTTGATAGAGTAGGTAAGTCGATTGAATTGCAATTCTTCGGAACTAATATTTAATTTATCTGTCGACGAGTTATAACGGTATTTATTTTCTTGGATTAAATTGTTTGAACTTACCTTGATGTTTTGATAAATACTGCTTGTTGCAGATTTAGAACGAATATTGAATGATAGATACGGCTCAACTTTTAAATAATGAAATTGATCGATTTCTTTGTCTTGATTATCGTTAGTACTGTAATCGAAATCAGTATATGCAAATCGTTGTCCACTTACTCCTAATGTTATTGAAGAAAATGGTCCTTTGTTAATATAAAACTTATAGTTCATATTGGCCATCCCTGCAATTTCTCCGTCTTTAAATCCGTACATCGGTGTTGCTACAAATTCAAAGTTTCTCACTGGTAAAAAGATATTATGGACAACCAATCCGCCCATAAATCCATTGTAATTATTCCATGCTATCGAAGGAGCTAAGAACAATCGGTTTTTAGCAGGATACTGCACTTTTGCTAAGAAGTTTAAACTTATTGTTTCTATCTTTTTAAAGATTCCTTTTGTTTTTACAGAGTTGTTAATTCTATTTACGTCGGGCATATTATAATTTGGATCAATTACAACATGATCGCAATCAACGCAATTAATAGTATCCTTTGTAAATTTATTGGATGGTGTCAGCCAATGTTGCGAAGTTATTACTCCATCTTTTATCCCTGCTATACTAACCGGCGTTCGTAAATTCCCTCTGTCTTTTATCGTTATTGCGTAACCGTTAGTCGATTTTTTAATTGAACTGATTCCGTAGTTTAATTTCTTATTAGTCCCAATAATATCATCAAAAAACCAATCCAGATCTTGTCCTGTTGATTGTTCAAACGATGCTTTCATATCTTCGGGGTAAGGATGCTTATAGCACCATTTAACAAAGTAATCTTGCATGGCTTTGTCGAATAGATTATCTCCTAAGTAGCTTCTTAAATACTGAAATACATACCCCGTTTTGCGATATACAATTGCTCCGTAGTTAAGGTCTATAAAATCGGGACCAGCGCCTTCAATCGGTTGATCTATTCTTGCCGAAGCTGGAATATTGTATTCGAAATCGAACGTTTGTTTGTAGTCCAATTTATCTAGTCCTGTTACCTTTCCTATCCATCCTAATGATGCGCCTAAATCATTTTGATTTTTACCGTTTTCTGGAGGATATTTCGTGAGCCAATAACGCATTTCATAGAAGGAGTTTATTCCTTCATCCATCCATGGATGTTCTCTTTCGTTGCTTCCAAATAATCCGTAGAACCAATTATGCCCCACTTCATGAGCAATAGTTACTTCTAACGTTAGTGCATTTCCGCTAGTGCCGATAATTGTAACATTCGGATACTCCATTCCGCCACCTGCTGCAATAGTTCCATCGACTGCTGTACATTGGTTATAAGGGTAATCACCAATCCATTTTGAATAGTATTCAAGTGCATCTTTAATATATTCTGGTCCGCGTTTCCATAGGAAAGCTTCTTTATTGGTAAATAGCGACCATGTGGTTACATGTTTTCCTGTACGAGGCATAATTGCTTCGCCTTTTAGGACGTTGAATCTTTTATCGGCAAACCATCCAAAATCATGAACGTTTTCTTGATGAAATTTTAGTGTTTTCATTTCGGAAGAAGAAGGAGGGAAGTTCATGTCTGGTTTAACATCTTTGCTTCTTTCAGGAAATGTCATAGAAGCCGTTGCAGATGCTTTCATATTCATCCACTCTAATTCTTTTTCACCGTCTACAAGATCGCCCGTAGCCCCTATTACGTAGTTCGAAGGAAGCGTAATACTTACATCATAACTTCCATATTCTGAATAAAACTCACCTTGATCTAAGTATGGAATGGCATGCCAACCTTTATTGTCGTAAACTGCTGGCTTCGGATACCATTGGGTTATAGCATAGGCCTGACCGATATGTCCTAGTCGAGAAAATTCTGCATTCGGGATTTTTACAAAGAAAGGGGTATTGATAATAACTCTTTGTCCGGGGTATAATGGCTTACTTAAATCTATTTTGCAGATATCAATATTGTTTTTGTCAATTTGATAACGTAATTGTCGCCCATCACTTTTGAAATTGAGTGAATCAATATAACCACGTTCTTCGGGTTTAGCGAAGAACATTTTAGTGTTTTTATGTTGAAGTTGTTGTTTAGCTAATGCCGAACTTCTGTCTTTGTATGCATTCGGCCACAAATGGAAATATAGGAAAGTTAAGGTGTCGGTTGATCGATTGATATATTCCAACTCCATCGTTGCCGAAAGGGTATGGTTTTTATCATTTAGGGAACAATCGATTTTATAATGAACTTCCTGCTGAAAATAGGGTTTCCCCTGTGCTTTTACTATTATGTTTGATGATAGTAATAATAGCAATAAAACAATTCGTTTTTTCATGCTGTGAAATTACTAAATCATCGCTTGTTTGGTAAGATTGGGCATAAAAAAAGGGAATCAATTTAATCTTGATCCGCTGTAAGAAGGGCTTTGCAAGAAATTAATGTTTAATTATCGTCTTTTGGCTGAATATTTTATTTCCTGAGCTAATTTTTAATAAGTACATTCCTTCTGGCCATACACTGCAGTCGATCGTCTTTTGGTCGCCTTTAATGCTTTGTGTGAGTTTGCCGTTAATGTCAAATACATTGATTTTATCAATTTTTTGCGAACTCGTTAAATGCATAAGTGTATTTGCGGGAGTTGGCGATACTTTGATGTTTTCTTCTCCAACAGCATATGATATTCCTGTCGTCGTTGTTATGCTTACATCATCTACTTGCATACGCGTCCCTAATGTTGTTGTGCCACTTGGTGTTGAATTGAAAAATCCTAGTTCAACTATTGTTGCGCTTCCTGTTTGGTAATACACTACTGGTAAGTTTACCTGGGTATATGTTGAAACTAATCCACCTAAACTAATATCGCTGGATGCAATTTCAGAAAAAAATTCGTCGTATACCTTTACTCTTACGTAAGCCGAGTCATTGCCCATAGGACTATATTTATAAAAGAAACTCACTACATCAGGATTTCCTAAATTGGTAAAATCGAGTGAGGGACTATAAAATTGTGAAGAATCTTGCATAGCAAATGCTTTTCCTTCATACCCTATTTGCGCATAAAAATCATACGCGTTTCTGAGTTCTAGCGCGTAATTTCCTGTATGCGCATCCGTAGTTGTTCCATAAAGTTTTCCATCAAATACTAATGAATCTAATGAGTTTCCATTCGAATCTATTTGAATAGCAAATAGGGTGAGTGCGCCCCAATATAATGGAGTGCTGTCAACACTTTGCAATTCGAATCCTGGATTAGGCGTCGGAACTTGTGCCGACGCATTAAAACGGATTGTCAGTAATATCAGTAGGAGGGTAAGTTTTTTCATGTGTTTGGTTTTGGATAATGCTGTGTGGCTTCGGTAATCGTGCGCTCGATCCCTCGGCTTATTTTGTTGGTTAACCTTTAGCAAATATATGCCGCTGAGTTACTTACAACAAGAAAAACAGGTAGACATCAGGTGTACAAGATTGAGGTCTGAGGTCATTTCTGGTCGACTATTGGTGATTATCCTTGATTTTAGAGTTTCATTAGGAATTCTGTGAGGTTGTCTTCGGTATTTAATTGAAGCTTTTTACGAAGTCGATATCGTGCCGTTTTTACGCTGTCAGCCGAGATATTCATAATAGCTGCCATTTCTTTAATGCTCATATTCATCTTTATGAGCGCACAAATCCTAAGATCGTTGGGCGTAATTTCTGGGAAGGCTTCTTTCAAGCGATTGAAAAAGTTCTTGTTTAATCCTTCAAAATAGAGGTTGAAATCGTCCCATTCCTTTTCACGGTTTAATTCTCGATTGATTAATTGTCGGGCTTCCGGCTGACTTTGTTGTTCGAGTTTTTCATTCAGTTCTTGCAGTAGCTCATTTTTGCGAAGCATTTGTAAGGCCAAGGCACTTAGCTGACTTTCCTTGTGCTCAAGGTCGTTTTGTAGCTGACTTTCTTTTAATTGCTTTTGTTCTTCTATAGCGTGCATTAATGCTTCTTTGGTTTGAAGCAATTGCTTATTGCGATTATTGATTTTTCTTAAAAACTGAATTACCGCTATTGCAATGGCAATGATGATGGCAATTCCACCCCAAAGCAAAATATTGGTCAGCTTTATGATTTCGTTTTCTTGCTCTATTAAATGAAGCTTTCTGTCTTTCTCTGAAACATTAAATTGCATTTGTAATGATTCGATAGCTTTTTCTTTTTCATAAGAAGCCATCTGCTCTTTTACTTTTATTTGCTGCTTTTCATAGGCTAATGCTTCATCAAATTGCTTAAGATTTTCTTTTAAGTTAATGAGCTTGTCGAGGGTTTTTATTGTAAAGAATTTATCACTGAAATTCTGTGAAATTGTTAACGCTTCTTTGTAAAATGTTTCGGCTTTTGCATAGTCGCTGTTAAACTTGATTTCCCAATTCGCTTTTTCTATAAGTACTAGCACTGTGGCTTGCTTGTTAAAACTCCTTAGTGATATCTGAAAAGCTGAATCGAGTAAAATTATTCCTTCGATTTTATTGCCCTTGTTAATTTCAATTTTTGCTACGCTTAAATACGAACCAGGCAAATAGGTGATGAATTTGCTCTTGATATTTTCCTTCAATGCCAAACGATGAAAATATTCGGCTGAGTCTTTTATTTGTAGTGCTTCATATGCATTTCCCAACGATCGATAGATCAGTACTAATGTACCTGTAGAGTCATTGCCGTTAGGAAATCCGTTAATGGCTTCTTTGCTAAGTGCTATGGCTTCTCTATGGTTACCTTGCCGCGATTGTATGGTACTTATTAATTGCAAACATTTACTTCTTCCTTCTTGCGCAATATAGGGATCGGTTATTTCAAATTGCTTATAAAGTTCCATCGCTCTCATAGCGTACTCCATTCCTTGAGTAATGCCTGAACCATATGTGCACATGCCAAGGTGTAACAATGCCTCTGCTTGACTGTAAACGTCTTGGTCGTGATAAGCTAGTTCGTATGCTTTGCCGTAGTATTCTATTGCTCTTGCTTCGCTGTCGGTTTGCAGTGCAATTAATCCTAATGATAAATACTTGTCTGCTCGATTTGCTTGACAAAACGAGATCGAAAAGATCAATAAAATGCAGATTGTATATTTTTTCATAAATACTTTATGATGATAAATATACTTAATTGACTTCTAAAAATGAAGGTCAAAGCTGAAAAATTCCTTGCTAACGCAAAGTTTATAAGGCGATAAGAAGATGAATAGGGGAATTAAGCAACTACTTTTTTACTTACTGAGCGCTTAATCAGCTCAACAAAATCATCGAATAAATACTCCGAATCATGTGGACCAGGTGCAGCTTCTGGGTGATATTGTACCGAAAATGCATCTTTCGATTTCACGCGGATACCTTCAATACTTTGATCGTTCAGATTGATATGCGTGATTTCTACTTCTGATGAGTTATGTACGTCTTCAGGTATTACTGCAAACCCGTGATTTTGTGAAGTGATTTCACATTTTCCAGTAATGATGTTTTTTACTGGGTGATTAATTCCTCTGTGACCATGGTGCATCTTGAATGTGCGTATTCCACATGCTTCCGCTAAAAGTTGGTGTCCTAAACAGATTCCAAAAACTGGCGTTGAGCTATTCAACATTTTCTTGACTGTTGCAACTGTTTCAGGCATTGCTCCGGGATCTCCAGGTCCATTCGATAGCATATATCCATCAGGTTGCCATGATTGCATTTCTTCGAAGGATGTTGAGTACGGATATACCCGAACGTTACATCCTCGCTCAGCAAGCAATCGAATGATATTTAATTTTACTCCGGCATCTAATAAAGCTACTTTGTAGGTTCCGTCGGTATTGTAATCGTATACTTTTTGTGTCGATACTTTTGATGAAAGTTCTAATCCTTCCATCGATGGCACCGCCGCTAATTGCTTTTTCAATATTTCAATGTCCTGTACATCGGTGCTGATAATGGCATTCATCGCGCCTTTCTCGCGAATATGTCTTACAATCGCTCTGGTGTCGACATCTGTAATTACTACTAATTTCTTTTGTTCGAAGAATTCTTGAACTGAACAATCAGCGTCTTTACGCGAGGGGATCTGACTTAAATTTCTGCAAATTAATCCTGCAATTTTAATTCCGTCCGATTCCGATTCCGAATATTTAATTCCGTAGTTACCAATATGTACATTCGCCATCACCATTAATTGTCCGGTGTACGATGGATCAGTAAATATTTCTTGATATCCGGTCATCCCGGTATTAAAACAAAGTTCTCCGGTGGCAATTCCTTTAAAACCGGCGGCTTTACCGTGAAAAACGGTTCCATCTTCAAGTAAAAGCAGGGCAGGGGCTTTAGCAGAATATTTCATATCGGGAAGGGGAAGATCAGTGCTGCAAAATTACTGATTTTTCGGCTTCTTTTTTTTGAAAGGAACTTTTTATTTGCTTGTCGTGAAAATGCACTTAATATATTGATATACAATTAGTTGTTTCGAATAATTTAGATTGGCACGTACATTGATTTACCAACAGTTTGCTCTTTTTTGTTGATAAGCGGTTTTAAGTGGATTTCTTCGGATTTGTCTGACCGTTTTTATTTTCTACCAAAATCGGCGGGAATTTCACCCCAAACTTCTGTTTCCCATTTTAAAATAGGATTGTTATAGCGGTTGTTCATTAGCCATCGTTCCGCCCGGTCGATGTATTCGAATAGCTTTCCGTTATTTCGAGTGGGCGCTAACTTGGTGCCGCACTTTTTCTTTTTTACCCAACCAATAGCAATCTTCGAATCGCTGTAAATTATCTTAGTTGTTAAGTTGTTTTGTTGGAGATAGGCGAGGGCATGTACCAGCGCTAAAAATTCGCCTATATTATTGGTGCCATCAGGATACGGCCCCATGTGAAAAAGATTTTCTTTCGTTTGAGTGTCGACTCCTTGGTATTCCATTAATCCAGGATTTCCACTACACGCCGCATCTACACATATACTATCGTTGATAGGTCTACCCACCATTAACTTACTTCCCGTTCTAACGGTAGGCGTATCCGAAGATTTGCGATATAGATGTCGAGCGAAATGTTCTTTGAAGGCTTTCTCGGCTTCTTCTTTTGTGGGATATGATTTGTATTTGGCTTCAGGAAATCCATCAGTACTTCGCTTGCATTCATCCCACGTGTCGAATACTCCTTTCGTGCGACCTTCCCATACTGTGTAAAATTTTTTCTTGGTTGCCATTACCGATACCCTTAGCTGTATTTATTGCACGAAGATAGTATTCCTTTTTGATTGGTTGATTTTACTAAACTCACTACTTGCATTCATAGTTTAGTTTAAGCATTCAACATCGGATTGTACATCATAATTGCATTGTTTTCTGCAATCAATTCACGTGTTTCCTTTCCGTCTTTATAAGTTGCAATCCGGTAAATTTTATTATGCCTTGTATATCCACCCCACCATTGTTGAGCGAAATGATGGTCTTCTTCTTTAACTTGATATTTAATGTCGCTAGGCGCATTGGATATTATTTTCCCTCTTAAATATGTATCATCTAGCCATACTTCTATTCGGAAACTTTGGTTTCCATTATTTTCAATTTGTAAATCGATGTAGTTGTAGCTTAGCGTTGCTCCACATCCAAAGGGAATACTTCTGTTGATGTCGGGAAAAACATCATATCCGTGACGCCATCTTTCTTTTATCGTTAATGCTGTGTGAATGCTCATCCAGTAGAGTAGGTTGCCTAGCTGACATAGTCCGCCACCAATGCCCTTGCCCATTTTACCATTTTCTAGTGTTAATCCTTCGAGGTATCCTTTCTTTTTTGTGGGACGCCCTACTAAATTCCAAAGTGAAAAAGTTTGTCCCGGATGAATAGTAACTCCATTGATTTTCTCTGCAGCAAGTCGCAAATTAACAATTTTATTGTGCTGTAAATACATGTCAACATCTTTCAAGGGACGTAACAGTATCGATTGATGCTCGATGCAGAGATGGTTGTAGCTGGTCGATGGTTCTACTCTCGCAAAACGCCCCGACTCTTTTAACCACTTGATTTTTCGAAGTAATATGAAGTATTCTTTCCCGAGTAGTTTTCTTAAATAACCGCGTTGCTGCGGCTTCTCTACGGGATCATTTTTCATTACTTAACTATTAACTGTTTGCTTACGGATTTCGCTAATGGCATTTCTTAAAAAAGTAGGAATAACAGTATTCTGAGTAAGCTTGATCTTATCATCGTCATTCAAGTGCAAAACCATGTCATCGAATTTCTCTTGCCCATGAATTTCTATGATCTGTTTGCTTTTTTCTTCTCTCATCAAATAGTGTAACATTCCTACAGGATCTGCCTCGGGATGAAATTGCGTTCCTATCATTTCGTTAGTAAAGCGAATGCCCATCATTGCACGTTCTAATGGTACATGGGGACGATCTTTTTCGATGGCTAATATTTCCGCTCCGAATTTTTGTAGTTCGTCGTGGTTCGGTTGTATTACTTGCCAATCGCGACTGTCTACTGCATAAAAGGGATCTGGTAAATTTCTGAAGCATGGCTCGTCGATTCCGCCTTCCATTCTATGAGTTGGGAAAATTCCGAAGGCTGTCGACTTGCGTTTTTTTAATTCGCCTAATCCTAAATGCCTGCACATTAATTGGAATGAGTGGCAAATTAAGAAAATGTATTTTTTGTCGCTTCCTTCTTGTCGATTATTCTCTAATAGCTCATCCATCAACTTGAAATAGTCGATTTCCCATTGTGCTCCTGGCTCTTCTAAAGGGCTACCCGGACCACCACTGCTTACATAAATATCATAAGAGGTATCTGGGACTTCACCTTTCGAACGTACATCGAATCGACTCCACGTTAATTCGATTTCCGTTTGCTCCTGTGCCTGGCGGTCGAGGATAGAGTAAATACCTCTCATCCCCTCATTAGGCTCATTATTATAAAGGTCGAGTATCGCTACGCGGATTTGCTGCTTTTCCATTGAAGGACAAAGTTCCGAAATTTTTTATCTAAATAGTGGCTCTTTATGGCTGAATCTTACAAACCGAAGCTTGTTTCACTTACCATATAATCAACAACTGCTTTTAAATCGCCTGTCCTTGCATAAACTTCTAATTGACGATCGGCTCCTGTTCCTTGCTCCAACATTTTCTCAATATATCGAAGCTCATGACGGCTGCCTAAATCATCTACTACATCATCAACGAAGTCGAGTAGTTCGTAAATCAAATCTTTTGTTGCAATTTCTTCTTGCTTTCCAAAATCGATTAGTTTGCCTTCAATACCATAACGCGCCGCTCTCCATTTGTTCTCGTTAATCAATGCTCTGCTATAGTTTCTGAAGCTTAAATTCGATTGCATCAATTTGTAAATCTTGGCAACAACAGCTTGTATCAAAGCAGCAATGGCGATGGTCTCGTCAACTTTCATCGGTACATCACAAATTCTGAATTCGATGGTTTCGAAGAATGGATGTAGACGTAAATCCCACCATATTTTCTTCCCGTTGTCGATGCAGTTGGTTTTGATTAATAAGTTTACGTAACTATCGTATTCGGCCACACTCGAGAAATAATCAGGAATACCTGTGCGAGGAAATTTGTCGAATACTTTTGTTCGGTATGCTTTAAAGCCAGTATTTCTTCCTAACCAAAATGGTGAGTTGGCAGACAATGCAAAAATATGTGGCAAGAAATATCGTGCTTGGTTCATTAACTGTAATCCGATTTCACGATTCGGAATACCAACATGCACATGTAATCCGAAAATCAAATTTCCACGTGCAGTATCTTGCATCTTGTCTACTATTTCATGATACCTTGCATCATCAGTAATTTCTTGATCTTGCCATCTCGAAAAAGGATGTGTTCCGCCGGCAGCGAAGAGTAGTCCTTGTTTGGCTGCAATCTCTCCAATAATTCTACGTAAATAAGTTACTTCTTTACGCGCTTCAACTACATCCTTACAAATGTTCGTTCCTACTTCCACCATACTCTGGTGCATTTCGGCTTTTACTTGTTCTTTCAGAATTACTTTTCCACCTTCTACAATCTGGTGCATGTGACTGCGCAATTCTCTTGTTTCGGGATCTATAATTTGAAATTCTTCTTCTATTCCGAGTGTAAATAACGACATATGTGAATGTTTTTTTTAGTGAAAACTAACGGTTCTTGGCTTGTGAAAATAATAACTATTTTTTGTAGTTCCTAAATTCTACTCTTTTATTCAAAAAAAAATGAGCAGCGATTAGGCTACTCATTTTTTCTGTTTCAATTATTGATTTACATTTTCTGATGGTGTGAATCGAGGAATTGGATTTCCTGATGCCATACCCAATGTAGCGTTTTTCATATATGTTCCCCAAGTGAGGTTGTCGGCGTTTTCTTTATGTGCTTTTGCTCTACGAATACACATGTTGGCTGCCGATTCAATTACCCAGTCGAAGTTTTCTTGACCTACGCTGTTTAAGTCTGCATCCGGTGCAGGATTGCAAAAGTCGATAGCATAAGGAATGCCGTCGCGTACTGCAAATTCTACTGTATTAAAATCATATCCCAATGCTTCGCATAAGCGCATTGAATAATCGTAAATGGTATCTAACAGCTTTTGATCGGCATTGAACTTATTGTGCACATAACGCAAATGATGCGGATTGCGTGGCTCGTATTCCATAATACGAATGTCTTTTAATCCGATGCAATATACTCGGAAATACGAATCAAACTTGATTTCTTCTTGTAACAACATTACAAGTTGTCCCGTAGTTTGATGCGATTGGAAAAATCCGTCTTTCGTATCTAATTGAAATACGTTTTTCCATCCTCCTCCGGCATGTGGTTTCATGTAAACAGGTAATCCTGTGTACTGAAACATAGAGTCCCAATCAAGCGGCATCGATAAATTTCTGAATGATGCTTCACTCGTATCATCAGGCCATTGGTTTGATGGAAGTAAACATGTTTTCGGGACAGGAATTCCTAAACGTGTAGCTAAACAGTTATTGAAGAATTTCTCATCGGCACTCCACCAAAATGGATTATTAAGCACTGCTGTTCCATTAAGAGCAGCATTCTTCAAAAATGCACGATAGAAAGGAACATCTTGAGAAATACGATCAAGGATAACATGATAATCGGTTGCCTCTCCTTGCATGCATTTGTCAATCTTTACTAGTTCGGCAACAATGCCGGGTTCGTTTTTTTCATTGATGCGTTGAATTAGTGCATCCGGAAAACTGCGCTCCATCCCGTGGAGAATACCAATACGTTTCATGTGAATTCGGTTTGTAAATTTATTGAGTAAACTTTCTTTTAAAATTGTAGATTCATTCGTCCGAAATAGGTCGGTAGCATTTCTCTCCATACCGGCCAATCGTGAACGGCATTGGGTCTGATATCAAGCCAAAAAGGCATTCCTTTCTGACGCATAATGTCTGCTAATCGGTTGTTTTGCGGCAGACAAAAATCTTGTTCTCCAACACCTAGTATGATTCCCATTTTCCATAGATTATCATCGTTAAGATTTCCTAGGTAATCAACAGGATTATTGTAATACACATTTTCGTCGTAATAACCGTCTAAGTGATTAGTGATGTCAAATGCTCCACCCATGCTAAAAGCATTGCTCACTCGTGATGGGTGACGAAATGCAAAGTTGATAGCATGATATCCGCCGAAGCTACATCCCGCTACCGTTACTTTGTGATGTCCGGTCTCTTCAGATGCTCTCGATACTACTTCATCGAGAATAAATCGATCGTAAATCACGTGATTTCTGATGCGTTCTGAAGGATGAATGGTATCGTTGTAGAAGGAATGCTTGTCGACACTATCGGGACAATAAATCTTTACTAACCCATTTTCAACGAACCAAGCTACAGCATCTATCAATAAGAAATCTTTATTTTGGTGATAACTCCCCATACTCGTTGGGAAAATGATCACCGGCACGCCAGCATGCCCGAATACCAGCATTTCTGTTTCTCCGCCTAAAGTGGGCGAAAACCATTTTAAATGTTCTTCTTTCAATGTTTGCGGTTTGAGAGCACAAAATTAATTAAAATCAGGAGGTTAGCATCTAGGTTTCTTCATCACTTTCGTCGATTAATCAACATTCTGCCTTCGGTCGCTTACCTCTGAAAATAGCTTTTTAGTGGTGTTGAAATTGTTGATATTTCTCTCCTTTGTTCTCTGTAAGGGTTTCATGAGGGCCCAATGGAGAAGTTGTTTTTTTATCCTTTTTGATCTGCTTTTTGCTTTTAATAAAATGGTTAATTACTTATTTGCTATTCTGGTTTTACCATATTTTGCAATCGTATTTTTGTGAAATATATTTTGGTATGTATTCGAATATTACTCTTGATACGGTCGTAGCGTTAAAGCAGATTTGTGGTGATGATCAGGTTTTTACCGATCTCGATCAGTTGTCGCATTATGGTCACGATGAAACTGAGGATTTACAGTTTAATCCCGCTGTAGTTGTGCGCCCTGCAGATGCTGCACAAATAGCGGCTATTATGCGCCTTGCTAATGCCGAGCATATTCCTGTAACTCCTAGGGGAGCTGGAACGGGATTAAGCGGTGGTGCTTTGCCAGTTCATGGCGGAATATTATTGTCGACCGAGCGTTTCAATAAAATCATCGAGATCGATGAACGAAATCTCCAAGCTACTGTTGAACCTGGCGTAATTAATCAGGTTTTTCGTGATGCTGTTGAGGCAAAGGGCTTGTTTTATCCTCCTGATCCTGCTTCTAGAGGAAGCTGTTTTTTGGGTGGAAATCTGGCGGAGAATGCCGGTGGACCAAGAGCCGTGAAATATGGTACTACGAAAGATTATATCTTGAATTGTGAGGTTGTTTTGCCTAGTGGTGAAATTATCTGGACAGGAGCGAATGTGTTGAAGAATTCAACGGGATATAATTTAACCCAATTGATGATTGGTAGTGAAGGTACTTTGGGTGTCGTGACGAAAATTGTTTTCCGCTTGATTCCTTTGCCAACACGTAACTTGATAATGTTAGTTCCTTTTTATTCTCCCGAGAAAGCTTGCGAGGCGGTAAGTGCTGTTTTTAGAGCGGGATTTACTCCTTCGGCGATGGAATTCATGGAACGTGATGCCATTGATTACGTGATGCAGTTTGTGGATGTGAAAATTCCTGTTAAACCTGAACATAAAGCTCATCTATTGATAGAAGTGGATGGGAATGATATCGATGTTTTGTTTAAAGAGTGTGAGCAAATCACTGAATTGATGTATCAATTCGAATGTGATGAGGTGATGTTTGCCGATACTGCCGAACAGAAGAATGAATTGTGGAAGATGCGTCGCGCAGCAGGCGAAGCGGTGAAGTCGCACTCTGTGTATAAAGAGGAAGATACTGTAGTCCCTCGCGCTGAATTACCTCGTTTGTTGAAAGGAGTGAAGGAGATTGGTGCGAAATACGGATTCCGCTCAGTTTGCTACGGACATGCTGGTGATGGTAACCTGCATGTGAATATTATCAAGGATACCATGAGTGATGAAGATTGGAAGAATAAAGTTCCACTTGGTATTCGTGAAATCTTCCAACTTTGTGTCGAGTTAAAAGGAACCATCAGCGGCGAACATGGCATCGGTTATGTTCAGAAAGGCTATATGGATATTGCTTTTAACAGTACACAAATTGAATTGCAAAAAGGTATTAAGCGTTTATTCGACCCGAATAATATTCTTAATCCTGGAAAGATGTTTGTTTAATAATAATATTACTTTATATAATGAAAAAAATCCTTTTATTGCTTTCTGTTTTTGTTTCCTTCAACGCGGTGGCTCAAAAACATTGGTTTGTGTTAAATCCCGATTCAGCTTCACTAGTGGCTGATGCTTCTAAAATTTCTGCAGGATTTGTGGCAGATGTGAAGTCGGTGGATGCGAAGGTCGAAATAAATCAAACTACGATCCTAAATACTTCTCCCTACTTGATTTACTGGGATGATTCATTACACACAGTAAATATTCCGATGTGGTCGCAGGTGATTCCACCGCAGCAGGAGTTTTTCGCGAAATTGACCGGAAGTCAAGAGAACGGTAAAAAAGTTTTCGGATTGTTTTTTAATGGATTTTATTTGGTTCACGAATTAGGACATGCCATTGAATGGTCGGAGAGAGCAAAAGGCAATAAAATGACGAACTCAATCTACGAAAGTGAAGAGTTTGCTAACGAATTGGCGATTTTATACTGGCGCAAAAAGGGGTATTCGAAGGAGCTGAAGGAGTGTTATGATAACGCAAAAATCATGCTTACTAAGCTCGAAAATCCAGTTCCGAAGGGTGAAGATATGTTGTCTTTTTTCTCGAAGAATTACGAGGAATTAACGCAAGATCCATACAAGTACGGATTCTTTCAATTTGATCAATTTGTTCGCCTTTATGATGCTTCCACCAAAAACACTTTCGAGCAGTTTTTGAAGAGTAAATTGAAGTAATAAGTCGATATTTCGGTAAAGTCGCTGTTTTAGGAGGCGAATTATGTTCGTTTTGTCACGGAAAAGTAAACCCTTTCTGACTTTTTGCGTATAAGTAATAATTACTCTCTTTTAGAGTTATAATTACATTGGAAATGAAACGCATTTTGAGAAATAGGAAAATACAGATTTCGGATTTTCATCGCCTTTTAAGGACGATGAGTCTGCTTTTTGTTGTTTTTTTTAGCTCTAATGCCTCAGCGCAAGAGATGTGGGGTGTGGCCAATAGCAATTACGCCGGGCAAATGGGAATCGGTTTAAATCCTGCTAGTATTGTGGGCGCTCCGTATAAATGGGAATTGCATATTTTGTCGTTCGATGCCTCTGTGATGAATAATTACATGTATTTGAAGAGAAATAGTCGCTTGATACGTAATAGCTTTACTGGCGAAACTGTTTCTGAGGATAAAACACCTGATCGCTATACAAAAACCGATAAATGGGCTTATAGTTCAGTGTTCTTGAAATATCCTGCGTTTATATGGAATTCAAAGAAATTTTCGTTGGCTTTCAATACTTCAACTCGTCTCGGACTAAGTGCTAATAAAGTCCCTTACCACTTAGCGAAGTTTATTAAAGAAGGATTTGAATATGATCCTCAACAACAGTTATTTTTTTCGGGTAATGGTACTTCCTTGGTGTTAATTAATTGGCAAGAATTTGCGTTTACTGGCGGAATGGTGCTACGCAATGAATCCGATTGGTATGTAAGCGCTGCCGCGACGTTGAAATATAATTATGGTTTTAATTCGTTTTTCGTGAATATTAACGATATGGTGTACAATTCAGCAGCCGATTCTTTGTTGATTGTGCAAAATCTCGATATGGAATACGGTCACGCAAGTGCTAACGACGGAGAAACTTCTACTGGAAGTATATTGAAGAAAAGAGGCAAAGGCTGGGGACTAAATTACGGAATGGAATTCGTAAGAAATCGTAACGATAATTTTTATAATCCGTGTTCTAAAACAACCGATAAACCGTACGATTATAAAATTGGTATTTCAATAATTGACTTAGGTTATATTGATTTTAATACCGAAGCTAGAACATTTAGTTTCGATAATGCATCTACCGACTGGTTCGGAATCGATACTGTTAAATTTGACGGAATAGGAAAAACGGATAGTGTATTAGGTAAACAGTTTTATGGTGTATTTATGGGTGCTCGCGATAAACGTGAGTTTACATTGTATACGCCAGCTGCTATTTCTGCTCAATTTGACTATCCGTTAGGTTATAATTTCTATGCAAACCTTTCGGTTATTCAAAGGATTCCCCTAGGTAAATATGCAATCAAGCGTGCTAATCAAATTGCATTAACTCCGCGCTATGAAACGAAGCGTTGGGAAGTGTCGTTGCCAGTTTCGTTCTACGAGCAATTTAAGCCTCGTGTAGGCATCGGATTCCGCTATGGAGTATTTACCCTTGGATCGGATATGATTAGTCCGTTGGTAGGATTAACGGATAGTTATGGTGTTGATTTATATCTCGGGATTTCAATTAAGAATTGGGGGAATTGCGGCGGACAAAAACGTTCGCGAAAACCGAATACCGAAAAATGTAAAGTTCCGAATAGATCATAAAAAAAGCCTTTAGCAATAAACTAAAGGCTTTTTAATTTTATGGAATTCTTCAATAATTAATTTGCTGAAGATGGCGCTTCGCACACAGTTTTTAGTTTTTCTAATCCCGGAACGAAGTCTTTGTCCATCATTTTTTTCATGTCGACTAACAACTGACTAACATTGAAAGGGTAGGGGTATTTCGAATCGAATCCCCAGGTAATTTGAACTCCGTCTTTACCTTGTACTAATTTGAAAAATGCAGTTGATTCTGTTTCAAATGGCTCTTTGAATTTCATCACTGTTTGTACGTCAGTCATAGGTGTAAGCGATGTAATCGTTTGTGATCCAACACCAACATCTTTATTTCCTTTCCAGCTCATTACTGATCCTACAGCACCCGGAGTTCCACTAAATGTCTTTACCATATTGGGATCTTTTTTCTCCCATGGCGACCAGTTAGCGTGGTTGTTGAGATTACTTACTTGATCCCATACTTTTTCGATAGGCGCATTGATAGCAATGCTTGTTTCATAGTGGAAATCTTTTGATACGAAGAGTCCCGCAACTAGTACGAATACAATGAAAGCGCCAATTATTGCGCCGATAACTTTTAAAACTTTTTTCATGTTGGAAGGTTTGGTTAAACAAAGTAAATAATTATAATCGTCTTCACCTAATTAAAATATCCCCATCTCTAAATGAATGAAGAATTCGCTATGAGCTTCGCTCCATTAGCACATTAGCACATTAGCACATTAGCACATTAGCACATTAGCACATTAGCACATTAGCACATTAGCACATTAGCACATTAGCACATTACCCATAAATCGCTACCATTTCTTCATCATCTTTCGCAAAGCCTCTGTACATGCCTTCTGAGTTGAAGGGTAGGCAGATATTTCCTTTGGCATCAACAGCAACTAGTCCGCCTTCACCACCAAATTTTACGAGTTTATCATTGACTACTTTCTCGCAAGCTTCTTGAAGACTTAGTCCTTTGTATTCCATTAAGCAGCTAATGTCGTATGCCACTACTGCTCTTAAAAAATATTCTCCGTGTCCGGTGCAGCTAATTGCGCAGGTGTTGTTGTTGGCGTAAGTTCCCGCACCTATCACCGGACTATCTCCAATACGATTATATCTTTTATTGGTCATTCCACCAGTGCTCGTAGCTGCTGCAATATTTCCATGTATGTCGAGTGCAACAGCACCTACGGTTCCGAATTTTTTATTGCCGTTTTCGGTATGGTCGAGTTGCATTTTTCCGCTCTCTAAAGCATCTTGTAATTGTGCATAGCGAAATGCATCGTAAAAATATTCATCACTTTCAAAGCTAAAACCTTGCTGCGCCGCGAAGACTTCTGCGCCTTTGCCGTAAAGAAATACATGATCCGATTTTTCCATCACGGCTCTCGATAATACTACCGGATTTTTAATATGCTTTACTCCGCTTACCGCTCCTGCATCTAAAGTATCACCACGCATAATCGATGCATCCATTTCATGATGTCCTTCGTGCGTAAATACACTTCCTTTTCCAGCATTGAAGAGTGGAGTATCTTCTAAACTCATAACCGCTGCTGTCACTGCATCGAGTGAACTACCGCCTTTCGTTAGTATTTCTTTTCCTGCGCGTAATGCTGCAGTTAAAGCCGCTAAATAGGCTTGTTCTTTTTCGGGTGTCATCGAAGCTTTAGTGATGGTACCCGCTCCTCCGTGTATGGCTATTGTAAACATAGTTTATTTGTTGTAGTTTCTAGCTCCGAAGAGTGCACTGCCGATTCGAATCATCGTGCTGCCACAGTCGAGCGCTATTTGGTAATCCCCCGACATTCCCATCGAGAGTGTGTCGAAGTGTGGTTGTGATTTATATTGATCGAATAGCTTTTTTAATCCGCTGAATTCGTTTTTTACTTGTTGATGATCGTCGGTGAAACTGGCCATTCCCATCAGTCCTCTGATTCGAATATTGTTGAGTTGACCTTTTTCTTTTAGTTCTAATATTTCTGCCGCTTCTTTTTCGTCGAGTCCGAATTTAGTGGCTTCATCAGCTATGAAAATTTGTAGTAAACAATCACTCGTGCATCCCGATTTCTCAGCTTGCTTGTTGACTTCATTTAATAATTTTAAACTATCAATACCATGTATTAAATGCACAAATTCGTGAATGTATTTTACTTTGTTGCTTTGAAGATGTCCGATAAAGTGCCACTCGATTTTATCAGGAACAGCTTCGTGCTTTTCGGTCAATTCTTGAACATAGTTTTCACCGAAGGCAATTTGTCCTTGTTGCATCAAAGCTTGAATGTCTTCTACAGGCTTTGTTTTTGATACTGCTATCAATTGAGCATTATAACCGGCGACAATAGCCGTCAATTTTTTATAGTTTTCTAAGTTTATACTCATAATTCAGCTGCAAATCTGCAAATTTCTTCGGTAAGATAAGCTTGATTTACTTTTTCGATAGGGTGCGAGGTATGTGGCATTACCAATAGCGAAGCATCGGGAAGTTCGGTGTATATTCTTTGGGTTTCTGCTAAAGTCACCATCATATCGCGATCGCCAACGGCTAATCGCACCTTGCAATGAACATTGTCGAAATCGTCGGCCGACATAGCATGTTTTCCGAGGTGCTCCATCAAGTAGGCCGTTTCTTCGCATACTTGCTTCCAGTCGCCAGGGAAATGTCGGTGCATGAGCATGTCGGCATATTCAGGCACTTTTTCCATCATCTTCGCGGGATTCAACATCGCTTTTTCTTTCTGTGCTATCTCTGGCGACCAATCAAATTTGGTGGCTAAAGTAAATATCCCGCTGAAGGTGCCGTGCGAAACTGATTCTTGTTTCAAGGCTACATATCCTCCCATACTATATCCGAAAACTAAACATCCTGTAAGTTGAAATTCTCTTACGTACTCATGCAAATGTTTTTGCAGAAGGGAAACCGTTAAACGTTCTTCGGGAAAAGCTTTTCCGTGATGCCCTGGAAAGTCGTATTGAAATACTGAAAATGTCTTTGATAACAACTTAGCAAGTTCTTCGAATTGTGAAGTGGACCCTAATGCTCCGTGTAATAGAAGAATTTTCTTTTTCATAACGTTGATGGATTACCGAATAAATTTAATTAAGCGTCAGAATGCGACCGTTGAAGATCTCGGATGATGCGTTGCAAGATGAGATGCTTTTTGAAGAAGTCGTCGACAATGCCAGTTATATAATGGATATCGTCTTCTTGCTTCCTGTTTGTTAGGTCGAGCTTTTTTCTAATCACCTCGACTTCCGATTTCTCCGTTTTATAGGTTTTAATTCTTTCCTCAAAGGTACTGTTTAATAAGGCTCTGTCTTTAATAATGCCCAATTCTTGTATCATCCAGCTGAGGGCATAAAAGTGAGGAGCTTGAATTTGAATCGCGTTGATGCCTCGTGGCTTTTTAGGCAGTTCGTTGAAGGGGGAATGGATGATTTCTTCTGTCTGGTAGCGTTGAAGGTCGGGGTTGGGCAGAGGACCTGGTTTTAACTGGATAAATCCATTCGCAACCGATGCATAAATACTAATCCATCTGATCTTTCTTCTAAGCTCGTGAAGTCCTTCTTCGGGTTCGCTAAGGTCGAAACTGCCGTCTTCGTATTCTTTAATGACCTTTTCGATTTTCTTAATTATAAAGGCGGTTAATTGCTCAGCAAATTCACGTTCGCCGGGCCATTTTACTTTTTTGAAATCAGCGCTTAACTCCTCGTATAATCCCGAATTAGCTGGGATAAATCGTGATTTTTTAAAGGCTACTTCAAAAGATTTCTCGAAATCTTTGAGACTGTTATTCAGGCTGTCGAAGAAGCTGCCTTCGGTCGATTTAAACTGCTGCGCAAACCATACTTCGAAATCATATTGTCCGAGTAAATCTTCAGCAGATTTTACTTGATCATTAATTTTCTCGAATAAATCTTTGTCGTTTATTCCTTTATAAATTCTGCAAAGAGCTTCTAATTTGAACAGGATATTTCTTCCCGCAAGCTTGTAAAAGTTTATTGCTTTGTTGTCGTTGCTACCTGTTTTAGCTGCTATATTTTGAAGTGCTTGCAGATATTCGAATGGTAACGGAACCGACGATGTAGTAGTCATTCGTGAGTGAAAATATGTTGGATATATGTATTCTGAAAGTCTGCTGCAAATTACTTCAATTTTCGCTAACTAAAAAATCAGACATGTGAATCCATCTGCGAAGAATCTATATTATTTACCTTCTTGAAGATTTAAATCTCGTGTTTACCGACAAAACAATGGGGGATAGTGCGGTGGCGGTCAAGCGAAAAGTGCGAATTGAACGAGGTATAACCGTTGCTGTTTGAGTATTGCTCAAAAGTTTGGATACTTAATAGCTTCCTCGGTCAATTGGTTTTCGGTTGTGCGCTTTCTTTGGTTACTTTAAGGATTAGCGCTTGTTTTTAATTGCATCCTTGAGCTCACTCCGTTCGGTTCTTTGAGGCA
>JAHEYP010000010.1:82087-94148 GCA_023251535.1 Bacteroidota bacterium
TTTTTCTTCGATATCGAAGTTTTCTGCAATCTTTTGTTTGAATTCTTCAGCTGTTAATCCGTTGAGATCTTTGATTACGCGATTGTAATCCATAATCTGCAGTTGGTTATCAGGGAAGTGAACTGCTAAGAAGAAGTTGTATTCTTCATTTCCATTATGATTCGGATTAGCATCTTTCAATTCTTTTCCCACTAAGGCTGCTGCTGCTGTACGGTGATGTCCGTCGGCAACATACGTAAAAGGAACTTTTGCAAATTCTTCTACAATGGCATTAACGGTAGCTGCATCATTCACCACCCAGAAAGTATGTCCGATACCATCGTCGGTAACTAAATCATATTCAGGGGTACCTGCTGCGATTTTAGCAACGATTGCATCCAATGCATTCACATGAGGGTAAGCAAAAAATACCGGTTCTGCATTCATGTTTCCAACGCGAACATGGTTTTTACGATCTTCCTCTTTATCGGGACGAGTCAGTTCATGTTTCTTGATGATATCATTAACATAATCATCAACGCCTGCGCAACCTACGACCCCGAACTGTTGGCGACCATTCATTGTTTGAGCATAGATATAAAGGCAATCGGTAGTATCCTGAAAAAACACTCCATCGGCTTTCATTTGCTCGTAAGTAGCCTTACCTTTTTTGTAGATCTCAGGAGAATAATGGTCGAAATCATCTGGAAAATCCATTTCCGGCTTAATAACGCGGTAGAAAGAGATCGGATCACCGTTAGCTTCGATGCGGGCTTCTTTCTCGTCCAATACATCGTAAGGGCGACAGATTACACGTTTTACTAACTCTTTAGCGGGACGAACGCCGCGAAATGGTTTAAGGATAGCCATTTTTTAAATTTTTAAGGGACGCAAAGGTAGTAATTCTTCATGAAAAGGAGGTTAGGGTAGAGTGTAAGGCGCTGGTTGTTAATGAATTGCGAGTTTTTTGAGGGTGCTTTTTAAATCAAAAACACAAAAATTAGCAATAAAGGCAAAATAACAGCAAGCTGTGGAAGTATTATGAAAGTTAGTTGGAAAATACATAACCGGAAATTATTAAGATCACCAAAATGCTCTTGGGAGGAAATATTAAGTATTAAAGTTTATAGGGAATAATTAAATCGATCTACTTTTTTGCTGTGGGGTACAGCAAGTTCCCTCCCTAATTAAAATTACAAAAAAATTGTCAAATAGTCGGGAGATAAACGCTTACAAACGGATAAGTGCTTGCCGATTTCTTTTTTTAGTGATTTATATATACATTTGGATATTGTAAGTTTTGTCTTTATCGTAGAAAAGCATAGTACCATTTGAGTTGCATTTACTGTTTAATTGCTTTGTCTATGAGAATCGAAAGAAAACAAGAATTACATGGCAGTGGCGAATTTTTTAAAATACCTAATAAGAATGCTTATGAAAATATATACACGTTTTCTTTTTCTTACAATGCTATTATGTCTATTTATGACAAATGATAGCAAAGCTCAGCTTCGCTACATCCCAGATCCTGGATTTAGAAATTATTTAAATCAAAATTTTGCATCGTGTATGGTAGGCGACTCACTTGATATTTCTTGCCCAGCTGTATTAAATGCTACGAGTATTGATGTGAATAGTTATGGGATCTATGATTTATCCGGAATAGAATATTTTGTAAATGTTACTGCACTTAGTTGCGTTTATAACAATATAAGTAATTTAGGTCAATTACCATCTGGTTTAAAAAGTCTAGTGTGTTGCGATAACCAACTTTCAGTCTTGCAATACCTTCCTAATTCGTTAACCGAACTTATATGTTATAACAATCCTTTGGTGGGCATTGTAGTGCCACCAAACTTAAAATATCTCGATTGTTCTGTTGGGTTAATAGAACAATTTGTTTCTTTACCAAATACATTGGAGTACTTTGATTGTTCAATGAATAAATTGTCGACATTGCCACCTTTGCCATCAAGTTTAACAAATTTAAGATGTAGCGGTAATAGTATGAATTCGATACCTTCATTGCCGCCATCATTAATTGAACTAGATTGTTCTAGCAACCAACTACCTTATTTGCCTTCCTTGCCTTCTTCTTTAATATATCTTTATTGTGGTGGCAATTTACTGCCAATTTTGCCGACTTTGCCTTCATCATTAATGAAGCTATATTGTATGAATAATAATTATTATACATTGCCCACATTGCCGCAATCTTTAAGATTTTTGTCTTGTGGAGGTCCTTTCCTTAATTTGATACCTCAGTTGCCCGATTCTTTGAATGAATTTGAATGTAGCAGTTCTAGTAGTTTAACGTCATTGGGAACTCTCCCGTCATTTATTGGTACCATTAGATGCAATTATAATAATAACCTTATTCAACTTCCAGCACTTCCTAACGTACTTTATGAATTGTATTGTACTAATAACAAATTAACATCTTTACCAACATTGCCATTGACATTGGGAAAATTGTCGTGTAATACAAACAATTTAACATCTTTGCCAGCATTGCCTTTTAATTTGAGAGAATTGTCGTGTACGAATAACAAGTTAACAAATTTGCCAATACTTAATGATTCACTATCGAATCTGTACTGTAAAAATAATTTATTGGCATCTATACCTAATTTTCCAAATTCTTTGAGAAATCTAGATTGTGCTAACAATCAATTAACAATGTTGCCTAACTTTCCTTCAAGTCTTAACCTTCTTCGATGTTCTAATAATCCGATATCTTGCTTGCCCGATCTAAATAAAATAAAAGTATTAGAGTTTTTCAATACCCAAGTAAATTGTCTTCCAGGTTATGGAGTAGTACAAACAAGCACTCCTTCTTTTGCCGGATTTCCACTATGTGATGTTAATAATAGTAATGGATGTAGTGTCTTTTGGAATATTGAAGGTTCTGCATATGTTGATGCAGATACAAATTGTATTATTGGAACATCTGAAACTAGGGTCCCAAATCAAAAAATAAAACTCTACAAGAACGGGGTAATTGATCAAGTAACTTATTCCAACTCAAATGGCGATTTTGATTTTAATACATCAACGTTTGATTTTTACAGTACTCAACTGGATACATCCAACTCTCCATTTGTTTCTTACTGTCCTTTTACTGGTACTTATGATGACACAATCTCGGTGGCAGATTCAATGAAATACAATCGCAATTTCGGGTTAAAATGTAAGGGCGTTGACTTAGCAGCAACTAGTATATTTACATTTTCACTTAAACCTGGTAGTTTGAAGGAGATATACTTAGGAGTTGGGGACTACTCGGAAAATTTTGGAGGGCATTGTGCAGCTGGTGTTTCCGGTACAATCGTTGTGGACTTCTCAGGACCATGTGCTTATCTCTCACCCGCTTCGGGATGCTTATCTCCTTCATCTATTATTGGCAATACATTAACTTATAATATTTCTGATTTTGGAAATCTTAGTTTTTCCAATGCAATAGACTTTTATATTCTCGTTGACTCTACGGCGGTATCCGGAGATCAGATTTGTATTCAAGTGACTATTTCTACAACGTCGACGGAACTTGATTATAATAACAATATTCTTAGTCGATGCTTTTCTGTAGTTAATAGTTTTGATCCAAATGACAAAACCGTCTATCCAATTTCTACGCTTGATATTAGTGGTGATCGTTGGTTGACATACACTATTAGATTTCAGAATACAGGAACTGCATCAGCAGAAAATATTTATATTACCGATACAATAAGTACAGATCTGGATTGGACTTCATTTGATTTGCTTTCGTATAGTCACCAGCCCCTTACACAAGTATACAATGATGGGTTGATCAAATTTAATTTTCCGCATATTAATTTACCAGATAGCTCCTCTAATGAGCCTAAAAGTCACGGATTTGTCCAATTTAAAATCAGAGCAAAAGACAGTTTAGCCGTCGGTGCAATTATTGAAAATAAAGCAAATATTTTCTTTGACTTAAATCCTCCAATTATTACTAATACAACAAGTAATACTATAACTAATTGTTCAATACCTGCAACTCATTATATTGAAACAATTTGCAATAGTTTAAATTATGAACTAAATAATGTAATTTATTCCTCGTCGGGTACTTTTGAGCAAAAATTTATCACAGCCGCAGGTTGTGATTCTACAGTTTATTTGGACCTTACATTTATTTCCAATAAAACTGAGCTTAATGAATCAATTTGCTCCGGAGATGTTTATTTTTTTGGTGGTCAGCCGTTATCTAATAGTGGAATTTACTCTGATACATTAATAAACAGTCTTGGTTGTGATTCGGTGGTAATACTGAATTTAAATGTTATTCAATATTATCTTCAACAAACACAAACCATTTGTCAAAATGATTCCATTTTATTTGGTAATTCATATCTATCGCAATCTGGAGTTTATTTTGATAGTCTATATTCGGTAAGTGGTTGCGATAGTATTATTGAATTAAATCTGATAAAATCTAGTTTCAATAACGTTATATCTCAAAATGCTGATACGTTGCAAACTTCTCAAGTTGGCACTACATATCAATGGATAGACTGTAGTACCAACACCTTCGTTGCAGGAGCCACAAATCGTCAATTCAGACCATCGTTAAATGGAAACTATTCGGTTATTGTTTCCGATGGCTTGTGTACAGATACCTCGAATTGCATTAACTTTTCTGTACCTGACTTATTATTTACTGATCGGTATTGGGCTTTTGGAGATAGTGCAGGTATCAATTTTAAAAATTCTGGCCCCCAACCGGCAAATAGTATTTTACGAGTACGTGGCACTTGTGCGAGTATATGTGATAACAAAGGCGATTTATTGTTTTATGCGGGATCTCCAAACTGGATTGAGTGGTTAAATCCTGCAGGACCTATAAAATTTGGCACTGTTGTAAACAAGAATCACATGACGATGCAAAATGGTGACACTTTAATAGGTGGCCTTTTGTACCAAGAAATGGCTATTGTTCCTTATCCTGGGAATGATAAATTATTTTATGTTTTTTGCGCTGGAGTTACAACTTATAGGGGATTATATTATTCAACTGTTGATCTAAATTACAATGGAGGTTTGGGAAAAGTGGTTCAGAAGAATGTGCAATTGCGAAATGACACATTGGTTGATTGCATCGCGGTTGTGCGTCATGGTAATGGTCGCGATTGGTGGGTTTTAGTACGTAGTTGGAAAAACGTACCTACTAATGATATTACCGCCTATTTAATCACACCTTCAGGTATAACAGCAATGCCAACTCAACATATTGGTGCAAGTGTTACCTATGCAAGCTATTATCGAATGAAGTTCAATTCTGATGGTACTCATCTTTATAATGTGTGTCAGGTAGGTGCTGTTGAAAGATATGATTTTGATAGATGTACGGGATTATTATCAAACAGAATAGTTTATTCAGCTCCTGGTGGTAGTATTAATGGATATTGGGATTTTGAAATTTCACATGACGAATCAAAATTATATGCTGTTCGAACAATGCTTGGGCCACAACAGATTAATTCTGAGTTGAATCAGTTTGATTTGGATTCAACCACCTTTATTTCTAGCTCAAAATCTATGGCTACTTATAGTTTCCCAGAAATGGGAGGTGCATTAAAGATGGGACCGGATGGTAAAATTTATTCAGCTATTGCTTATTATGATAATGATGCATGTTATGATTATTTATATTGCTACGAAACAAATAATGTGACAAATACAACACTATCTGTAATCAATCAACCAGATAGTACTTATCCTGCTTGTGATTTTCAGCCATATGGGTTTTATTTAGGTGGACATAAATCATATTATGGGCTTCCGAATAATCCCAAATATGAACTTGGTAAATTGGTTGCATCACCATGTGATACTTTGACAGTTGGACTGCCCAATATTAATGAAGCTAAGAACGAACTAAAATTATATTATAGTAGTACAATAAAAACTGTATTTATCAACGCTGAAAATTTATCAGGTAATAAAGCCAATCTTCAATTTTATAATTCCTCGGGACAATTAATTGAAGAAGTATCTCAGACAATTAATGGCGGTTATTTCACATATAGTTCAAGTTTCTCCTCTCAAGCAGATGGAGTTTATATTATTAGATTGATTTCTGATAGAGAAGTATTAACAGGAAAATTTGTGAAGAGGTAAAATTGATTTTGGATTTTGTCCCGATAGCTATCGGGATTGAATTTTGGATTTCGCGGAGCGGTAAGCGAGATGTTTATCGGATAGAGTTGAGGGTAAAGGATTGAATTTTCCTTTGAATTGGGAGTGAAAAAATGGTTCCTAGTTCTTAGTTCATAGTTCGCGAAGCGAGAGGCGAAATTTTTTTATGATTCGAGGCTTGCCATGAAGTGAGCTTTTTCAGCTCTACTGTATGGTTCTTGGTTCTTGGTTCATGGTTCGCGAAGCGGATAGCGAAATCTTCATATGAAACGTGGTCATCGAGCGGAGGCGATATGGAGTCGAAATAAGTCGAGATGGAGTCGAAATAAGTCGAGATGGGGCTGGCGCGTTACCATTCTCAATTAAATTTTTCTCGAAAACCACCCTTAATCTTTATCCCTATTTTTAGAATGGGGTACAGCAAGTTCCCTCCCTAATTAAAATTACAAAAAAATCATCAAATAGTCGGGAGATAAATGCTTACAAACGGTTAAGTGCTAGTCAATTTCTTTTTTTAATCATTTATATATACATTTGGTAAATATTGGTCACTTTAAGGATGCACTTTATGAAGGATGTGAGATTGCTAAATATTGAACTTGAATACGACGATGATGCAAACTGTGGAAGTTCATTGCGCAGTAGTTCTCTTAGTGATAATATAATTCAATTAGAGACTGAATATACCATTAGTCCGAATCCAGCTCAATCGCACTTTACATTGAGAGGTAGTTCTAGTTCATTTATTCATCAGATTTTATTAACAGACTTAAATGGAAAAGAAATCATCAAGTATTTAGTTGATGAGAAAATAACTGAAAAAACTTTTGATCTTCCATATCTTAGTGATGGTGTATACAGTGCAAAAATAATTCTTGAAAACGAAAAAAGTGTTAATAAGAAAGTTGTAATTCTAAATTAACATGCGAGCAACATTAAAAATTATATTCGTTTTATTGTTGCTATTGCAATTTAATGAGGAAATTAAAGCTCAAGGTAAAGCCCATCAGTTTTTATTTGGTTATAATAATCAAACTGATACTTTTACTTCTGTCCTGCGTGGGCGAATATTGTTTGATACTACGAACATATCCATTTTATCTGATAGCTTTGCAATGGCTTTTCGTGAAACACAAGGAAATATATCTGATGAGCAAGGGAATTTGCTTTTTGCAAGCAATGGGGTTTATATCATGAATGCAACCGGAAATATGATGTTAAATGGGGGAGGTTTAAATCCTGGGTCTGCAGTTACGGCCTTCCAAACTTATGGTATGCCTATGCCATTTAGTAATATTGTCCTTCCTTTTCCGGGAGATTCGAATAAATATATATTGTTTCATCATACTTCTGATTATTTAGGGAATTTAGCGTCATTCGCATTGTATATGACAGTTATTGACATGAACTTAGATAATGGAAAAGGTGCTGTAATAAGTAAAAATGTTGTGGTAAACAGCGATTCCTGTGATTGGGGAATTGCGGCTTGTCAACATGCAAATGGCAGAGATTGGTGGATAACTATTCCTAAATATAAAAGTGACACCTTAATAACATTACTTTGTACTCCAAATGGAGTTTTAGAAACTAATCGCCAAAGTTTTGGATTTCCTGCAACATATCAAGGCGTAGGTTGCCCAATGTTTTCAAATGATGGTACAAAGTTTTCTATTACAAGTGCTAAACCATACGGAAGCGTATATAAGCATGAAGTAAAGCTATATGACTTCGATAGGTGTAGTGGGTTGTTCTCCAATGCCAAAATTGATTCCGTTGATAATCAGGTTAGTTTTGGTGCTACATTCTCGCCCAACGGAAAATATTTGTATGCAATATCGCTAGGTGATATTTACCAATATCAAACTGATACAATTGATTTTCATGGGTCGAAAAAAAAGGTAGCAACTTATGATGGATTTGTTTCTTTAAATCAAACTATATTTTGGTCGGCCTTTTTAGCTGCTAATGGGAAAATATATATATCGTCAGGTGGCCCTGTTATCGATTTAACTTGTATTGAATATCCCAATAAGCCTGATACTCTTTGTTTTGTAAACCAACATTCGGTCCATTTACCTGCATGGTGTTTTAGTGGAAATGTCAATCACCCAAATTATTATTTAGGGCGATTGCAAGGTAGTCCGTGTGATACATTAACCTGGGTTGGTGTAGAAGAAAACAATGTTCATGACTTTAAAATAGGGTTAAGTCCAAATCCAAGCACAGGGATTTTTAAAATAATTTATTTATTACCGCCCAATGAAAGTGGCGAATTGTTCATTTATAATTTAATGGGACAAATTGTTTACTGGCAATCCCTTCCTGAATGGACCACACTTCAAAATATTCAGTTGCCAAATGTCCCGGCAGGTATTTATCAATGTACTATTAAATGCAAATCCGGTTCCGCCACTAAGAAGTTGATGGTGGTTGGGAAATGATAAGATAGAGTTGAGGGTAGAGGATGGAATTTTCCTTTGAATTGGGAGTAGGGAAAAAAGTTCCTAGTTCATGGTTCATGGTTTGCGAAGCGAGTAGCGAAATCTTCATGTGAAACGTGGTCATCGAGCGGAGTCGAGATGGAGATGCCCCCCTGGTACTATAATGTCACCCCGTTCGGGGTTGGGTCGGGCTGTTTGCCCTTGGTTACGATAATGCCATCCCTTCGGGATTTTATTGTGGATGGGCAACGAGCTTCGCTCCATTAGCACATTAGCACATTAGCACATTAGCACATTAGCACATTAGCACATTAGCACATTAGCACATTAGCACATTAGCACATTAGCACATTAGCACATTAGCACATTAGCACATTAGCACATTGTTCCCATTACATCTACCAACACCTTCACACTTTCCAATGGCAATGCATTGTATAAACTAGCTCTGAAGCCTCCCGAGAGTCGGTGGCCTATGATGCCTACTATGCCAGCTTCTTTGGCTTTTTGTAAGAAGGCTTCTTCTTTGCTGCTATCGTTGAGTAAAAAACAAGCATTCATTCGACTGCGATCTTCTTTGGCTATGGTTCCTCTGAAGGCTGGCATTCTGTCGAGGGCGTTGTAGAAGTAGTCGGCTTTTTCTTGGTTCAATTTATCAATCGCACTTACTCCTCCCAGATTCTTAAGCCATTCGAGTGTTAGCATGCATACATACACCGCATAGGCTGGAGGAGTGTTGTACATCGACTCTCCGTCAATATGTACTTGGTAGTCGAGCATGCTGCTGATCTTTCTTCCTGTCTTTCCCAAAAGTTCTTTCTTCACAATCACTAAGGTGGCTCCCGCTGGTCCCATGTTTTTTTGCGCTCCCGCGTAAATGAGTCCGAATTTTGATACATCTACCGGACGACTAAATATATCACTCGACATATCGCAAACTAATGGCACAGGACATTCCGGAAAACTATGCATCTCACTTCCGTAAATGGTATTGTTGGAGGTGATGTGTAGGTAATCTACGTCAGTAGGGATTTTATAACCTTTAGGGATATACGAAAAGTTTTTGTCGGATGAAGAGGCTAATACTTCTACTTCTCCCAACATCTTGGCTTCTTTGATGGCTTTGTTGGCCCATACTCCTGTTTCGATGTATGCCGCTTTTGTCTTTAGGAGATTCCAAGGCACCATGGCAAATTGTGTGCTAGCACCTCCATGTAAAAACAATATTTCATATCCTTCGGGTACATTCAAAAGTTCACGCACTAATGTTCGAGCATGTTCCATTACCGCTTCAAATTCTTTGCTGCGATGCGAAATTTCAAGAATGGAAAGTCCAGTGTTATTGAAATTAAGTACTGCAGCCGCTGCTTGTTGAAGAACTGTCTCGGGAAGTATTCCTGGTCCCGCACCGAAATTATGCTTTTTCATAAGTGACTATTCTGTTTTTCGCGTGATGCGAAGTTTTTTCATATTCCCGTCTTTACCTTTCGTATCGCCGGTATTTCTAATGTCGATATCCTTGTTAAGGATCCAATATCCTTTTTCGAATTTTAATGCATTGTAGCTCATGTCGGGGCCATATAGGCTGTACATACCCTTCGACTCGGGACGAGGATCGGTACTGCTGAGATTATCGAACACTACCATTTTTTTATTTTCTTCCCAACGCAAGGCCATCGTAGCTTGGGCGCTATACTCGAAAACCATGCGCATTCGCGGACGACCACCAGTCTTTAATACAGGAGCTCCGAATTGAATTTTGCCTTGTGAAAGGGTAATAGGTTCTACAATTTTACGCGTAGAAAAGGCGGTATGCGGAGCCCAGCCAAGTAATAAATAAAACTTACGTTTTTTTACCTCTTGAACTATAACTTTATAGTAGATGCAGCCGGGCCATTCATCGGGACCAAGACGTTTCGTTTCTACATCTTCGTTATTCTCAATTGGTTTATCAGTCAATTTTGTTAGTTGAACCGATTCACCTTTTTTATTAAAGAGACGAATATATCCGAAGTAATTATGTTGACTTGTTTGCAAAGAGCTGCACATCCAATTATAAATGACGAAGGCATGATCGGGAGAAGGGAGCACCGACAAAGCTTTTACCTGATAAAACGATAAAAGTTCACTGCCTTTTTCATGCAGAATGCTATCGGTAAGCAAAGAAAACTCTGCGTTAGCTGCGAGGCGAGTACTATCATTGCGACTTTTAATCAACGAATCACCAAGAGCTTGTAAACGCAATAACGAAGGACCAAAGCGCAACGTATCGACCTGCTGCGCCGACAAAAAGCCGGTGGCAAAACACAAAAGCAGGAGGAAGAGTTTTTTGGGCATAATTAGAAGAACGCAAAACTAAAAGAAATAGTTTGTTTTTTGGTAAAGATGAAGGGCTAAGGGTTAAGGGTTAAGGATCCAGGGTTAAGGACTTAGGACTATTAAGGATTGATTTAACCACAGAGACCACAAAGGAATGCCACAGAGGTCACAGAGTTGGGAAGGAGGAAAATTATTGGGTTTGTCTCTGTGTGTCTCTGTGCGATCTCTGAGTCCTCTGTGGTTAAAATAAAGCTTTTAATGAATGAGCATTTTCTTGAAGTAAAAAGGGTAAGCAAAAAAAAATCCGCCTGAATCAGGCGGATTTTTTTATTTTTTTGATGCGATATTATGCATGCATTCTCTCTTTCTTTCCAGTAAGAACCTCTTTTGATTCACGGAAATCAGGATCATCAACGCAGCAGTCAACCGGACAAACAGCAGCACATTGAGGCTCATCGTGGAAACCTACACACTCCGTGCACTTGTCTGATACGATATAGTACGCATCCATCGACTTCGGCTCTTGTGCAGCGCCTGCGTCAACTTCTGTTCCATCAAGTTTCGTGAACATACCTTTTACAGATGTTCCGTCAGAGAAACGCCATTCAGCGCCACCTTCATAAATTGCATTGTTTGGGCACTCAGGCTCGCATGCACCGCAATTGATGCATTCATCAGTAATCTTAATTGCCATGTTGTTATGGTTTTATAGCGTAATTTTACAACGATTTAATCGCAAAAATACATATTAATGTTTCGCTTCCCGAAAAAAGGGAAAATATCATGAAGATAATTTCAAGAATTGATGCCCTCGCTAAATGGGGCAGTGCTATCGAAGCCTTGCTCGATGATATGGCTACAAGCCCTAATAACGACCAAAATGCCCTCGCTGTCGCCATCCGAAAAGCGTATTTGCAGAACAATTGGTTTACAGTAGAGAATTCAACAAAAGCTTTAAATGAAGTTTGTAGTATGTTGAATAAGTTGATGTTAGAAGTTTGGATAAATAACTACCACGACGATCTTTCCGACAATCCTGAGGTGAAAAAAGTGGGTATCATTATGGCCGGCAATATTCCCGCTGTAGGCTTCCACGATTTGCTTTGTGTGCTCATTTCGGGCCATAAAGCGGTCATAAGAAATTCATCCGACGATGC
>JAHEYP010000045.1 GCA_023251535.1 Bacteroidota bacterium
CTTCTTCGTTGTCGAAAAATGCTAAATCGCCAGGCTGTGTTTCGTCGAGCAGGTGAATAGTTTGTCCTTGTTCAGCTTGCATCCACGCATCGCGTTTCAGTGGAATGCCACTTAACTTATAAACCATTTGTGTGAATCCTGAACAGTCGATGCCGAATGGTGATCGACCTCCCCATAGGTAAGGGGCATTCAGATACATAAAAGCATTTTCAACTAATACTTTAGTGCCGATGATTGATTCAGGTTGCTTAGCATTTCCTTCAAAGGTATAATCTACTCCTCCTAATCGGCATGATCCCGAACGAAACCAAGGCAAGGTGCTACCTAAAACTAATGAGTAAATGGATTGGTGGTTGACCAATATCTGCACTAAGTCGTACGATAAAAATGAATTGCTGCGTTGCAGTTCGTTATACTCAGGTAATCCAATACTAAGCTGTTGCGAACGATGAATCCACCCTTCGTAGTCGTCGTACGATACTTTTATTTTAATCCATTCTTGTTGCTGATCGAGTACATGAAAACTCTCGCCAAATAAAAGTTGAGTAACCTGCTCACTTCTGTGAGCAGGTTCTATCCTTACAGGAACAATACTTAGATTACAAATTCCGTACGCCACAGTATTATTGTTAAATCATTTCAATAATGATCGCTGATGCTCCACCGCCGCCATTGCAGATTCCTGCAGCTCCGATTTTACCTCCGCGTTGTTTTAATACACTCATCAATGTTACTATGATACGTGCTCCTGAACATCCTAATGGGTGTCCGATTGCAACTGCACCTCCGTTAACGTTTACTTTGTTTCCGTCGAGTTTCATCTCTTGGTTGTTAGCTAATGCAACTACCGAAAATGCTTCGTTGATTTCGAAAAAGTCGATGTCGTTTAATGATAATCCTGCTTTTTCCGCAGCGCGTGGAAGTGCTTTTGAAGGCGCAGTAGTAAACCACTCCGGTGCTTGTTGAGCATCTGCAAATGATCTGATTTTAGCAATTGGCTTAATGCCTAAAGCTTCTGCTTTTTCTTTGCTCATTAACACAACTGCAGCAGCTCCGTCGTTAAGTGTACTTGCGTTTGCAGCTGTAACTGTTCCGTCTTTTACGAATACGGGACGAAGTCCTGGAAGTTTGGTGAAATCTACTTTTTTGTATTCTTCGTCTTCTGAAATGACAATCGGGTCTTTTCCTTTTACAGGGATAGTTACGGGAGCGATTTCATCTTTAAATAAACCTTTTGCTCCTGCATCTTGTGCTCTTTTGTATGATTCGATAGCGTATGCGTCTTGGTCCTCGCGACTGATTTTGCACTCTGTAGCGCAAAGCTCAGCAGCATTACCCATATGGTAGTCTTTATAAACATCCCATAAACCGTCTTTCACTAACCCGTCGATCATTTGAGCGTGACCTAAACGGTATCCGTTTCTAGCTTTATCTAAATAGTAAGGAACAGCACTCATGTTTTCCATTCCACCAGCTACAACTACGTCGTTTTCTCCAAGCATAATGCTTTGAGCTCCTAACATAATTGCTTTCATTCCTGAAGCACAAACTTTATTTACTGTCGTGCCGGGAGTGGTATTCGGAAGGCCTGCAAAAATGGACGCTTGAGTTACCGGCGCCTGACCAACATTTGCTTGTAAAACATTTCCCATATATACTTCATTCACGGCTTCAGGTTTGATGCCGGCTCTTTCTACTGCAGCTTTAATCGCTGTAGCTCCAAGTTGAGTAGCAGGTACTGATGATAATGATCCCCCGAAACTTCCGATAGGAGTGCGGGCTGCAGAAACGATATATACTTCTTTCATTTTGATTTTTTGTTTGTTCGTAATTGACGCCGCAAAGGTACGGTTTTATTGAGAATGAAGGGCGGTCTAGGTGTCACCCTATGCGGCTGTTTTACAATGTGTTAAAGTACGGTAGATTTTGGTTGTCGTTCTAAATGTCGCGCTGAAGATTAGTTGGGTTGTGCGAATTGAAAATGTCGACCGATTTTTAAGGGTTTTTTTTGGAGCTTTTTTTGTGAATCTAGGCTTTCAATAATGGAGATTATTTGCCTATTTTATTAACTATATTTAATGGATTTAGGGTAGTTGTAACTTGTTATTAATTAAATTTGATTTAACACTTTGACTTTTAAATGTAATTTATATCTTTATGTTAAATTTCTTATATAGCGTAATTACAACTATATTAATTAAACCTTGTTGAATTTTTAAAATAATTTCCATGAAAAACTTTAAACTTCAATTATTAATTATTCTCGTAATTCTTTTTACTTATAATTCTTGTAAAAAAGATGATGTCAACGACAATAGTTCTACTTCTAATGCAAGTCAGTATTTTGGAAATGGTATAAGTGTTTCGGCTAAGGGTCGAGTGTTAGACGCAAATGGCCATGCTGTTATTGGTGCAATCGTGAAGGGTGGCGCAAGTTCCGATACAACAGATATAATGGGTGTTTTTCAACTGAGCAGTTTTGCTGCTTATGAAAATTTGGGTTGTGTTACTGTGGAAAAACCCGGATATTTTAAAGGAGTGCGAAGCTTCGTGCCTAAATCAGGAGGAAATGAGTTGCTTATTCGCCTGCTGACAAAATCTAATAACGGAACAATTAATAGTGTTAGCGGTGGTATAGTAACAGCACCAAGTATAAAATTAACTTTACCTGCAAATGGAGTGCAATTAAATAATGCCGCTTACAATGGAACTGTGAATGTCGCAATCAAGCATATCAATCCAACTAGTGCAACTTTTTTCGAGGAGATGCCGGGTAGCTTAGTAGGTGTTGATAGTAATGGAACTTCAGTGTTAACTTCCTATGGTATGGTTGGAGTTGAACTTACCGATAACAACGGACAAAAACTTCAAATAGCAAATGGTAAAACTGCCGAAGTTCGTTTTGTAGTCCCTGCAAGTTTGTTAAGCAGTGCTCCCGCAACAATCGATTTATGGTCGTTAGATGAAGTCAATGGCTATTGGAAAAAAGAAGGAACTGCTACCTTAGTAAATAATGAATATGTAGCACAAGTAAGTCATTTTTCTTTTTGGAATTGTGATGTGCCAAGCAATTTTGTAAATATTTATGGTCGAATAATACAAGGGCCAAATCAACTGCCGGTGCCTGGTTTACAAGTTGAAATATCTAGCGCTAATTTTGGCACAGCGTGGGATTTTACAAACTGCCAAGGTGAATATAGTGGATCAGTACCTAAAGGCGAGGTGTTAGGTATATCATTAACTGCGCAATGTGCAGGCAGCAGTTTTGTCGTTTATACAGGTACAATTGGGCCCTTTAATGCGAATGCTGTAATCAATCCTATTAGTATTAATTTTCCTAGTCTTACAGTAATTTCCGGAACATTGCTCGATTGTAATAATCAACCGATGTTGAATAGTTATGCGTATTTAAATGGCCAAGTTATATTTCCCAATAATGGAAAATATAATACTTTAGTTTGTGGTAATAGTGTAATGATATCTTCTTTCGGATATAATCCCTGGGTATTAGGTCAATCGCAAAATGTAACTTTAAACGGTGGAGTTCAAAATGTAGACTTACAAATATGTGGAGGCGTAAGTTCTATGTCAGATATCGATGGGAATATTTATACTACCGTTGTTATTGGCTCGCAAGAATGGATGCAGCAGAATCTTAAAACATTGCATTATAGTAATGGTGCAGTTATTCCGTCGGGACTTACAGATTCTGTAAGTTGGACAAGTACTACTTCGGGAGCTTGTATTGATTATAATAATAATCCAGCAAATACTGCTGTTTACGGCAAATTGTATAACTGGTATGCGGTTGCTGATCCTTCTGGACTTTGCCCGGTAGGATGGCATGTTCCTGAAGATTGGGAGTGGAATGTTTTGGTTAAGTATATCGACCCTTCAGCTGATACAAACTGTTTAAGTTGCACACAAAGTGTTATTGCCGGTAGTGCACTAAAAGAAATAGGTTTGAGTCATTGGGATTCTCCTAATTCGGATGCATCGAATACTAGCGGATTTACCGCTCTTCCAAGTGGCTTGCGCAATAATTGGAGTGCTTATATTGGTTTGGGAGAAATGGTTTATTGGTGGAGTAGTAGTCGTGTCTCTTCAACAGGAGTTGTCAGCCGAAATATAAATGCATATAGTGGAGCAATTAATCGTAATGATGTAAGTGAATTGAATGGTTACTCAGTTCGTTGTGTAAAAGATTAATTAGATTATCTCATTATTAATATAGCAATCGATTGCATAATTTGGGATAATTAAAGTGTTGTGCTTAATGTATTTACTTTTCCATTAAAAAAAATTATTGCTTCAGGCAACGGAATCTTTTTTCATTATGTCATTAATATAGAAATAGTGAAATTATTGTTCAGGTTTGTAGTTTCTTGCGCCCTGTCTTTTGCTTAAAGACAATAGGAAGTGTATTGGAGTTTGTCATTGTAAATCTCTCTTATACAGATTCCTTAATGGCGCATTGAAATAATACTGACCTAGCAAAACTTAAAATAGTTTCTTCTCAACTAATGACTTATATAATGAAAACCAACCGACTTCCTTTATTTATCTTACTTGTTATTTTCTTTACTTATAATTCTTGCAAAAAAGATGATGTGACAGAAGAGAATTCTACTTCTAATGCAAGTCAATATTTTGGTAATACTGTAAGCATAACAGCGAAAGGAAGAATAATTGATGCCAATGGTAATGGAATCGCAGGAGCAATTGTGAAAGGCGGATCAAGTTTGGATACAACCGATATAATGGGCGTTTTTCAGTTGAGCAGTTTTGCAGCTCATGAGAATTTGGGTTGTGTTACTGTAGAGAAACCGGGATTTTTTAAAGGAGTGCGAAGCTTTGTTCCTAAATCAGGAGGAAATGAGTTACTAATTCGACTGCTTACAAAATCGAATAGCGGAACTATCAATAGCGTCAACGGTGGTACAGTTACCGCACCAAGTATAAAATTAACTTTACCTGCTAACGGAGTGCAATTAAATAATGCCGCCTACAACGGAACAGTGAACGTAGCTATTAAACATATCAATCCCACTAGTCCAACGTTTTTTGAAGAGATGCCAGGAAGTTTAGTTGGTATAACAAACTATCAACCTTACTTTTTAAAATCGTACGGTATGGTTGAGGTTGAATTGTCGGATAACAACGGACAAAAACTTCAAATTGCTAAAGGCAAAACTGCCGAAGTTCGTTTTGAAGTCCCTGCCGATCTGTTAAGCAGCGCTCCCGCAACTATCGATTTATGGTCGCTAGATGAAGTCAATGGCTATTGGAAAAATGAAGGAACAGCCACTTTAGTTAATAATGAATATGTAGCGCAAGTAAGTCATTTTTCTGCGTGGAATTGTGATGTTCCAACAAAATACATAAACGTTTCTGGACAAGTTATTAATAGCTTGACTCAGAAACCAATAGTCGGTGCTGTTGTAACAACTTTAAGCTCTTTTGGACTTGTAAATTCTAATATTACAAATTGTAATGGAGAGTTTAATTGTTTAGCGCGTCTAAATGATATTGTAATGATGACGGTATATGTGTATTGCGGAGGTAGTTCTACGAACGTATTTAGTAATAATATTGGGCCTTTTACAACAGATATTTCGCTCGGGACAATAGCTGTCACGCCTAGTAGTATGACCGAGATTTCCGGAACAGTGTTAGATTGTAATAATCATCCTTTAGCGGACAGTTATGTTGGTATTAATGGGCAGGTGATATTTCCTACTAATGGAGTGTTTAGTGTACTCACTTGTGCTAGTAGTGCAATTATAACTCCATATGGTATAAATCCATGGATAGGCGAACAGCCCCAGTTATTAACCTTAACAGGAGGCACTCAAAATGTTGTTCTTACTGTATGTGGTGGTGCTGGTGCCCAAGGTTCTGTTACCGATATTGATGGTAATATATACAATACAATTGAAATTGGTTCGCAAATTTGGATGCAAGAAAACCTTAAAACAACACATTATAAAAATGGAACAGTTATTCCTACAGGATTAAGTAATGTTGATTGGCAAAACACAACAAATGGTGCTTGTAGTGATTATAATAATGACACCGCCAATACTGCTGTTTATGGTAAATTGTATAATTGGTATGCCGTTGCTGACCCTGCAGGATTATGTCCCGCCGGTTGGCATGAACCCGAAGATTGGGAATGGAATGTGTTGGTGAAGTATATTTATCCGTCGGCAGATACAAATTGTATTAGCTGTTCTCAAAGCGCATTTGCAGGTGGGGCAATGAAAGAAATCGGACTAACTCATTGGGCGTTTCCGAATATTGGGGCAACCAATCTCAGTGGATTTACATCTCTTCCCGGTGGACTGCGTAGTGTAAATGGATCCTATAATTCAATCGGAAATTATGGAAATTGGTGGACTGCTTCAGGATATTCAGCGACAGAGGCGTATCAGCGTTTCCAACTTTACAATAATTCAAATATATACCGCTATTACGATTATAAATCAAATGGTTATTCTGTTCGCTGTGTGAAAGATTAAATTGAACATGTATTGTATTTTATTTACATCTCCACCCACATCTTTAAATTTCCGCCAAAGTCTTGCTGTATAATTCGCATTAAGGTAAGTGGACGAAATTTGATTTTAACAAAGCGATTGTTTTTTCGTTGATTGTATTCAAGTTGTTGATATGAAAAAAAATATACTTTCAATTATTTACGACCTCGAAAAAGCCAATAGTAACTTGTAATCGCCATAGTCGGCGGCTTTAACTGCGTCAATGTATGATTTTCTTGAATTATTGTCACTCGATAGGTTGGCTGTACCCCAACTAAAAACTGGTTGTTTGTATATTTTTTCTATGATAATATCTGCCATTAATCTACTATGTCTACCATTCCCGTTTGGAAAGCAATGTATACTAACAAGTCGATGTTTGAAACGTATAGCAATCTCGTCAGGTGAATAGGTGCTGTTTTCATGCCAGTAATTTACATCATCTAAAAGGTATTTAAGTTCCGTCTCTATGCGCCATTTATCTACACCTAAGTTCTTGTTTGTTTTCCTAAATGATCCGGCCCATTTCCACACTTCTCCAAACATTCGCTTATGCAAAGTGCGAATAAATTCTTCTCTGAAAACTATGCTCGATTTCAACTTTCTTCCTAAACTCCATTGTATCGCTTGCTCAATATTTTGCTGTTCAAATTCGTCTAATTCTCCTCGCGTTGCAATAGTAGGAATTAGAAGGTCTTCTTTTTCTTCTTCGTCTAATGGAGTTTGTCCGTATATGTAGTTTAAATTTAATCCCATAAAATTTTAGGCATTTCATTTTTTATTTCCTCAGCTCTTTCTTTTATTGCTTGCTCAATACGTTTATTGCTAACTCCTTGATCTTCGAGCTGCATAGTTGTAGCTGTTCGCAACACAATCTTGGTCGCAAGCTCTATGGCACGTTTTTCTATAAGTGCATCTATCGATCCATCATTTGGGACAAATCCATATACTAACTGCATATCTAGTGCCTGGGCTATTTCTCTTAATGACTTAATTGTAATCGAGCCTTCTTTTTCGCGCTTTTCAATATCCAGGATTCCTTGTTTGGAAATAGATAATTTATCTCCTAGTTGTTGCATCGACATGCCAATGGTAGTACGTATTGCTTTTATCCAGCCAGTAGGAGGTATAGCAACATCTTTAAGATGAACAAAGCTTAACATTTTGCTGTTAAGCTGTTGCAGTTGTATCGATTTCTTTCCCATAAAGTAAAGCTATATATTGATTTTTGTAACGTAAAAGTAAAGCTAAAACTTAACATTTGCAAATATTAAGTTAAGTTATAGCTTTACAAATATAATTGCCTTAAAGTTGTATCCCCTTGAAAAATATTGTTTTTCAATATGTTATTTCATTATATTTGATTGCAACTACTAACAAAATCGGCGTTGATATTAACAGTTCTTCATCTTCGTTTTTGAATTTTCTTCATTAATCGCTAGCGGGGCTGCTGGTAATCAGGTTGATACACTAATTTCGGATATTCAACTTTCGTGTTGATAAACCGCATATATTCACTATCTTTGCGCCATGAATACATTTCAGGCCCTCGGCCTTCAAGAAAGGCTGCTCAGGGCAATTGAGACGCTGGGTTTTGTGGAACCAACACCTATCCAGCAAGAAGCTATCCCACAATTAATTAGTGAAAATCGTGATCTCATCGGACTGGCTCAAACCGGTACGGGAAAAACGGCTGCCTTCGGGTTGCCGATGTTAGAGAAGATCGATATGGGGAAAAATTATCCTCAGGCTTTAGTCCTTGCACCAACACGTGAGTTGTGTGTACAGATTACTAAAGACCTTGTCAATTTCGGATCCAATTTGGATGGCTTTGCTACAGTTGCCGTTTATGGTGGAGCAAACATTAGTGAGCAAATTCGCTCAATCAAAAGAGGTGTGCAAGTGGTTGTTGCCACACCGGGACGATTAATCGACTTGATTAATCGCAGAGCACTCGACCTAGGAAGGGTTGAGATAGTGGTATTAGATGAAGCAGATGAAATGCTTAACATGGGATTTAAGGAGGATATCGATTTTATCCTTTCAAGTACTCCCGAACATCGCAATACCTGGTTGTTTTCAGCAACAATGCCTCGTGAAGTTAGGCAGATTGCTGAGTCGTACATGTCAAATCCTATCGAATTAAGCGTAGGAAAAAGAGAACAAGGAAATGAAAATATCGAACACGTTTATTATGTAGTTCGTGCAAAAGACCGTTACCTTGCTCTTAAGCGAATTGCAGATGCGAATCCCGATGTTTTCGGAATCGTATTTTGTCGTACTAAACTGGAGTCGCAAGAGGTGGCTGAACATTTAATTCGTGATGGTTATAATGCTGATGCATTACATGGCGATTTAAGTCAGCAACAACGCGACAAGGTAATGGGTCGTTATCGTGAAAAATCGTTACAGTTGTTAGTAGCTACCGATGTGGCTGCTCGCGGTATCGATGTTCAGGATGTAACGCACGTAATCAATTATAACCTTCCTGATGAATTAGAGAATTACATGCACCGTAGCGGTCGTACTGCTCGTGCTGGTAAAAAAGGTATTTCTATCTCTATCATCAATATTAAGGAGGTTTCAAAAATCCGCCAAATCGAACGTTCTCTTAAAAGATCGTTTATTGCAGGTAAGGTTCCTGAGGGAATCGAGGTTTGTGAGAAGCAGTTAATGCATCTCGTGAAACGCGTGCATGATGTGGAGGTTAATGAAAAAGAAATTGCTCCATACCTTGATGCTATCTATGGCGAACTTCAAGACATTGAAAAAGAGGAGTTGATCCGCCGCTTCGTTTCTATCGAGTTTAATCGTTTCCTTGAGTATTATCGCAAGGCTCCGGATCTTAACGTCGATGCAAACAGCAGCCGTTCTTCTTCTTCTGGTGAAGTTGGCGGTTACCGTCAGTCTTCTGGTCCTAGAATGTTCGTTAGCGTAGGTGCTAAGGATGGTTTAGATAAGGGTAAATTATTGCGCTTGCTTTGCGATGAAAGCGGTGAGCGTGGTACTATCTTCGGACGTATCGATGTAAAGGGTGTTTACTCTTTCGTTGATGTTCAACCCGATAAATTAGATGCCGTAATGAAAGCTATTCATGGTATCGAGTATAACGGAAGAACTGTTCGTACTGAATTAACTACCGAAAAACCTGGTGGCGATCGCGGTGATCGCGGTGAGCGTAGCGACCGTGGTGATCGTGGTGGTTATAAAAGAGAGGGCGGAAGCGGTTATTCTCGTGGTTCTCGTGATGGCGGAAGCTCTCGCGGTCCTCGTTCTTCTGGTGGCGATCGCGGTTCTCGTGGTGGCTCGCGTGATGGCGGTTCTCGCGAAGGCGGATACCGTGGTTCTCGTGATGGCGCTCCTCGTGAAGGTGGCTATTCTAGAGCTCCTCGCGAAGAGGGTGCTCCAAGAGCAGCTCGCGAAGAAGGTGCTCCTCGTGGCGAAGGCTTTAACCGTGAGGAAAGAGCTCCGCGTTCATCTGATTTTGGTAAACGCGACGATTCTAGAAGTTCTTCGGACGAAAAACCGACAAGATCTAGAAAAGAGAAGTTCTCTAAATGGTAAAATAATAATTCTAAAGGCTGTCCAACTCGGACAGCCTTTATTTTTTCTGGTAATTCCGTTTTTTCGACCGTTACATGCATTGATTTTATAATTTTGCACATGCATCAAACGATATTAATTATTGATTTCGGTTCGCAGTTCACTCAGCTCATCGCTCGCCGTGTACGCGAACTCAATGTTTATTGTGAAATTCATCCTTACAACCATCTTCCTGAGTTATCTGGCGATGTGAAAGGTGTTATTTTTAGTGGAGGACCCGCTTCTGTTCGTGATGCCGATGCTCCTCAAATTAATACGCTCGATTACCGTAAGAAACTTCCTGTGCTCGGTGTTTGCTATGGCGCTCAGCTGATGGCTTTGCAGGGTGGAGGAAAAGTGCAGCCTTCCGCTACGCGTGAATATGGTCGCGCTCACTTAACTCACCAAGGTAACTCCGATTCTTTCTTGAAAAATATCGCTCCCGCTTCTCAAGTGTGGATGTCGCATTCCGATACTATTACCGATGCTCCGGCAGGATTCAATATCATCGCTTCTACCGAAGATGTAAAAGTGGCCGCTTATCATATCGAGGGCGAATCTACTTTCGGTGTGCAGTTTCATCCCGAAGTGGTTCACTCTACTGAGGGAAAACAGATGATCCGCAATTTCGTAATGGATATCTGCGGGTGTAGCGGCGACTGGACTCCCGGTTTCTTCGTGGAGGAAACAGTGAAGTCACTGCAGCAACAGTTGGGTAACGATCAGGTCATCCTCGGACTTTCCGGCGGTGTTGATTCAGGGGTGGCTGCTATGTTATTGCATAAAGCGATCGGCAAAAATTTGCATTGCATTTTCGTGAACAACGGATTGCTTCGTAAGAATGAATTTACTCAAGTGCTCGAGATGTATAAACATCTCGGATTAAATATCACGGGTGTTGATGCTTCTCGCGAATTTTATGATGCATTGAAAGGTGTGTCGGATCCCGAACAAAAAAGAAAAATTATCGGTCGCGTTTTTATCGAAGTGTTCGATGCGCAGTCGCATAAAATTGATAATGCTTTATGGCTCGCTCAGGGGACTATCTATCCCGATGTGATTGAGTCGGTTTCTGTAAAAGGTCCTTCTGCTACTATTAAGTCGCATCATAATGTTGGGGGATTGCCCGATTTCATGAAGTTGAAAGTAGTAGAGCCACTTCGTAGTTTATTTAAAGATGAAGTGCGTGAGGTGGGAAAAGCAATGGGCATGGCGCCAGAGTTGTTAAATCGCCATCCTTTCCCCGGACCAGGACTAGGTATTCGTATCTTAGGTGATGTGACTGAAGAAAAAGTGAGAATAATTCAGGAGGTAGATGCTATCTTTATCGATGGATTGAAGTCGGCGGGATTGTATAATCAAGTATGGCAGGCAGGCTCTATCTTCTTACCGATTAACTCGGTTGGTGTGATGGGTGATGAGCGTACATACGAGCACGTAGTGGCTTTGAGAGCGGTTTCTTCAACTGATGGCATGACGGCAGACTGGTGCCATTTGCCTTATGAGTTCCTCGGAAAAATCTCGAATGAAATTATCAATAAAGTGAAGGGCGTGAATCGTGTGGTATATGATATCAGTTCTAAACCTCCAGCAACAATCGAATGGGAATAATTTCGGATATGCTTAAACGTTATAGTGCTTTCCTGCTGATAGTTCTGCTGGCAAGTTGTTCGGCTACAAAAAAAACTGCGGCTCCAGTAGCTCCTGTTGCTGCTGTGCCTTCGCCTGTCGATACTGTTGTAGTAGCTCCAGCACCAGTGAAAGTGCAAGAGCCTGAGTTTAAGAATGTGACGTACGGATTATTGTTACCGCTTCAACTCGACGAACATTTTGTTCCCGATACTATTCCTGATGATGAACCGCTAATTCTTCCTTCTGCGGTTCCTGCGCTAAACTTTTATGAAGGAGCTATCACTGCATCAACCGATTTTGTTTCGAAGGTTTCGAAAATCAAATTACATGTTATCGATATCGGTGGTGATTCATTGTCGACAGTAACTGCGCTAAATGCAAAGATTAAAGATACTTGCGATTTCTATCTTTCGATGGTTCCAGGGAATTGCAATAGTGCATTGGTGAATTTCGCAAAGCGCTGTAATCGTCCTGTATACATTCTTTCGGGATCTAATACCGCTATCCTCGATGGTAATCCGAATATTTGGTTGTCGATGCCGAGCAATTTGACATCGCTGAAAGAATATTCTTCTTTCCTCTATAGTACCTATTTCAATTCGAATTTCATGTTGGTCTATCGCGATGTGCGTAAGGAAAATGACCTTGCTGCATTTATAGGTTCTATTATCGACAGTACTTCGCAAAAGCCTAATACTTGCTCGAAGGTGAATTATAAATCGGCAGGTTGGGCAGGCATCACAGCGAAGCTTTCTAAGACCAAACGTAATGTGCTTATTATTCCTACGAACGACGAATCATATCTTTCTACGTTGGTGCGTAAAATTGATGAAGTATCGGGCGATTATGATATTATGATTTGTGGATTACCAACATGGGATGCTTTCGAGACAGTTGATCAGGCATTACTCAAAAAATTAAATACGCATATCTTCAATGGTATTTATATCGATTATACGAATACAAATGTGTTGAACTTCCGTCAGAAGTTTATCAATAATTATCACAATGATCCGATGGCGCCTGCCTATCAAGCTTTCGATATAATTACACATCTGACATCGAATTACGAGAAGTTCGCATACGATTTCGATAAGTATATTTCAAAGCCAACTATTGAAGCTCCTATTGGAGGATTTCGCTTCGAGCGAGTAGGGGAGAATGCAGGTTGGGAAAATAGAAATCTCTCGATCCTGAAATACGCCGATTATAAATACATCCGTATTAACAAGTAGTTTTACTCTTGCTTTTGTTTTTTGTCGTCGGTGAGGTATATTTCTACCAACCCTTCTGGTAATGTTACATGAAATTTCATCTCGGCACGATCCACTTTGTCGATGAACTCTTCGCGAATCGGGAATAATACCGGTTTGTTTTTATAGGTGAATTCGCCAACTGCTTGTTGCGGTAATTCGTAAACGTTAGTCAGTGGACCAAGTTCTCCTAATACGCTGTCGATAACCATCATATTGATGATCTCGTGGAAATAAAACTTATTTCCTCTCAATTTAGGTAACTCACTTAATGGAAGATATAAATCGAGCTTTAAATATTGCTCGGCTGTAGTCATGTCTTCAATACCGGCTAAGTGAATAGTCGCTGATTTCTCCTTCTCCTTAATGGCAATTTTTTTCACATCATATTCTTTCAGTGCACCGCCAACTTCAAGGTAAATTATCTTGAGCGACTTATATCGCGCCGGTGTATCTGTATCGAGAGAAATAATCATATCACCACGTACGCCATGTGTACGGTGTATGGTGCCTAGGAAATAATGTTCGGGATGAGTCATACCTGAATAATGGAATTGGATAAAAATAAAAAATCCTGCTTAATTAAGCAGGATTTTTTATAATGATATAAGAAGATTATGCTTCTGCAGGTGCTTCGCCTTCTGTGGCTTCGCCACCTTCAGCAGGAGCTTCCATAGCTAAATTAGCTTCAGCTTCTTTTTTCTTTCTTGCATCGATACGAGCTTGGTTAGCTTTCTCTTCTGCTGCAAATCTAGACGCTGCATCTTTTGATTTCTCAGAAGCTAAGCGAGTTTTTTTGCTGTCGATTTTGTTTTGTTTCTCAGAAACCCAAGCTGCATATTTTGCATCTGCTTGTTCTTGAGTAAGTGCTCCTTTCGCAACACCTTTGTTAAGGTGAACACGGAAAAGAACTCCTTTGTAGCTTAAAATAGCTGCTGCGGTCTCAGTTGGTTGTGCACCTTTGATAACCCAGTCTGCTGCTTTTTCTACGTTTAAGTCAATTGTGGCAGGGTCGGTAATCGGATTGTAAGATCCAATTCTTTCAATGAAACGACCGTCTCTCGGAGCACGACTATCCGCCACCACAATATGGAAGAAAGGTCTGCCTTTCTTTCCATGACGCTGTAATCTAATTTTTGCTGGCATTTTATTTTGTTTTTAATGTCAATCCCGCGGTATCCATCCGCAGGGCCGCAAAGATACCTAATTATTAACGTATTCCAAGCGATTTCTTTAATTGATTCAAAAATAGCCAGTGATGTTTGAAAGGCGTCGCAATCTATTGTATATGAGTTATTTGCGATTTTATTTTATGGAATTTCAGTCATTTTTGCATCTGCCCCGTTCCTGTTATTCTTCCTACAGGATACCTCAGATGTCCTTTTTCGTACCATGGCGAGTGCTGGAATATATAGGTCAGCATCGCCCATGAGTCGCCAGCAAAGGCTTTGTCGGATGCTTTTTTCGCTTCAAAATCGCTCTTCAACGCAGCATCGTTTTTTAATATTTCTGCTGCTTCATCTTCAAATATATAATCCGAAAACCATTCTTTTTGTTGCAATATCCCATCAAAGAAATTCCAATTGAAGAAGGCATCCGTCGCTTGCGGCTCTAATGTTTCGATGATATAACGATTGCTTTCTTGATTCGTTTCTATCACATAATCTCCCGCAAAATAATGCACGTCTTGCTTCACTTTTTCTACTTTAACTGCCGAGTGTACATAATGTCCTTCATACGGATTTTTTCCTGTATTGTAATTGCGGATATAATATATTTCAGAGGTGATTGTAGTGTCGCTTTTTAGTCGCGCCATTTTTATTTTATTCAATTGCATTCGTTCAACAACTTCTTTCCATGCTTGCGGAATGATATAAGCTGTTGGTTTTTCTATTTCGGTTTGCGACTTGAATGTCGATTGAAACGGAATCATTTTAGTGTATGGATTATCGTGACTGAAATACATTCTGTCGAGTCCCGTAACTTCACTTTTCTTCTTCATGGCTTCATAGCCTTTGAATAAAATGCTGTCAACAATCGTTGTGTCTAATACCCATTCAATGGTAAATTTTTGTTGCTTCATCACTTCTTCTTTCGCTTGTTTTCTCGCTGCTAAAATCGAAGTTCTTAACATAGAACAGGTGCTTAATGCAGTCTTCAAAAATGCATAGGTTGCTTCAACGCGTTGCGGATATAGTTTTAACATATGCGTTTCTGTTACGAATGGAAATGCATTGTAAAGTGCTGCATATCCTGTCGCGAAGCGAGGTGTTTCTAAGAAGGCAGCCATGCCTTTGTCGGGCGACTCACCAAATACATTTACATAGGGACACATTTCAAAACCTTCAGCTTTCATTTTGTCGTAAAGAATAGGCTTCAATTCAGTCGACATCGTTTTGCTTATAGCAGGTGATAATTTATCTTTTTGCGAATCAATTAAGGTCATCACATATTGATAATCGGCTCCATCACTTACATGGGTATCGATAAATACGTCTGGGTCCCACGCACGATATAGGCGAGTGAAGCTTTTAGCATTTTCTGAGTCGCATTTGATAAAATCTCTGTTGAGGTCGAGGTTGCGGGCATTGCCTCTGAATCCAGGTTCCTCCGGACCATTTTGTCCTTCTCGACTGAATTTAGCAGTATTCAACGAACCATCGATATTATACACAGGAATGATGGCAATGGTAATATGATCAGGAAGTTTCAATTTGCCTGTCAACAAGTCGTGGGTTAAGATAATGCTAGCATCGATACCGTCTGGCTCGCCAGGATGTATGCCGTTATTGATTAAAATGATGAGGTCGCCGTCTTTTTTAATCTCTTCGGGACTAAATTTTCCCTTCCCATTTAGGACAAAAAGCTCCAATGGCTTGCCGCAATCGGTGTTTCCGTACGAAAAAACGCGACAATTCTTGTTTTTAGCAGCCAAATCATGGTAAAATTTTACCGCTTCTTTGTAAGAAACGCAACGGTTTGTTTTGTATTTCTCCCAAGGAGCTTGTCCGGTAGAAGCCCCGGAATTTATCCAAAACATTGAAAATAAAATGAGCAGGTACATGTTTTTCATACCTGCAAAGATGTAAGAAAATGTGGTTTTTCGGATTGCGCTCCCTTTAATTCCGTCATATCATTGCAATGTACACAAACCAATTGTCTGATTAAAAAACGATAAAGCCTATGGTCTAAAAAAAGTTAACTACAAGATCCCGAAAAGAACAGCTCTTCTTAATTGAAGGGCTGTTCTGCTTTTTGGCCCACTGACATTTTTGGTTTATTCACAATTAGGCGCATTTGTTTAAAAAATCAGATGCTCATTTTTAGGCTTTTAGGACTTTCTTTCACAAGGCTAAACTTTTACATTTCTTTTCCCCTTGTAAAAGCTTAAATTTGTAGTTGTTCCCCTCGCATAATAATGACAAAGTTTTCCCATTTACACGTACATACCCAGTTTTCGTTGCTGGATGGCGCCGCGGATGTTGCTTCAATTTACAAAAAAGCAGTAGCTGATGGAATGCCAGCAGTAGCGATTACCGATCATGGAAATATGTTCGGTGCTTTCAAATTCGTTGCCGAAGCTTCGAAGTATAATACTGCCGATAATCCTAATACCATTAAGCCAATTGTTGGTTGCGAATTTTATGTAGTTGATAGTCGACATAAAAAGCAATTCACCAAAGAAGATAGAGACGTTCGTTATCACCAGCTGTTCTTGGCAAAAAATGCCGAAGGATATGCTAACCTCGTAAAACTTTGTTCACTGGGATATATTGAAGGTTTATACGGAAAATATCCTCGTATCGACAAAGAATTAATACTTCAGTATCACAAGGGGTTGATCGCAACAACGTGCTGTCTCGGAGCATCCGTTCCTCGTACAATCTTGAAAAAAGGAGAAGCCGAAGGTGAGAAGGAGTTTAAGTGGTGGCTCGATATTTTTGGAGAGGATTATTATGTGGAATTGCAACGTCACGATATTCCTGAGCAAAATATTGTGAATGAAGTGCTGATCAAATTTGCACTTAAACACAATGTGAAAATTATTGCATCCAACGATTCGCATTATGTGAATCAAGAGGATTCGAATGCGCATGATATTTTGCTTTGTATCAATACCGGTGAGAAGCAAAGCACTCCTACACAAAAAGAATTTTCTGATGATGATACGAGTATGAAAGGCCGACGATTTGCCTTTTATAACGATCAGTTTTACTTCAAGAAAACAGAAGAAATGAAAAAGCTCTTCGGCGATTTGCCGGAGGCTATCGATAATACAAATGAAATTGTTGGAAAGATTGATAAGCTGAAATTAAAGCAAGATATCCTTCTTCCTCACTTTAAAATTCCAGAAGGTTTTAATACACAGGATGAGTATTTACATCATCTGACTTATACGGGTGCATTAAACCGCTACGGACAACTTACTCCCGATGTTGAAGAGCGACTCAACTTCGAGTTGTTTACGATTCGTACTATGGGATTTGCGGGTTACTTCCTCATCGTTGCCGATTTCATTAAAGCTGGTCGCGATTTAGGAGTATTCATTGGTCCTGGTCGTGGTTCTGCTGCGGGTTCTGCAGTAGCCTATTGCATCGGAATTACCAATATCGACCCAATTAAGTACAATCTCCTCTTTGAGCGTTTCTTGAATCCCGATCGTAAGAGCATGCCCGATATCGATACCGACTTCGACGACGTTGGTCGCCAGAAAGTGATCGATTATGTGGTTGATAAATATGGCCGCAACCAAGTAGCGCAAATCGTTACCTATGGTACCATGGCCGCGAAGATGTCGATTAAAGACGTTGCTCGTGTACTTGATCTTCCTTTAGCGGAGTCGAATATGCTTGCTAAGTTGGTTCCCGATAAACCAGGAATCGAATTGAATAGAGTAATCAATGCCCCTCTCGAAGGTGATCCCAAGAGCTTGAAAGAGAAAGAAGGGTTGGGCTCCGATGATTTGGAGTTGGTAAAGAAATTGCGCGAAATAGCTGGTGGTACAGGATTACAAGCGCAAGTGTTGAAAGAGGCATTGGTGTTAGAAGGTTCGGTGCGAAATACTGGTATTCACGCAGCGGGAATCATCATCGCTCCAATGGATCTTACCGATCTTATTCCAGTGGCAACATCAAAAGATACCGAGCTCTTGATTACGCAGTACGACGGAAAAGTGATTGAAGATGCCGGCGTAATTAAAATGGACTTTTTAGGACTAAAAACCCTTACCATTATTCGTGATGCATTAGCGTTGATAAAGCAAAATCACGGAGTAGAAATCGATATTGATTATATCCCGCTCGACGATAAAAAAACATTAGAGTTATACCAGAATGCCGAAACCAACGGAACGTTCCAGTTTGAATCGGCAGGGATGCAAAAATATTTACGCGATTTAAGACCCGATAAATTCGAGGATTTAATTGCGATGAATGCACTTTATCGTCCGGGACCAATTCAGTATATCCCTCAATTCATCAATCGTAAACACGGACGCGAACCGGTGTTGTATGATCTTGATGATATGCGGGATTACCTCGAAGAAACCTACGGAATTACGGTTTATCAAGAGCAGGTGATGTTGCTGTCGCAGAAAATTGCTGGTTTCACCAAAGGTGAAGCCGATATCCTGCGAAAAGCAATGGGTAAAAAAGATCGTAAGACACTTGATAAGTTAAAGCCTCAATTTATTGAGCAGGCGAGTGGGAAAGGTCACGATAAGAAAATCCTTGAAAAGGTATGGACCGACTGGGAAGCTTTCGCGTCCTATGCCTTCAATAAATCGCATAGTACATGTTATGCATTTGTGGCCTTCCAAACAGGATATTTAAAAGCGAATTATCCTGCTGAATACATGGCTTCGGTGTTAACGCATAACTTAAGCAACATCGATAAAATTACCTTCTTTATGGAGGAATGTCGCCGAATGGGAATTCCTGTTTTAGGGCCTGATGTGAACGAATCGGTGTATAATTTCTCGGTAAATAAATCGGGTAAAATTCGCTTCGGACTTGGGGCTGTGAAAGGAGTAGGGGAGTCGGCCGTAGAGGCGTTAATTTTAGAGCGTACAGAAAACGGACCATTCACGAGCGTATTCGATTTAACGAAGCGTGTACCATCGAAATCGGTGAACAAGCGCTGTCTCGAAAGTTTAGCGCAAGGCGGAGCATTCGACGGATTTGAAGGAACTCACCGTAATCAATATTTCCATCCTGATCAGAAAGATGGTACGAGCGGAATCGAAAAAGCAATCCGATTCGGAAATGCGATTTCTAATCAAGGGCCAACAGCGCAAGTGAGTTTGTTTGGAGATGTAGAAGTAGAAGACGTAACAATGCCATCTTTAACGGCGGCACCAGAGTGGAGCAAGCTCGAAAAGTTAAAGAAAGAAAAAGAAGTTATCGGTTTTTATATCTCGGGACACCCTCTCGACGATTTTAAATTTGAGATCAAACAATTCTGTAATTGCAGAATTGATGAACTTCAAAATATATCTGAACTCAAGGGACGTGATTTATCATTTGCTGGAATTATTACCGACGTTAGTCACCGTATCAGCAAAACAGGAAAACCTTTTGGTAGTTTTGTAATTGAAGATTTCTACGGATCGACATCAATTACGCTTTTCGGAGAAGACTACGGAAAGCTAAAAGCCTATTTAGAGCCTGAAAGTTTGGTGTATGTGAAGGCGAAAGTGCAGAACAAATTCCATAGTCCCGATGATTGGGAATTGAAGCCCTACAACATCCAATTCCTGAAAGATGCTGCCGACAAAATGACCAAACAAGTTACGGTAAAGCTTCGACTTCACGACGTCAACAAGGACCTAATTGCAAAATTGGCAGAAGTCTTGGCAAGCCATAAAGGCAGTACACCTGTCAGGTTGCACGTAGTCGACGTAGAACGAAACTGGAGCATACCATTTACTAGTAATCAGCATAAAGTTACGGTAGCAGCGAAATTGCTGGATGAGATTAAGGCAATCACGAATGGCGAGGTTTCTTTAGCGTAAAGAACCTCCAAAAACAATAAGAACCTCGAAAAACTCCGCATACTTCGTTACGCAGATTTTTTAAAATCCTCATTTACCTTTAGTAGACTCCGGTTTTAAAAAATCTGCAAGCCTCGTCTGCGAAGTTTTTGGAGGTTCTTTTGGTACGCATAGATTTTGATTTCCAATCGCGCTAGCCAATCCAAAATCCAATATCCAAAATCCCTTCCATCTGCGTAAATCTGTAAAATCAGCGTCATCTGCGGCCAATCAATCAACGCGTTAGCCCAATATGCACCAGCATCCTTTTAAATCCATTTCAAATCCTTTCATCCGTGTTCTTCTCGCCGCATGGCGAATCCAAAATCCAAAATCCAATATCCAAAATCCCTTCCATCTGCGTAAATCTGTAAAATCAGCGTCATCTGCGGCCAATCAATCAACGCGTTAGCCCAATATGCGCCAGCATCCTTTTAAATCCATTTCAAATCCTTTCATCCGTGTTCTTCTCGCCGCATGGCGAATCCAAAATCCAAAATCCCTTCGATCTGCGTAAATCTGTAAAATCAGCGTAATCAGCGGCCAATCCAAAATCCAAAATCCAAAATCCAAAATCCAAAATCCAAAATCCCCTTCATCCGTGTTCCTATCGCCGCATGGCGAATTCAAAACAGATTAATTTCCAGGTTTTTATCAAGTTATTAAAAATTTCAACCGCCAATGTTTACAAAGTTTTTGGGAAAACTCAATATTCCGAATGA
>JAHEYP010000011.1:0-7421 GCA_023251535.1 Bacteroidota bacterium
GCGAACCTGTTCCCCATATTTCTACTGAGGGAATATTATTCGCTTTAGCATCGTGGAATTTACGAATCAGTGCTGGTAAAACATGTGAGTTTTGCAAGTCATAATTGTCGTTAGGACCATATAAGTTGGTTGGCATGGCACTAATGAAATTACTTCCGTATTGCTTACGATAAGATTCAGCTGTTTTTAAGCCTGCAATTTTCGCAATTGCATAAGGTTCGTTGGTATTCTCAAGGTAACCGCTCAATAAATACTCCTCCTTAATTGGCTGGGGACACATTTTCGGATAAATGCACGACGACCCTAAAAACAGAAGCTTCTTCACTCCAATTACATGAGCATGATGAATAACATTACTTTGAATCATCAAATTCTCATAGATAAATTCCCCTCGATAAACGTTATTAGCAACTATTCCTCCAACCTTGGCTGCTGCCAAGAAAACATACTCCGGCCTTTCTGTTTGAAAGAACGTTTCAACTGCCTTTTGGTCTCTCAAGTCGAGTTCCTTTGATGTTTTTAGCACCAAATTGGTAAATCCTTCTGCCTTGAGCTTTCGAACTATCGCCGATCCCACCATACCACGATGTCCGGCAACATAAATCTTACTATCCTTATTCATTTTATTGCTTTCAAAAATCGAAATTATTCATGGTAATTTAACACCTGATGTCCACCTTCACGAAGGTATTTATCCTTCTTAAACGCCTCAAGGTCACAAGCTACCATTTCTTTTACAATAGCAGGAAGGTCATATTTAGGCTTCCAATTAAGTTGCTTGTTGGCCTTTGAAGGGTCTCCGATTAATAAATCAACTTCCGCAGGGCGATAGTATCTTTTATCGATTGCCACCACTTCTTGACCCACTTTCACCTGGTACTCAGGATTGTTGCATTTTTTCACAACTGCCACTTCGTTCTCTTCTTTGCCTTTCCATTCTAATTCGATACCAACTTCGGCAAACGACATTATTATGAAATCACGAACCGGAGTAGTAATCCCTGTAGCAATTACATAATCTTCAGGTTTCTCTTGCTGCAGCATTAAATACATTGCTTCAACATAATCTTTTGCATGTCCCCAGTCGCGTTTTGCATCCAAATTACCCATGAACACTTTATCTTGTAATCCAAGTGCAATTCTAGCTACTGCACGAGTGATTTTACGAGTTACGAAGGTCTCACCACGCAATGGTGATTCGTGGTTAAATAAGATACCGTTAACGGCAAACATATTGTACGATTCACGATAGTTTACGAAAATCCAATAAGCATATAGCTTAGCTACTGCATAAGGTGACCGCGGATAAAAAGGAGTGGATTCGCGTTGAGGAATTTCTTGTACCAAACCATATAATTCAGAAGTAGAAGCTTGATAAATTTTACATTTATCAGTCATATTTAACATACGAACTGCCTCTAGAATTCTCAGAGCACCAATACCATCGGCATTAGCTGTATATTCAGGAGAGCTAAAGCTCACATGTACGTGAGACATTGCACCGAGATTATAAATTTCGTCGGGTTGTACCTCACTGATAATTCGAATAATATTAACAGAGTCGGTAAGGTCACCATAATGAAGTTTAAAACGCACACCGTTCTCATGAGGATCATTATACAAATGATCTACACGCTGTGTGTTAAAGAGAGAACTACGACGTTTGATACCATGCACTTCATAGCCTTTTGATAACAAAAGTTCAGCTAGGTAGGCGCCATCCTGTCCGGTAATACCGGTAATTAGAGCTTTTTTCATAGAAAGTTATTGCAAGAGTTGTAAACGAAAACCATTTACAGAGGTTACATTAGCAAAATTAATTTAAAAATGAGCACTTAAATTCAATAAGTTAAGTACATATTCACAATGAGAAACTAATAAAAAGTGGAATTGTTGTTCAAACTGAGCCTCTAATGACTATTTCTAGTTTATAATTGGTAAAATTGACCATAATTTGCCCCAATTTCACCTAAACACGAAAAGAAAAGCCTTAAATCCTGCCTCCCCTACTCCTCTTTAGTTATTTTTGTGCAGGTTTGCATGCAAAATGTATGATTTTAGGAATTTTGGTTAGGTGCAGGGGTTAAATCAAACTATTTTGCCATTCCTCCGTATCAACGGTTCGGTAAACTTTACAACGATTAAATACAATAGAGATTCCAGATGGAAAAAAAACTGATGGGCGGTAATAACCTGATCGACCAAAAAGACATTAAACGAACTTTAACTACCATAGGTAAAAACTGGTATTGGTTTGTGTTATTTCTGGCATTAGGGATAGGCGGTTCTGTTGCCTTTTTATACAAAGCCACAAAATACTATGGTGCAACAGCCGAAATTTTGGTTAAACCACCAAAAGATCCATTTAAAGATGCTTTAAGTGAATCATTGCCTACTCCTCCGAAAAAGGAAGATGTAGCTAATGAAATAAAAATTCTACAGTCGACGAAATTAGTTGACGAAACGATTACGAAACTAAACCTCGACATTTCATACTATATTGAAGGTCGTATTAAAACAGGTGAAGTATACCGCGGTACGCCATTTACAGTTGAAGGAAAACTTACCGATCCTACATTGTATGAAATTCCGTTTGAGATTCATGTTAAGAACAAAAATAGCTACGTAGTTGAAGTAAACACAGAAAGCTATAAATTTAAAAGAGAAGCTCACTTTGGAGAACCATTGGTTACCGATCGTTTCTCGTTTATTATTACGCCAGATACGGCTGTGATTGAAAGGAATACTAAGATTCAAGAAATTCCTTATATCTTCAAATTCCGCAATCATGCCAAATTGGTACAAACGTATCAAAATGCACTTATTATCACTAAGGACAATAGTGCGACTACTATTTCTATCTCTATAGAAGACGAAGTTCAAGAAAAAGCGGTTGATTTCTTAAATACCCTTGTAAATATTTACATCGAGAATTCGATTGCGGTAAATAAAAATGTAAACGAAAATACACTAGCATTCATCGACGGTCAATTACGTGAAGTTGAAGGACAATTAAACGGTGTAGAAGGTAACCTCGAACAATTTCAAAAGGATCGTACTACATTCAATTTAGGTCAAGAACAGAGTGTATTATTTCAACGTGTAGTAGACTTTGATACAGAAAAAGCACGATTAAATATTCAGCTGAAGTCGATCGACATGATGTATGAGTATTTAACTAGTAGCGGTGGCGACAACCTAGCAATTTCTCCTTCAGTTCTTGCTGATGCTAACGATGAAGCTCTATCAAATGCATTTAACGAGTTATATGCTTTACAACAAAAGAGAACTAATTTATTATTTAGTAATACTGAAAGCTCTAAGCCTGTTGTTGACAATGATGTTTTGATTTCAAATTCAAAACAAAAGATCCTTGGGATTGTACTTAACATCCGTAAAACACTTGTTAACCGTATTAACAGCTTAAGCTCTCAAGTAGGAGAATATCAAAATACAATTCGTCAGATGCCTACTACGCAAAGAGGCTTAGTAAACATCAATAGAAATGTAGAAATCTACTCTAAGATATATGAGTTCTTATTAGAAACTAGAGCTCAAACTATTATCGCGAAAGCAGCTATCGTTGCAGATAAATTTGTTCTAGAGCCAGCATATGCAACCGGATTATTACGTCCTCTCGCTATTAAAACATTAGCAGCAGGAATTGGCGGAGGATTAGCACTTGCATTCTTGATTATTTTCTTCAAGGGAGTATATTACAATTATATTCAAACGAAAGACGATCTTAAAGATGCTACTGAACTTCCAATTATTGGAGTAATTGGCAAAAGCAAGGAAGCTGAATCAGAGTATTTAGTTGCTGATAAATATCCTCAATCGCAGATTGCCGAAGCCTTCCGAGTCATACGGACCAATTTATCTTACTTCGCTGCTAAATCGAAGAGTAAAGTTATTTTGGTAACATCATCGGTAGCGGGAGAAGGTAAAACATTTACTGCAGTGAATACTGCAACCATCTTAGCTAAAGCGAAGAAAAAAGTAATCTTGCTTGATCTAGATTTACATAAACCGAAACAAGCAAATGCATTCAATTTACAGAATGATGTTGGGGTTACTTCATTTATCGTTGGTAAAGCAACAATGAATGAAATTATCAAGGACACAAGTATCGACAACTTACAAGTTATTTTAACGGGGCCTCGTACTCCGAATGCTTCTGAGTTAATTCTTGATCCGAATCTTGAATTATTAATCAATAGCCTTAAAGAACATTACGAGTATATCATTATTGACACTCCTCCTGTAGGATTGTTATCAGATGCATTAGTATTCATGAAGTTCGCAGACATCAATATTTATGTATTGAAAGCAGGATATTCGAAACGCGACTTTGTTGATATTGCACACCAAATTGTAGAGAAGAACGAAGTGAAACATATGTCGTTCGTATTAAATAGTGTTAGCAGTAAAAACATTCCTGCCGGATATGGCGGAGGTTATTACGCATAACCAATATTAAAGTATGACAGTAGAAAACGACGTCGATAGAAACGGAGCATTGTCGAGGGCTATTAAAAGCCTTGGACTAAACCTTACCGCCTCTCAAAAGAGGAAAATGGGAGGAATGACCGTATTGATTTTCTTATCGGCTATATTCGATGTTTTTGGATTAGCATCAATTTTGCCATTGGTAAAACTTGCAGCTGATCCAAAAGCAATTCATGCAAATAATAAATTGCATTCCATATACGATTATTTTGGGTTTACCAGCGACAAAACATTTTTGTTGGTTGTAATTCTAATTGTATTCGGATTCTTTGTTTTCAAAAGTGCATTCGGGTTATTTGTCAACTATCTTCAAACGAAGTTTAGTACACAAATTGCACACGATATAACTAAGCGACAATTCAACAAATTCTTTGGGCTAGATTTTCACACATTCACCGGACTAAAAAGTAGTAATGTACTTCATAGTATTATCAATAATCCAACCTCGTATATTTCATGGGTAATTCTGCCATTGATTATGTTAGTGTCGGAAGGATTTATTGTAATATTAATTGTAGGTGGTATTGCGATTTATGATATCAAGCTCTTCTTATTTATAGCTTGTATTATTGGGCCCGCAACATGGTTAATTTATCGTTTACTTAGAAACAAATCATCAATTATTGGTGCTAAAATGAATATGTTGTTTCCTCAATCAATGGGAACACTTAATCAAACCATCAGTGGATATATTGACATTAAATTAGCAGATAGAGAAGTTTTTTATCGCGATAAATTCTTACGTCTACAGCAAAGCTATCACAGCTTAAACATGAAGTCGTATTTACATAATTTAATTCCTATTCGAGCAAATGAATTAGTTGCATTGTCAGGGATTGTTCTCATCTTTATTTATGCGATCTTCCTTACTGACAACAGCGACCAAGCTATTGTGATGGTGAGTTTATTTGCAGCTGCTGCTTATCGTTTAATGCCTTCCTTAAATCGCATTATCAGTTCTATGGTTTATATTCAAAAGAACTTGGTAGCAATGGATAATTTGAATCTATACAGCGAAATAGAAAAAGCAAAAGAAAGTGAACCACCACAAGTACCTGTTATTTTCGAAAATGACATCAAAATAAACAACCTTTCTTTTACATTCCCTGATAACGAAACACCAACATTGAAAAACATTTCAATGGAAGTTAAAAAAGGAGAAAAGATAGGAATTGTTGGATCATCAGGTTCAGGAAAAACTACATTGATGAATGTGCTCTTACGCTTTTACGAAGAGCAACAAGGAGAGATTTGTATTGATGGAAAAAAACTTGGGCTAGAACATATTCGAGGATGGAGAAATCTGATCGGGTATGTGAAACAAGATATTTTCCTAATGGATAATTCTATTCGTGACAACATCACTTTTGGTGATTGGAACGCCGATGAAGAACGTGTTCGTCGTGCTGTAACTCAAGCTTCGCTCGACAATTTAATTGAATCGTTGCCGGAAGGACTCGATACAATAATTGGTGAACGAGGATCGAAACTTTCAGGAGGACAACGTCAACGTATTAGTATTGCAAGATCACTTTATAGAAATGCTCAAGTTTTGATTTTCGATGAAGCTACATCAGCGCTCGACAATCAAACCGAACAAGAAGTAAGTGATGCAATCGATTCACTTTCCGATTCTCACAAAACAATATTTATCATAGCTCACCGTATCACAACACTCAGAAACTGTGATCGCATTTATGAATTAAAAGACGGTCGTGTAGACGGTATTTATACTTATAAAGAGCTACTTGAGAAAGTAATTTAATTGGCATAAATTCTTTAAATATGCTTTTCAACTCGTTTGACTTTCTTCTCTTTTTCCCTCTCGTAACTATTTTGTTTTATTTATTAAAACATGAATATCGTTGGGCATTATTATTAGCTGCGAGTTGCTATTTCTACATGTATTTTATACCTGCTTATATTCTGATTTTATTCGGAACAATAATCATTGATTATTATGCAGGAATTTTAATTGAATCAGAAACAAGGCATAAAAGAAAGAAACTATTTCTCTTAGCCAGTATAATCGCTAACGTTGGGATTCTTGCTGTTTTCAAATATTACAATTTCTTCCTCGACAATTTAAATGTAGTTGGAACATGGCTTAATGGACATCCCACTGCCATTCGGTATTTAGGGATTGCATTACCTATTGGATTGTCATTTCATACATTTCAGGCGATGAGCTACACTTTTGAAGTGTATTATGGCCGACAAAAAGCTGAAAGAAAATTCGGTTACTATGCACTCTATGTAATGTTCTATCCTCAGCTTGTTGCAGGCCCGATTGAACGACCTCAGAATATTCTTCATCAATTTCATGAAGAAAAGAAATACAAGTATGAAAATGTTAGAGATGGATTACTTCAAATGGTTTGGGGATTCTTCAAGAAGATAGTAGTTGCCGACAATATTTCCGGCATGGTGGATCTCGCCTACACTCATCCCGAAAAACAAACTGGCTTAACATTATTACTAGCAACCTATTTATTTGCGATTCAAATTTACTGTGATTTCTCAGGATATTCTGACATTGCTATCGGCGCTGCCAAAACTATGGGTTATGATTTAATGGAGAATTTCAGGACACCATATATCTCGAAAAACATAAAAGAGTTTTGGAGCCGTTGGCATATATCACTAAGCACCTGGTTCAAAGATTATCTTTATATTCCTATTGGTGGAAATAGAGTGAAAATTTCGCGCATGATGATCAATTTGATGATCGTATTTGTGATTAGTGGAATTTGGCATGGTGCAAATTGGAATTTTATTATTTGGGGATTTCTTCACGGTTTATATTTGATATTAGCTATTCAAAAAGACAATGCAATGAAGGCCTTACGAATTCCTGAAAATCTACTTACAAACACAATCAACATGTTTGTTACATTTCACTTAGTAGTATT
>JAHEYP010000011.1:7521-93032 GCA_023251535.1 Bacteroidota bacterium
GACACATACGATGTATTTGTATTAGGTTCGTCGCATGCACTTCACGGCTATGATCCAGAAGTTTTTAAATCGAGAGGTATTAAAATGCACAATCTTGGAACCGATGATCAAAATTTGATGTGCTCTTATTACCTGGCGAAAGATTATATCACACAAAATAATTGCAAAGTAGTGATCATCGATGTTTATGATCGTGTAATGACTTTCCAAAACCTTGAATCAATTTCAGACTTCATTCAAAACATAAACAAAGAAAAAACTGCTGCACATGTTGCACTAGCATCGAAAGATATTAGAGCCATTAACATGTTTACTTTACGACAATTTAATAAGCTCAGTGGACCATTGTTAATCAATAAAGAAGTTATTAAGGATGGATATATCCCATTAAACTATAAATTAACAAAGCCGCATGATGAAATAAAGTGGCGTTATAAAACAAATGAATATCAATTGGGGTATTTCGACAAGCTTCTATCCTATTTAACAACTTCCGGATTCAAAGTTGCTGTGGTAGAACACCCTCTTCCCTATCTGTATTTTCCACCTGAACATCAAGCCTTTTTGAACGATATAAACCCTATTTTAAGCAAATACGGGGTTAAATTCTATGATTTTACAGGAAAAAAGGGCCTAACCGACCTTAAATTCTTCGCCGATGAGAACCATTTGCATATTCACGGCGTAGAAAAGTATAATAATTTACTCATTGACGAACTATCTAAAGATGGTATCTTTACAAATACCTTCAAAAATTAATACCTAGCATGAATAATCGCATTTTAATTGTTGTTGGAACACGTCCAAATTTTATCAAGATCACCCGCTTTAAAAAAGTGAATGAAGCGATGGGAAATCCTTTTGATATTAAAATCGTTCACACCGGACAGCATTACGACGCAAAAATGGCCGATGTTTTTTTTACACAATTCGAACTCGAGCCCGACTTCTATTTAAATATTCCTCAAGCATCGGCGAATACGCAGATGGGAGAGATTATGATTAGACTAGAAAACGTAATCAACGAATTCAAGCCGGCAATGGTAATGGCTGTAGGTGATGTTAATTCTACATTCGCAGCAGCATTTACAGCTCATAAAACAGGATGTAAAGTTGCACATCTCGAAAGCGGTTTGCGAAGCTTTGACAGAGGAATGCCAGAAGAAATAAATCGACTTTTAACAGATGAAATTTCCGACTATTACTTTGTAACTGAGCAAAGCGGACTTGACAACTTAATTAAAGAAGGTCGTAATAGTGAATCGATATATTTTGTTGGAAATACGATGATCGATACGCTCGTTGGATTTGATAATAAAATCAAAGAAAGCGATGTATTATCTCAATACAACTTAAAACCTCAGGGTTTTGTTTTAATGACAATGCATCGCCCTGCTACAGTTGATTTCGAAGATGGATTAAATAAACTACTCGATATTATTGAGTATGTAAATAAAAACTACGACTTAGTATTCCCGATACATCCGAGAACACTTGCGAAATTGCAACACTTCGGATTAATGGATCGCGTGAAAGCTAATTCGCGAATTATTTTAACTGATCCACTTGATTATTTCGCATTTCAAAAACTTACAGCAGAGTGTCGTTTTGTGATAACTGATAGCGGCGGAATTCAAGAAGAAACTACGTTTAGAAAAGTTCCTTGCTTAACACTTCGTCCAAATACAGAACGCCCGAGTACAGTATGGATTGGAACCAACGAATTAGTTCCGTTTGATATTACTACTGTTCAAAATAAAATCAATGAAATTATTGGAGGCACCTATAAGAAAGGAGATATTCCTCCTTATTGGGATGGACATTCTACCGAGAGAATTCTCGAGGTTTGTACTAATCTACTTCTGAAAGAACAACCTGCTCTTTCACATTAATTTCACTGAATAATATGATTAAAAAAGTGTATCTCTAAAGACGTACACTTTTTGTTATTTTCGCCAACCGTTATGAATATTTACAGTTATACAGATGCTACATATCCAACACCAAACATAATGTTTGATGATACGTGGCCTGTACAATTTATTGAAGGATTTTCTAAATTCTATAAAAACTATCATCACAACTCAGTGGTAATAGTTGAAGATCCGAAAACCGCAACATATATTCCGATCAGAATTTTTCATGTAAAACAATTTCACTTCGGACAAATACTTCATGCTCCAGTTTCAAACTCAATAGAGCTAAATGCATCTAGTCAAGTTGAGTTCCTTAACAAGCTGATAGCATTTATTAAATCAAAGAAAATTTTCCATAGGCTCATCCAGCCACATCCATTCGGAATTATGCTTGGAGTGCCCGACAATGCTGCTTCATGTGAATTTGGCACTTACATCACACCTTTAGAAGGAATTGACGACGATACAATTTTGAACAGCTACGATGTAAAATACAAAAAAGCTGTACAACATAGTATAAAAAATGGAGGGCGTATTGAATTCGGCAGAAAGTCGTTTGACGATTTCTACAAAATGTATACAGCCACCACTGAAAGAGCAAAGATTCATCGCGATTCAATTGAATACTTCAATGAATTGTATGCAACACTCGGAGAAAATCATATTGAAACAGGAGTTGTATACGACGAAGATCGTCCCATTGGGGCCATTTTTATGATCTATACCAAATATTCTGCGCTATGCACACATGCAGGTTCAGGAGGGGAATCGAAGTTATACGGAGGAATGAAGCATCTACATTTTGAGATGATGAAATACCTGAGAGATAAGGGAGTGAAAAATTACGACTTAGTTGGAGTTCGACTAAACAGCTCGAATGAGTCACTACAAGGAGTTTTCAGGTTCAAAAAAGGTTTTGGAGGAATTTTGAAAGAAGGGTATTTATGGAAAACCGATATTTCTCCTCTTCCAATGAAACTGTATGATATGCTTGTAAGTATCCGCCAGGGGAAAAATGTGCAGAAAGATATTATTGATCAAGAAGCCAATTAATTGAATAATCAGGCCAATCACAAGTCAGAAGTAACAAAAACCTAGCGAAAACGTACATCCACCCGTATTTTGCCCAAATAAAAGGACTATTAAAAGGGATTATTACCTTTGTATAGCGAATACAATATGAAAAAGAACCTGCTTCTTACGTTTGATTATGAACTCTTTCTAGGACCTAGGAGCGGTCAGCCTATTGAAAGTATTATTGAACCTACGGAACGAATCCGAAATGTCATTAATCCCAAAGGCATCAAAGCAATATTCTTCGTTGATACAACTTACCTGATTACGCTCGAAAAATTTTCTAGTCAATACACAGCATGTGCAGCAGATTTGAAAATTGTTTCTGATCAAATAAAACAATTGATTGCTGATGGGCATTATATTTTCCCTCATATGCATCCGCATTGGTTAGATGCGGAATATGATGCTGTACAACATCAATTTAATTTATCGGATGTAAAAAGATACCGCTTTCATAATTTAACTGAACATGACCGTGAATTAGTATTCAGAGAATCTTTCCGAATTTTAAATACCATCATCAATTCAGTTGATTCGAGATATCAAATTAATGGATTTAGAGCTGGCGGATGGTCGATACAGCCATTCAGTGATTTTAAACCATATTTCGAACGTTTCGGGATTAAATACGATTTCAGTGTAATGGCAGGATTATACCAATTCTCCAATGCACAGTATTTCGATTTTAGTAATGCGCCAAGTAAACCTATTTATGCTTTCAATAGCGAAGTTGCTATAGAAGAACAAAACGGAAATTTTGTTCAAGTCAGCAGTTCTGTATTATCAGTTAATACTGTATTAGACAAAGCTGATCGATTACATCGTAAAATACTTTACAAGCTATTAAAAGACCATACTTATACACGAGGAATTGGTCAACAATCAAAAAGATTACAGGACGTACTCCCTGTTTCTGGAAAAGGAGTTTCTACTTCTGACAATTCAAAAGAGCCTGCCTCTGTTGAATTGATGAGTATCGTTAAATTGCCGTTATATCTTAAGTTTATAGAACAAAATGATTTCATGCATTTTGTTTCACACCCGAAGATGTTGAGTCGACATAATTTAAGTACACTCGACAAATTCTTGACAGCAGTATGTAATAAATATACAGTTGTTAGCGACTATCTAGAAATAGTTGCTGAGTATTTACCATTAAACAAAAATGAATCTGTCGTAAATCAGTTCCCCGCAAACGTTACCAACCCACACGGCACTGAAACAACAGGTATGACAACAATCTCAGTTGTAGTGCCATGTTATAATGTGGCCAACTACATTGAAGAAGGGTTAAGATCTGTGCTTGCACAGTCGAAACCACCATTGGAAATTATTTGTGTGGACGACGGATCATCTGATGAAACAGTTGATATCGTAAAAAAGCTACAAATAGAATTTCCGGGAAAGATTCAATTGCTCATTAACGATGGAAATCGCGGAGCAACTTACACCAGAAATCGCGGATTAGCAGTGGCGAGAGGTGAGTATATTCAATTCTTTGATGCGGATGATATCCTTATCAATACCAAATTTGAATATCAAACTGAACTCATAAATAACGCTAAAGTAAAGCCCGACATTTTGGTTGGAAGTTGTAAAAAATTATTCATTGACGGAACAGAGAAAATGTATTTATATGAAGTCGGCGATCCTTGGGTAAGACTAATGGATGCGATGCTTGGTGTAACTACATCTAACTTATTTAAGAAATCGAAACTACTCGAAATTAACGGATGGTCCGAATCACTTAAAAGTAGTCAGGAATATGATTTGATGTTTAGAATGATGCAAAAAGATGCTGTAGCACTTATTGATCAAAAAATTGTAAGCGTCAATCGTGAGCGACCATTTGGTTCAATCACGAAAACAAATCCGGGAGAAAAATGGAAACGATTTATCGCTATTCGTGCAAGAATCTTCTTCTATTTAAAAGGAACAAATAAATTAACGCCCGAAATTCGTCAGACATTTATCAATCGTGTCTTTGATGCATTAAGAATTTTGTATTTATATGATAAAAACGAAGCGATTCGATTGCATAGGGAATACATTATGAAAGAAGGCAAACCCACTGCTTCAACATCTTCCACACCGAGGTATATGATGATTTATAATCTATTTGGATTTAAATCAGCTCAGCGAGCATCTCTATTATTTAATCAACGTCAGAAACGAATTCATTAGGAGTATTAACAGTATGTTTTATTTAACCTATGCAGAACCACCATCAGGAGTTTATTACAGTCAAGTAACGGATGTAATTAAATTCTTGCGTTCTCAATGCAATGCGAATTTGCGATTGGTGGCATTTATATCTCTGCATGATTTTTCAGGCAAAAAAAAGCTCATCAAACAACAATTGCCAGATGCTATTATTCTTCCGATGTTGCCTAAAGCTCCTTATTGGAAATTCAGCAATTTCGTTTTATGGATATTATGTTTGATTTATCGTCCGAAAACTATAGTTGCAAGAAATGTTATTGCCGCTAATATGGCAATCAACGTAAGAGGAATAAGTTCAGTTAAAAAAGTTTGTTTCGACGGACGAGGAGCTATGGAAGCAGAATGGAATGAATATGAAGTTACTGTTCCCGAAAGTTGGAAAAAAGCTATTAGCACTATGGAAGATAAAGCAGTTAACAAAAGTGACTTCCGTATTGCTGTAACCGAAAAATTAATTCAACATTGGCAAAGCAGATACCATTATAATGGATCCAATCATGTTGTAATTCCCTGCACGTTGAATAGCAGTTTTAAAGCAACTATTCCTACAAATGATGATATTATAAAAGTACGATCATCTATCGGAATTAATGCGGATGATATTGTATTGGCGTATTCAGGATCTACTTCAGGATGGCAATCGTTTTCGATATTGTATACATTCCTTTCTTCTTTCCTTAAAGAAAGCGACAAGCATAAAGTCATTTTCTTAGCACAAGAAGAAGACAATATTACTAAGTTACTTAATGAATTCCCTCAGCAAGTACAACGCAAGTGGGTGAATCACCAAGAGGTAACTGCAATTTTAACAGCTTGTGATACGGGAATTTTAATTCGCGAGCAAAGTGTAACGAATCAAGTAGCGTCGCCTACAAAATTTGCAGAATATTTATCAGCCGGATTAACTGTTATTATTTCCGACAACCTTGGTGATTATAGCGATTTCGTAAGAAAAAACAATTGCGGGACTGTTGTTAACGGTGATGCCTATCCGAAAATAGTAAAAACAGATATTGAAACAAGAGCAAGAATGATCTCTTTAGTAAAAAACAATTGGACTAAAGAAGCTCAACTAAATAATTATAAAAAACTTTTATCAGCAATACAATGAAAACATTAGTTACCGGTGGAGCCGGCTTTATAGGATGTGCAGTAATCGACAAACTTCAACGCGAAGGTCATGAAGTATTTGTTATTGATAATTTATCATTCGGGAAAAGAGAATTCATCAATATACCTGATGCTAACTTCTTCTTGGCAGATATTCTTGATAGACCTGCAATGGATAAAATTTTCGCTGCTGTTCAGCCAGAAATGGTAATACACTTGGCGGCAGTTCACTTTATCCCATACTGTAATCAGCATCCGTATGAATCGAGCAATATCAATATCAACGGAACAATCAATATTCTTGATTGCTGTAAAAAATACAATGCGAAGAAAGTGTTCTTTGCTTCTACTGCAGCAGTATATCCGATTTATGATGAAGCGGTAACAGAACAACATGAAGTTGGTCCGTTAGATATTTACGGATTAAGTAAATTGACTGGCGAACATCTTTGCAATGAATTTCATTTATCAACTAAGATCCCTGTTGTTATTTGCAGATTCTTCAACGCCTTCGGACCAAATGAAACTAATCCGCATTTAATTCCTGAAATTGAAAACCAAGTAAACGCAGGAATGCGTGTAATTAAATTAGGAAATTTAACTCCGAAACGTGACTTCATTCACACATCGGATATGGCAAACGCAGTATACTCTTTACTTACAAATATCAATTCAGGAATCGATACATTTAATCTCGGACGAGGAATTGAATATTCAGTAACTGAAATTGTAGATGCATTCTCTCGCCAGTTAGGAGAAGAAATTGCTATTGAAGTTGATCCTGCAAGAGTTAGAAAAGTTGAACGTATGCATTTATTGGCCGACGTTACCAAATTAAAAAGCACAGGGTGGCAACCCCTTATCGGAATCGATGAAGGAATTGCTACCATGGTAAATAAAAAATAATTTAATGAAACGCCAACTTATTTTCTGTACTGATGGTGTATTCCCTCACTCGGTGGGTGGGATGCAACGTCATTCAGCATTGTTACTTGCCGAATTGGCAAAAATTGGCACCTGGGAGATCATCGTTATTCATCCTCATGAAAAACAAGTATTTGATCCGGCTCTTGGTTTCAAAGAAATATCAATCCCATTCGATTTTAGTGGATTTTATATTCGCAAACAATACGAATATTCGAAAGAAGTTTATAAAGTTATAGAACAGTATCCTGAAGCAGTTGTTTATGCTCAAGGATTTGCCGTTTTATATGGCTTGCCGAAAATTGGTCATCGTGTTATTGTAAATCAGCATGGATTAGAACCATTCCAAGGATTAACTTTCAGCGATAAGTATAAAACGTTTCCGATGCGTATGATGGAACGATACCAGTTTAAACATGCAGCCAAAGTAGTATCGTTGGGTGGCAGATTAACTGATATTCTTCGCAAAGAAGTTCCAAATGCACATAAGAAAATTGAAGTCCTACCGAATGCCGTAATTCCCGGCGATGAACCGATACGTAGCTTCGACAAAGACAAATTGGAACTATTGTTTGTAGGTAGATTCGCCACGAATAAAGGAATCAATGTCCTAATGGATGGTGTTAAATCACTAAACATTGAAGGATATAAAGATCGATTGACATTTAATATTGTAGGAAAGGGTCCTTTGTATGAACAATACATCAAAGAATACAACTTCCCAAATGTTAAATTTTTAGGCTTTGCCGACGACGATCAACTGATGAAGTTATATCGCAGTTGCGACTTGTTCGTATTCCCTACCCTATTTGAAGGGATGCCTACCGTAGTACTTGAAGCTATGGCAGGAGGAATGCCGATTGTAGTAACCGATACCGGTGCAACGGCTGAATTAGTTGGTAGTGATAACGGATTTTTAATCGAAACCAATAATATGCGAAGCCTAAAATGGGGAATTCAGTCATTCTATCAGCTAACTCCTGAAAAAAGACTGGAACTTTCATTAGCTTCGAGGCGAAAAGTTTTAAAGAATTTCACATGGCCAATTGTTGCACAAAAACATATTGAGCTTTTTGAAAAATTCCTGAAATAGAAATGCTTGAGTTTGTAAAGGAAAATAGCCAATTCTATATGCTGATCCTAATTTGGGTGATAGCTGGGATCATTGCGCCCGAACTGGCGATGGTTGTTATTCCGCTTACTTTAATGCTATTAAAAAACAAAGGCCGCTACGCTGAAATAATTGTAGCCTTTGCCATTTTGTTATACTTCAGTGATAACCGAAAACATGAATTTGCATTTGCAGGTAAAACAAAAGATATTGCGTTAGTACTTGTTTCTGCTTTCGTAATGTTCGATAGCAAACAGTTCTTTTCGAAAAGTAAATTTTGGTATCCCTTTGCGGCATTCTTTGCCGTAGCATCTATATCGATGTTTCGGAATCCGTTGCCCATGCTAGCATTCCAAAAGACGCTTTCATTTGCATTGATGTTCATCTATATTCCCAATTATTTCACCCGAGAAATTGCAATTGACAGAGGTGAAAGAATGCTGAAATTGTGGATATGGTCAGGGACTGTACTTTACGTAGTTGCTCTCGCATTAAGTTTTATTCTTCCTGTCGACTATACCTATCTGGTAGGTCGCTATAATGGACTATTAGGAAATCCGAATGGTATCGGAAGTTTCTCTACTGTATTCTTTATAATGATTATGTTGACGTTGCAAAAGCATCCTAAGATGTTTACTACACCTCAACTAGTTTTAATTTTCGGTAGTTTAATTATATCGGTATTAATGTCGGGCTCGAGAAATTGTATTTTCTCTATCCTTATTTTCCTATTCTTCTCACGCTTCTATAAGATTTCTTATTGGATCGGATTTGTCATTGTAATTATTGTTGCAATCCTATTCCAGATCATCAATGAAAATTTACCTGCTATCATTAACGCATTCGGATTAGGTGACTACTTCCGAGTTGATCACCTTGAAGATGGATCAGGACGTTTAATTGCTTGGACATTCGGATGGCAAGAAATTCAAAACAACTTTATGTTGGGAAGAGGTTTCTCGTACGAAGAGACATTGTTTGAAGAAAATAAATATTGGCTCAACGACTTAGGTCACTTAGGTGGAGTACATAATACTTTCCTTGCGCTTTGGCTTAATACAGGAATCATTGGAGTTATCGTTTATCTGGTAGGCTTCTTTAAAAATTTCTTTAAGGCCGCCTCTGTAAATTATATGGCCTTACCTACCATGTTTGCGATTTTGTTTTCTTGTATGTTCGAGGCTTGGTTCCAAGGATCATTAAATCCATTTACGATTATCGCAATTTTAAATATTACTTTATTGCAGCATGTTGATACCACACAAGAAAAAAATACTGTTCCTGTACTTTGAGTTAGCAGGATACGTAGTGGCTTGTATGGAAAAGCTGGCTGCTAAGTATGATTCAGAAGTGCATGTAGTAAGATACCCAGTGAATGCAGTTGCTCCATTTCAATTTAAGTTCTCGGAGAGAATTCATGATTATGCGAGAGAAAAGTATTCTAACGAACAACTTATTACTTTGGTAAATGAGATCAACCCTGATTTCGTTTATGTATGCGGTTGGGCTGACAAAGGTTATTTAGCTGTATGCAAATCGATTAATAAAAGGGTTCCTGTTGTAATGACACTCGACAACCCTTGGTTAGGAACACTTAAACAACGTATTGCTTCTCTTCTTGGTCCACTTTATCTCCATCAATTCTTTACTCATTGTTGGGTACCCGGTGCACCAAATGCTGAATATGCTCGCCGCCTAGGATTTAAAAACGATAGATTGATTCAAAGTGGAATGTATTCTGCCGATGTAGATTTATTTCATCAATACTACAACGAAACAAAAGAAGCTAAGGAAAATAAATTCCCTCATCGATTTATTTATGTAGGAAGGTATACTGAATTAAAAGGCATTCGAGAGTTATGGCAAGCTTTCTCTTCGCTTAATGACAATGAACGCAAAGGATGGGAATTGTGGTGCTTAGGTAAAGGCGAATTACATGCTGAATTCCCTAAGAATGATTCGATAAGAGATGTCGGATTTGTGCAGCCTGATCAATTAAAAAAATACTTGATTGATGCCGGCGTATTTATCCTTCCTACACATTACGAACATTGGGGAGTTGTAGTGCATGAATATGCAGCATCAGGATTTCCGATGATATGTAGTACAACAACGAGTGCAGCAACTACATTCCTCAAAGAAGGTGAAAACGGGTTCTTCTGCCAACCAAAAAGTGTAGAATCAGTACGTGAATCATTATTGAAAATAATAAATAGTAGCGACGAACAGCTAATCGCTATGGGAAAGAAAAGTGTTGAATTATCAAAATTGATTACTCCGGATACTTGGGCTGACACTATTATGTCGCTCGTAAAATAAATATTCGGATATACATCACCGTTATAAAATGACTAAAAAGAAAATTCTGGTATTTGTTGATTGGTATTTGCCCGGCTATAAAGCTGGTGGACAAATACGATCTGTTGCCAGCATGGTAGGTCATTTAAAAGATCATTACGATTTTAGTATTATCACTTCCGACAGTGACCTCCACGCTGATGCTCCTTATGAAGGAATTCCTTCCGACACTTGGGTAACACGCGAAGATGGAAGTAAAGTTTATTACTTCTCTGCAGCTAACAAAACAAAAGAGCAACTAAAAAAAGTAATCTTTGCTGAACAAGCTGACATTATTTATCTCAACTCTTTATTCTCGGTCTTTTATACATTGCAACCACTGTTGATACGCAAGAAGTTACTTCCTAACAGGAAACTGGTTCTTGCACCTCGTGGAATGCTGGGAAAAGGAGCATTACAAATTAAGTCTTTCAAGAAAAAGATGTTTTTGAATTTTGCAAAAATACTAGGCCTATACAAAGGAATTACATGGCATGCGAGTTCAGAAGCCGAAGCAGAAGAAATACGAGAAATGTTTGGCAAGAATTGCAAAATACATGTTGCGATCGATCTTGTTGAATCAAGAACACTAACGAAAATTGATAGAGAAAAAATTCCAGGAAAACTAAAAGCAGTTTTTCTTTCTCGCATTTCGGTGAAAAAGAATTTAGAAGGAACTATAAAGCTACTCGCTCAACTGCCCACTGATTGTGAGGTAGAATTCGACATTTACGGTCCGATAGAAGATCCTGAATATTGGAAGAAGTGTGAAGAGGCAATTGCCAAACTTCCATCGAATATAAAAGCCAACTATAAAGGTGTAATTGAAAACAGCCAAGTAATAAAAGTCCTTAGCAGTTACCATTTAAGCATTTTACTTACCTTTAATGAAAATTACGGTCATTCGATAGTTGAAAGCATGGCAGCAGGTTGTCCGGTGTTGCTTTCCGATCAAACAATTTGGAAGCAATTGGAACAAAAAAATGCAGGTTGGGATATCCCACTTGCAAATGAATCTGAAATTTTGAAAGCACTGCAAACATCATGTGCTTGGGATCAACAATCGTTTGAGAAATATAGTGCCGGTGCATTATTGTTTGCGAATTCAATATTCAACGACGAAAAAGGTATCGAACAAAACCGATTATTATTTGTATAGATCAAGCTATGAAAGAAACTGATTTATCTTCCTATAATAACAGTTGGTACAATCCTGGAGCCGGCAAAATCAAAATACTGATTTGGTATTTTGTTAATGTCGTTTTCTTCATAAATCCGTTAAATCCATTAAGCGGACTAAAAGTGCTCTTATTAAAGATGTTTGGAGCGAAAGTGGGGAAAGGCGTAGTTATTAAGCCCAACGTTAACATTAAGTACCCATGGTTATTAGAAATTGGGGATTATACATGGATAGGCGAAAGAGTGTGGATTGACAACTTGGCACCTGTTAAAATCGGTAAAAACTGCTGTTTAAGCCAAGGATCAATGCTTTTATGTGGCAATCACAACTATAAAAAGACTACTTTCGATCTAATTGTGAAGGGTATTATTTTGGAGGATGGAGCTTGGGTAGGCGCAATGTCGGTTGTTTGTCCGGGAGTAACGCTCAAATCGCACGCCATTTTAACCGTTCAATCGGTAGCTACCGAAACCCTTGAGCCCTATTCTCTGTATAAGGGAAACCCTGCCGTGAAAATTCGCGAAAGAGTAATGTAAACCTGAACCTATTTATCTGAAATGAAAGTATCTATCATCACCATCACCTACAACAGTTCTGCGACTGTTGAAGACACTTTACGAACGGTTGTTTCGCAGGATTATCCTGATTTGGAGTACATCATTATTGATGGAAAATCGAAAGACAAAACACTGGAGATTGTAGAGAAATACAAGCACGGAATTGCAAAGATAGTTTCAGAAAAAGACAAAGGACTTTATGATGCATTAAACAAAGGAATCAAGCAAGCTACTGGTGATATTATCGGGATGCTACACTCTGACGATTTGTATGCTAACGACCAAGTGATAAGCAAGGTGGTAAAGAAATTTGAAGAAGACCCTACTACCGAAGGAGTATATGCTGATTTAGTTTTCGTTAACCGTAACGATGTAAACAAAGTAATGCGTACATGGAATTCGGGAGAATACGAAGAAGATGCTTTTGTTAGAGGATGGATGCCTCCACACCCAACCTTCTTTGTAAAGAAAGAATGCTATGAAAAATTCGGTGGATTTAATACAGAGTTAAAATTATCGGCCGATTATGAATTAATGCTACGCTTAATTCACAAAAACAAAATCAAATTGGCATACCTCAACGAAGTAATCGTTAAGATGCGTATGGGTGGAGTAAGTAATGTGAGCTTCTTCGTAAAATTAAAAGCTAACATTGAAGATAAAATGGCATGGAAGCTTAACGGAATGAAACCGGGAGTGCTTACTATGTTAATGAAACCACTTCGTAAAATCGGACAGTATTTCAAAAGAGCATATCACGCAATGTTTTAAAAGAACATTCATCATAAATGCAAAACGGCAACAGATATATTATATCGTTGCCGTTTTTGCTTATTAAACCTAACCTATTTCTTAGCTAGCCTTTCTAAACTTTTTAGGTTTTGAAAGTGTGAACACACGAGAAATGTTAAAGCCGAAATGAATATCGCCTTTATCCACTTTCCCATCTGTTCCAACCAGGAATGCTCTTTCATTCATACCTAAAGCATTGGTGAAATGCAACTGGAAAACGTGTCCACCGGTTTCGATATCAAATCCAATCGATAAAGGATCGGTATATCCTTCCGGAAGATCAGTAATATGACGGAAGTACTCAGCAGTAATTGCAAGTCTGTTTGTTAATTTCAAACGAGTACCTACTCCAATCGTTGTAATATCATGATTATCGGCTTCAGAAGCTACCAAATTACGGTGAACTACAGTTGGCATAAACTGAAGCGAGAAAGCCTCAGAGAACTTACGTCCGATAACAACTTGATGATAATAACTTAGTCTCGAAGAGAAATAATTATCGCGATTAGGATCGGCCCACTTCATTCCATCTTTAACAATTCCGGAGATAAGGATTACCGAGAATGGCCATCCACCACCTTTAGCCTGCCAGATCGGACGAAACTTAATAAATCCATCCAATTCTTTCTTATTGCTGCTTCTTCCGATACCGACAGTTAATCTATCGCTGATTCCATAATCGAGTCCTAAACGAATAGTTGCTTGATCGAGACCGAAAGCCTCATAAGCACCTTGATTTACTAAACCGAAGCGATGAAGTATTCTGAAATCAAGAACACCTCTCGACAAACACTCCATCGAATGCGCATTAATAACACGCGTAGCTTTAAAAGCATTTCTCTGAAACTCTTTTGTCGGTTTTTCTTCACCTAATAACCCCAATAAATCATCTTGTGCTTGTACACGCTGTACAAACGACAATAACAGTATAACGGCTAAGAGGTAACGAAACTTTGTAGGAATGAACTTCCTCATAATTGATTACATTTTTGTGTAGTTGGCATCAACTACAATTCTAACATCTTTGGATATTTTATCCTTCACTAAATTAGGAATTTCAACTTTATAATCCGCCAAAAGTATTTTAAAAGTTGATGCGCCATTTACTTTGCCACCTTTTACTGTGAAAACAGCATCAGTTAACACCTCTTTAGTAACACCATGAAGAGTTAGGTTTCCTTTGATCTTCACAGGATAAGAACCATCTTTTGCGAGATCAACTTTCGACATATCAACTACGTTACCTTTGAAGGTAGACTTAGGATATTTCTCAGACTCTACATAATTTTCATGAAAGTGATCTTGCATAAGTGCTTTTTCGAATTCGAAAGCCTTCATAAGTACTGCGAATTCAAATTGGCCTGTTTTTGCATCAAATACACTTGTACCCTGACCATTGTGCGCCTCGATTTTTTCAGGGGTATTAGAGCCGTCGGCAAAGAAAGATACACTAGCGCCACGAGTAAAATAACGTTCCTGAGCAGATGCGCTGATAGAAGTTGCTAAAGCAATGATAAAGAGAATGCGTTTCATATTGTTTTGGATTTAATTGTTTTTAGAAGGTTAATACCGTCTTTTTGGTAAGGACGTCAGATCCTTGGATTACCTTTACAATATACACGCCAGATTTTAAAGAACCTGACAAAGGCATATCCAAATCTACATTTCCTGCGTTTTGTTTGCCGAAAGCTACACGATTTACCAAAGAACCTTTGATGTCATATAATTCAACATTTGTATTAGAAGAAGCCTTTGCAGAATACGTTAAATGAAGAGCACTACCAAGGTTAATTACTTGAAGAGCCGATGTATTTGCTTGAACTTCTTGAACTCCTACTGTTGAAGCAGGTGTTACAGTTTGGTTGCCAGTGTAAACGTAATCACCAGACTCAGTTCCATTGTTATTAGCAGCCATTCCTGAGAAGTAGAACTTCACGTTTCCGATATTTGTTGTTGGAGCTGTCCAATCAAACACAAATTGCATTGAATCAGCATGAACACCACCATTAGTTTGCTGAACAATATTTTTACGAGAAACACCACTTACTGTTTTCGTAGAAATCTTTGTTTGAGCAGAGTTAGTTATAACTAATGTTCCTGCATTTGCATTTGCAGTTGTTAAGCATTCTAATCCCAATGCAAATAATGATCTTCCTGTATATTTTACAGTAAGAATCATGTGATAAGTAGTTCCCGGAGTGTACTCCCAGTTTGTCATGTTAGTTGAAGACAACACAGTTGATCCTGCACCTGTATTTACAGTATAAGAACTGTGGCATCCTGAAGTTGTACAATTTCCTTCTGAAGGTGAATTTGTATAACCTGCTTTACCATTCGGGCTTAATACACCGAAAGACATTGCTCCTAGTGCAATAACTACAACAGTAGTAAGAAGTAAGATTTTTTTCATTTGTTAAGGGTTTATTATAATGGTTGTTATTTACTTTTTAATGTTGATACAGCGAACAAGGACTACGTCCATTAGCATTCCGCTGCACTCGCCTTTCATTGATACTTTTTGGCCATTTGTGATTCCTTGCGGACTAGAATTCAAAGAGTCGAGACGGCAAATTACTCCGAACATACCACCTGCAGTTTGAAGAGTAACGCTGGTATTTCCATCTTGCTCATGGTTCACTGATTGTACAGTCCCAGAAACTTCGATAACTTTTCCTAAGAATTTTTTATTTGCAGCAGTTTCATCGGTTTCAAATGCAGTGAACAATTCATCTGAGCTCATTGTAAACGCAGGTTTAGTATCTTCTAATCCCGAAACAGGTTTATTATAGACATAATATCCACCAAGTGCTGCTATAATAGCAAGTACTAATATTATTTTTAATGCTTTCATAACTCTTAGTTGTTTAATGCTCCGGCGTCAATCCAGATTTTAATTTTTTTAATGCTACACTGATCTAATTTATTTCCATTTTTAGGCATGGCCGACCAATTTGAATCATAAGTAATCGAACCATATAATGAGCCATCATCAGCTGCACCTTTTAATCCGTCATATGTTGTGAAATCGTATCCTGCAGATGCTGATACTGCATCGTGACAACCCGAGGAATTACAATTTGTTTGAACAATCGATTTTATTGTATTGCTATAGGTAATATTTGCTGTATCACAAGTGCCTGTTGGTGGATACAAAGTTTCTTCTGTATCATAATAACATCCTTCAAAAGATACTATTGCTAATACAAACAACATTATGAGACTTCCGAGCTTTAACGCTTTCATATACTATTCTATTCTTGCTTTTAGTTATTAGGGGCACCTGCGTTCACCCAAATTCTGATTTGATCAATTTTGCATTGAGGCAACATTGCACTGTTTTTAGGCATTGCACTCCAATTTGGGTCATGTATAACACTTCCATACAATGAACCGTCGGCAGCAGCATCACTAACTGATGAATACGTTGTGTAATCTATTCCGCCGCTCGCGTTAGCTCCGCTATGGCATCCATTACAATAAGTCGACATTAGTGGAGCGATCGTATTACTGTAGGTAACATAAGTAGTATCACAACCTGCATCGCAATGAAGATCTTGAGCTCCCTGTAAAATCCAATTTTTAATCAAGGTTATTTGTGCCGTTAATAAATGGGCAGCTGGCGCCGGAGGCATTATATCGCCGGGATCGTTGGTTGTGATTGACTTATAAAGGTCACTACTATAAGGATGCGTAGGCTTAACAACATCGGAAGCCATTACAGCAGCGTACGAAGTTAAATCTATTCCTTCTGCGTGAGTTGTAGAATTGTGACATCCCGACATAGTACAATTAGATACCAGAATAGGTAAAATCTGCTGATCAAAATATACCGAATCCGGGTCACAAGGGGGCAAAGAACCGTTACCGTTACCATTCCCATTCCCACCCCCATTGTTCCCGTTGTTATTTGCAATTGCTGGTTGAGGTACATCATGCTTACATGATGTAAATGATGTCACTGCCAGTATTGAGCAGAAAATAAGTACAATTGTTTTGTTTTGCATTTTTTCTAAGTGTCGATGCTAAATTACGGTGGCGACGACTACTTTATTATATGCATGTTGCTGAATGCGGAAAAGTGTACTTTGAACGGGAATTTTGAACTAATTCTTTTACTTGGAGGTTCCGGTTAACCACTCTTTAAAGTGTGGGGAACGCTCGGTACTTACGATAGTTTCATGCTCACAAGCGGGCTTTAGAACAATCTTTACCCTTGATTTTGACCATGCTAGCATTTTATCAATGGCCCCAATATTCACTATAAACTGGCGATTAATCCTGAAGAAAACGGCATCATCAGTAATTGTCTCCAATTCATCGAGATTTTGATCAATCGGGTATCTTAAATTGTCTTTCGTACACAAAAAGTTGATTTTGTCTTCTGTATAAAAATAGGCTACATCATTGATTTCCACCATTTTAATCGTATCGCCATAGCGGATGATGATTCGCTTTTGAAGTTCTTTAGCAGCAGCAACGGGGTTAATTTGCTTTAAAAGGGCCTGTACTTGATTAGTACTCAATGCCGTAAGCAATTTATACTTCTCCATTGCGCGAATCAGATCATCTTTTTTTACCGGCTTTAGCAAATAGTCGATACTGTTTACTTTAAAAGCATCAAGAGCGTATTGATCATAGGCAGTAACAAAGATCACTGGTGCGGATACCTGTACTTCATTAAACACTTCGAAACTATGTCCGTCGGCAAGATGGATATCCATAAAGAGAAGATCGGGACTAGGATTCTCTTTCAGCCATTTTACAGCCGATTTAATACTAACAGGGGATTCCGGGAATATTGCTCTTGGTTCAATTTCAAGAATTAGTTTTTTAAGACGTTCAGCAGCAGGTGCCTCATCTTCTACAATGAGAATTTTCATGATTATGCCGGTATTAAAGGTATTTCAACTGTGAATATTTCATCATTTTTACTGATATAAACTTCTTGATTCGACAAGATTTTAAATCGGTTAATGATATTTTCAAGTCCGATACCGGTACTTGGATCGGATTGTTTTTTCGGATTAAGATTATTATTTATTAATATTGTTTCACGGTCGCTAGCAATAACATTAATGTACAAAGGCGTTTCATGAGAAACTGCATTATGCTTTATACAATTCTCTATTAACAACTGAATTGACAGAGGAGGAACACGATATTGATAGAGCCATGAATCAGGAATATCGATTTGCAAATCGACATATTTTCCGTATCGTTTTTGCTGCAAGTAAAAATAACTATTTACGATTATTAATTCTTCTTTCAGTGTTATTGTATCCATATCGCGATATTGCAACATACTCCTAAAATAATCGGATAATGTCTCCACATAATCTATCGCCTTATCCTTATCATCATCAATAATAGTAATTAACGTATTGAAACTATTAAACAAGAAATGAGGATTAATTTGACTCTTTAGTGTTTCATATTGATACTCCATTTTTTCTTTCTCAATCGACTCAAAATGCCTCCAACGTCGTTCTCTATCTCTTACAATTACAAAAACAAGTGCTGCTAATAACAAGAAGGCAAATAATAGAAACCAGAATTCTTTCCAAATCGGTTTTTTAATCTTAAATGAATACGATGCAGTATATGGATTAACGAATCTGTTATTATTAGATGCTTCTAGTTCAAACTTATAATTTCCTGGAGGAAGATTAGGGAAAGTAACAATCCGATCATGTGTAATTAACCATTGATCGCTATATCCAAATAATCGATATCGGTAAACAACAGCTTCAGGATTGTTAAACCACAATCCTATAAATTCAATTGAAATTTGATTTTGGTTATACTTAAAAACAGAGTCGCGAATCCCTTTTCCGGGCTTCATGAAAGTATAAATCTTTCGGATATTTGTTAAAGGATATTTAGAAACGCCTTCCTTGTAATTATAAAAGCGAATTAGTCCTTTCTGAGAACCTACCCATATATTGCCTTTCCTATCTGTTGTCAATGAATTTAAATCGCAATCGATATTCTCAAGTCCTGCTTCTGCTCCAATATATTCCATTTCAAAGTTTCGCGGATTGATAACGTCAATACCTCGGCTATGCACTACAACAATATTTCCGGAATTATCAGTAGTTATACCGGAAATTTCAAGCTCACGCAGTCCTTCTTTTATTCCAATATTCTTAAAATTCTTGCCATCAAATCGATAGATACCATGACTTAGCGTACTAAACCAGATATTACCGGATTTGTCTTCAGTAATTGAATAAACAACTTTCCCCCTTCCGTTATCGAAATCGGTATAGTTCTTAAATTTCCCGTTATTAAAAACACTTATTCCTTTTCCATCGGTACCAAACCAAACACGATTTTTACTATCAATAAAAACATTATAAACGAATACTTCACCAGGATCGCTAAAATCATCGGGACGAGAAAATTTGTAATATAATTTACCGGGATTTTTTTGATCCTCGATAATATCACAAGAAATTATTCCGCCTAAGGTAGCCAACCACAATTTATTATCGTGTCCAGAGATAGAAATCACATTTGCATTCGCCAATCCATTTTTCGCCCCGAAGCTCATCACCTCTCCATTCAACGTATTTAATCGATACAATCCGTCATCGAAAGTACCTATCCAAAGAAAGCCCCAATCATCTTCAAACAAAGAAACGATATGCAGATTTTTCTTCTTTAGCACATCGAATTTTTTTAAATTTTGATTTTCAGGTGCGGTATAGTTATAGCGGAATAATCCGTTTTTAGTGCTAAACCAAATATATCCATCGGCATCAGAAGTGATTGCTTGGATACTATCGAATGAATACTTAACATTTTCATGAATGATCTCCACCTTCTCACCTGGTGAAATCAACAATTTATTATCGGCCGAGACCCAGATATTACCTTCTCGGTCTTTCATCAAATCATAGATTTTAGTATAGGCGAAACCGTTAGCTCTATTAAAATTTCTAAGTCGTCGATCGCCATTAAATTCGAAATCGACTATACCTATACCTTCTGTCCCAATCCAATATTCATTCTGAAGCATCGCCATACAATCAACAGGACCGTATGTCCAGTTTTGTGCTTTTGCAGGAACAGAAAAAGTACCTTGTTTGATATTGTATATTGCGATTCCTTTCTCTTGAAAACCCAGAATCACCGAATTCTCATCATAATTCTTGATAATTCTAACCAAGTTATCGGGCAAGCCCAGATTACTATCAATTAATTTAGAAGTGATTTTCCCATTATTAATATCAAAGACAATCATACCTATATCAGTGCCGGCAAAAACTTTCCCGGAAGGATGCTTAACCAATGAATAAATAAAGTTATCTGCTATCCCTGAAATTTTATTCCAATTATTTTCTTTTAAAGAATAGATTCCGTCACCATAACTTGCAACCCACAAACCAAATTCACCCATATCAACAATTGAACGAACAGGTCCTTTTGTACGAAATGGTAAAATATGGAAACGTTCATGTGTCCGCCTAAAAATAATTCCATCCTCTGTACCAACGATCAGTGCTCCTTTTTGATCCTCAGCAATACAAGAAATATTCATCTGGACCGAACCAGTATCTCGAATTATTTTTTCAAAAACAAATCCATCGTAGGTATACAATCCATGATCTGTACCTGCCCAAATAAAACCACTTTGATCTTGGAAAAGAACATTAATTCGGAGATTCTTATTTTCTCTATCTACTTGCAGCGTTTTAAAAAATGGAATTTCAGCTTGTGATGAAAATGAAATCATCATCAACAAAAAACAAACTAAATACCTTTTTATAATCATAATTACTTCTGCGGCTCTAAGTTAGCAGAAAATGTTATTTGAATTTCGGGCGCTATTTTTTGATTTACAACACGAGGAATGCGTATACTATAATCATCCAATAGCACTGTGAATTCTGAAGTAATTTTAATTGAATTTGGCTTCACTTCCACCACGCTTTTTATTAAGCGTTCACGGTTAATCCCTTTTACATTCATCATCCCCTTTGCCCTAACATTATAAGTTCCGGGCTTATTGAAATCGATTTCATCGATAATTCGTCCGGTATAGGATATAACTGGATATTTGTCGGTATCGAGGTAGTTATCGTTAAAATGTTCGCGTTGCAAAGGACTATTAAATCCTTTAAAGCTCTCATTATTAACTGTAAAAGCAAAATTCTTTGATTGAAGGTCGAGCATTCCTTTCAGCTCACTTGATTCAGCGATAATGGTTTCAAGCGGTGCTTCTGACTTAAATCGAACCTTAGAGGTTTTTACGATATACACGTTAGCGGCATAAACCATCCCGAAAAAAAACAGAAATGCAATTATAAACAGTGTTATTACACTTTGCCTCTTAAAATGGATATGCCTCTTGCAATCCGGAACTAATGAATTCATTGAGATCATATCAAGAAATGGTAACGGAACCTTCATAAAACTGCTACGAATTTAAATAGCATAACATCAATTTCCTATCTTATGAATAAAAATCATGCCTAAGTAATGCCAAACGGGAATAATAGTGACTTTAACACGTAAAAACCTAAGTTAAAGCTAGCCAATTTTTGTTGTATTTGAACCCGCCCACTTGCTGATATTAATTATCCTGTAAGAATTATTTAAAATTCTGTCAGTTTTTCAAAAATCTGCGGTAAATTCGTTAGCCCGTTTTCTGTGTAAGAAAACCAATTAATTCTTTATGACATCACCAGTAATAATTGTTTCGTTAGTAATCGTTTTCATTGTAGTTTCTCTCTATAAAGAGTGGATTAAGCCCGTGATAGTATTTGTGATTGCCATTGCAATGCTAATGCTTTTGCAGGTAATCACTCCTAAAGAGGCGCTTAGCGGGTTTGCTAATGAGCAGATTGCGGTCATTTTCCTACTTCTTATATTAAGTGACGTAATCAAAAGATCAGCGGCCTTAGATCAATCGATTTACAAATTACTTCGTCCTGGATTATCCTATCGTGCATTTATGACGCGAATGAGTTTTTCGGTAGCCAGCGTTTCTGCTTTCGTCAACAATACACCATTGGTAGCGCTCATGTTACCCTATGTTTATGATTGGTCAAAGCGTAAGAAAATAGCGCCATCGAAAGTTTTGATGCCTTTGTCGATGGCGGCTATAATTGGTGGTACGGTAACTGTTATCGGTACCTCAACCAACTTAGTAGTGAGCGGTTTGGCGGCCGATGCAGGGTTAGAGCCATTAAAGATGTTCGACTTTACCCCTGTAGGATTACCTATCATGGTAGCGATATGCTTATACATCATTTTCCTATCGGATAAATTACTGCCAAGCAGAAAAGATGCTTTGACAGAATTCAAAGAAGATCCTCGAGAGTATTTAGTTGAAACAGTTGTTCCTTCGACATCATCGTTTGTAGGAAAATCAATCGACGATAATAAGCTTCGAAGTTTACGAGGACTTTATGTTGTTGAAATTATAAGAGGAGATAAAACCATAGCGCCCGTTTCTCCTGAAGAGATAATTCAATCAGGAGATGTATTGATGTTTGCAGGTGAAACCGAAACGGTGATTGATCTAGTTAACGACCAAACGGATTTGTTATTAGCTAACATCGAAACCTATCCTTTAAATGGAAAACTAGAGGTTGTTGAAGTGATTATTAGTCCGAATTCGGCATTGATTGACATTCCAATTAACAAAAGTAATTTCCGCGAGCATTATGATGCAGCTATCATTGCCGTTAATCGCCATGGAGAAAAATTAACAGGTAAAGTTGGTGAGATTGAATTGCACAGTGGCGATTTAATTTTAGTAATTGCAGGAAAAGATTTTCGCAATCGCGCCGAGGCAGGAAGAGACTTAATTGTTGTATCTAAAAAACGTGAAATCAATAAAGCGAATAAAGGAAAAATCAAGTGGATAATATTAGCCATTGCAGCTTCTTTCATTCTTGAAGCATTAGATATTTCAAGTTTATTCATGTCGCTGTTTGTACTTACGTCAATCGTTGCAGCAGTAGGAATAGTGACAGTTGATGAGATTAAAAAATCTTTGGATCTCGACCTCATGATTATGCTTGCGTTAGCGATTGGTGTTGGAAAAGCGATTAGTGCATCGGGTGCCGACAAAGTATTTGCCGATTCTGTTATCAGTGCTACGCAAGGCATTCATCCTACATTAGGAATTTTATTGGGACTGTATATTGTTACCAATGTATTAACCATGTTTGTTACCAATGCAGCGGCTGTTGCCATTACTTTTCCAATAGCAGTAGCAACAGGACATCAATTGGGTGTGACAAATTTCACACCATTATTGCTCACAATTGCTTTTGCCAGCAGTGCCGACTTCCTCACACCATTTGGGTATCAAACGAACTTAATGGTTTACGGGCCGGGGGGCTATAAATTCATCGATTATATCCGCTATGGGTTCATCCCAACGCTTATCTATATGGCCTTCACCATCTTCGGTATCGCTTATTGGTATGATATGATATAAACGGAGGGATTAGCAGAACTCAATCCGACACATTTTTTCGAGGTAGATTCGAAATAAAGTGTGAACTTTGCAGCCGGATTTTCCGGACAAAAGCAGAAGCATGAAATCCACAAATATTGTTAGGCAAGATTATAAAATTACCCGTAACGACCGACTGAAATTACTGGGCCAAAAGCCCGTATTAATTTGGCTTACAGGACTTTCCGGCTCAGGAAAGAGTACAATTGCCGATAAACTGGAACAAGAATTATACTTCAAAGGATTCAAAACTTATTTACTCGATGGCGATAATATTCGTCATGGATTGAACAAGAATATCGACTTTACCGAAGAAGGCCGCAAGGAAAACATACGAAGGATCGGCGAAGTTGCTAAGCTGTTCATGGATGCAGGCATCATCGTAATTACTGCCTTTATCTCCCCGTTTAAAGAAGACAGAGATCAAGTAAGAAACTTAATTGCAGAGGGAGAATTCATCGAAGTGCATGTTGATTGCCCTCTAGGAGTTTGTGAGCAGCGCGACGTAAAAGGATTGTATGCAAAAGCCCGAAAAGGTGAAATTCCCAACTTCACAGGCATATCATCGCCCTTTGAAGCTCCGGAAGCAGCGGAAATAACAGTGAAAACGGCAGAAGACAGTCTCGACGACTGTGTAAACCAAATTTTAGATTATTCGTTAAAAAGAATTAAACCCTGATATAGGATGATTTTATACCATTTGAACCACCTGCGAGAGTTAGAAGCAGAAGCCATCTATGTGATTCGCGAAGCGGCTTCACAATTTGAACGCCCTGCGATGCTCTTTTCAGGAGGAAAAGATTCGATTGTAATGACGCATTTGGCAAGAAAAGCGTTTTATCCGGCTCGTATTCCCTTCCCTTTACTTCATATTGATACGGGACATAACTTCCCTGAGACAATTACCTTCCGTGATAAAATGGTTGAAGAGATTGGAGCTCGTTTAGAAGTGCGTTATGTACAAGATTCAATCGACAAAGGAAGAGCTAGAGAAGAGAAAGGTCCGAATGCAAGTCGTAATGTTTTACAAACGATAACTCTATTAGATGCATTAGAAGAGCTTAAGATTGATGCGGCTATGGGTGGTGCTCGACGCGACGAAGAAAAAGCTAGAGCTAAAGAACGATTCTTCTCGCATCGTGATGAATTCGGACAATGGGATCCGAAAAACCAACGTCCTGAATTATGGATGTTGTTAAATGGAAGAAAACATATCGGAGAACATTTCAGAGTATTTCCTCTCTCAAACTGGACAGAAATGGATGTTTGGATGTATATCCAATTAGAAAATATTCCTATTCCTGAAATCTATTTCACACACGAACGTGATGTGGTAGATCGCGACGGAATGTTATTAGCATATTCGGAATACATCACCTTAAAAGAAACTGAGAAAGTTGAAAAGAAAATTGTTCGATTCCGCACAATCGGAGATATGACATGTACCGGAGCAGTTGAATCACCGGCATCATCCTTATCAGAAATCATTGACGAGATTGCAGCTTCGAGAACAACAGAACGCGGCACACGTCAAGATGATAAGCGAAGTGAAACGGCAATGGAAGATCGTAAGAAAGCCGGATACTTTTAGTCGACCGAAATAAGCAGCTAATACCCTTTACATTTAAATAGTATATAATTACAATATATAATGAGTGATTTCAGCAAAGACGGATACATGAACATGGAATTGTTGCGTTTTACGACAGCAGGAAGTGTTGATGACGGAAAAAGTACATTAATAGGCCGTTTGCTATACGATTCAAAACAAATTTTCGAAGATCAGCTCGAAGCCATTGAACAAAGAAGTCAGCAACGTGGATTTGAGCATGTTGATTTGAGTTTATTGACTGATGGATTAAAGGCAGAACGCGAGCAAGGAATTACAATCGACGTAGCGTATCGTTATTTCGCAACACCGAAGCGTAAGTTCATCATTGCAGATACTCCTGGGCATATTCAGTATACCCGCAATATGGTTACAGGAGCTTCTACAGCTAACGTAGCTTTAATTTTAGTAGATGCACGTAAAGGAGTTTTAGAGCAAACCATTCGTCACTCATTTATTGCTTCGCTATTACAAATTCCACACTTAATCATTTGCATTAACAAAATGGATTTGGTGGAATACTCGGAAGAAGCATTTAACAAAGTAGTTGAAGAATTCCGACATGTATCATCGAAATTAGATATTAAGGATGTCCACTTTTTACCTATCAGTGCATTAAAAGGCGATAATGTAGTAGACAAATCGCAAAACATGCCATGGTATCAAGGAGCAACGTTAATGTATCTTCTAGAGAACATTCATATTAGCAGCGATGAAAATCATATTGATTGTCGTTTCCCTGTTCAGTATGTAATTCGCCCTCAACAAACCGAATATCACGATTACAGAGGATATGCGGGAAGAATTGTAAGCGGAATTTACAAACCGGGAGACAAAGTAAAAATTCTACCAAGCGGAGAATCTGCAGTAATAAAAACAGTTGAGTTATTTGGCGAAAATATTGAAGAAGCATACGCGCCAATGTCGGTAACAATGACATTAGATCGCGATGTAGATATTAGTCGCGGAGATATGATAGTACGCGAAAACAATGCTCCGAATATGGAACAAGAATTCGACGTAATGATTTGTTGGATGAATGCTAACAAGCTTCAGTTAGGAGGAAAATACGCGATTCGCCATACAATAAAAGACGCTCGATGTGTGATTAAAGACATTCGATATAAAATCGACATCAACACATTGCATCGTAATGAAAATGATAAAGAAATCGGCATGAATGACATTGCCAGAATAAACATAAAGACAACAGTTCCTTTATATTTCGATTCATATCGCAAAAACAGATATACTGGAAGTGTAATTTTAATTGACGAAGGCACTAACGAAACCGTTGCTGCCGGAATGATTGTTTAAAATGAAATAAATACCGCTTTTAGAAATGGAAAACTACAACGAACTTCTTGCTGTCGCAATTAAAACTGCGATTTTGGCAGGAAAAGAAATTACCGGTGTTTATGCCAATGAAATAGCTGTTGAGATAAAAGACGATAAAAGTCCTTTAACTGAAGCAGACAAAAGATCGCACCTAAAAATAATGGAAGGATTGAAAGAAACGATGCTTCCTGTTTTAAGTGAAGAAGGAAAAATGATTCCTTTTGAAGAGCGAAACAAATGGAAATTATTTTGGATGGTAGATCCACTTGATGGCACAAAAGAATTCATCAAGCGAAACGGAGAGTTCACAGTAAACATAGCATTAATTAAAGGAAATACGCCGGTAGCAGGAGTTATTTATGCTCCAATAATTAACTCTTTATATTTCGGAGCTGAAGGAATGGGGAGTTATAAAATAGAAGCCGATTACGACTACTTGATGCATCTTGCGCTATCGCAAAACATCACCGATAAATTTATTTCAGTTGCGCAAAAACTTCCAATTAAAAACGAAGATCGTAAGTACACAGTTGTTGCCAGCAGAAGTCATATGAGTGAAGAGACGCAAGAATTTATTGAAGAACTCAGAAAAAAGCATGGCGATCTTGATTTAATATCAAAAGGCAGTTCCCTAAAACTGTGTTTAGTTGCTGAAGGCTCTGCGGACGTTTATCCGCGTTTTGCGCCAACAATGGAATGGGACACAGCCGCGGGACAAGCTATCGCCTTATACGCAGGATATAGCGTTGTTAATCCAACGGAATCTACTCCTATTGTCTACAATAAAACCGATTTATTAAATCCTTGGTTTGTTGTTGGATAAAACGATAAACTAACATTAATTACAAAGCCGGCAGTGATGTCGGCTTTTTTATTTTACACCTAGCTAATAACAATTACTTAACAAGAGCGTGACTATATCCTAACATTAATCACGTAAAATTGCCTCATGAATATACTAGATAAAAGTGCAGAATTATCGAAGCGAAAAATAGAAGTATTGCTGATATCTACATTTTTCACTTTTTCATCGGCCTTCAAATATTTAAGAAGGCACCGATTTGATGAAACAAACAATTTTTATTCATGATCCAATGAAAATCATGTCGTCACTTAGAAGAGAAGTAGAAATAGTAGTTATATCTGACATTCATCTAGGGACGTACGGGTGTCACGCCAAAGAGTTGGTAAGATACTTAAAGTCGATAAAACCATCAATGATTGTTTTGAATGGTGATATAATTGACATCTGGCAATTCAGCAAAAACTACTTTCCTAAATCTCACATGAAAGTCTTGAGGGAAATCATACGGTTTGCCTCCAAAGGAGTTCCTGTTTATTACATAACAGGCAATCATGATGAAATGCTACGAAGGTTTTCAGGATTTAGCTTAGGAAATTTAGAAATCAACAATAAACTGATTTTAGACCTTGATGGTAAAAAAGCTTGGATATTCCATGGGGATGTATTTGATGTAACCATGCAACATGCTAAATGGTTAACAAAGCTTGGAGCTATAGGATATGATTTACTCATTTTGCTAAATCGCTTTACCAATTTTATTCTTGAAAAGACAGGGCGAGAAAAGATTTCATTATCCAAGAAAATTAAAAACAGCGTTAAAAAAGCCGTGAAATTCATTAATGATTTTGAAGTGACATGTGCTGACATTGCAATAAGTAACAAATACTACTATGTAATTTGCGGACATATTCACCATCCGGAAATTAAAGAAATCAAAAACGATCATGGTGCTGTTACCTATTTAAATTCGGGCGACTGGGTTGAAAATTTGACTTCACTAGAATATAATAATGGAGAATGGTCGCTTTACAAATATGAAGATTCGATAGAAATCGAAATCATAAACGAAGATGACGACATAGTATCAATGGATAACAAAGATCTTTTCAAAATGCTTTTTGCAGAACTTAACAACCCTGGATTACATAATAACCCAAATAATAATTAATGAAAATACTTTATGCCATACAAGGAACTGGAAACGGTCATATTAGTAGAGCTTTAGAAATAGTTCCTATTTTAAAACAGAAAGGGGAAACGGATGTACTAATAAGCTCATCTCAATGGGATTTAGAATTACCATTTGAAGTGAAGTATCGATTTCATGGCCTTGGATTCGTATTTGGGAAAAATGGCGGCATTGATTTTACAAAAACATATTTAGCACTCGATACAACTAAGTTATTAGCTGAAATAAAATCAATACCAATTAAGGATTATGATTTAATCATTAGTGATTTTGAACCAGTATCATGCTGGGCGGCTAAATTAAATAGCAAAGTATGCATAGGATTGAGTAATCAAGCAGCAACGCTTCATCCGTTAGCACCTAAGCCCAAAGGCTCAGATCCATTAGGGAAGGCTGTATTGAATCATTACGCTCCGGTAACTCACTCCTACGGATTTCATTTTAAATCCTTTGATGAAACTGTTTCAACTCCAATTATAAGAAAAGAGATAAGAGAAGCCGCAATAAGCAACAAAGGACATGTAACAGTTTACCTTCCTTCGTATGATGATAAAAGAATTATAGAAAAGCTTAAGCACATCACAAACTGTGAGTTTCATGTATTCAGCAAACATATTCGAAAAGAATACAAAAAAGTAAATTTTACAGTATTGCCGCTAACAAATCAAACATTCATTGAAAGCTTAGCTTCGTGCAATGCCGTAATAACAAATGCAGGATTTGGAACAACATCAGAAGCACTTTTTTTAGGCAAGAAATTGTTGGTAATCCCAATGAAGAATCAATACGAACAACACTGTAATGCTGCAGTGCTAAAATCAATGGGCGTTACAGTAATTAAAAGTTTGAAGAAAAAGCATATTGATACGATCAAAGAATGGTTAAAACACGGCCGATCAATAGAAGTAGAATATCCAGATAATACAGAAAAGATAATTGACAAAATAATCAAGAATCATTTACATGAAAATATTATTGTCAATTCGAAAAGAAAGGAAATGAACTTCTTTGAGAAAATTATGACAATAAATCTTGCTGAAAATTAATAATATGAAAAACGATTTCATTTGGGGTGCTGCGACATCAGCCTATCAAATAGAAGGAGGGAAATTCGCTGACGGGAAGAGATCATCGATATGGGATGAATTTTGCAAGAAGAAGAATGCCATAGTCAATAATCAAAACGGAAACAAGTCATGTGAGTTTTACTATCACTACAAAGAAGACATTCGACTTTTGGCCAGTCTGAATATTAAGAACTTCAGATTTTCGGTCTCGTGGCCAAGGGTAATGCCTTTGGGGCCGGGATTTATAAATCAAAGAGGATTAGATTTTTACGATCGATTAACGGATTATTGTCTCGAGAATAAAGTAGATCCTTGGGTGACATTATATCATTGGGATTTACCTCAAGAATTAGAAGATAGAGGAGGCTGGACAAATAGAGATATAGTTAGTTGGTTTAGCGAATATGCTGCTATAATAGTGAATCGCTTAGGCGATCGAGTGAAACATTGGATGGTTCTTAATGAACCAGTTGTTTTTACAGGGGCAGGATATTTTTTAGGAGTACACGCCCCAGGAAAAAAAGGCGTAGACAACTATTTGCCTGCACTTCATCATGCGGCATTGACGCAAGCTGCAGGAATTAAAACAATTCGCTCTGCCTGCGCTGACGCACATATTGGAACGACTTTTTCATGCTCGCATATAACTCCTTTAAATCCGCATAACATAGAAGATATATTGGCGGCTCAGAAAACAGATGCACTAATCAATCGACTTTTCATTGAACCACTATTAGGATATGGCTATCCGACATCAACCCTACCCTTTTTAAATAAATTGGAGCCATACATCAAATCGAATGATATTGAAAATTTAGTAGCTATTCCGGATTTTATCGGGATTCAGAACTATACCAGAGAAGTTGTATCACATTCGAAATTTACTCCCTACTTAAACGCTAAAATTATTGATGCAAAGACAAGGAATGTAGATCGAACGATAATGAATTGGGAAATTTATCCCGAATCAATTTACGAGATGATAAAACAATTTAATAGATACAAAGAAGTAAAAGAGATTTATATTACTGAAAATGGAGCTGCTTTCAATGACCGGAAAATTGACGGACAAATAAATGATGAGAAAAGAGTCAACTATTTAAAATCGTATATTGAACAAGTTTTAAGAGCTAAAAATGAAGGATTAAAAGTTGATGGCTACTTTGTTTGGTCATTATTAGACAACTTTGAATGGTCGGAAGGATATACACCACGTTTTGGCATTGTTCATGTTGATTTTGAAACACAGCATAGAACGGTAAAAAAATCTGGCAAATGGTATAGTAATTACATCAAAGAATTTCAAGAACGAAATAGTTCAATTGTGATATAATAAAAAAGGCCGGGAAACCGGCCATTTTTATACACAACCAATCAACTTCTTAATGACAAACAAATAATTTTTTAATAGAAGTTCCCTTTTTATTTTTCACTTCAACAAAGTACATTCCACTTTTAAGGGGCTCAAGGTTTAATGTAGCCAAATTATTTTGACTATAAATAGAGTCTGAAAATACTGAAAAACCCATTTGATTAAAAACTATTAGTTGAAACTCTTCAGAACCCTCAATGATCGCTTTTTCATTTGCAGGATTAGGAAACAAATTGAATTTTTGAGCTGAATTTTCAGATACAGAAAGGATAGTAGGTAATATAATCTTGATACTACATTGATTTCCGTTTAGGTAAGCTTTTAAACTATACAAATCAGTATTAGTAAACGTTGGAGTTAGTAAATTAAAACGAACTAAAGCTAAAGGAGTAAGAGTGTCACATGGCTGGAAGCTGCTACTAGTGAAGCGAACAGTAGAATCATTAGAATTATAGTAAGACAATGGCATTAAATATGTAGTAAGGTCTAATATAGTATCATATTCCAAAGCATTATGATCATATTTTAAGGAAAAATCGAGAGCATAAATAGTATCATCAGAAATAATTGAAACTGGAACTTCTAAAGGAGAAGAAGAAAGATTGATTTGAGACAAATCAAATACAACAGAATCACCTGAATCAATGGTTGAAATTTTAGCCGAATTAATATTTCCTTTAATCGAAGGAGTTTTAGTGGAATTCTGGCTATAAATGCTTGAAGAAACCATTAAGCATAATAAAACCAGTTTAATTTTTAGTGAATTAACCATTTGTTTGTCTTTTTAGATATTTCAAATTTACGAAGGGCAAGTATTTTGAAAGTCAAGAGCAATTTATCATTCTGTAAACTTTACATTAAATAAAAAAGGTCAGTCCCCGACCGGGGACCAACCTTTTTGGAGAAAAACAGAAACAATTATTACTTACTAACTACTACTCTTTTAACAGATACAGATGATCCGTTTAATACTCTAACAACATATACTCCGTTAGCTAAAGTTTGTGTGCTGAATGAAGCAGTTTCACCGGCTAAAGCCTCAGTTTGAGCAATAACTTGGCGACCTTCTACATCCATTAATTGTAATGTTGCATTTTCGCTAACCTCAACATTTAACATATCAGTTGCAGGGTTAGGATAGATATTGATGATAGATCCTGTACCAGATAATTTAGCAGAAGCTAATTCAAAAGATACTCTTTCACCATTAACATACGCAGCTAAAGCATTGAAATCAGATGCAGAAACTTCACCTTGACCGATTGCAAAACGAACTGAAACCGGAGCTTTAGATAAATCATAGTTCTGAAGGCTATTAGATGTAAAACGAAGAACTTTATCGTCAGCATTTACGTTTGCTAAAGCTTGTAAAGAATTTGTATTATCTACAACTGAATTGAAATGAAGTGAAGATTGATTGTACATCATTGCAAAGTCTAATGAATTTACAGCATCAACTGATTCAACGAAAACCGGAACAGTTAAATATCCATTCTCAACCACAGCTTTTGACATATCCATTACAACCTTATCAGATGAAGATGAACGGAAAGCGTTATTAGGGCTTGTTGTTGCATAGTTACCGTTGATATCACCGATTAAAATTCCTTTGTAAGTCATTGCAGAAATCACAGGACAATCAGTAATATTTGTTGCAGGAACTGGCATACAGAATGACAATACAGGAACTTTGTATTTAGAGAATCCGATACCATCGTTATTAGGATATGTAGTTGAAATTGCAAATGCAACATCTGTAGCAACACGAGCAGTATCAACAAAGATCCAATCTTTCGATAATTGACCGTTAGAAACACCGTTAGCATTATAGTTCCATGCTTGACGGAATTCAGGGATCATCAATACAGCACGTTGGTTAATTTGAGAAACGTCACCAGCACTGATTACACCGTCTTCATTAACATCCATTGAAATAATGTTATAAACATTAGGAATGAAAGAAACATCATTCAATAGAACCTTACGAGCTAATAATGCATCAAATCCGTTAATCACAGGTTGAACGTCAGTAGTTCCTGGGATATCCTTATTGATATTTAAATTTAGGCCATTAGAAATAACATGAGAGAATGAACCTGTTGTATCAGGATTCACAACTACTGAAGAAGGAGTTGAACAAGATGCATCATTTCCATTGATATTTGTAGGTAAATATTGGTTTGGATTTGCAGCATTGTATTTAATTGGACTATTGTCAGCCCAGAAACTTAATTTACCTGTAAATACGCTATCTCTATGCGAGATATAGTTACCTGCTTGTACTAATTTAGCAGTAACACCATTATAGTAACTTTCTTGTAATGAAGGAATCGTTACAGCAGATGTATCAACAGATGTAAACAATGCAGTTTTTGTAAAACCTACACAGAAAACTGTACCAGCACCTGTAAATTTAGCATTAGCTGGAGCACTTGCATTGAAGAATAAAGAGATATACATGTTGCCATTTACAGAATCAATACTATTGATTGCATCAACATAAGAAGGGTTAATTAAGTCACTAGCAACAGTGATAGATCCAGTTGGCTTTAACTTAAGAGAGTTGTAATGTAAAACAACATCATATCCAATTACATTTTGTACAGTATCATGAGCGATTACCGGCAAGCAGAAACCAGCTTGATTACAGCTTTCATTGATAGTAGAAACATTGTAAGGAAGTGCATTAGGATCTGCAACAGAGATTGTAACAGCAGAAGAGGTAGTTACAGCACCACGGTTATCAGTAGCTTTTACAGTTAAAACAGCTGAGCCAATAACGCTTGTCCAGTTGAAGCTATAAGGAGCAGTAGCATCGCTACCAACAAGTGTACCATTTACATAGAAATCAACTGAAGCGATTGTTCCATCAACATCTGCAGCGTTAGCAGCGATAGCTACAACAGCAGGAGCAGTATATAAAGCACCATTAGAAGGAGCAGTAATAGAACATGAAGGAGGCACATTGTTTACACAAGTTACACCTACAGCTGAAGAAATTGTTTGAGCACCTAAGTTATCCGTTGCACGAGCAGTGATTGAATGAGCACCAAGAACTGCTGTCCAGTTAATTGAATAAGGAGCAGTGTTATCTAAACCTAAAGAAACTCCATCAACAAAGAATTCAACTGAAGCAACAGAAACGTTATCAGTAGCATTTGCAGTGATAGATACTACATCACCATTAATAACTGAAGAACCATTTGTTGGATTAGTAATAACGCAAGTAGGAGCTGGGTTACTAGCAACAGTGATAGAAATAGTTGCAGTACTAACAGCACCTTGATCATCTGTTGCTTTAGCAGCAATAGTATGTGAACCAATTACACCAGTGTAAGAAGAAGTATAAGGTGCAGTAGCATCTACTCCAACTGAAACTCCATCAACAAAGAATTCAACTTGAGTTACAGTACCGTCAGCATCAGAAGCTGTAGCAGTTAAAGGAATTACTGTACCAGTGATAAAACTAGCTCCATTAGATGGAGAAGTAATAGCAACAGTAGGAAGTGCATTTGGAGCACCGAAAGTTCCTGTTAAGCTTGGAATTGTAATTTCAGAACCAACTGGAGAAGAAGCAACATAATTTTGTGTTCCACCTGTTGGAGTACCAATTTGAATATTCAATTCGAAATGGAAAACTCCATTTGTAGTGAACTGTCCAATTAATACACGATTTGTTGCAGTAGGACCAGAAGAACCATTTAAAGATGCGATAGAACCATTTGATGTTGAAAATAAACCTCCAACTAAACTTACCCCATCGAATACACCTAAATCGCCATTTCCTGTATTGTTCAATCCGACAAATGTTGGTGATTCAGGAGCCACGGCAGCCATACCATCTTGAACTAAAATTTGAATTCCTGTAGAAGGATCATTATTAGTTAAGAGACCATTACTATTTCCGATAGAACCATCAGTATCTTCAGATTTTAGCACTCCAGATTTTCCAACAGCGGTACCGCCAACAGAAAACCATGAGTCTAACATTACAGTATTCTTTTTAGTGTTGTTCACACTAATACCTTGAGGGCTTGTTGCACCATAATCTTCATTGTTAAAGAACGTCGTTGAAGAATTGATTAATAAAGTATGATTTGAAACTCCATACAAAGCTTGGAACTTATAACCCGGCAACATATCAGCGTAAACACGATAGGTAACAGAACCTACAGGCAATGTACCCGTGCTCCCGATAGAGTCGGCTGCATTGGAAACATAGTATTTTTCAACTATGATATTTTCTAAACCGTTTTGAGCTTGACAAACATTTGTGAATGCACTCAAAAGCGAGAATAGAAATCCATATATCATTATTTTTTTCATTTTGATAATTATAAAAGATGTTTAGATGTGATTAATTACAAGATTGATTAAATTGTCCTAGTAGAATCAAGAAGTCAACATTATTTGTAACACCATCAGTATTCAAATCTGTTGGACAAGGTTGAAGACCTGTAGTAACATTTAATAATTGAGCATATGTCCAGTCAGATAACCAGTTTTTTCCTGAAGAAGCAAATGCTCCTTTGTAAGTAACAGGCGTAAAGAATCCATTTGCAGGAGCGGCAGCACAACCACCTGAAATAGTTAAAGCTGGATTAGGAATTGCATCAAACTTAGTCGCAACAGCATTTGTTGTATAGTTTTGACTCCATAAGTAAGTGAAACCAGGCAAAGAAGCTGAAGTTGTATTTAAGTCAGTAGTATAGAACTGAGCAGTATCAGCTGTAGCAACTGCACCTGTACCGTTTTTATCAATTGCGAAATCTTTAGTACAACCTACGAATGCATTACATTTTACTTTTAAGCTATTAGAACCATTACCATTTGCAGATGACCAGTTATGATAAGCTTCACTTGTACCTGTACGTGTTCCTAATGTTTTGATAACATTCATTCCATAACGGAAGTTAGCAAATACTGAATTGTAGATTTCACCTTCAGTTAATTCTTTTGCTTCGATTGCAGCAATACCTGAGTTATCAGAAGTAAGAACTTTCTTACCGCTACCAATCATAGTAACATTATAAATTACAGGATGTGAACGAGGAGTTAAGTTTGATTTTTGATCATCAGCATCCATTTCAAATCCGTTATCAGCATCAACACTAGCAGCTAATGTATCAGCAGTTTTTAGTCCGAAAATGAACTGAGAATTTCCACGGTAACCGTCATCCCAATCGAACATATCATCATTACCGAATAATGTAGCGAAGTTTTTAACGTTTACTGTTCCGCCCCAGAATTCCATAGCATCATCAGCACAAGAAATAATCTCGATATGATCGATAGTTGTTCCACGTCCAACTGAACCTAAAGAAAGTCCGTTTAACTCACCACCAACCTGAAGAATTGCTCCAGCGTGACGAATAGAAACATAACTTAAAATACCTGAGTTGTCATCATCATCAAAAGATTCACCTGCAGTTAAATTTGCACCGAATTGATCGCGAGAATTTGAACTTGCAAAACCTTCAAAAGTTCCTAATCCGTTAGCAACACAAATTTTTCCATCACCAACACCTGCTTGGAATGGTCCGTTAGCTGCTAATGTTAAATTATTTGAAGCTTTACCAGCGATACAAACTCCACCCCACATACCTTTATTACTTAAAGCATAAGATCCATCCATTGGATCAGCTTCAGCAGTAAATACAATTTGACATCCTGGAGTTCCGTTTGCCACGATTCTACCACCACGCATTACTGTTAATGCTGTTGCAGAATCTGCCGTTGTACGGAATCTTCCTTTAATTACTGTTCCCGGTGCAATTGTTAAACTTTTTCCACTAGGCACATAAATTTTCTTGTCAAGAATGTACGTAGTTGCACAATTTAAAATTGTGTTTGTAGCAGTTAATTCTCCATCATTTGCTCCACCGGATGTAGCTAATGTTGACAATAAAACTGTTGGGCGTGATGATACGGTTGGACATCCGCAATCAGCTCCAAGATTGTTCTGGGCAAAACTCGTTGCCACAGACATGACCGCAATTGCAGTCATAGCCATTTTAGTTACTAGTTTTTTCATTTGGGTTATTGATTTAGTTTAGATTCGATTTAATACAATTAAGGCCTTTTAACGAAAGCAAATGTAGAGGGCCAACAAAAATTTAAATCAAACAAGAACTTACTAAATCATTAAACTAATTAACCTAAAAAGTTAAGAGCGAAAAATGTATTTACAGTACTTTAACATAGAGGAAACATTCTAAAACAAAATTGGCTGTTACTTAACAGTAACAGCCAATGCAAATTTTGTTTTTTTTAGTCTTTAACACATCTTATACTAAATCCGTATCCTTTATAAGTGTGTGATCGATAAACATCAGGGTTTTTATAATCGAGGTGACGAAACCAAGCCTCGTTATTTTGAGCATCATCAGTTGACGTCCACCAAAAACCGGTAGCGAATAATCCAGGATTACCATAAGTACCATCAGGCAAACGACAACTTCCTGCTAGAGCAGTAAAACCGCTCTCATTTGTAGGCCAAAGGTCTCCAAATCTTGTCCAACCTTGACCACCTTCGATTTTCATTTTTAATCCTTCATCACTCCCTCTCCAACCTGCATTAGAAGCTGAAGTTGCATTCATTCCTAAAGCTTGCTCTAATTGTTTCCACTCATCATCTGTAGGAATATGCCATCCTGACGGCGCAATTTTCTTTGGATTTGTTACTACATACCAATTATAAAGTAAACCCGGAGCAGAAGCATTACTATTATATTTACAAAACAAAGGAACAGAATCATTCCAATCAGCGTCATTTTGAGCCTGTTCAATTGGAGTACCATCGTTATAGGTTTTAACATTCAGATTTTCTGCCATCCACCATTTATCGCCAATCTTAATTGTTCTATACGTGTTACCATCAATATCTACAACAGTACTTGTTTCATGGACAACTGCTTTTTCTTCTTCCTTTGTACAAGAAACAAGAATGAAGAAACACAAAACGGCAATTAATTTAAAATAGTTTTTCATAATTCAAATTTTGATTTCGTAAATACAACGACCTACTGCTTTATCATTGTTCTATTGTAAATTTCACTCTCTGAAATTGCTTTCAACATATAAACACCGGTTTCGAGATTTTGAAGGTTCAGATTAAAATTATCTTGACCTACCAATTCAATCTGTTTCACCAATACAAGAATTCCAAATTGATTGAATAATTCTACTTTCATAACTTTGGATTTATCTCCTTTGATTAGAACATTAATATTATCTGAAGTCGGATTTGGATACACTTGGAATTCACGATTTCCTGAACTTAACGAAGGACATACTACATCTAAATTTCTGTCATTGCAAAGTCCAGGATAACAGCACATTTCCTGAACATTAAAATTTGCATCCGGATCATAGTTACAAGCTTGTTGATCCATACATCCTAATTTTATTTTAGTTAAGCAAGCTGATGAGTCACTGCAAGCAAATTGATTGCTATATTCTAAATAAAATGGATCTGTACAACCACACGAAGCTGGATATTTCAAAAATGGCGAAACGCGTTCTGTCACTACTATTTGATTTTGAATATAACTTGTATCCTTTCCATCAGCAACATATCTTATCAAATTCCCAGAAGAATCTTTCACTTCTAAGTTAATTTCAAAATTAATGTCACCTATTGTTGTTAATTGCGCAACTAAAATTCTATTCAATGAATCAAATCCAAAAGCACCAGAACATTGTAACATCGCATTATTGCTTTCGAAATACGATTTCGTATTATCGCCGAAAATACTAGTATCTGTTGAAGACAATAAAGGTAAATCTCCAGAAGGTAAATAATTTGTAGGAATAGCTGCTACTTGAACTAAACCATCTTTGTCGGTTACAGGTATTCCCGCAACAGAGCTAGTATTACTAATTAATCCCGGGCTAATTCCTTCACTGCCTCCATCATTATAGATGCCTCCAACAATCGAGCTATCAGGATCACCAGCTTTAAGAATTCCTAAATGTTTCTTAGATGCAGCACCTAAAGAAATCCAGCTATCAAGAGCTACGGTATTCTTACTCAACTTTGTATTATCAATATCATATCCGTAGCTTTTACCTCTGTCTGTATTGTTAAAAAAGACATTAGTACTAAAGAATTTAAGTTTATGCAACGAGTCCCCGTAAATTTTAGTGATAGAACTTCCTTGTGCCAAATCCACAAATACACGATAAGTTATTGATCCCATAGGTAAGAATCCACCATCTGTATCTGCTGAATCATTTGCATCGGAATAATAATATTTCTCTACAATAACATTTTCTACCTGGCTATAGCCTTTTGTAACGATTAGTGTAGAAAGCATTACCAATAATGCTAGTATATATTTCATTTTTTTACAGTTTGTAATTTAAACTTAAAATGTAGTTTGTCCCGTAGGTATATTTATCGTAATCTAAGGTATATCCTTCGTCATAATTGTACGAACGTCGTACCGGAGTATTTAAAATATCTTTTACAGTAAAGGATACGCCAAAGTGGGATCCCAATTTCTTAGAAATCTTAACATCAAATATATTTCTAGAAAGTTCATAAATATCTGGCACTTCTTTTACATCAGCAGCAACTACTAACCTTGGACCTTGCACATTGTAAGTCAACGATACATTTAAACCTATGCTATCAGCAGTGTAGGATAATATTCCGTTAATTACATATGGAGCTTGACCAAACATAGGCCGAGTAATTGTATCCTGCGGAATAAATGTTTTAACTCCGCCAGTAACTTCCATTCTTGTTCTGACGAATTCAGTTTCAGATTTAGCTAAAGTCACATTAGCTCTAAATTCGAAATGTTCGTTGAGTTTCTTTCTTCCTTCTAGTTCAATTCCCATTACTTTCGATTTGTCGACATTTTGCCAACTTATACCTGCTGAATTCACCAATTCGATATGGTTCTTGAAGTCTTTATAAAACACGCTAAACGAAAGATTGTCGCCCGATTTAAAATAATTCTCAAGTCTTAAATCGTAATTTTTAATTTTCACCATTTTCAGGTCTGAATTACCAAAAACAAAAGCGCGGTATTCATAATCGTATGCTGCTACATCTGATAACTCACGAATGCTTGGTCGAGCTACAGACCAACTGTAATTCAATCGCACATTTAAAGGAGCATCTTCATCAAAACGCAATTTATATACAAGATTAACACTAGGGAGGATACTTAATTCATCCAATTTACCGGGATTAGCTGCGGGGAATCCCTCTTTATAATCGCGACGAGGATCGTTAGCAGGTAAATTCAAGGAATCAAACTTCACAACATCTGTGTAAATTTTTGCTTGTTCAACTCTTACTCCACCTGAAGCACGCAGTCGTTCAGTGATTGAATAATCACTCATCACATATCCTGCATAAATATTGCTTCTTCCAAAAGTATGGTTAGCCGGACTTACATCATTTGTATAATAATGTTGGAATGTAGAAGAAGTAACACCATCAATCGATGTTGAAGTTTGAATGTCGAATGTATTGAAATTAAAATATTCGTTCAAATCTTCGTTAGTTAAAACTTTCGCTGCCGGTCCAAAGTTAACCTCGTAATCATATTGATCACTCTCTTTATAATTATAAGTATAGGAACCACCTACCTTCAATTTTCGAGGCAAACCGGGTTTGTTTCCTAAAGGAAATTCACCGAATAATCTTGAATCAAATAAATCATCTGATAAGTAGCGATAATATCTATGTACTCCATCTCCAATGGTACCACCTATTTGATACGTATTCGTTATTGGATCTTTATAGTATTGAACATTTTTAAAATCAGGTGCTGAACTATTTCCATCTGTATAAGATGCATTGCCTTCCAACTTTAACTTCAATTTCGGAAAATAATTCTCCGACTTCAATTGATAAATTAATTGACGTCGCTGTTCATAGAATTGACTTTTTGTAATAACGTAATTCGCTGGTTCTCTATCATCGATCGAACTTCGCACATTATTTACACCTATATAATTTGGCATAAACATTAAAGAAACGCTATTATTTTTATCATACTTGTAGGCAACATTTAGTAATGCACTCCAACCATTTGTTTCACGTGTTACGTCCTGCTTTACAGAGCTTGAAACAGTATTCACCAAATTACCATTTCCATCATCGGCAATTGCTGCTCTATTTGATGTAGAGCTAGGGTCACTAACAACTGAAGAATTATACTTTAATCCCACGATAAAACCCAATGGCTTTCCAAATAATTTTGTTTGATTCCCGATTGAAAAACTTTGACTAAAATTCAGTGGCGCCTTCTTTTTAATTGAATTCCAACTATCCGAAAACTGTGTGCCAGTTGAAGGAACTCCTGCATTCAAAATAGAAAAAGCGTTTGATTTATAAGGACCTTTAACATACTCAAGTTTAGCTGCATTAAATGCATCAATGTCATTAATTTGTCCAGGAGCTAGCAGCCCGAGTTGAATTAACCCCAATTTATAATAGGTATCATTCCAAGGAGTATTTCCATTTACGCCAAGTGAAGAATAATAATCTCCTAAACCTAATGCAACAAATTCTTGGTAAGTACTTGGAGTAATAATTGCTGAATTAAAGTTACTATGATCAACATCTCTTAATCCATTATCATATCCCAACCAATCTGAAGAACTATGATCGGAAGAAAGTATATCTTTAAAAGTTGACTGACTATTATAGCCGAGCGATGATTCGATATTTACACTTAATTTCTCGGGATAATCTTTTGTTTCCACCGACAAAAATGCTCCTGCCCAATCACCCGGAATATCAGGACTAGCGGTCTTAGTAATAAACACATTATCGATCAGACTTGAAGGGAATAAATCAAGTTTAATATTATTTGTAAAAGGATCAAGAGTTGGAATAATTGATCCATTTAAAGAAGTCTTAACATATCTATCTCCAATTCCTCTCACAGTTATAAAACCTCCATTCGTTGATACTCCCGAAACTCTAGATACTGCTGCAACGACACTGGCATCTCCTGTTTTCTTCATAGTTTCAGAGGAAACATAATCGATTGTAGTCGCGGCATTTTTCTTTACCATTTCAGTATAATATTCCTTCCCCTTAACAGCTTTTGCTGCAACTTCCACTTGTTTAAATTCCATTGCGGAAGATTCCATTACCACATCCTTATCAACAACTTTTCCGTTGACAGGATTAACTGTTACCTCAACAGATTTATAACTTACATAAGAAAAAACTAATACTTGTTCACCCGGAGTTTTTATATCAATTGAATAATTTCCATCAAAATCAGTACTGGTACCTACTGCGTGATTACTCTTTAACATAATAGTTACACCAATAAGCGTTTCGCCTGACTTATCGATTACTTTTCCACGAACAATTCCTTGACCAAAAGAGGTTAAGGATGAAAATAAAACTATTATAACTAATGTAATGAGCCTTTTCATTTTCTACTTATATAAGCAAAACGAGGAACTTGTACTTGTTGTACAAATTCCTCGTTATCTTTCTGAATTACTTCTTAACTAATTTTTGAGTTGATTGAACTCCATCAACATTTGCAACAACTAAATATAGTCCACTAGAAAGAGACGATATATCCATTTGTTCATTGATATTTCCGGAAACAAAACCTATATTCTTTTGTACTAAAACCTTTCCTGTTAAATCAACAACTTTATAAGATACTTCAGCGTTATTTAAATTACTTAATCGTAGATAAGAATAGTCAGTAGCAGGATTTGGATAGATACTTACATTCGCATTTTTAGCGCTATGTGATTGAACTCCTACAGTCGACGAATAAGTCAAACTTGCCATTTGAATTTCAGTTCCTACAGGTGTATCAGCAACATAATTTTCAACTCCACCAGTTGGGGTTCCAATTTGAATGTTCAACTTAAAAGAAAGTGTACCATCAGTTGTAATTTGAGCAATTAATACTTTGTTATCAATAGGATCAGGTCCGAAAGATCCGTTTAATGATGCCCATGAACCATTATATGTCGAGAAAACTGGTCCATTCGTTCCATCATTTTGGTTATCGAATACCGTTATTTCATTTGAAATTCCTACTGCAGTTACCGGTTCAGGAGTTCCAGCAATAAAACCATCTTGTACAGTTAAAGGAATGCCTGCTGCAGGATCATTGTTTTGCAAAACCATAGGACTGTAATTATTTATTACATTAGCATTGCCATCATCATAAATTTTCATGATTCCATACTGGCCATTGCATGCAGCACCCACTGACAACCAAGAATCAAGCATTACTGTATTTTTAGCAGCTTGAACTTTAGTAAATGTTGGAGAAGTAGCACCTCTATCTTCGTTATTCCAAAACAACGTAGTAGTTTCAATTCTTAATTCATGGTCTGGAACACCATAAGCTGCTTGAAATTTATATCCTTGAAGCATGTCGGCGTAAATCCTATAAGTAACAGATCCAACTGGTAAAATTCCTCCATCAGGATCAGCATTAGAATCATTTGCGTCCGAAACATAGTACTTTTCAACGATTACATTTTCTAAGCCATTCTGTGCATTCGTTGCACAGTTTATTAAAGTTAGTAAACTAACGAGCAAGTAGATTTTTTTCATTTCAATAAAGAGTTTCTGTTTTACAGTTTTAATTGCTCGTCAAAATTGAGCATTGATCTTTATTGAAAATCGACTAAACCATTACGTTTGAGTTAAGCGGTATTTATTAAAACATTATCGCAAAACAATTCGTTAACATTGTATCAACATTGATTGAGGAAATGGAGTTGCTCTTAACTTCAAAAATACTATTTGGTAACTTCCAAAATAATTGAATCGGAAGTCTTAACAGCACCTTTATCATCGTAAGCTATCGCATGTACTTCCATTTCACCTTCTTTAACTGCTTTCCAACTCATAGTATAAGGGGCAGAAAATTTCTCTGATATTTTTATATCATTAACATAAAAAGAAACTTTCCTTATAGATCCATCTTGATCCAATGCATTTGCAGCAATCGTTATATTATCATCAACCTTAACATTACCTTTACTCGGTTTGATGTTTAATGAAATTTCAGGCAGAACATTTTTTAGCTGAGGATAAATCAATGAAGGAATTTGGAATTCCGCGCCGTTTGGATTTCTTGCTACATAATTTTCAGTTCCACCAAGTGGTGTGCCTAATTGCATATTCAACTCAAATGAAAGCTGGCCGTTTGTAGTAAGTTGAGCAATAAGTACAAAATTGGAAGTATCGGGTCCAAAGGCTCCTCCAAAAGAAGCCCAAGATCCATTTTCAGTAATAAATTCCTCTCCTTGTTTTAGTGAGTTTGTATGTCCAAACATCGATAAAGAAGTAGAATCCAATCCAAAAACCGTTACTACACGTTGAGGAGTCGCCGCTTTAAGCCCATCTAATCTTTTAATTGGGACTCCGGCGTCAGGATTAGTACTTTGCAAAATACTATCAATATTTTTGATCGTATTAAATTCAACATCTCTCGACTTTAACACTGCTGTATGACCATCTGAGCCCGCCCCAACAGATATCCAGCTATCAAGCATTACTGTATTATTCGATAAAAGTTTTGGTTCAATTTCATTTGCATAAAATCCACCTGCGAATTCGTTATTAAAAAAGTAGGTGGTAGATCCTATTTTAAGAGGATGTCCTTCAATCCCATATATTGCTTGTAAACTATATCCTGGTTTCATATCAAGCCAAATACGATAAGTAGTTGAATTCGGAGGTAAATATCCTCCGGTTTGAACCTTTGAATCGGCAGTATCCGAGATATAATATTTCTCGATGAAAATATTTTCTAGCCCCTGCTGAGCCTCGGCACTCACAAAAATGCAAGTAAGTGCTATAATCGTAAGTATTGTTTTCATGATTTGGATACAAAACTAGATTTGTAATTACGATTCCATTTTACCCCAACTTTAAGTTTACATCAATAATCCAACTACTACTTTCCCTCATTTAATGGATAATTCGAGAATACCCTTAGCATCAAAATCACCTCTAAAAACAATGATCTTCCTAACAATCGATTGTTTACTTAAAAGCAAATATTTTACAGAAGCAAATTGCTTATTGAATTACTTTGCATTTTCTTAACCTTTCCTTTACAGGTAAGCTAAAAATGATCAAAAAACTGCTAAATAAATCGGGAGAAGGCGAAAGCGATGGGTCTTTCTTCTTGAAGAAGAGCTTTTTGGCGCTGATTCTCAGGGCCGGAGGGATGCTCACGCAGTATATTTTCATTTTTGTGATTGCTCGCCTCTACGGACCAAAAGAGCAAGGAAGCTTTACTCTTTCCTTCACCATTCTACAATTATTTGCCATCTTTTCGCAGATGGGGCTCGATAATCGACTCACCAGAGTGATTGCTGCCAATAGCGATTCCGAAGGCAAAAACATCGTCCGTTCAACTTATCTGCAGTCACTTCGATTCACACTTACAGCTGCCGTAATTTGGGCAATACTCACCTATTTGGCTTCACCGTGGTTGGCGTCAGTCTTCTTTAGTAAACCAGAACTTACCGATGATTTACGTATGACCTGCCTAGCATTTGTGCCCTTCGTTATTATCGGCTTAAACAGTGCAGGCTTCCGAGGATATAAAAACATGACGGGCTTTATGATCTTTAGGGCCCTACAACCATTGATCGCAGCAATTCTTCTGCTCATTTTTTATTACGGAAAAATGGAATTGGGTGCTATACAAGCTTATAGTATTACCACCATCATCATTTGTATCTTCAGCTTTACTACTTGGTATAAGTTTAGTAAAATCGGTGAAGCCGAAACTATACCAACTCCAAATGCAGGTTCAGTGATGATGGAATCGATGCCATTGATGCTTACCGGTTCTATCTTTTTTATTCTTGGATGGACAGACAACATTATTCTGGGAATTTTCAGAACTTCGGAAGAGGTAGGTATTTATGATATGGCTTATAAGCTTTCCACTTTATCGGCTATAGTTTTATTAGCAGTAAATGCCATTCAAGCACCAACCTTTGCTCAACTCTATAATAAGGGTGAAATGAAGCGACTTCAAGGATTCGTTTTTCGCTCTACTAAATTGCTTTTTTTCACCTCACTACCTGTTACTTTAGTGCTTTGCCTTTTCCCTGAATGGATATTGGGAATATTTGGACCAGGATTTAAAGCTGCTGCCCTTACACTTATTATCTTATCTATTGGTAACTTTGTAAACAGCATTACCGGCTCTATCGGCATCTTGCTGCAAATGTCGGGGAAACAGAAAGAATATAATCGAATAATAATGATTGCTGCAGGGGGCAGTATTCTAATGAACTTTATTTTGATTCCGAGAATTGGAATTGTTGGTGCGGCTATCTCATCAACAGTTGCTAAAATATTTCAGAATCTGGCATCCGTTGCATACGCAAAAAGATCGATGGGAATACTTTCATTGTATTTACCGGGAATTGATAAAATATTTAAAGTAAAAGATAAAAATAACTGAGCGGAAGAAAAGCGATGACGAATATTAAGAAAGAACCGAACTTTTTTGTGATAGGTGCAGCTAAATGCGGTACCACCACCTTATATGATTTTCTTGAACATCATCCGGAAGTGTATATGTCGCCAATAAAAGAGCCACATCATTTCAGTAAGGATATAGTTAAAGAAAATTTTAGTGATGAATATAAACACTACCTCAAAACTCGTAATGTAAATTTAGAGGAATATTTAAAAACAGATTTCTCTAGAAAAATATGGGAATGGTATATCGACGATTTTAATCAGTACTTGCAACTCTTTAAAAAAGTTAGTAATGAAAAAGCTATCGGAGAAATAAGTAATGGATATTTATTCTCTTCGGTAGCAGCTAAAGAAATCAAAGCCCAATACCCCGATGCTAAAATCGTAATGATTTTACGAAACCCGATTGAAAGAGCTTATTCGCATTACTTAGCGAACGTGAGAGACGGTAGAACAACACTTAGTTTCAAAGAAGAGTTGATAGCAGATGCTCAAAAAAGCAATAAAGGCTGGTGTATCTCTCATTGCTATACTGAAATGGGATTATATTACGATCAGGTTAAAAGATTTACTGATGAATTCGATAAAGATCATATTAAAATTTACTTGAACGATGATCTTAAGAAAAATGCTGAACAAGTAGCGAAAGATCTTTTCACATTCTTGGGCGTTAACACTAAAGTGGATATCGATTATCATAAAAAACAAAATGAAGCTCGCTTGCCTAAGTCGGCAGGGTTCATGAAGTTTATTACGCAAACAGGACTGAAACGTAAAATTTTCAGATCTATGCCAAAGAGCATTCAGGAAAAAGTTAAGCCTCTGTTCTTTAAAGAAGGTAAGATTCCGAAAATGTCGGATGCTGATCGCAAATGGCTATCTGCTCAATTCAGCGACGATATCCATAAAACACAAAATTTAATTGGAAGAGATTTATCCTCTTGGCTTAATTAATCCGCTTTCAGAATGAATCAGAAATATCATCTTCCAAATCTACTTATCGGTGGCGTTCATAAAGCAGGAACAACCTCTTTGCATACTTATTTATCGATGCATCCTGATGTTTGCGGTTCGTTGATTAAAGAACTTGCATTTTTATTGCCTGCTCGCTACCATCAAGAAGTTCCCGACGACGAAACTTATAATTCTCACTTTAAAAATTACAAAGGAGAGAAATATATCCTCGAGACTACCCCTTCGTATCTATATGGAGGATTACCTTTAATTGAAACAATCGAAAATCGGCTAGGCGATAACGTTAGAGTAGTAATGATTCTTCGTGAACCTGCTGATCGTTTCGTTTCTTTTTATCGACATTGCTTAACAAAATTAGAAATTCCTGCAGATACAACTCTCGAAAAATTCATATCGACTTCTGCTCCTGTTGACGCAGGCGTTAGAACAACCGATGAGTCGGATCATATCAACGAAGGTTTGGTAGAAGGTAATTACGCTGCATACCTTCCTCTTTGGATGGAACACTTTGGCGATAGATTACTGATCGTATTCTTTGATGAATTATCGAAAGATACGCCGGGAACCATGAAGCGTATTTGCAAATGGCTCAACATCGACTTTTCGGTTTATAAACCGGGAGACTTTACAATTGAAAATAGAACAGTAGATTATCGCCTTGGATTTATTCATCGTTTTGCTTTGTGGGTGAATCATCATACTGAAACTTTTTGGAGAAAAAATATTAAACTCAAGCGAGCATTACGATCGGTATACTACGGATTTAATGAAAAGAAAAAAGGACAGAGTGAATTGATAAGTGATAAAGCATTGAAAGATTTAGAAGCAATATACAAGCAACCTAATCTTCGCTTAAAGGAGTTACTGAAAGATCAACCCAATATTAATCTACCTTATTGGTTGCAATGATGTACACACCTGATTTCTTTTTAGTGGGTGCTGCTAAAGCCGGGACCACAGCATTACAACAAGCGTTGGATGCTCATCCCGATATTTATATGTCGCCTTTAAAAGAGCCTAATTTCTTTTGCAGTGATATCGATCCCGATAAATTACGTCCCGACTTAAAAGAAAGACTTAAAGCTGATAATACCGAAGAATGGATTAATTCAGGAATGCAAGGTTCTCGCTGGCGAGCATTTTTGAGAGATGAAAATCTTTACAGTGCTTTATTCGCTCCGGCACAACCAACACAAGTTACTGGAGAAGCTAGTGTGAGTTATTTGTATTCAACTACTGCCGCTGAAAATATTGCAGCAGCAAAACCGAATGCTAAAATTATCATTGTTCTCCGTAATCCGCTAGAACGTGCGTGGAGTCATTATTTAATGGAAGAACGATTAGGAATGGCAGATAGATCGTTCGAACTTGCTTTTAAATCGGTTAGTAATCTCCAACATCCCATGTGGGGAAGAGATTTACTCTTTTTACATGGAGGTCTATATAATGATCAAATTAAACGATACCTGAAATATTTTGACCCATCTCAATTGCATATTATCATCTACGATGATTACCGCAAACAACCTCAAGATGTTTTAAAAAAACTATATGTGTTTTTAGGAGTTGATCCGACAAAAGCCGACTTATCTGTTGCTCTGAAACGCAGTAATGAAGCCCGAACGGGAGTCTTCGACAAAGCTATTCCGTCAGGTTCATTGAAAGTAAAACTTCGTCGATTCTTTAAAAGCATAGGCATTCATTCTTCTCTGAAGAATATGCTTACTAAGCCTTCCGATAGAAAAGTGGGAGAGCAGGAAAAAAAGATTTTATCGGGATTCTATCTTCATGAAATCGAAGAACTCGAAAAAACACTTAATTTAGACCTTTCTCTTTGGAAGAAATAAGAAATGATTAACCAAAGCATAAACCCTGTATTTAAAGGACTGATGTATCAGTTGCTTTGGTTTTTATTTTTCGCTAATGCCTTCGCTTGCTTTGTGCGTATTCCCGCCAGAGCAGTTGTTGATGTTAGCTCAGGAATATTCCTTGGTATTTTGGTTATACATTATGGTTACGAATGGTTAAGAGCATTAAAAACAAAAAAAGTTAAAATGATTTCGTTGTTGATGCTGCCATTAATTTTAATGCCAGTAATCAGCGCTATTCAAGCAGCTCGCGTCTTTGGACAACCTGCTATTTACGGATTTCTTGCACAACGTCAAGTGTTCATGGCACTGTGTGCACATTTCATTGTTACTGCTTTAGAACGAAAGTGGCTCTCAGAAGAAAGCTTTGAAAAGTACTTTGTGCGTTCATTGCAAATTTTGCTTTTCATTTTTCTTATCTTTTATATGTTCGTGAATCCTTCAAGATTCATCGATACTGACTTCGTAACTTTAAGTCCTAATAAAGGGTTCAGGTATGAATTCCCAGACTCATGTATTTACGGATTGTTTTTATATTCCCTTTTTAAAGTATGGATTCTAAAAGAAAAAAAATGGTGGCTCACTGTTTTATTTAGCCTTTTCTACATTTTAGTTTATCTACTCGATCGTACACAGCTCGTAGCACTCGCCGGAACAGTTGGATTATATGTACTACTAAACTTCAGTGTATCTCGAATGATTCGCATGGTGATTTTAGGAGCATTCGGAATTATATTGGTTTTTGGATTACTCGCCTTTATAGCTCCCGATTTCCTCGATAAAAACTTAAAACTTTACGCTACAGCTTTTGAAACACTCACAGGAGAAAAAGTAGCCGAGTCATCTACTAATATTCGTTTCCTCGAATCGAAAATTGCATTAGCAGGATTTACTGATCACCAAGCTATCGGTGTAGGATTTTTAAGTACTCGATGGAATGATGGATTTAGAATGATTAATAAATACTTCTATCCTACCGACGTTGGCTTATTGGGCAACTTATATGTTTATGGCATCATTGGAACATTGGTGTTTTATATTCCTTTTCTATTGGCGATGAAATATCACTTTCGCTTACGCAAGGAACATGCTACACTATTGGTGGCATCGCAATATGTACTAATATTTTTGTTTGCCGATATGCTTACTGCTGCGACAAATCAAAAATTCTATGGAGTAATAGCAGTGTTTTTCGGAATAGTTTACTATTACAGATACAGAGAAAATAAAGAAGAGGAGTTAGCGATATAATGAGTGATACAGGTATGATATTTATTGTTGGGAACAGTCGTTCGGGAACTACTATGCTCGGACGAATGCTCGGAAAAAATACTTCTGTTTTTTCTTTTCCTGAGTTACACCTTTTCGGTCCATGCATCCCTCATGGAAAAGAATTAGAAATTATTGACAAAGCTACTGCAATAAAAATATTTTGTTGGTTGCTCGATGTCTCTACAAAAGGATTTCATCACGAAAGAAATCCGGATCAATTTTCAGAGCAAGCAACACAACTAGCAAACGAGTTTTATAAACCAGGTGTCGATGCATGGGATGCTTACAGACATTTTGTAATTCATGTAACGAAAACAAACGGCAAATTAATTCCTTGTGAAGATCTACCGGGAAATATTTTTAAGCTAAGTCAACTATTTCAAAAATTTAACGACGTAAAAGTTGTTCATATCGTTCGTGATCCTCGTGATGTGGTATTATCGCAAAAGAATCGTCACTTGCGCAGAAAAATGGGCGGACATTACGTTTCAAAAAAAGAAGCGTTGCGTGTTTGGTCAAACTATCACCCGTTCGTAATTTCTCGTTTATGGAAAAATGCTGTCTCTTCTGCAATTAATATCGAGAACAAAAATATTCTTACTGTTCACTTCGAAGATTTATTAGCAAAACCGGAAGAAGTTCTTCGTCAAATTTGCGTTCATACAGGAATAATATTTGAACTTAATATGCTAAATGTCCCTCAAGTTGGTTCTTCTACGCAAAAGGATGATCCTTCTAAGATGGGAGTAGACGCTGGAAGATCTGGTGCTTGGCAACGTGGCGGATTAAGCGATGCGGAAATTGCTATATGTGAAAACGTAAACGGCGATATAATGCAAAGGTTGAATTATCCTTTGAGTGGAAAAAAATTGAGTTTGACCTCAAAAGTAGGCTATGCTGTTTTACTACCTTTCAAAGGCACATTAGCCTTGGCATTAAACTGGAATCGGACAAAAGGACTTCTAAACTTCTTAATTCACCGAATCTTCAAATAATCCTCATCCATTATGGGTGTTTTATACTTATTTTTGAGTCTCGAAAAATCATCATCATGAAAACAGGAAAGCTTTCTCTAACTACTCTATTCTTTTTCTCTGCAATATTATTGTTGCCAGCTGCATGTTTGAAATATGCTAAGGGCAGCAAACAAGATCCGAAGCCGAGTACTAATAATACAAATACTTCAGAGGCATCATTACCCGATCCTGCTAAAAAATCGTTGCCTAAAAATTGGCCATGGAGAGGCGTATGTATGCCTTCAGCTCACGCCGATTATAGAGATGTTGCGTATCTCCACTCTATCGGTGTGAATTTTATTCGAATTCAGATTAAATCACCAAAGCGTACTGAAAGAGAGAGAATAAATCCTACCAAAGCTTTCTACGATGAACTCGAATGGGTTGATAAAGTATTAGATGAATGTAAAAAGTACAACATGACAAGTATTGTTGCTTTTAACTATCTCGTACTTGATCCTGCAAGTGGTGTTGATGATAAATCAGCCGACTTCTGGACAAAAAAATCGTATATCGACAGTACTTACAAAATGGTAGATATCATCGCAAGAAGATACAAAGACAGAGGTGATGAATTAAGTGCTTACGAAGTAATCGGAGAGCCTGCAGTTGATCAAGGAGATGGTGATAAAGCGTCGGTGCCACCAGGATTAGAAAACTTCTTTAAATCGACATTGGCAGTAATTAGAAAATATGATCAGCAACGCTATTTCTTAGTGACACCAGGACCTTGGGGACGACCTACGAATTATGCAAAATTCAATGGATTCAATATAAACGATCCAAAAATTATCTATGGAGCGCATATGTATTTACCAAATCAATTTACGCACCAAGGAATTAAAAAACGACCGAGACCTGTTGCTTATCCTGGCGTAATTGCAGGAAAAAATTGGGATAAAGATGCTCTTGAAAAAAGCATGTCGTATTTGAAAAACTTCGAGAATAAAACTGGAGCGTTAGTCTATATCGGCGAATTCCAAGCTGTTCGTTGGGCACCTAACGGAAATCAATGGGTGAAAGATTGTGCTGACATCATGAGTAAAAACGGTTGGAGCTGGACATACTTTGCTTATCAGCCTGATTACGATTTTTGGAATCCGTATATGGAAGTTAAGAATCCTACTGATGCACCGGCTAATTGGAATTTAAAAAACTCAGGTACGGATGCCGAAATTTGGCAATACATGATCAAAAATTATTTCTCTAAAAACAAATAAGCGTAGTAATACTTAAATGAAAATTGCAATTATTGACCCAGTAGGAAGTAAAGCAGGAATTGATCATTATGATCTTTCCTTGTTGAGCGGATTAAAAAATGCGGGTGATAATTGCTTTCTATATTCCAACTTTAATTACGAAGAAGGAATCATTCACTATAAGAAGTACTTTCATAATGTCGGTGTATCGAAGATAAGTTCTATCATCAGTAATTTCATTGGATTTTTCAAAAGTTTGTCTGATGCAAAAATGCAAAAAGTAGACTGGTTAATATTGCATGTGTTTCGTGCAGGAGCTTTCGACCTATTCACATTTACTTTAGCTAAACTTATGGGATTTAAACTTCTTGCCATTGTGCATGACATTGAAAGTTTAGATACCATTACTTTGCCAATTGTTAGAAGAACAGTGATAAGCTCTCTTCCCGATTTACGCGTAGTACATAATCAGTTTTGTAAAGACGAAATCGCTAAACAAATTAGCGATAAAGCACTTAATACTACCGGAATTATTCCTCATGTGAATTTTATCAAATTGTTCAATCGTTACCATTCTAATACTAATTTAAAGAATGATTTATTAAATGATAAAAATGCAATCCGTTCACTTGATTCGAAATTATTGAATGCTGTAAACGCCAATGAAAAAATAATTTTGTTCTTCGGACAAATTAAAAAATCAAAAGGGGTTGATGTTTTATTAGAGGCAATTCCATATTGCAAAACAAATTTCAAAGTTGTTGTTGCAGGAAAGCTACGAGGAGAGAACTGGGAAAAGTATCAATCGATAATAGATTCAAAAAAACTAAACGAAAAAGTCATTCCGATAATTCGACATATCAACGATTATGAACGTGACATATTGTTTGCGCTTGCTCAAGGAATTATTTTGCCATATCGGTATATTTATCAGAGCGGGGTTTTATTAATGACTATGAGCTTCCCAATGGCTGTTATAGCTAGCAACCTTCCTCCTAATGCTGATATTATTATTGATAGCGAAAACGGATTTCTTTTTGAAGCAGAAAACAGCAATGATCTTGCGATTAAAATTGATGCGTTGATTAACAATAGCGAATTAGATCAAATAAAAATCCGGGCTATTTCCGACATAAATGCCAAAAATAGTCCGGATGTTATAGGAATGCAATATCACCAATTATTGGCGAATCCGATAGAATTACTCTACCATTAATTTTTGTGTGTAAGTTGCCCCTTTCGAAATTAACTTAACAAGGTAGATTCCTTTAGTCAGGTTTTTCAAGTCAAGGTTAACTGATGCTTCGATTGACATATCCATTACTTTTTCTCCCATTAAATTAAACACTTCTATTGAAGAATTTTCTGAAGTTGCATTAATCGTAATAGAAACATTATTATTTGCAGGATTTGGCATCATTTCAAATGCATTCGCATTGCTAAATTCAGGATGCAAACCTGTGCTTGTAACAGTGTAAATCGCAACAGTATTTGTTGGTGCTCCAACTGCACTTGGTATACCTCCGCCAATCATAAACTTATTGCCAACTGATGTTGCAGCTGCCATTGTACGTGCTGTTGTAAGCGAATCTATTGTCCAAGTATTTGTTAAAGTGTTATAAATATCCACTCGTTTATATACTGTCGAAGAAGTTACATTACCTCCACCAGCAAATAAGACTAAATCACCAACCGATGCTGAACTCAAATTCGTACGAGCAATCGAAAGCGAATCAATTGTCCATGTATCAGTTACTACATCGTAAATATCAACACGATTCGAAGGACCATTCGCATTTTCACCACCGGCAAAATAAATTTTATCACCCAATGAACATGCTGTTAAATTTGCACGTGGAATACTTAATGTATCCATCACCCAAGTACCGGTAGTAATATCATAGATATCAACCGAACTCATATAAATACCGTTAACATCTTGTCCACCGGCAAATGCTACTTTGTTACCAGAAGCTGCACCACTTAAATTATATCTCCCACTAGATAGCTGTGATGATGTCCAACTATTGTTGGATGTTTCAAAAATATCCACAGTATTATAAACTTGCCCCGCTCCTGAAAACTCACCTCCTGCAAATAATATTTTAGTTCCTGCTCCTGCAGCCGCTAATCGGTCACGACCAACAGATAAATTCGATGTTGACCAAGTACCTGATGTAACATTGTAAATATCTACATTGGTATAAACAGAAAGAATCCAATCGTCGGCACCTCCGGCAAAAACAATTTTATTATTCGCTCCTGCTCCTGCTGATGACGTGCGGCCTTTAGACATAGTTGTATTTGACCAAAAGTTAATTGCACTATTATATACATCCGCAACATTCGGAGGTACTGTGATCATTCCGATTCCGCCAAAGAACACTGCTCTTGTTGAATTAGATGCTGCAGACAATTTTGATCTGCCACTCGTTAATGTAGCTGAAGACCATTGCGCCTTTGTAACTGTTGAGCCAATTACAAACAATAAAAGAAATAGTAATAACGTAGATTTTTTATTCATGCCGTTTTTTTAATAGTTGGTTAAATATTAGGTTGTAATTCAAAAGTACATAAAATAATTACCTTAATGACTGGGAGACGACGGTAAAATCAGAAATAGTCATTGTTTCAACAGTAAAAAACGCTGCGCAATCCCTTTCAATAATCTCAACGCCAATTAATCTTTCGCTAAAAATTGAACTTTTCAAATAGATATTCAATCCCCTTTTTGGTGCGAACTGTGAAATAATTTCGAAATAAGCTAGGTTAAAGAACATGGAATCAATCATATTTAACTGTTTTTCAATTATTTAAACATTCATTTTAATCATAAACCATGACCCTGATATTAGGTTGGCAAATTGAAAAATTGACAAAAATCCCCTAATAACAGTCTAATAGAATCGTCGAAAACTAAAATTAATTTGATTGATACATTTCCGATATTGGCTTAAATTTACGCAGATGCCAAGAAGCTGAGCTTCAAGTTTAAATCCACCAACAACAGACCTTCGTTTGCATATATGAAAGTAAAAAGTAATAAAAACACCGCTAACTCTAATGCCAAAAACACGGGCAGCAAATTTAAAGTTCTTATTATTTTATTTTCGATTCTTTTATACGGGCAAACACTTTCGTTCGATTTTACTTTAGATGATGAGTCTTTTTATACTCAAAATACTTTGGTTCAAGATGGATTAAAAAACACGCTTCAAATTTTTACAACTCCAAGTTTAGGAAGCAACAATTTATTTACAAGTAATCAACCATATCGTCCAATAACAATTTTAAGTTTTGCCTTTGAACATCAACTATGGGGGAATAATGCGGCACTTTCCCACTTCATAAATTTATTGCTTTATGGCATTTTACTTTTAGTGCTCTTCAATGTTTTGTCGTTGCTATTCGCCGAATATAGTTATGTGCTGATTACTTTGATTACACTATTATATGCTGCTCACCCAATTCATGTTGAAGTTGTTTCAAATATTAAAAGTAGAGATGAAATTTTAGCAGCATTATTCGGATTACTTTCTTGGCAATTCTATTTATCAGCAACAAAAGAAGCAATAGCAAATAAAAAACTTTTAGCCCTATCCACCTTAATGTTTTTCTTTGCCTTGCTAAGCAAAGAAAGTGCTGTTGTCTTTTTGGGCATATTACCACTTTCATCGCTTCTCTTAAAGAAGGAAAAACTTTCGAAAACTGTTACTTCAGTAGGCTTTCTAATAATTCCGTTAATAGTATTCTTATTAATTCGCCAATCTATTCTCATTAACAATAGCGGACAAGTACCCTTGTTAATTTTGGATAATGTGCTAAATTCCGCTCAATCGAATAGTGAAAATATCGCGACACGTATCTTGATTCTATATTACAATTTAAAAATGTTGATACTGCCTTACCCTTTATCATGGGATTATTCATATCAGCAAGTTTATGTTACAGGATTCTCTAATATTTATGTGATTGCAGCATTAATAATTTACCTTACTCTTATTACATCTTTCTTTTATTTTATGAAGAGAGATAGTATTATTTCGTTTTGTATCTTATTTTATCTTGGCTGCATATTACCAACTTCAAATTTAGTTTTCATTAGCAGCGCTAACTTTGCTGAGCGATTCCTTTTCGTTCCTTCTCTCTCCATCGCGATATTGATTTGCTACTTAATTGTTAAGTATACCAAATCTGATACACGAAACTTCAATTTCAGATGGAGCAACATGAGCAGTAAGGTTTATTTAACAGTCCTAATTGTATTTTCTGCAATAACAATAAATGGTGCAGGATATTGGAAAAACAATTTGAAATTATTTGAACGAGGAGTTATTACTTCACCTAATAGTAGCAAAACACACTATAACTTAGGACAAGAGTATTGGAAGATGGCTAAAGAAAATAACAGTTATTCTTCAGAAAACATCTATGCAATTAAGGCAATAGAAGAATTCAAAAAGAGTATTTCAATTTTGCCAGAAAACTATATGTCAGTAACAAATCTTGCTTGCGTTTTTGAGCTATCGAACCAACTGGATTCTTCTCTTCACTATTTCGATGTATCGAAAAAAATGTATCCTGACCAGAAATTAATTGAACCAAATATATCAGCGGTCTACTTCAAAAAAGCTACTCAGTTCGAAGTTTCAAAAATGATTGATAGTGCTGAAGCGAACTACAAAATTGCTCTTCAATATAATCCTTCGAATAGTCTTGCTTCGAATAATTTAGCTTTGATTAGTTACAACAAAAACAATATTGTTGAAGCCATAAATATCTTAAAACAAGCAATTAAAAAAGACTCAACCGATATCACTTTAGTTGAATCTCTTTCAGCCATTTTCTTCCTCACTCAGGATTACAAGTCAGCAATTGAATATGGCATTATCGGATTAAATATCAATCCTCAGTCAAGAAAAATTATTGGTGTTTTGGCAGATGCTAATCATGCTTTAGGCAACAATGATGAGGTGGCTAAATATCAAAACATGATGAATGCTATCCGATAATCAGATTTACATTTCAACAAAAAAAGGCGACTGATTAGGTCGCCTTTCGTTTTTATATTTTTGCTTATTCTACTGTTACGCTCTTTGCCAAATTTCTTGGTTGGTCAACATTACAACCACGCATTACTGCTATATGGTATGCTAACAACTGCAAAGGAATAACACTTACCAGCGGAACTAAGATCTCATCCGTTTCAGGTATTTCAATCACGTAATCTGCCATCTTCTTCACTTCTTCATCGCCTTCTGTAACGATTGCAATGATCTTTCCTTTACGTGCTTTTACCTCTTGAATATTACTTACTACTTTTTCGTATGAACCATGCTTAGTTGCAATTACAACAACCGGCATCTCTTCGTCGATCAATGCAATTGGACCATGTTTCATTTCAGCTGCAGGATATCCTTCAGCATGGATGTAAGAAATCTCTTTTAGTTTCAATGCGCCTTCAAGAGCAACAGGGAATCCGTAACCACGACCTAAATAAAGGAAGTTTTTAGCGTCTTTATATTTCTCTGCAATAACTTTTGTTTGCTCATTCGATTTCAAAGCTATCTCTACTTTCGCAGGGATATTCTCAAGCTCATTTAATACTTGACGGAAACGTGATTCAGTAATTGTTCCGCGCATATGCGCTAACTGAAGTGCCATCAATGTAAGTACTGTTACTTGGGCAGTAAATGCTTTTGTTGAAGCTACTCCAATCTCAGGTCCAGCATGTGTATATGCTCCTGCATGTGTTGCACGAGGAATACTCGATCCTACAACATTACATACACCGAAAATAGTTGCGCCTTTTGATTTAGCTAATTCAACTGCTGCTAATGTATCTGCTGTTTCTCCACTCTGAGAAATCGCTACTAACACATCGTCCTCGTTGATAATCGGATTACGATATCTGAATTCTGATGCATACTCCACTTCTACAGGAATTCTAGCTAAATCTTCGATAAGATATTCTGCTACTAATCCTGCATGCCATGATGTACCGCAAGCAACAATAATCATTCGTTTTGCATTACGAAGTTTCTTATCGAACTCACTGATTCCTCCTAAACGAATAGAACCAGTTTTCGAATCGAAACGTCCGCGCATACTATCATTGATAGAGCGTGGTTGCTCGTAAATTTCTTTTAACATGAAATGCTCATATCCGCCTTTCTCTAATGCCTCAAGTTTCATCTCGAGTTCTTGGATGTAAGGAGTCTTGATTTCATTTCCTATCGTCTTCACTGTTAACTTACCATTGTCCATGATCGCTACTTCGCCATCATTTAAGTAAGCAACATTTTTTGTGTATTCGATAATTGGTGTTGCATCAGAAGCAACGAAGAATTCATCTTTACCAATACCAACAACAATCGGACTGCCCTTACGAGCAGCAATCATTTTGTTTGGCTCCTTCTTAGAAAGAATTACAATCGCGTAAGCACCTACAACTTCGCCTAATGCTAATCGTACTGCTTCTTCTAAAACAACTTTTTCTTTATTGAATATTTCTTCAATAAGGTGAATCAATACTTCAGTATCGGTATCACTGTGAAACACGTGACCTTCTTGAATTAATTCAGCTTTTATTGACGCATAGTTTTCAATAATTCCATTGTGAATGATGGCGAATTCTTGTGTTTGTGAAAAATGCGGATGCGCATTACGATCGTTCGGCTCTCCGTGAGTAGCCCAACGCGTATGGCCCATACCAACATGTCCATCTACATTCTTTCCCTTAACGTATTCGGCAAGGTCACTAACTTTCCCTGCTTTCTTGTAAACATTCAAATCGCCGTTAAGCAATGCAACTCCTGCACTGTCGTAACCGCGGTATTCAAGACGTTGAAGTCCTTTAATTAAAATCGGATATGCTTCACGCTTTCCGATGTAGGCAACAATTCCACACATGATTTATGGATTGATCTTAGTATATGTAACTATTAATTTCATGGATGTACCACCCTGCAAAACAGTTCGTCGGGCATTTGATGTACTTCCGGCTGCAGCTATAAATAAGCCGTAATCCTTTCCGCCGTTTTCTACGACTTTTCTCAAAGTTTGTTGCACATATCGTCCAACATTGAACTTATATTCCTGATGCGTAGCATCATACGATCCTCCATAATAGGTGGTCGATTCTAATGCGTCGCCTATCGAAGTGTTTTTTCCGAGTGAATCACTGCCAAAAACCAACAGATTATCGTGATTGGTAAATCCAGTAGTTGCACTTCCGCTAAGTAACTTAATTACTAACTCCGCTTTGCTAATGGCAATAGGGCCATTGGCATATAATTCTTTCAAATGAGGAATGTAAATACTGTCTTTTAATCCCGCCATTGATGATACCAATAATTGATTATCTTGTATCAAATCAGTATTTGACGGAAGATAATCATGCTTGAAGTAGCTGAATCGTACTGCATTGGCATCAATCAAAAACTCATAGTATTTATTTCCGGAGAAGTAAACTGTAAGCTTATGGAAACTACTCGTTGATGGCATGGTTAATATACTTCCTGTCCCATTTGCACTATCAACTAACACAACTCCTTTCAAGTAAGAAAGGAAGTTAGTATTACTCGAGAATGTGGTAGGATTTGAAATATACTCTCTCATTAATTTTCCACCAAAGGCAGTGTCGAGCGCCATACGAAGTTGAGGAGCTACTTTCGTTCCTCCTACAACTGCACTGTCAACTAATTCAGGTATTAACTGAACATGTCCGAGTAAATCTCCTTTCGAATAATTTCTTCCCGAATAGTATGAACTGTCAGTATATAGATCTTGCTTCAGCTCGTAAACGCTGATATTATGCACCGCTTCTGAGTCGCCAACAATTGCGCGCATATTCATGCTCAACACAATTGAATCGGGAGTAGTAACTCCTGCGAATGTTCCTGAAGTAATGGTATTTCCTAAGCGAATTTGAGAGACAAATCCGGCGAACGATTTTCCGACATACGGATCATCGAGACTACCGAGATATAAAGTTGGCGATTCTAATAAATTCTTCAACGGACTCCACATTACGAGAGAGTCTTCTTCTACCGTATAGGTATTGATAGTGAAAGTATCGATTACACCCACATTCGGCTGTTCAGAAGCCGGCTGTAAATCAACACCCACTAAATCAGGATCGTTACAGGAAGATAGTAATGCTAGAGCGAGAACGCTCAATAAGATTGATAGGCGATTTAACACACGAAACATTTGGCGAAAGTAAAAGAATTATCCGTCCAAACGGTTAAAAAACTTATTCTGCCAACACTGACTCTTCTATCACTGCTTCATCGTAGAAATTATCGTACGCTTCTACGTATTCTTCAGGATTCTGATAGCCCAGTGTAGGCTTCGAAAGTTTCTTAAATGCCGATTCAACATCAGGATGAACATTTGCAGACGACTGGATTACAGCATCTGACCAATTCATCGCTAACTTTGTGAGGTTCACGTAGTTAGGGTCTTTGATGTCTTTTACATCGGCTTCCGTTAGACCTTCCATCAACGTCTTCTTTGCAAAATTGTTGTTGAAGGGTTCACTAAAAGCATCATCGTATAGCGAATAAACCACTTTACTAGTGTGGAACATCGGATCGTCTTTGTAGCTTGTCTTGATTAACAACGGAATTAATGCCGTCATCCAACCATGACAATGAATAATATCGGGAGCCCAGCCTAATTTCTTAACTGTTTCCAATACCCCACGACCGAAGAAAATGCTGCGATCGTCATTATCACTGTAGAACTTACCTTCCGCATCACGAATAGTGTGCTTGCGTTGGAAATATTCTTCGTTGTCAATAAAATATACTTGCATACGAGCCGCCTGAATGGAAGCTACTTTGATAATCAATGGATGATCAGTATCGTCAATGATGAGATTCATCCCCGAGAGGCGAATTACTTCATGAAGCTGATTACGACGTTCGTTGATATTGCCAAACCTCGGCATAAAAGTGCGGATCTCTTTACCACGTTCCTGAATGCCCTGGGGTAAATGCCTAGCTACTTTACTCTGCTCCGTCATTTCCATATATGGATGTATCTCGCTGGAAATAAATAGAACTCGCGCTTTTCTCATGGCTTTTTTCACGATTAGATTAATGTAGGGCAAAGATACGGAAAATAGACGTATTCTGCAATAATCCAAATCTAGGGACAATATTTCCTGAATTTAGTACAGCTACAGAGGAGAAAATATTTCGTCTTTTACTTTTCGAGCGATACTTTTCGCAGTAAAAACAACAAGCCCCAAGTCAAAAAGACGCTTATTCCGAGCATTGCACTCTGCCCCGGCTCTGTTCCAATTGTATCGGGATTGATCTTTAAACTGCCATTTGATGCCGCCCAAGTGGTGATTACCGCCAAGAAATTATTGATGAAATGCGCTATTACCGGCAACCATAAACTTCCACTCCAGTACATCATATATCCAAGCATCACTCCTAAAGCAAAGCGCGGCAAAAATCCGTAGAACTGCATATGCATGGCACTGAATAAGATAGCAGATAAAATGATGCCCGCATGTACATTTCCTGCTAGGTCTTTGAATAGCTTCTGGATTACCCCACGAAACAGGAATTCTTCTCCCAATGCCGGAATAACTGCCATTAAGAAAATATTAAAAATCAGTCCGCCAATAGAGGTCGTATTAACTAGTAACTTAGTGATCTGCCCTGCATTAGATTCCATTTCTTTCATCCAATCTTCTACTCCTTTCATCGATGGAGGTAATTCCATCAAACTGTTTGCCATCATCATCCAATTGATAAAAGGGATGGCTACCAGCAATAAAATTACTGCAATTACAATTTGTTGCGAATTTGGTTTTTTAATAACGCCCAAATATCCTTTTGGGTCACTCGAAAATAACCACGCTGCTATGATCGGAGGGAATAAAAAAGTACCGATTGCCGATACTAACTGAATGATTTTCAATGCGTCAATAACTGCGGGATTGGTCAAATCGCTTAACGCCTTCGGATCGGTAAGCACCTTAACTCCGGTAAGCATTGCCGCCAATAAACTACCCAACGTAGAGAATATCACCCCCGAGATCAGGGCAATTCCTACTAAAATTAAAAACTTTTTGTAAGGCGTGCGGTCGGCAAGTAAGGCTTTGAACTCCATTCTTCTTAATTTTGCGCAAAAATAGACGGTTGAATGATCGGTTGGGGATTTTCTCCGCCTTATTTATTGAAATCGTTCAACTTCAATCAATTGCAATGGTAAAAATCGGAAATATCGAGTTGGGGGAATTCCCTTTGTTATTGGCTCCCATGGAGGATGTCAGTGATCCGCCCTTCCGTTACGTGTGTAAACAAAATGGTGCCGATTTGATGTATACCGAGTTTATCTCGAGTGAGGGCTTGATTCGTGACGCAGTAAAAAGTACTATGAAGCTCGATATTTTCGAGTACGAACGTCCTATCGGAATTCAACTTTTCGGTTCCGATATCGATTCTATGCGCGAAGCCGCCATCATCGCCGACCAAGCTAACCCCGATTTAATCGATATTAACTACGGTTGCCCCGTAAAAGCTGTCGCCTGTAAAGGTGCCGGCGCGGCTTTGCTGCAAGATATTCCTAAAATGGTAGCCATGACTGCCGAAATTGTGAAAGTGGCTAACAGACCCGTTACCGTGAAAACACGTTTAGGATGGGATGATAGCACCAAGAATATTGTTGATGTTGCCGAACGTTTGCAAGATATCGGTATCGCTGCTTTAAGCATTCATGGAAGAACTCGTTCACAGATGTATAAAGGCCCTGCCGACTGGACGCTCATCGGTGATGTTAAAAATAATCCGCGAATTCATATTCCTATTTTTGGTAACGGTGATGTTGATACCCCTGAAGTAGCATTAGAGATGAAAAATCGTTATGGTGTTGATGGAATCATGATCGGTAGAGCTACTATAGGACACCCTTGGATCTTTAACGAGATAAAACATTTTGTAAAAACAGGAACACATCTCGCTTCGCCAACTATTGATCAAAGAATTGAAGTTTGTAAAACACATCTCGATTTTTCTATTCGATGGAAAGGAAATTTTACAGGCATCGTTGAAATGCGTCGACATTACGCAAACTATTTTAAAGGCTTCGATCATTTCAAAGAATACCGAATGAAATTGGTAACATCGAATAGCTACGATGAAATAATTTCAACTTTAGAAGATGTGAGAATTCGTTACTCTGAAGGAAATGAAGTGATCACTCCAGCTTAATTGTAAGAGAAATCTGACGTCCTACTTTTTCCATTTTTGAGAAATGTTTTTTTGTAAAATAATTTTCACTTCACGAAATCAATTGTAACAGATTGAATTAAAATTTCATGAGCTTTTCTTGTGATTGCAATCATAATCACTTACTATGATATTAATCATGGTAAAAGCATGATTTTGATTTCGGACATTTTTATCCTATTCGAGCTGCAGTATTTAAATTTACCTAATTTTTAAATACGGTGAAAACCAGCTCATGAGAAACATAACATCACATACTTTCCATATACCTGTAATGGGACTTGGATATACCATCGACAGCCCTATTAAAGTCGGAAAATATGGAATTACTTCAGTAGTATCTATCATTGAAGATCACCTCGTAGAACAAATGCGTGAGGTGATTTGTGAACAAGAAAATTTGCCTTACGAGCATATCACAAATAAAGATGCAGATCGTCGTGCAAAACGTGTTACTGCTTATTTGAATGTTCTAAATGAAGTATTAAATCGCCAGATCGAAAAAATTAATCAGGAAGATTTTGAAACTGATATCGATATCAATCTTTACTTTCAGTATTTACCAGAAACTTCTGTTGCTAAAAAGTTATACTTAGAAATGCTCGATTGCCGTGGCGAAAAACGTCAATTGTTACAAAAAGCTTTACGTCATCATATTCTTCCGGGTTCCATTGATATCAACATCATGACAAAACTCGATAAAACTAATTACGATGATGATGGAAATCCTTTACCAGTTGAATATTGTGATGCAATGGCGGCACTACGCGGCTTTGCAAAAAGTAATTTAGCATCTTCTATTGTTTTTTCCGCAGGATTAAATCCACGCTTGTTCGGATACTGCGAAACGTTTTCTGATTTCTATCCGAATCGCGATGGAAAAATCAAAAAAACTATCATTCTAAAAGTAAGTGACTATCGTTCTGCAATAATTCAAGGAAAGTATCTAGCGAAGAAAGGTTTATGGGTATCAGAATTTAGAATTGAATCGGGAATAAATTGCGGAGGACATCTTTTCGTTTCTAACGGATCTCCTATGGGACCCGTAGTGGAAGAATTTAAAAATAAACGTCACGAATTATATCAAGAGTTATATGCAGAGTGTTCTAACGCTCTAAAGAGTCAAGATCGCTATCCTTTTTCACAAATGCCTAAAATGAAAATTTCAGTGCAAGGGGGAATAGGTACTGCACCAGAAAATTCTTTCTTATTGAATTATTACAACGTCGATTCAACAGGTTGGGGTAGTCCGTTTTTATTGGTGCCCGAAGCTACAAATGTTGATGATGAAACATTGCAAAAATTAATCCACGCCAAAAAAGAAGATTATTATATCAGTCACGCTTCTCCACTAGGAATTCCGTTCAGCAATTTCCATCATAGTAGTTCAGAACAACAACGTAAAGAGCGTATCAACAAAAATAAACCGGGAAGTCCTTGCTATAAGAAGTTTCTTTCGTCGGATACTGAATTTACGGAGCGACCAATTTGCACTGCGTCACGTGAATATCAAAACAATAAAATAAAACAACTTAAAGAATCGATCGTTGATGCTACTCGCTTAGCTTATGAAATTGAAAAGATTGTTGAAAAAGATTGTTTATGCGAAGGCTTAGGCACTTCTGCTTTATTAAAAAATCATACTAAACTATCACATAATTCAAAAGCAGTAACTATTTGTCCGGGGCCAAATTTAGCTTATTTTAAAAGTACTTATAGTTTGAAAGAAATGATTGATCATATTTACGGACGATCACCGCTTCACCTTCAAACTAATCGTCCCAATGTATTCGTGAATGAACTTCAACTTTATGCTGATTATTTGAAAGATGAAATTGAAGAAGATCAATTTGCCATCAAACCGAAAAAAGCAGGACACTTCGAAGCTTTCAAAAATAATTTATTGGAAGGAATTAATTACTACGAAAAAACATTCACTGAAGAAGTAATATCTCTTTACAACTTCAACGATAACATTCTCGAAGATTTAAAACGCTTGAGAACTGAAATTACCTTAATCGATACAAAACCTGTAATTGCTAGCGAAATGGCAATTGCACATTAATAAAATCATAAAAAAAGAAAATACATATTTCCTATGAAAAGTACAAAAAGTAAATCGTGGGCAGAGCCATACAGAATGAAGATGGTGGAACTTTTAAAGATGACCACTCGCCAAGATAGAATCAAGGCAATCAAAAATGCAGGTTACAATACGTTCTTGTTGAATTCTGACGATGTGTATATCGACTTGCTAACTGATAGCGGAACAAATGCCATGAGTGATCGTCAATGGTCGGCATTTATGTTGGGTGATGAAGCTTATGCAGGAAGTAAAAGCTTTTACAAAATGGAAGCTGCTATTCAGAAGTTCTACGGATACAAATATGTTATTCCTACGCATCAAGGTCGTGGCGCTGAAAACATCCTTTCTAAAATCCTCATTAAAAAAGGCGATGTAGTACCGGGAAATATGTACTTCACCACTACCCGACTTCATCAAGAATTAGCCGGTGGTATGTTTACCGATATCATTATCGATCAAGCGCATGATCCATTAAACGAATTTCCATTTAAAGGTAATGTTGATCTTAATAAGCTCGACAAAATCGTGAAGAAGTATGGCGCTAAGAAAATTCCTTATGTTAGTATAGCCACTAACGTTAATATGGCAGGAGGGCAACCTATCAGCATGAAAAACCTGAAGGATCTGTACAAATATACTCGCAAGCATAAAATCAGAATTATCCACGACATGACTCGTGTTGCTGAAAATGCTTATTTCATTCAGCAACGTGAAAAAGGTTATGAAAAATCAACTATCCGTGAAATCGTAAAGGAAATTTGTTCTTATACGGATGGAGCAACCATGAGTGCTAAAAAAGATGCGTTGGTGAACATTGGAGGATTCATGGCAACTAACGAATGGGATGTGTATGAAGAAGCACGTAACATGGTAGTTGTATATGAAGGATTGCATACTTATGGAGGACTTGCAGGACGTGATATGGAAGCTATTGCTGTGGGTATCGAAGAAAGTTTAGACGATAACCATCAACATGCGCGTGTAGGGCAAGTTGAGTATTTAGGAAATAAAATGATTGATTACGGAATTCCGATTGTAAAACCTATCGGCGGACATGGAATTTTCGTTGATGCTAAAGCATTCTTACCACACTTAACACAAGATCAATTCCCGGCTCAGACACTCGCTGCTGAAATTTATATCGACTCTGGTGTTCGTACTATGGAACGCGGAATCGTATCGGCAGGAAGAAAAGCGAATGGCGAAAACTATTATCCGAAATTAGAACTAGTTCGCTTTACAATTCCTCGTCGCGTTTACACACAAGCGCATATGGATGTAATTGCAGAATCAGCAGCTGCAGTTTTTGATCGTCGTAAATCGATCAAAGGATTACAAATGATATATGAACCTAAATATTTGAGATTCTTCCAAGCGAAATTTAAAAAACTATGAGCCTACAGCCAAAACATATTTATGTTACGCTGTGCACGCTATTTATAGTTTACTCATTCAGCATTTATCTGCAGCCGTACTTTAAAAATACGGTTGCAGATACAGATGCTATTGCCGCAGGAAGAATTGTATGGCAAAAGAATAACTGTCAAACTTGTCATCAATTATATGGACTTGGCGGTTATTTAGGTCCCGATTTAACCGATGTTTATTCGGCTCCCGGAAAAGGAAAAGATTTTATCAGAGCAATGCTTGCTACCGGAATTAAGCAAATGCCGCCTTTTCATCTTAGCGAAAAAGAATTCGCTCAGTTAACTGCATATTTAAAATCAGTCGACGAAAGTGGAAATGCTGATCCTCGGCAATTTAAAAAATTAAACACCGGAATGATTGAAGAAAAATAATGAACAGCTATCTATCAATCGGTAAAACATTTTTACTAACAGCACTTTTTATTTTGCTGCTTGCATTAACTTTTGGATTGTTATCAGCTTACAATTATTTAAACCTCGATTTCTTAAAAGCTTATCCCGGATTTACTGCCTTGCGACCTATGCATGTTTCTGGTGTGGTATTTTGGATTATACTTGGAGCAACAGGTTGTGTATATTGCGGATTAAGTGAATTTGTCCTCTCCGAAAAAGAAAACATATCGGTAAAAATACAATGGCTATTATGGTTGTTGGCGATCGCCGGTATTTTTTATTCCTACTTAACTCATCAATTTGGTGGTAGAGAATATTGGGAATTTAATCCTGTATGGGCTTTACCAATTGTAATTGCATGGATAATATTTATCTATAACTTCATTAAAAGTGCTCGCCATTTACGTAATTGGCCGGTATATATTTGGATGTGGTTAACAGGAATAGTGTTTTTTATGTTCACATTCTTAGAAAACTACTTATGGTTAATTCCTTATTTCCGCGGACATGTAATTACCGACATGACGATTCAATGGAAAGTTAATGGATCACTCGTTGGAGCATGGAACCAATTACTTTACGGAACTTCTTTTTACTTGATGGATAAAATACAGAAGAAGTCGAATGTAGGTCACAGTAAACTTGCCTTCGCAATGTTCTTTTTAGGTTTGTTTAACTTAATGTTCAATTGGAGTCATCATATCTATACATTGCCGACCGAACATTATATCCGTTATATTGGTTATGCTGTTAGCATGACAGAGTGGATCTTCTTTATACGCATAATAGCAATGTGGAAGAAAAGTGTTGATGAAATACCGAAAAACTACAGTTATTATAGTTACCGATTTTTATTAGCTAGTGAAATATGGGTATTTCTAAATCTCGGTCAAGCCATATTAATGTCGATCCCGGCAATAAATGTATTTACCCATGGAACACATATCACTGTTGCACATTCAATGGGCACTACTATTGGAATCAATAGCATGATCTTAATGGCTGCTTGCTTTGAATTCTTTAAGATAAATATTGAAAATAAAGCAGCCAAATTCAATAGCTTTAATGCCATTTTCTGGACCATTCAAATTAGTCTGTTTGTATTTTGGTCGTCATTATTGGCTTCCGGAATTGAAAAAGGAATTTGGCAATTAAAACCCAACCATGTTCCATTTTCGGAAATGATGAATAGTTTGTATCCTTATTTCGTATCACTATTCTTATCAGGTCTTGTATTATCATTCGCATTAGCCGCAATGACTTTAAAAATAATCTCAAGACATTTAGTAAAAAACTACGATTAAAATTAAATTTAAAAGAGTTTTAGAAATCAAAACCCGAATCAAAATAATTAATTTGATTCGGGTTTTAACATTTTATCATTTAGTTTTTCTAATTATTCTACGCGGTCTTGAAACTACTATTGAAAAATAATTTGAAGCTTGAAGAAATATTAGCAGCATAAATTTTATTAGAAATAGACCAAACAAAACAAACAGTCCAATCAAACCATTTTCGTGCATTAAATCGACTTTAAAAAAGAATTTTTCTACGCCAAACGAAGGCCGTGAAACAAATTCGATGTATCAACAAATATTTTTAGAATAGGACACACGATACTGCAAGTATAACCATAATTCCTCCAAATTATTATGACCAAAGTCAGCATTGTATAAATCCATTAGCCATTCGGCAATTATTGATTTACAGCAGCTTGTTTATAACTAATTCGGACGTGTTTATCCGATTAATTGAATTGAAATTAAATTTGAAATACAATCTTCAGTCATGATATTTTCCAAAACATGTGAGTACGGAACCAGAGCTGTAATTTACATTGCGCAACAAACTAAGAACAATAAAAGAACCAGCTTAAAAGATATTTCAGAACAAATAGGATCTCCCGAGGCATTCACAGCGAAAATATTACAACAATTAGTTAAACATAATATCCTTATATCGACAAAGGGTGCCAACGGAGGCTTTGCCGTCGATAAAAAAAAGCTGAAGCGAATAAAATTAATGCATATTGTTTTCGCCATCGATGGAGGCGAATACAGAGATATGTGTGTATTGGGATTGAAGAAATGTTCTGCTAAAGATCCTTGCCCGGTCCACCATAAATTTAAGCATGTAAAGAAAGATTTGTTGAGTATGTTAAACAATACTACGCTCGACGAACTAACTAATAAAATGAATGACGGTAAGAGTTTCCTTAAACTCGATTGATCAATAACCAATCTTCAACAACCATTTTTAAACCTAATTACAAGTAGTAGTGCTATGGAAAAATACGTGATTAAAAGAAACGGAGAATACAAACCACTTTCTCTGTTTAAAATTAGTGATGCAATTCAAAAAGGATTCACCAGTGTCAATGTTGAATATGACAATAATATCTTTTTAAATGTCATTGAAAAGCTTGCACCTAAAACTACTTGGAGTGTTGAGGAAATTCAAGATTTGATAGAAAAAGAATTGTTCGCTAGAAATTACTTCGAAGTGATGCGGTCATTTATGATCTATCGTCATACACGTAAATTACAACGTGAAACATCTGAGGGAATTCAAGCAGATACAACCTATGTAAATAGTACTCAAACTATAGAAGAGTATATCGAACAAACCGATTGGCGTATCAATGCGAATGCTAATACTAGTTATTCAAATGCGGGTTTAGTAAATAATGTAGCCGGCAAAATAATTGCAAATTATTGGCTCGATAAAGTTTATACTAAAGAAGAAGGTTATACTCATCGTAATGGTGATGTACATATTCATGATCTTGATTGCCTCACCGGATATTGCGCTGGTTGGAGTTTACGTGTTTTGTTAAATGATGGTTTTAATGGCATCCGCGGTCGCGTAGAAAGCAAACCTCCTTCTCACTTCCGTGAAGCCTTAGGACAAATGGCGAACTTCTTAGGCATTTTACAAAGTGAATGGGCCGGAGCTCAGGCTTTCAGTTCTTTCGATACTTATCTCGCTCCTTATGTCTTTAAAGATCAATTGAGCTATAGTGAAGTATTAAAGGCTATCAGAAGTTTCGTGTATAACTTAAACGTTCCTGCACGCTGGGGACAGTCTCCTTTTACCAATATTACTCTCGACTGGGTAGTTCCTGCCGATTTAAAAGAACAAATTCCTACGAAAAAGAATAATCACCTTTTTAGCAATATTCAAAGCGAACAACTTCTTGAAAAAGCGCACGAAAGAGGAGCTGACCAGTTAATTGATATGCGCTATGAGCATTTCCAAAAAGAAATGAATCTCATCAATAAAGCGTATTATACGGTAATGACGGAAGGAGATTCTAACGGACAACCTTTTACCTTCCCAATCCCAACAGTAAACATTACAGAAGATTTCGATTGGTACGGAGAGAACACTGATTTGCTATTTGAGAATACTGCTAAAATCGGTTCGTCATACTTCCAGAATTTTATCGGCAGTCAATATAAAATCGACGAACATGGTAATAGAGTAGAAAATGAAAATGCCTATAAACCCAATGCGGTAAGAAGTATGTGTTGCCGCTTGCAACTCGATTTAAGAGAATTACTCAAACGTGGCAACGGACTCTTCGGCAGTGCTGAAATGACAGGAAGTATCGGTGTAGTTACGATTAACATGGCGCGATTAGGTTATCTGTATAAAGGAAATATTGAAGAACTTTACAAACGATTAGATTACTTATTGGAAATAGCGAAATCTACACTAGAGAAAAAAAGAGTATTTATACAAGAGATGTATGACAGAGGATTATATCCTTACACTAAAAGATATTTACCGCATTTCAGGAACCACTTCTCTACAATTGGTGTAAATGGAATCAATGAAATGATTTTAAATTTCACGAATGAGAAAGATAATATTACAACAGACTCTGGAATAATGTTTGCGTCTAAAGTTTTAGATCATATCCGAACTAAAATGCAAGAATTCCAAGAGGCAACAGGAAATCTTTATAATCTCGAGGCTACTCCTGCTGAAGGTACTACCTATCGTTTTGCTAAAGAAGACAAAAAACGTTTCCCAGATATTATCCAAGCCGGTTGCGAAGAAAATATTTATTACACCAACAGTTCCCAAATTCCGGTCGATCATACCGACGATCCATTTGAAGCATTACTCTTGCAAAATGAACTACAAACAAAATACACTGGAGGAACGGTGCTTCATCTTTACATGAGGGAAAAACTGAGTACACCAGAAGCTTGTCGTAACTTAATTCGCAAAGTGCTCTCTAATTTCAGTTTACCTTATATTACAATAACGCCTGTATTTAGTATTTGTCCTACACACGGATATTTAACTGGCGAACATGAATACTGTCCGAAATGCGACAGCCACTTAATTGAAGAACTCAAACTAAACAATCATCACTATGAACAACCATCAGCAGTTACTGCAACAGCACAATGAAAAACGTACTAAGTGTTTAGTATTTACACGAGTGATGGGCTATCACCGTCCCGTAGAAAGTTTTAACATCGGCAAGAAAGGTGAACACAAACAACGAACTCATTTCAACGAAAACAAATGTTGTTAAGCCAGTTTATAGCATAACACCGTTTACGCTTATCGACTTCCCCGATAAAACCGCTTGCATTGTTTGGTTTTCGGGATGTAATATGCGTTGCAGTTATTGTTATAATCCCGACATCGTTAACGGCAAAGGAAAACTGAGCTATGATGATGTATTAGATTTTTTAAGGAAGCGGGTGAATTTATTAGATGGAGTTGTCTTAAGCGGAGGCGAATGTACCCTTCATAAATCCATCGTTGAATTCATCCGCCAAATTAAAGCTTTTGGAATGTTGGTAAAAATCGATACCAATGGATCTAATCCAGAAATGCTTCAAATTTTGATCGAAAATAAGTTGATCGATTTTGTTTCGATCGATTTCAAAGCTCCTGAAGCGAAGTTTGATTCAATAACTAAGTCGAATTTTAATTCGCAATTTCATGAATCTCTTCATTTGCTTATGTCGTCATCGATTCCTTTTGAAGTGCGAACCACAGTCCATTCCGATCTATTATCAACGAACGATATAAAAGCAATGTCGGAAGAACTTGTCAATGCAAATTATAAAGGGAAATACTTTTTGCAAGAATTTGTCAGTAATGTAATTACTATTGGCAATCTCGAAAACCCTGTACGTGAATTTTGCGACTATGAACATATCGAGTCCGCAATCCCAATTGAAATTCGTTAAATTTATTTATTGTTCGTTTAAACAAGCATTATTTGACTTTCATCACTAATCTATTTAGCGTGACAAGAGTCATTTTTTGAGGCTATCTCTATTCCTAATTTTAGTCTGTAATTGTCGCTAAATGACTTTACTGCTAAACGCTATTTTATAATGAATGGGAAGAAACTATTGATGATTTTTTTATTGGCTGCAATAACAATATCATCTTGCAAAAAAGACGATGATACAACTCCTATAACACCGGCTACTGAATCAGGATTGAAATTATCCATTAACTATACAATCGATAATAAACCCCTCTACATCGACAGTTTCCTTTATACATCGGCTGCAGGATTAAACTATAGTATAAACAGGTTTCAATATTATCTGACATCAATTAAATTGATAAAACCTGATAATAGTGAAATCGTTGTTGCAAGTAATCATTACTTTGATGCATTCGATGCTACTACATCAACAATAACAGCTTCAAATATACCAGCAGGTAATTATATCGGAATCAAATTCAAAATCGGTGTGGATTCTTCTATGAATTATTGGGATTCTCTTCCAATAACGACAGAAAATACAAATATGCTTTGGCCACTCTTAATGGGCGGTGGATATCATTTCTTGAAATTTGAAGGCTATTACAAAGACGCTGGAAATGACTATGGTTATGCAATGCATCTAGGCACTAATGCATGCATTATTCCAATTTCCATATCCAAGAATATTACAGTAACATCAAGCAGCGCATTACAATTAAACATGACCATGAATATTAGTGAATGGTTAAAGAATCCAAACACGTTTAATTTTAATACGGATGGCAATTATATTATGGGAGATTCTACGGCCATGAATAAAATAACCCAAAACGGACAAGATGTATTTAGCTTCTAAGATCATGAAAAATATTATTTATTTATCCGCCGTTCTTGTAGTATTGACAATGTACTCTTGTAAAAAAGATACAGTTGAGTCGACACCATATACTCCTACCGCATACGAACTAACCGTACCTGACCATTTCCCACCACCCTATCTATCAAATGAAAATCCTTTAACTGTTGAAGGAGTACGATTAGGAAGAATGCTCTATTACGACCCTATATTATCGACGAACGGATTATCATGCACTGCATGTCACGAACCTAGCAAATCGTTCTCTACGGGCATCTATACTGCTCCTAGCGGAGAAAAAATCAGCGTGCCTCCTCATGTTAATTTAGCATGGAATCCCGATTATAACTGGACCGGCTCAGAACCGATCTTAAATCACTTACCGATGGGTGATTTTAGTCCGACAATCTTTAATACCGATATGGCTTTACTTGTTACAAAGTTTAAGTCACATGCATTATATCCTACATTATTTAAACAAGCCTTCAATATTGATGATGTAGCTTCATTATCACACCACGATTTACAAGTTAAAATCTCATTAGCTATAACTCAGTTCTTGAGAACAATGGTTTCATCAGACACAAAATTAGATCGAGTAATGCGACATGAAGCTACTTTCACTCCACAAGAATGGGATGGATATGTAACGTTCACAACTGAAACGGGTGATTGTTTCCATTGTCATGGATATCCGTTAATGACAAGTAATATTTACAGCAACAACGGACTTGAACTTTCTCCTCAAGGAACTAATCAAGGAAGATATTTAGTCACAGGCAATCCAACTGATATTGGTAAATACAGCATTCCATCGCTAAGAAATATTGAATTGACAGCACCGTATATGCACGATGGTAGATTCCAGACGTTAGAAGATGTAGTAGAATTTTATAATTCAGGAGTGCAATGGAATTCACCGAATATTGATCCGATTATGACGAAGCCTGCGAAAATCTACGGATTAAATCTAACACCTACACAAAAAGCTAACTTAGTGTTATTCCTTAAGGCACTTACCGACTCAACCTTTATGAATAATCCTAACTATGCTAATCCGCTTTAAAGACTAGGTGCGTTGTTTTCTATTTAAATAAATCACGAGGTAAAGAACATATATTCCTAGGAATAAAGAAATCTTTGTTCCGTACTCTGCCCAATTTAGATTTTGCTCAAATCCAGGGTGATTATTAAATATGTTTGCCTGGTAATTGAGCCATTGGATAGATATAATCCAAAATAAAGCAATTCCTAGCCCTACATAGAGATTTCGCTTTAGCGCAGGAATAAACAACAACAAAGGCAATATTCCATAATTGACAAACGGAATAACTATTTGGTACCAATGAGGACCATTGATAAAAGCAATAATAAAATCACGCTCTGATTCATTGTTATTCCATCGCGCAAATGAAATATTAGCAATAACGATTGCAAAAAACACAAGACAAGCCAAGCGAACTAAACGCAAACTAACTTCAGTAAAATCGGATAGCGCTTCTTTACCTTTAATAAGCGTAATGATAAATAGAATTGGAATTAAACACATCAATCCCAAATAAACGGCATCGTCGACATAAATAATCGACCTAGTTATTTTGGTAAATGTAGCGGCGTTCATTCTTTTAGTTCAAATTGTATTTAGTCTTAAAATTAAGCTCAAGAGAATCGAGATTTCTACTCGAAGGAGAAGAAGAAAGTTCTTTATTATCTACATCTTTCAAATCAGACAATAAAAGATTTGTGAGCACTGCATTTAGCACCGGTTTTTCGAACAACGAACTGGCGAGCATATATTTTTGTACTGGAGGAACAGCTGCAAATTTTTCAGCCCCAGGAACAACTTTTCCAGCAACTGCCAACGTTTCATATTTATCTTTCAGATACAGATTAATAAATCGGATATAAGAAGGAGAAATATATGCCTGAGGATTATTCAAGAATTTTTTGTCAGTATAGTTGAAGTAAGTTGAATCTGGATCAATAGGTAAATTTTTCATTCTATGTTTCCATAAAAACATTAAGCGATCGGCAGCACATTCATACTTAACTGTATAAACTGCATAATCATAATACAACTGATTTTCGCTTCGGTTTCCCCAATTCTTAGCGTAAAAATCAAGCATAGCATCCATCCTTTTGCCATTATATTCGGCATAAGGCATAGCATCCATATAATTAGAAGCAATATAATACTCTTGTTTAATATCGGGCTTCTTATAGAACTCGTAGATTAATTTCAAGAGGAAAGTATTATAATCCGATATTTCATTCTTCGATAATATAACTGGACTAAATTCCTTACCTGTAAATGTAATATCAAGATGTCCGTTTTCAGTTAACAGAGCGTTTGAAATGAGATCTCTATTACCGCATACCAAGGTAAAAACACTCGCTGAATCAACTTTAGGATGAAGTTCAAAATTTCCGTTTCCATCAATTCGAACCGAATCCAAGGTAGATTTTATTCCCAAAAATAGATCCACTGAATCTTTGTACGATTTGTAATAAACAAAGCTATCGGGAGCATTTTTAATATTACCCTTAATAACGGCTCCGGCAACTTCATCTTTTTTAACGGAATTGCAAGAAGAAACGGCAAACATTGATATAGCAGCCCAAAAGAAAGTAAATTTTAAATAAGTGCGCATAGTAATTTAATGTTCCGACAAATGTATTTAAAAAAAAGAATCTCGCATAATGCGAACATTATACGAGATTCTTTAAACTGTAATAAAAGATTATTTACCTTTTAAAGTACGTACGTAGTTAACAATTGCCCAACGTTCGTTATCGCTAAGTTTTTCTTTGAAAGATGGCATTGGTTTTCTTCCTTCAGTAGTTTTCCAATATAATTCGCCATCGCTAGCTTTTGCAAATTCAGCAGAAGTGAAATCACCGCAGCTGATATCAATTTTCTCTGCTTTAGTTCCGTCACCTTTACCTTTAGCTCCATGGCAAGATTTGCAATGTTGAGCCCATAATTCTTTTCCTTCAGCTACGCTTGCGTCGTCAGCTTTTACAGGATTTTTCATTTTCACAGCATTGTCAGGTGCTGGCCAAGGTTTTCCTTTAGGTTTTTCTTGAGCGTTTGCAGTACCTGCTGCTAACATCAATACAACTGCTAATGCAGATGCTGATAACATGCTACCAATTGTTTTCATTGTGAAATTCATAATTTTTGTTTTTAAGAGATTATTTGTGCTTAGCAAGATGCTTGCTAGTTTTTCTGATTTTAAATAATTGAAGTACTACATAGATGATTGTGCCCCAGATTCCAAAGAGAAGCAAATTTGATACCACAATAAAATAGATTGGGGCATTTTCGCGTGATCCTGATAAAGATCTCTCTAATTCTGCAACTTGCTTGCGAGGTACACACCAATTAGATTCAGAATGTACTTCTGCACTACCATAGTTCTCATCATCTTCAACTTTCGCAATAACTTCAATTTTTCCATTTAAATCGGCAGGGATATCACCAGGAAATTCAAACTTCGCATTTCCTTCTTCATCTGTACTAACTCCATCACCTATTGGGAGTAAAGAAAACAATCGCTTCACGTAAAGTTTAACTTCCACTCCAGATATCGAAGTGTCAGATGAAGTTGCATGAACAACACAGTATTTTACTGAATCTTCTGTTGTATAGTCAATCTTCAGCGAAGCTTCATAATCTTGTGCTGAAGCTATCTTTGAAAAAGCAACAAGAAGGGCGAATATTATTATTTTATAGCTCTTTTTCATAACGCTGTTATTTGTAATTAATAATTTCATCTTTTCCTTCTAGTTTACCTTCAGCAACTTCCCAAACAGAAATAATTGGGAAGAAACGTGAGAAGATTGTAACTATTAACATCATTGCTGCGAATGTTGCAGATACGATAGTCATTTCTACAAGACTAGGACTATAGTGCATCCAAGATTTAGGCACATCTTGAATTGGCATATATGGATGCGCTAATCCAGGAATTACAATCAAATAGCGTTTGAACCAAGCAGCAATAACAACAACAACTGCGATTACTGTTAATGGAACAGGTTTACGCATTGCTTTAAATAACGGTAGAATAGCTGGCACAAACATTCCGAAGAATACTACTGACCAATATAGTGGAGCATCTTTGCCAATAAATACACTTAACAAGTGATTGGCATGCAATCCTGACATTTTATAAGCAGGAACTAAATATTCGTTCACATTAAAGTAAATGTAAATACATGACATCAATACCAGGGCTTGTCCGAGTTTATCGAAATGCATAGGTGTTAGATAATTTTCTAGTTTATATGCTTTACGGAATACAAACACGGCAACAATCATAGCAGCAACTCCAAGTAAGAATGCACCTGAAACGAAGTAAGCTCCGAAGTTTGTACTATCCCACTCTGAACGTAATGTGGTTGCAAATAACCAAGCAGTAACAGTGTGAATTGAAACTCCTAAAGGAATAACCAACACAGTTAAAATCTTAATGCATTTCTTCAACACTTTCCATTGTTCAGGAGTGCCTTCCCATCCTAGCGATAAAAATTCGTACATCCTCATTTGCCATTTCGGCTTATTATGTAAGTGATTACTGCAAGTAGAAAGCGAAGGAATCAACGGAATAAACAACAGAATCAAACTTGCTGTTATGTACGTTAATATTACAATGATATCCCAAACAATCGGAGATTGAATCCTTCCATGTAAAAACAGATAGTGTAAACGATCAGGGCGACCCATGGCAGCAACGATACTCACACCGGCAAGCATAATTGCAGACACTGCAATAATTTCTGCGATACGAGATAAAGGTCGATACCATTCAAAGTGTGTAAGTTTTAGTACAGCCGACATCAATACACCGATTAAGCTTAAGGCAACAAAAAATACGAAGTTAGAAATATAAACTCCCCACATTGTATAATCACGAAGGGAAACAGTTACATATTTACTTCTGGTTTCTTGGATATAATACGCAACAACACCTGCAATGCAAACCATTATTAAAAAGGCAATCCAGATTTTACCCCATTTACCGATTGTTTGTACCGGGCGAAGTAAGTCACTCTTCATTTCCATATACTCTTCCTGAGTAAACGTTTCATACGTTGTTTTCTCAGATAATATTCTAGGATCTTTCATAACAATGAGTATTATTCTTGCGTATTGTGTGCTTCAGTTGCTTCTTCGAATGGGAATTGGCGTTTAACAGGAGGCAAATAATAAACTCTAGGTTTTGTTCCTAACTCTTCGAATAGGCGATATCCTGCTCTGCTTCTTAATAGTTCGGTTAATCTGAAAGTATCTTCGCCGTTAGTAACAGTGTCTTCTAATTCATCGCCATGGAAAATAGCTCCGTTCGGACACTCAACCACACATGCAGGTAATAAACCTTGTTCGCAACGACTTGTACAGAAATCGCATTTCGCAACAGTACCTTCCTGTGCGTATGATGTTCTGCAATAGTTATCGGGAATACTGTCTTTGTTCGCCTCAGTGAATTTCTTTTGTTCAGGGCGACCAAAGTTGAAAGTACGTGCTGAATAAGGACAAGCCGCCATACAGAATTTACATCCTATACAACGATCATTGTCGATAGCCACAATACCATCGGTTCTTTTAAAAGTAGCGTCTACAGGACAAACCTTCGTACAAGGAGGGTTATCGCAATGAAAACACATAGTTGGCATCCAATAAGGGGATGTCAACTCTGAGTCTTGCATACGCTTAACTTTTAAATATTCAACAGGCGCTAAGATTTTATGTGCCTTTTGGCAACCTTCAACGCATTTACGTTCATTTGCACAACGAGAAAGATCGATTACTCTGATAAACTTTCTTCCTTCTACACCTTTGCGAATTTCTTCTGCTGTGTAAGGGTCATTAGATGCATGATGTTCAACATGTGAACTATCAACTTCTACTAAATGACCATCGGCTGTAAGAACTTTAACTTTTTTTCCTGTCAGAGGCTTTTCTTCACTCAGCAGGTTTTTTTGGATGCCAATGGAAGCGATGGTTGCTCCTCCAGCTAATAAGCCGAATTTTAAGAACTTCCTCCTTCCATTGTTTTCATTTTCACTTTCCATAATCAATACGGTTTGTGTACTAAATTTTTTTAACTGATTTGTTCGTTGTTTGTATTCGAAAAATCAGAATCCCCAATTTCTGGAAATATTAAATCCAATTAGGAATTCACGTTTTGTGAAATCGTTTGTATTAAACACTACATTATCGTGTTCAAGAATTGCATCGGCAGTAGAGAAAAAGATTTGGAACTGGTGACTACCTGTTGACACTTCATAACCGATACTCAAATTTGGTTTTGCTTTAATAGCATCATCTACATCAGGAGCGTTAACTAAATAATCAAAGTCAACGATAATTGATGACTGCGGACTAAATTTATATCTTCCCACCATTGATGCTCCAATAAAATCATGTTGCTGATAAATAGAATCGATGATGTTAAAATGAGAATAAGTTCCTGCTACTTGTAATGATAATTTGCTGGTGATTTTACGAGCAATCATCAACTCATGAAAATATGTGTATTTGTATGCAGGTTTGTATTCTCCATCGGAGTTTAAGAAGTTATCATTAGCTGTAGAGCTCTTTGAAATACTTCCTAGATACGTAACAGATACCGGACAGCCACTACCTTTTGTTTGGCGAAGGATTGCATATTTTGCTTCGAAATCGTAAGTCATATTACGTTTAGTAGCACCAACACCTATTGAAAGTCGATCGGTAATTCCGTAACCTAATCCCATTCGAATATTTGCAGAAGCATATAAACCGAATAAATCTTTTTCATCTTTAATTTTTCCGAAGCGATGTTGAATCACAAAATCAAGAGATTTCTTTCTTGGTGCTTCGATTGTTGGATTATTAATTACGATACCATATTCGAAAGTGTTTCTTACGAATTCCTTTTTAACAGGAGCAGCAGGCTCATCTTGCGCAACTGAAACAGCAGGCAACAGCATTAATAAAAGGACAGAATAATGGGTGATGTATGAAGTGATCTTTTTCATGGTCATTAATTATTAGTTGTTTTGTGCTCCTTGTTTTATCCAAGCTAGAATATATCCTTTTTCTTCAGGGGTAAGTTTTCCACTCGGCGGCATTGGGTTAGCTGTAGCTATAATACGTTTATAGAGTAAACTTCCTTCGGCATTTGATGTATCAACATAACCTAGTCCGGTTAAATTATCATATGCTTTTTCGGCCGATAAATTTGGAGGAGGCCCTCCACCTACGTGGCAATTAGCAGTAGCACAATCTTCACTTAGAATTGGAACTATATCATTGGTGAAACTAACAGGAGTAGTAATTTCCACTTTCTTCGGAGTGAGATAAGCTTTTTCACAGCTGCTGAATAGCAATGCTGCAAATAAAGTAGCCGGTAAATATTTTAGTAACGTTCTCATGATCATTTAAATGTCAAAGTTTCAATTGCTGATCCGATATGGTTCACACCATCATTATCCATTAAAGCAACACCAAATTTGTATTGTTTCGATGCAGATAAATCAAATTGAATATCATCTGAATTATTCGTTTTCAATTTGCGAATAATTAAGATTTGATATTTTGTATGTTTATTGGTTGAAGGCAAATAAGAGTTTACAAGATTAATTGGCGTTATGTTGCTAAGTGTAACAACATCGGCACTACTTCCTGTCGGAGTATTAAGTGTATATCCCGGAACACCTGAAAGCGCTCTTAAATATGCAACTAAGTCGTTTTTGTCGGCAGCACTTAATGGAGCCCAATAAGTAACCATATCGGGAACGTTATCCATTCCTGAAATTAATGCTGCTCTTGATTTTTTATTTTGTGATAAATAATTAATTCCTGCTGCTGAACCGCCTTCGCCTTTTTCGCCATGGCAATAAGTACAATCTCCTGGAGGCGCAACAGAGTGATAAAGTGAATCACCTCTTTCTATACTTCCTGTAAATGGAGTTTTGTTTTTAATGTAATAAGCAGGATCAAGGATTGCACTTCCGCCATTTGGCAAGGTAATATTTTGTGAAGTACCATCCCATTCATAAGCAGGGCCTGAACGATCAGTTGCTCCTGCACTATTGCGACTAAATACTGGTGTACCTGCATCTGTATAGAAGCTATCGGCATCAGCTACATAATCTTCTGAATATCCCATCGGATTTGATCTTGCAACTGTCCAGTTCCAAATATCAGTTTTACCTGATTGAGGATGCATGGTATATTTTGTTCCGTTGTTGTGACAAGATGCTGCACAACCAACATTTGAGAAATTACCTGCAGGACTAGTTGAATTTGCGATATCGAAAGCGAAAGCTATTTTATCGCAATTGCGTTGAGATGTCCAACCTGCTGTAGGATCTGCTTTCCTAGGATCAACAGGTCCATTCCATAACCAAGTGGAATGAGATGCATCAACATCGTCATCGGTCCACTCTGCAAGAATGTATAAATTACTAGAATCGTAAGCTGCCTTTAAAGTAAGATCGGGGGCAGTACCATTATTAAACGATGTTATTCCTGAATAGGTACCTGTCATGTTTAACAAGCCATCACCAAACAACTGTTGCACATTCATATTCGTTGCACTCACTTTTAAATAATCGGCGGTTTTCCAAAACGATGAACTGAATGTATTGGGAGCCGTTGTGACATGCGTTGCAATTAAAGTAGTTGATTGCTGTGCAACCTTTGGAGGCGGAACTTCATAGAAATAATCTTGCTCACATGATGATGCGAAAAATAATATTCCTATTACTAATAGTGCCTGCAATTTTTGAGAAATCCTTTTCATAACGTAAAACATGTAAACTAACAGGAATCTTTTTTTTATTAATGGTACTGCCCGATCTTATCTCTTAAGATCAAATATTAATGAATCTCTTAGTGGTTTTTGTAGAATACAGCATTCACTACGATTTCCATTTCGTCAGCTGTAGAAGTTGACCATGCACCGTAAGTTTTGTTGTTTGCTGCAGTTGTTGTGTTAGTAATCGCTTCTGATGCTTTTGGAACTGGCCAGTAAGGAACAGTTGCATTGATATCCATGAAGTCAGAACGATTGAATTTGAATGTAGCAGTTAAACCAGTTCTGTATTTATCCATAACACCGTCTTTGTTAGAATCGAAATCACGCATTCCGTTGTAGCTTAAATTCACATCCATATTTTTTGTGATAGGAGTTCCATCAGCAAATCCACTAGCCGGACGATAACGATTGAATGTTAATGTTCCATGCATAATATATCCATCATGCGGATCAACAGTGATTGAGTTGCAATGGAATTTAGCTGTATCGCAAAGAGGATCAACAACAGTTTTGTTTGAATCTAGGAAAACAATTCCTACATAGTTTAAACCACATTTCCCGTAACCATCACGTCCTGGTTCACCTGTATTGTAAGTTGACATTTGTACCCAGAAATCGATGTTAGCATTCGCTAAATCTGTTTCTTTGAATTTGAACTTAGGATTGAAGTTAAAGTTGTTGAAACGACCTGTAAGCATAGTAGAAGAGAAATCATAATATCTCGACTGCCAGTTAACATTCGCATGTGTTTTATCGAATACCCAAGCAGTATCGATATCTGCTGTTCCCGGTACGAAAACCCCAGTATCGTTAGGATCTACATATACCGTTTCAATAATTGTTTCTGTATCTTTCTTGCATTGTGAAAACAATACACTGATACCTAATAGTGCAAATGATGTTAATGCTAACACCAAACTGCTCTTTTTTGAAATTGTACTCATGATATTTATTTTTTAAGGTTAAAAGGTTAAATGAACTATCTTTTATTGCGGAACAAATCTCATTATTCGTTTATCTTTTTTTTATGACTAAAATTTAAAAGCCCGTGACATTAGTCATGATACCAAAAATTGAGACGAACCTTAAACTCTCTCGTATTTATGACTAATGTCTTTACTTAAACTGCGAAAAAGCAGTGATAATTTTGTATCATTAAGAAATCCAATTTTCAATCATCACTAATTCGTCTTAGCGTTAAAGTTTTTTACTATCATTCCATTTAACCTTCTCCTCCTAATAAATACAAAAAACGAATGCTGCAGCAAAAAATAATTCGTTAACTAATTTTTAAAATTGGTTTTGCTCTTCGCTAATAAAAAAAACTCCTTTTCGCTTCGTACCGCACATACTTTATATGACGATTGTCATTTGTTGTGCGTATTTCAAATAAAAACCCTGCGGTTTGGCAGGATATGCAAAAACGATGAAATCAATCTTTTCTTCAAAAAATACAATCGTCTTTTCACCGGTTTTGGAGTTCCCGACCTAATTATTGGCTTTAGGACGCATTTTTGAGCCCCAAGAGCTTTCTGAACCCCAATTGGCCTTTTTGGGGTATTTCGTCATTTCAACAACAGATTGTTGATAATTTAACCGATTTTCTTATTTTTGTTGGTTCAGAATCTATTTACAATCCTAATTGCATATGTTCCAGCAACTTAAGAATAAAGGGGTAATTACCCGTCCGGCAGATGCCAATGGAAACGGTAGCATTAATATTATTGGTGCAGGTACCGTTATTGAAGGTGAAATCAAGTCAAACGGCGACATCCGTGTTGATGGAACTATCAAAGGATCAGTTACTTCCAAGGCTAAAGTGGTAGTTGGATCTACTGGAGTGATCGAAGGTGATGTGTTTTGCCAAAATGCAGACATCAGCGGAGCCATCCTCGGAAAGACAACTGTTGCTGAAATGCTATTCATGAAATCGCAAGCTCGCATCAACGGCGATATCCAAACCGGAAAGTTGGTGGTGGAAGTAGGTGCTTCATTTACCGGGAACTGCAGTATGGGTCCTGTAATTAAGGATATCAAAAATGCCGACCGACCAGCCCAAAAGCTCGCAGAAAAAACCGCTTAATAACTGGATCCGCTATTCCTCTATGGGAATTCAAATGGGTGCTACCATTTTTATTCTTACATGGTTGGGAATTAAAGCCGATGCCTGGTTGAAGATGAAATTTCCGCTCTTCACCCTTTTACTGGCAATGTTTTCGGCCTTCGCTGCGGTGTACTACTTCATAAAAGATTTCTTACCGAAAAAACCTCGTTCTTAAACGGGGTTTTCTTTTTTATCTTAATTCCTTCACACTCGTGAATCGTTCGCTTGTAAATTTCTTGTCCGATTTTATTTCAATAATATTCTACTTCTACCCTCCTATCATTTAGAGATCCTCATATATTCCCTAAATTCGCACTCGTGAAATCCTTTCTCTTCAAATTACTTCTTCTCGCTGCAGTAGTGACTACAGCTTATGCATTGTTGGGCAATATCGCTCCTGCTCGATTTTATTTTACAGGCTTCTACTCCGTTGCAGGATTATTTATACTCGT